>JAUBSN010000007.1:105363-135145 GCA_036704825.1 Microcoleus sp. F8-C3 | reverse complement strand
TCTACTGAGTATGCTTTCATTTGTATATTATTTTTAGTCTATTCTATTGTACCTCGTAACATCCGGAAGTGCTGTATACGCAATAAACTACCATTTTTTCAGATGTGTATCACGGCTATGTTCTTGATTATATCTATGTTCTGACTGGGTTGTCATCCAGTGAAGTGCGTAGATTGCGTTTTTTTTAGTGGTATTAATTACCAATGCCAATTTTTAATGCCCAATTTTTAATTCTCAATTTTTAATTGCGAGTATCGGAAGCGCCAAGATTATAAGAAACTTTTGACGGCTCAACTGTTACTACTTCCGAAATAGATTGTTCTGCCGCTACCTCTAAAGTTGGCAGTGGTAGATGCTTCATTTCCCAAACTTTCAGCAAAATTAGATATTCATAAAAAGCTTGCAGCGTACACCAAGCCAATCCCGCTTGACCGTCAAGAAATCCGCCGAGTAAAATATACATATAGAAAAAGCGCACCACAGGGCGCAAAGGCAAGCGCAAAGAAAAATCTTTCAAAGCGCGCCGCCTTTCCACCTCCGACGCGCCAAACAATAAATCCCACCAATTTACTTGACCTGCTTCTAATTGACGGAGAGTTTCAGCCGCCTCGTCAGTCGAGTAGCGGTTGTGCTTTTCAATCCAGCGGGAAAGACCTTTGCTGCAAGTATAGTGAGGGTAAGTTTCCTTCAAAAAGTGAGTAGGCCCGTTGCAGACTTCCCGTTCAGTGTGACCGTAGTCAGTAAACCACACTCGGTCTTTGCGAAAGAGACGCATTTGATAGCGGGGATATTGAGTGCTGCGGCGAATCCAGCGCTCCATAAATATTACTTTTTCCGCTACGTAATAGCCGATATATTCTTGACTTTCGATCGCCTTTAAGCATTCAGCAAACAGTGCAGGCGTCATCCGCTCGTCTGCTTCGAGGATGTAAACCCATTCGTACTTGCACGGGACTTCTTGGAGCATCCAAGTCCGCTGGCGTCCGTGAGTTTCAAAGCGGTGCTGCACTGTTTGCACGGCATAGTTCTGAACAATCTCAAGGGTGCGATCGGTGCTGAAAGAATCAACTACAATGATATCGTCACAAAGCAGTGCCGATTCAATGCAAGCGGCGATATCAATCTCTTCGTTGTAAGTCAGAATATAAATTGAGAACATTCCCAGCTTTCAGTAAGGGCAAACTATTAGGCAAACAAACTATTTCTCAGGGATGTCTCGACCAGCGCAATCCCTGCCAGCGCCGGTCAGCTTTTGCGGCGGCCGAACCGCAGAATTCCCATACTTCTCAATCCCGTCCAACCAACAGTAATGTAGCCTATCGCTAGCAGCAAACTGGTGATTCCCGTCTGCAAACTCGAATTTCTCGATCGAGTTCTTAACTCTTTCTCTTTTTGTTGCTTGCGGGTGCGAATCTCGTTGCGAGCTTGAGTGGGGAGTTCTTGAGCTTGCTGTTCCAGGAACTTGTCGAGGGCTTTCGGGTCATTTTTCGACTGCTCAAGCACAGCTTTCAATTCCTTGGGAACATCTGGACTCTTGAGTGCTTGTTGCAGCTTCCCGTTGTCTTCCAGCAGCGAGGCTATCTGGGTGCGACGCTGGCTTTTGAGCTGTTCTACCTGAGCTTTAAATTGAGGGCTTTTAAGTTGTGCCTCAAGTTGACCTTCCGCTTGTCCGGCTTCTTGATCTACTTGAGCCAGAGCATCCTTGAGTTCCAAACGAGTATTGTTGAGGTGAACGGGAACCAGAGATAGGTAAACTAGACCTAGCAAGCTGGAAATCAACAGCGCCCAGAATCGCAAGTCCAGCCAAACCTTGCGTCGCTCAATAGATACTCCACTGCTGCTGTCAACCCAAAAGCCAGTCATCAGGAGGGCGATACCCATCAAAGGAATAATGCCCCTGTCAACTATTTGAGTTGCAGCAGCCAACTGCCAGCCTCGATTGAGAAGGTCTGAAGTTTCTCCCGGCAGCGACAGAACAATGCAGTCAAGCAAAGCAGAGAGAATCAAGATAATCCCGACTACTTTTAGAGTTCGAGCAGCTACTGAAGAAAATTGACGGCTATTACTTGCTTTCATAATTCGTGTGAGATAATTCTACACCTTTAGATTCAAGGGGGTAGTTGAGTGGATTTTGTTGAACGAGTTAAGCTATTTTCCACCAAAATAGCGGCTTCGGGTACCGACCTCGACTTTCATCTGGGTTTTCACAGGCTGCGGTTGCGACCCAAAAGGTCGAGTTTTTGGACGGCTGTGCAGAGTGGGATACAGGAGGCTGTACGCTTCTGGGGTGGCTGTAAAGCTTGGTTGAGATAGCGCCCAGAAACTGCAGCAAGCAACTGCTGGCTTCTTCTACAGTCTGACGAATCCAGCGTAAAGATGAGCTCTGCACGCTTGGGTTCGGTGCTTTTAACTAGCTTTCGCTCGCGCGGCGGTGTCAGAAATAATAGACACAGGAGGAGGGCGTTTCGTTGGGTTTCACCCCCTAGGGCTCTCACTACCCGATCGCCTGCCCGAGGCGGTGGAACACTCATCCCTTGTCTTATAGTAATTGATATAAGAGAGGGCGGGAATAAATAATTGTTTACCAACTTTTTAACCTCCAATTACCAACAGCAGGATACGGCAGTCACAGATAGACGAGTAGGTGTTTTTTACTTAGGGATTAGATGTTTAAACTCAGCTTCGCCGTCGGTAATTTTTACCGATATATTTTTGCTTAAAAGTTACCATTAACCAATTAATTTTAACTCAAATACAACTATTAATTAGTCGGAGAGTGAGTGATTGATTGTTCAAGAGCGAAAGTGCAAAAGATCACATTTTTTGGTAGGATAATGTGGAGTGCTGTTCAAATTGGGTGGTAATGACTGCAATGATTTCTGATGTTTACACGTTGAGAGAACTTGAAATATCGATCGCGTCCGATCCGGACAAGTGGCGTCCGATCGTGTTTACTAACGGGTGCTTCGATATCCTGCACTGCGGCCACGTCCGCTATTTGCAGGCGGCAAAAAATTTGGGGCGATCGCTCGTGGTGGGATTGAATAGCGACGCCAGCGTGCAAGCTATCAAACCGCAGCAGCCGGGATTGCCACCTCGCCCGATCGTACCGGAAAATCAGCGAGCCGAAGTGTTAGCCGCTCTCAAACCAGTAGACGCCGTAGTAATTTTTTCCGAGATTACAGCAACTAAACTGATAAATATCCTGAAGCCTGATATATACGTTAAAGGAGGCGACTATCAAGTCGAAACTCTGCCGGAAGCACCGGCCGTTATCGCCGGAGGTGGCAAGATTTCCTTGATCGAAATAGAAGTTCCGAGTTCTACCAGTGCGATCGTCAAACGCATTTTACAATTCGGTACTTAACACTCGATCGCAAACAGCAAACAGTGAGCTAAACTCAGAAGTTGCCACATTAAAAAACACGCTTGGTGCGCTCGCTCGTACAACTTCATCCCAATTGCTAAGCAGGAGATAATTTTAATGGAACTCACAAGCAATAACACGATCGCGGAAATCATACAAAGACATAAAGCAGAGTTACTAGCAGACTGGCTCAAAGAACTGCAAAATACCGGGCTGCGACGGGACGACTTGATGAGAGCCAAAGAATTGCGATCCGAGTGTCAAGAGTTCCTGCAATTGCTCCACATTGCAGTGGGGCACGGTAACTTTAGCGACATCCAGACACCCGAATGGGAAAATATGCGGGTGTTGCTAGCAGAAGTTTCGCGATCGCGCGTTCAGAGAGGCTTTACTCCCTCAGAGATAGCGAGTTTCATTTTATGCTTCAAAAAGCCGTTGTTCGATCGGCTTTGTCACGAACTAACACAAAACCGCGACGCACTTGTCGAACAACTTTGGCTTTCCACCAGTTTATTAGATCAGCTCGGCCTGTGGGTGACAGAAATTTTTCTCAAAGCTCGCGAAGAAGTCATCGAACGCCAACAGCAAGAAATGCTCGAATTGTCAACACCCGTAGTCAAACTTTGGCAAGGAATTCTCGCTTTACCCATGATCGGGACTCTCGACAGTGCCCGCACTCAAATAGTAATGGAAACTCTGTTGCAGGAAATCATGGAAACCGGCTCGGAATTTGCGATTTTAGACATTACAGGCGTGCCGACTGTTGACACTTTAGTTGCTCAACATTTATTAAAAACTGTAGCAGCCGCCCGTTTAATGGGTACTGAGTGCATCATCAGCGGCATTCGCCCGCAAATAGCTCAAACCATAGTTCACTTGGGAGTTGACTTGCAGGATATTCTCACAAAAGCTACTTTAGCAGATGCTTTTAAAGTCGCGTTGCAGCGCCAAGGTTTAACTATAAAAAATTTGAAAGAGGAAACATAAAAATATTGCGCTCTGACATGAAAAGTTAAGTAAAATTTAGCAGTTGGGTGGAATTGTGGAACGGATACCAATACTTCAAATGGGTGAATTTTTGCTAGTAACAATTCAAGTAGATATGCACGATCGCTTAGCAATGACGCTGCAAGATGACCTGACGAACCGCATAGTCAAAACAGGCGTAAAAGGTGTTTTAATAGAAATTTCTTCCCTAGAAATAGTGGATTCTTTTATCGGTCGCATTATCAACAATATCGCTAGTATGTCGCGAATTTTAGATGCGGAGACAGTTGTGGTCGGGATGCAGCCAGCGGTTGCGATTACGCTCGTTGAGTTGGGTCTTTCCCTGACAGGAGTTCGCACAGCTTTAAGCGTTGAAAAGGGCATGATTTTGTTAAGAAAATCCTTGGGTTTGTCTCTTGACGAGCAAGCGTAAGCAGTTGATTAATTGTCCCCTGACTGAGGCACAGGCAGTCAAGAAACCTAGTTTGTTTGTAAATACCTTGTTGACAAACTGAAGATTTCTTAGGAGAGGGCTTACGCACTCAATGGGGTTATATCAATTCCGGTAACACTCCTTACGATCGGGAGTGGGGAGTGGGGAGTCGGGGAATGTGGAATTGCGCGACCTTGACCCGATCGTTCCGATGCAACCGGAAACGATATTAAATCAAGGGTTTGAGATTCCTGCACTATATTTTATTTGGATATAAAATTGTAGTAAGTGCGTCCAGGACTATTAGGAGAAACTAAGTTGATGAGTGTAAGTCCTATATTTTGGGGAGAAGTTCTATTTTGGTACAGTAGCCGCCATGTCAAAACGTGAGACACTAGAAATCCGATCGTCATCCGATATAGTCCACGTCCGACAGCAAGTGCGAAGTTGGGCTGTAGCAATGGGATTTGGTTTAGTAGACCAAACGAAAATCGTTACCGCAGCGAGCGAACTTGCCCGCAATACTGTAGAGTACGGCAAAGGGGGAACTGTAACTCTCGAAACGCTCCAATTAGGAACCCGCAAAGGGCTGAGGCTGATATTTGAAGACAAGGGCCCGGGAATTCCAGATATCGAATTGGCAATGACTGACGGTTATACTTCTAATCACGGTTTGGGTTTGGGGCTCAGCGGTTCCAAGCGGTTGATGCACGAATTTGAGATTGTTTCCAAAGTGGGTAAGGGGACTAAAATTGCGATCGTCCGCTGGCGCTGAAGAAGTAATACGATTTGAAAGTTGAGATTTTAGATTAAAGCATTTGGAATGAGTGAGGACGATCGGGGTTTGGAGCTTGCGTATAGTTGTATTATTTTTTTAATTGGTATAAAGAGGAACCAGCCAAGCCAAGAAGTCATGAACCCCATGCCTAAAGGCAGGGGCTTGTAGACTGTCCGACTCTTCGAGCGGGATGCAAGCGAGAACATGACCAGCCTAAGACCTTCAAGGTCTACGTTTTCAAGGTCACGATACCTACAAATGCGTCGCTAGTTTGTAGCCCTATCGTTGGTTGCTAAACATCTGTAGTGGGGTTAAGGAAGTGCAGCCAACATGACAAGCCTTGAAAACATTGGCGAAGCGAACATTACGAGCAATCAGAGGAGACGCAACAATGTCTAACTTTGTCTTTGTAATTGATACCGAAAGCAAACCGCTATCACCCTGTAAACCAGGAATGGCAAGGTCATTGCTGAAAGCAGGCAAGGCAGCGGTATTTCGTCGCTATCCCTTTACGATTGTTTTGAAAAAAGCAGTTGAGACGAATCCTGAGCCGCTAGAACTCAAATTAGATCCAGGATCGAAAGTCACGGGGATTGCAATAAAACAGGGCGACAAGATTATCTTCGGAGCCGAACTGCAACACCGGGGACAGCAAATTAAAGATGCACTTCTCTCTCGCCGTCAACTCAGGCGAGGAAGACGCAATCGCAAAACTCGATACCGTCAGGCACGATTCCTCAATCGCACTCGTCCCGATGGTTGGCTAGCTCCATCCTTGCGACACCGAATTGAAACAGCACTCACATGGGTTCGCAAGTTGATTCGATTTGCTCCCATTGCCCGCATTGTTCAAGAGCTAGTGCGGTTCGACACCCAACTAATACAAAACCCTGAAATCTCAGGTTTATTGTATCAGCAAGGAGAATTGCAGGGTTACGAAGTCCGGCAGTATCTCTTAGAAAAATGGAATCGACAGTGCGCTGATTGTTCGGTTGAAAATGTACCGTTCGAGGTTGAACACATTCAACCCAAGTCAAGAGGTGGTTCGGACAGGATTTCTAATTTGACGATTGCCTGCCACGATTGCAATCAAAAGAAAGGCAGTCAAGATGTTCGGGTATTCCTGGCAGCTAAGCCCGACCTGCTAAACCGCATCCTCAAACAGGCAAAACTGCCTCTTAAAGATGCCGCAGCGGTCAACTCAACCCGATGGGCATTATTTAATGCACTTAAAGATGCGGGATTGCCCGTCACTACTGGTACGGGCGGACAAACTAAGTTCAACCGTCATCGGTTAGGGTTGGCTAAATCGCACTGGCTTGATGCTGCGCGTGTGGGCAGCGTTGACACGCTCACAGTCTTGATTTCAAAGCCACTGCTGATTGCAGCAAAAGGACACGGGACACGACAGATGTGCGGTACAAACCAGTACGGGTTTCCCGTTCGGCACAAGTCCAGAGTGCAACTCCACAAAGGGTTTCAGACTGGCGATCTTGTCAGTGCAACCGTTACCGCAGGGAAGAAAATCGGCTCTTATACAGGGCGGGTTTTATGCCGTGCTTCGGGTAGTTTTGATATCGTAACTAAGTCTGCGAGAGTAGCAGGTATTAGCCATAAGTATTGCAAAGCAATTCACAAAAAAGATGGTTATAGCTATGGGTTTTGAAGAAATAAATTTCCCGGCGACGACCGTCGCTGCCGCTTTCCTCCCCATGTCTAAAGCCAGGAGCTTCTCGCTCGTTTTTCTGGTGATTCTTGGAATGCCACCCCATACCCGGAGAGGGTTGGCGTATGGAGAATTTCATGATTAGAGCTTATAAAAAATGATAGATGCCCTAGCCCTGCCCGTAACAGAAGAAAGTCAAGTGGGAGAAGCGCGCCGAATCGCAGTCGCCCTCGCGGCCGAACTAGAATTTAACGAGACCGATCGCGGTAAAGTGGCAATTGTTACCACCGAAGCAGCAAAAAACCTGGTCAAGCACGCCCGCGAAGGAGAACTTTTGCTGCGAACATTCAAAACAGCGGCAGGATGTAGCATTGAAATAGTAGCGCTAGACCGGGGGCAGGGAATGGCAAATGTCGCGCTGTGTCTGCGGGACGGTTTTTCTACAGCGGGAAGCCCTGGAACTGGACTGGGGGCAATTAAACGCCTCTCTACTTTTTTTGATATTCATTCTGTACCAAAACTGGGGACAGCCTTATTAGCGCGGCTGGAACCGACCCAAAATAGCCGGGAAGCATCCCAAAACAATAATTACTTAGAATTTGGGGTTATCCACTTACCCAAAGCAGGAGAGCAAATTTGCGGGGATTCGTGGGCGGTAGAAAATCACCTTGACAAAAACCTGATCTTAGTTGCAGACGGGCTAGGCTACGGGGATTTGGCCGAAGAAGCGTCTGGCGAAGCAGTGCGGGTATTTGAGGAAAACGCCAAACTCGGGCCGAAAGCAATTTTAGAGAAGGCGCACGCTGCTTTAAAAAATACCAGAGGAGCGGCTGCGGCGATCGCCCAAATCGATCGTACCCAACAAACAGTTTGTTTTGCCGGAATTGGCAACATCAGCGGTGTAGTGGTCGCAAATAACCAAACCCGAAGCATGGTTTCCTACAACGGCACAGTTGGACATATGATGCGAAAAGTAGCAGAATTTGTTTATCCTTGGTCGCAGCAGTCCCTACTCATCATGCACTCCGACGGTTTGGCGGCGCAGTGGAATTTAAACCGCTATCCGGGTTTAGCCTCCAGACATCCTGCTTTAATCGCAGCCGTGCTCTACCGGGACTTCAAACGCACTCGCGATGACATGACAGTTATAGTAGCCAAGGTGAGAGAAGCAGCGTGAGTTACCCAATCCTGACGACGGAAGTCCGTTTTGAACAAGACATCGTACAAGTACGCCAAAGAGCTCGCCAAATTGCTAAAGGGCTGGGATTCGATTCCCAAGTACAAACCCGCATCGCGACAGCAGTTTCCGAAATTGCCCGCAATGCTTTCAAATATGCAGGCGGCGGCAAAGTAGAATTCTTTGTGGAAGGGGAATCGCCCCAAATTTTTCGGACTCGGATTTCTGACACCGGGCCGGGAATTGCTGATTTAGCGGCTGTGTTAAGCCCCAATTTTCGATCGCAAACCGGCGCGGGACTCGGTTTAGCAGCAGCGAAACGGTTGATGGACGAAGTGAAAATCGACTCTCGGCCCGATCGCGGAACGGCTGTACAATTAATTAAACAGTTTTCCAAAAATATGCCTGCGCTGAGTGCGATCGAACTAAATCAATTAGTTGACAAACTAGCGCGCCAAATTCCCGAAGATCCCTATGCCGAAATTCAGCAGCAAAATCAAGAATTACTGCGTACTTTAGACGAACTCCGCCAGCGTCAAGAAGAACTCGTACAATTAAATCAACAACTCAAAGATACCAATCGCGGAGTCTTGGCACTTTACGCTGAATTAAACGATAAGGCCGAATCTCTCCGGCGGGCCAGCGAACTCAAAACCAGCTTTCTCTCAAATATGAGCCACGAGTTTCGCACTCCGCTAACAGCAATTATGAGCCTTTCGGAAATATTGTTAAATCGCCTCGACGGAGAACTTTCAGCCGAACAGGACAAGCAAGTAAATTACATTTACAAATCCGCCGAGTCTCTCGCAGAACTTGTCAACGACTCGTTAGATTTAGCCAAAGTGGAAGCCGGAAAACTCACTGTTCGTTTGGCTGATTTTGAAGTCGAAGATTTGTTCAGCGCCCTGCGAGGAATGATGCGCCCCCTGCTTCCCCCAAACTCTGCCGTTTCTCTAATTTTTGAAGATCCTCTCGAACTTCCAATCCTCACAACCGACGAGGGAAAAGTTTCTCAGATTTTGCGAAATCTGATTTCTAATGCCCTCAAATTTACCGAAGCAGGTGAAGTGCGAGTTGCTGCGGAAATAGGAGATGAGGGAACAGTTAATTTTTCAGTAGCAGATACGGGCATCGGCATTCCCCCAGCCGACCAAAAGCGAATTTTTGAAGAATTTGTCCAAATAGAAAATCCCTTGCAGAAGGGCGTCAAAGGCACCGGATTGGGATTGTCTCTGTGCAAAAAACTGGCTGAATTTCTAGGTGGAAGCATTGAAATCACAAGTTCGCCCGGAGTGGGTTCGACTTTTTTGGTCACACTGCCGATTCTGTATCCTGGAGAGGCAGAAAACCCTTTGGAAATGTCGGCTGCTAAGGGAGATGAAATACCGCCAGCAAGCGCAAATTCTCCTAGCTTGCTGGCTTCCGGGCGATCGCCAGCGGCGGATGCTGCAGCAAAAATTTTGATTGGGGAGGATGAAGATAGTTTTTCGGTATTTTCTGAAAAACTTGCTGGCAGAAATTCACTGTACTGCGATATAAACGCCCGCGGTGCTGAAAATTTGCGATCGGCGGCTATTTGAGCAACCGCAAGCAAGTTTTATCGACATTACGATACCGGATCTGACCGAATTTGAGGTTTTGGAAGGGTTGAAATGCGATCGAACTACTTGTCAAATATTTTGTATCGTGATGAATTCAAAACATTTTGGGTTACATCACTTTTTTGCTGTGCGGGATGCTAAGGCTGCACACTGCAAACATAACCCTCTTGTGTCACTTTCAGTAGAGATGATTATCCTACTCCTATTCTAATTAAAGTAGGGTGCGTCGCCGCCAGAATTCTGATTATTTACGACTATCAATCAGCGACGCACCCTACCGCTATACTCTCGCCCGAAGTGACAAAAGAGAGATAATTATATTTTTTTCCACCGAATTTTATATTCTTCGTAAGAGAGCTAATTTATAGCAGGCAAGATTTATTTAATTGGCAACAGAATTTAACCTTTGTGCTGTAAAATATAGCAGTTCTGAGTGGCAGACTGTATAGTAGGGACTTACCGAGGGCCTATTTTCGTGTCGGCGATCGGCTAAAATCCACGATGGACCTCGTTTTTAGCAAAATCTCGATTAATAAAAACAATGCAACAGCAGGCCCGTAATCCCAACCCATACAACATAAGCCCTTCCCAATTCTAAAATCTAAAATATAAAATATAAAATCTAAAATAGTATGACTTTCATCTCCCTTCAATATGCCGTGTTTCTGTTAGTTTTGTTCGCGGCTTACTGGTTGGTTCCGCTGCGGTGGTGGCGGCTGTTTATCATGTTGGCGGGTAGTTTAATTTTTTACGCTTCGCTGCAAATTTGGTACATTCCTCTGCTGTTAGTCGGTGCTTTGTTTAATTACTGCTTGGCGATGGCGATTGGGGAACCTCTGGATTGGCGGATTGCTAATGAATCTTGGAACCGCAGCCGTTTGTTGCTGCTGTGGATAGGAATCTCCCTGAATGTGTTGCTGCTTCTGGGCTTTAAGTATGTGCCTTTTTTATTGAGTTCGATCGGCACTTTGTTCAATTGGCCTGTAGCTATCGACGGGGCTGACTGGGTGAAAAGTCACGTTATCGCACCTCTGGGATTGAGTTTCTTTTGCTTTGAGTGCATTGCTTATTTGATTGACGTGTACCGAGGCGCGCCTGCTGCTACTTCCCTGCTAAATTTTGCTGCTTACAAGTTGTTTTTTCCCAAACTGATTTCCGGTCCGATTACTCGGTATCACAACTTGATATATCAACTGAAAAACCAGCAATTTCCGACGCCCGATCGCATTTCTGAGGGACTTTGGACGATCGCCTTCGGTGCAGTAAAAAAAGGTCTTTTCGCAGATAACTTGGGAATTTATGTCGATTTAAGCTTTACCAACTTGCAGCGGGCGGGTAGCGAGGATTTGTGGCTGGCGATTTTTGCTTACGGGCTGCAACTTTATCTCGATTTTAGCGGCTATGTTGACATGGCGCGCGGTAGTGCTTTGCTGCTGGGTTGGTATTTGCCACCAAATTTTGATTTCCCTTATTTTAGTGCCAGCATAGCCGATTTTTGGCGCCGCTGGCACATGACTTTAGGGGATTGGCTGCGGAATTATTTGTATTTTCCTTTGGGGGGTTCGCGAGTCGGTTTGTGGCGCACTTGTCTGAATTTGTCCCTGGTAATGTTAATTGCGGGAATTTGGCACGGGGCGGCTTGGGGATTTATTGTATGGGGAGGTTTGCACGGTTTGGCTTTGGCGGTTCACAGGCTGACTGATGTGCTGTTTAAGCGGTGGCGGCTGGAGTTTTTGTGGGAAAATCCGATCGGGATTGCGATCGGTTGGCTGTTGACTCAGGCGATGGTTTTTGGTAGTTGGATATTTTTCCGCCTTCCCAATTTAAAGGATTCTGGATGGGCGATTTCGCATTTGTGGGGACACGCTGCTGACGTGCAGTTTGCTGAGAAAGTTTATGTAGAAGCTTTGGGTTTAGAAAGAGCGAGTTTAGCTTGGATGTTAGCTGCTTTGGCTGTGGCAATGTTGGGGAACTATGCGTTGAGTCGGGGTTTAAAATTGGAGTTAAATTGGCCGGTGAAATTGGTATTAATGCCGCTTTGTTTGTATGCTGTTTGGGTGTTGGCTCCCGCAGGCGGTTTGCCTTATATTTATTTTGATTTTTAGGGTATTGTTTAATTCGCCTTCTGAACAGGCTTTCCGGCCTGTGAAGCGAGAAAATATACTCTTTGTGGAACAGGCCGGAAAGCCTTTTCTTGAGAAGGGTGCAAGATGTCAGTCGAAGTGATTGCCAGCTACCTATTAGTGTCAATTTAAGCTTTTAGTTCGCCAGTCCTCCCGCTCACCCAACAGTCCTAAGCGGGAATAAATTCCCTGTCTCATAGAAGACAGTCCTCTCAAAGAGGACTGAAGAACTCATTAGTCCTGATAGCGAGGAATTTCGCTTTGATATCATTTCCGGTTACACGGGCATGATGTTGACGGTTGACGGTTGACGGTTGACGCCGTCAACAGTGAACGCCGTGAACAGTCAACAGTCAACAATCATCTCGCTCCTGCACCCTACAACTGATAAGAACACCAGTCACTCCAGCTACCGACATAAAGTTT
Organism: Microcoleus sp. F8-C3; assembly: GCA_036704825.1. Lineage (GTDB taxonomy): Bacteria > Cyanobacteriota > Cyanobacteriia > Cyanobacteriales > Microcoleaceae > Microcoleus. The sequence continues at coordinate 122,587 of JAUBSN010000007.1, read as the reverse complement.
AGCATCGGGAATTCCGGCGATTTCTAAAGACAGTAAATTAACGCAAGCCGTCACCCCGGAACCGCAATAAACAATAATTTCTTCGGCTTTTTTTAATTCCGTCCACCGCTGTTTTTGTTCCGAGGTCGATCGCACTTTTCCAGTTTCATCCGTCACCCCTTGCCAAGGATAGTTAACCGCACCCGGAATGTGACCTGCAATGGGGTCGATCGGCTCCCGCAAACCTTCATATCTCTCGCTTTCTCGCGAATCCACTAAAACCTTTCCCGGCAAGTCTTTACGCTCTTTTACCGCGTCAATATCTACCGCCAAATCCGGCTGCAAGCGAGCAATAAAGTTACCCTCGCGGGGTTCTGGCAAAGTATTTGTTACCGGATAGCCCCCCGCTTTCCATGCGCTGAAACCGCCGTCTAACAAAGCGACTTTGCTGTGTCCCATATATCGCAGCAGCCACCACAAACGAGCGGCAAAGGCCAGCCGCGAATCGTCATAGGCGACGACTAAAGTTTCTGGTGAATTAATGCCGATCGCGCTCAATTTATCAGCTAACTCTTCAATATTTGGCAGGGGATGTCTGCCGCCGTGTTTTCCCGCTGAACTCGCGAGATCGCGGTTTAAATCGAGATAGGAAGCTCCGGGAATGTGGCTTTCTTGATATTGTTTTTGTCCCAATTCCGGGTCGGCAAGGGAAAAACGGCAGTCAATGATTACAACTTGCGGATTGTCGGTATTGGCGGCCAACCATTCAGGAGAAACGATTAAACTGTTGTCAGTCATAGTTATTCAAATCTCTATTTGAACATTATCTAGAAGGAGATTTTTTCTCTGGTTCTGCTTTGTCGGAAGGAGATTTCTTAGAAGTTTCTTTCTCTGAAGCTCTATTTTCAGAAGTGGATTTTTTAGGAGTTGCTTTTTCCGAAGTTTCTTTGGGCGAATTCGGTTTTTTAGGAGTTGCTTTTTCCGAAGGTGATTTTGCCGCTGGTGCGGGAGTTGGAGTTGGCAGAGGGGGAGTTACTGCTGCTTCTTGAGCGTAAAGCAGATATTTCTGATACTCGATTACTTTTGCTTGAGCTAGTTGATGGTTGGGGCTCGACACTGGTACTCTTCTCATTAATGATACCGCTTCTTGCCAACGATCGGTCACTGTAGTCCAATCTTCCTTGGTTTTTGCCGATCGCCCTAATTCTGCTGCTTTGAGCGCACTGTTAACGGCTTCTCGAAAAGTATCTGGTGCAGTATCCGGTGCACTTGCTAAATTTGCTGTTTCATCGGGATTATTCCCCGCAGTTGCAGCAGGCTGGTTCAAAATTTTACCGACAAACGCCACCACCGCGATCGCCAACATACCCGTCACCAGCCCGACTACAATAAAAGTCGATCGCAGCCGGTTCTCAAATGCAGCAAGTTCCGGGGGTTTCTCTTCCTCAAAATTGTTCTCCATCTCTGTGCGGTCGTCCATATTAGCAACCGCAGTATTTGGCACAGATTCTCCTGCAAAGCTCTGCGGTTCAAAATTCCCGTTCTCCAAACTAAACTCTTGACTCCAAGCAGCAGCAATCTGACCTCTTTCTCGGCCCTCAACCTTCACTTTGCGAATCGAATCCGGGTGCAAATTCGTCAGCTCGGTGCGAACAAAATCAACTAAGGTATTTTCTATGGGTACCTGCTCGGCCTCAAGAATTACATCCAAACAGTCGCCGTCGAGACTCGCGGAGGCTGTGATGCCTTCAGATTGCAACTGGCTGTTTAGCCAAGATGCGATCGCAGTGCCGAGATTTCCCTGCTTGGCAAGTTCCTGAAAATTAAGCTCTGTCATAGCTGGACACCTGATAATGCAGAAGGTAGAAGGCAGAAGGAATGAAAAAGTCAGAAATAGTTTTTTAAAGTTGAAAACACCCTAACTGAAATTCAACAAATAGTATAATGTATCGTGGCAAATCCCAGCCCTAAGATGCAAATTATCACTTTCGCTCCCCCTCCCAGCCCTTGGGAAAAGACTCGCAGTCCTTACTGCCAAACGAACTCAGGTTTGCAATGAGGAATGCAAGCCGTCTTGGTCAGCCGCCAAATACTGTTGCAACGAGGTTTTTGATACCGGGCGCGCCAGTCCAGATATTGCAAGCATCGCCCCTACAACCAGTATCCGGCTGGAAAAAACCTCGCTCGCGCGGACGCGAGATGAGAAATTTTAGATGAAAAAATTGTGCGATCCCAGTGCCATCGGCGGACAGCGAGTGATATCATCAGTTAGTCAATATTCAAGTTTTTATAGCAAATAACTCGATCGCACAATGGTAGCAATAGCAATTTTAGCGGCTGGACGCGGCACGCGCATGAAATCTGACTTGCCTAAAGTTCTACAGGAATTGGGCGGTCGATCGCTAGTTGAGCGAGTCCTCCAAAGTTGTGAAGAAATTCAAATTACCAGGCGATTTGTCATCGTCGGTTATCGAGGCGAACTCGTTAAAGAATCCCTGATTAGAGGTCAAGAATTATCAAGGAAAAATCCTCAATCTCCTCCCCTAGAATTTGTCGAACAAACCGAACAATTGGGGACAGGTCATGCCATCCAGCAATTGCTGCCTCACTTAAAGGGATTTAAAGGAGACTTGCTGGTCTTAAATGGGGATGTACCTTTGCTGAGGGCAGAAACTATCAAACAATTGATGGCCATTCACAAACAGCACCAAAACTCTGCTACTTTATTGACAGCTAATTTGCCGAATCCCCAAGGCTACGGTCGAGTATTTACCGACAGTCAAAACTTAGTCGAGCAAATTGTCGAAGACCGCGACTGCACACAAGCTCAAAAGCAAAATCACCGCATTAATGCAGGTGTTTACTGCTTTCATTGGCCGGATTTAGAGAAAATTTTGCCAGAATTGAAGGCAGACAATGACCAAAAAGAATATTACCTAACTGATACGGTAAATTTCCTCAGTCCGGTGATGGCGGTGGATGTGGCAGATTATCAAGAAATATTCGGAATTAACGATCGCAAACATTTAGCTACAGCTTGCGATATTTTGCAAACGCGGATCAAGGACAAGTGGATGACGGCGGGAGTGACGCTGCTAGATCCCAACAGCATCACCATTGACGATACCGTAGAGTTGCAGCCGGATGTGGTAATTGAACCGCAAACTCACTTGCGGGGAAACACTTCGATCGCCTCTGGGAGTCGCATCGGCCCCGGCAGTTTGATCGAAAACAGTCAGATTGCAGAAAATGTGACTGTGCTTTATTCGGTGGTTTCTGACAGTATTGTGGCAGAAAATTCGCGCATTGGTCCTTACGCACACTTGCGGGGACACGCAGAAATTGGGGCGAACTGCCGCGTCGGCAATTTTGTAGAATTGAAAAATACTCAAATCGGCGATCGAACTAATGTAGCTCACTTGTCTTATTTAGGCGACGCGACTTTGGGAGAAAAAGTCAACATCGGTGCTGGGACGATTACGGCGAATTACGACGGAAAAAACAAGCACAAAACTCACATAGGCGATCGGAGCAAAACGGGTTCTAACAGCGTGTTGGTTGCACCGATAACTTTGGGGGAAGATGTTACTGTAGCTGCGGGTTCTGTGGTGACAGAAGATGTACCGAATGACAGTTTAGTAGTTGCGCGTTCCCGGCAAGTTGTCAAACCCGGTTGGAAGTTGAAAGAACCTAAAAAGTGAACGAGTGTTGAGTTTTTAGATGATGAGTTTCCACCCGCGAGTTTCCCTTTCGATACCGAAGAAACCGGGTTGTTTAACGGGGGCGATCGCACTCTAGAAGAGATTTTGGTGAAAAACCCGGTTTCTGCGTCAGTCCGCAACCTTGAGAAATCGGGTCGATCGCGATCGGCTATGTTTGGTTATTTTGCTCGTGCAGATAGTTGTTAATCGCTTTGGCGATTTTTGCTTGCTGGTATGGGTTCATCGTGCGGGGTAGGGAGATGCGAGAGCCTCCCCAAACTAACAGTCTGACTTCGTACCAAATGTCATTATCCCGATCTTTTGTTCGATCGACTTCCACGCCATAAATCTCGCACAGAGAGTATTCAGTTACTTGACGTGCCAACAAACCCCGCTGTTTAACAGTCAAGGTGTTTAAAGTTCCATCGAAGCTGTAGGTTTCATTATTTCTCAAGACAATTACTGCGATTCCTGTGAGCAAAAATATTCCTCCTGTCCATCCCAACCAGCGATCGTCTTGGCTTAACTGCAGCAATCGATCTTTGGCATTTTTAACAAAAAAATTGATGTCAGAAGCAACAGCGTCTTGAGTTCCCCAATTAGTGGAGTTAGGAGTGAAAGGAACATTGCCAACAGAAGTCAGAAGTACCACTCTGGTTTTATAGCCGCATCTTTGAACTTTAGCTCCCTGCAAAGCAGCAAGCTCAATTTCTTGGATTTTTGAACCGAGTAAATTCGATCGCACAATCTGGCAACTGCCTTGTTCTGCCTGCAATCGCTGGCAGCTCAGGGTTGCTTTATGATAATCAAAAGCCAGCCCGAACACTCCAAAAGCCATGAATAAACAACTAGGCAACCAAAAATCAAATATGCTTTGAGTCTGAACTATTAATTCACTTGCTGTTTCCTTGATTATTTTCATTTATCTCACCTTTTGATTCCAAAAATGAGGCTACAGATCGACTTCCTGACCCGGACGAGCCGAATTGTTAACTTATATATTATTTGAAGTCGTCCTTTGCCATGACCCCTTTTATTTTGTTAATAGATTAGCACTAAAATGTCTGGGCGACAATCAAGGTCGCGAGTTTACCAGTGGCTGAGTTTAAGATAGCTTTCCGTTATTTAAAGTAGATGAATCTTAAAAATATATTAATTATGTTATGGGAATGAAACGTTAGCTTCGCCTTCCGTAGGAATGCAATCACCCAGGTGAGTACAGGTTTACATTTTGTTACACGCTCTGGTTTATTTGCGCCTACCTAATTATCGTTAAGCTAATCGGCATTTAAATTGCATGGTCAAATAAACTTTCACTCTTGTGGGGAGTAGTGGTTGGGCCCGAAAGCCCGCCCTCAACACAAAATTTAAATGCACAACAGCTTAGTTATGGATTTGGGCGATTCGCTATCCCGTAGCGAGGGTTTACGGATTTGTAGGGCAAATACATGGGAGCATCTCAATGAAAACAGCCCTCCGCTTGAAATTAGAATTTTGAGGAAAGAGTCAGGAGGGGAGAGTCAGAAGGAAGAAACCAGAAGAAGTGTTTTTACAAATATGAGATGCTCCCCAATGCAACTGTCAGAAGAAAGAAATCGTGCATTGAAACAGAAGCGTCTGGCAGAACAAAAACAGAAAATTGTTAGTGGCACAGAGCAAATTGCTCAGGGAAAAGTAACTAATGGTGAATCAATTGTTCCTAAATTGCCTGAAAAAAATCGCTCAATTTCTGAGTCTAAGGAATGAGGAAATGGCATTGCAGTTTCCCTAGCGCAAAAGAATCAATCTTTTTCGATGAAAGATATAAGCATTGCCAGAGTAATTCTAGGAAAACGGCACGGCGCCGTGTCCTGATTCTGGGTAACCCTCTTCTGTCACTTTCGGTAGAGATGATTATCCTACTCCTATTCTAATTAAAGTAGGGTGCGTCGCCACCAGAATTCTGATTATTTACGACTATCAATGAGCGACGCACCCTACCGCTATACTCTCGCCCGAAGTCACAAAAGAGAGGTAATATCATGTCCGGTCGATTCCCTCCGCTTCGCTTCGCCCGCAATCAGGTGGCGGCGGATAAAACTAACGCGGAGCGAGATACCCGACTTTTTGAACAAGTCGGGTATCTCGCTCCGCAGACTGACAATTTCGAGATCCTTTTTAAGCAATAAAAATTAACGTGCCTTGCCTCATTTCCAAAGTATCGCCCATTTCCATACCGTTGTGAAAAGCACCTAAAATCACCTCGCTAGTTTTGCCAAAAGCGATCGCCCCGCTAGCATCAATTCCAATTGCGCCAAAGTCCCGTTGACGTTCGTCAGCTTCAGCAAAAGAACGCTCAAAAGCAGCTTTCAAACTCAAACCATCCGTTACCCGAATCACAATTCGCGCCGCCAAACACTCGTCCATAATGTGCTCGCCAATCCCCGTACAGCTTACCGCCGCACTTTGGGCTGCGTAATTTCCCGCCGGCATCGCCGAGTCGCTAACCCGCCCAATCCGTTCAAAACCCTTGCCACCAGTCGAAGTCCCAGCAGCCAAGCGTCCGTGCACATCCAAAGCTACGACTCCGATCGTACCCATACCCGCCGGTTCGGCAACCACGTCAGCCATTGCTTTGCTAAAATTGCCTTGGCGTTCCTGCATCCACTCGTGCAAGCGCAAATCCGTCATCGGATCGTAAATCGGCAATTGAAGTTCTCGCAGCAATTCCGCCGAACCAAAATCAGATAGAACTCGATCGTCCGAATGCTGCAAAAATTGAGCGAGTTCGATCGGATGTTGAACGCGAGAAACATTAATCGCCCCGCTGAAACGCTGCATCAAACCGTCCATCAGGGAAGCACTCATCCGAATTTGACCGTCCGACTGCACTACAGAACCAGTACCGGCATTGAATCGCGGGTCATCTTCCAACAATTGGCAGCCCCGCACCACTGCATCTACGGCACTTGCACCGTCTTTCAGCAGCGGATAAACTTCTTCCAAAACATCGTAAAGCGATTTCCGCACCGCCTCAATTCCGCCTTTACTGTGTAGAGAACTGCCGGCACCGCCGTGAATAACTAGCTTTGGTTGCACTTGTTGCGATGCCATAATTTATAACCTAATAACCTAAAATTTTTCCTTTGCAATCTTAGCTTCGATCGAGCAACTTGCCCTAAATTCTTAATCTCGATCCGCCAAACGGCGGCGGCGACAACGTTCGGAACAGTATTTCACCTCATCCCAGCAGTCCGCCCATTTTTTGCGCCAAGTAAAAGGTCGATCGCACACCGGGCACATTTTTGTCGGTAAATCAGATTTCGATCGTTGCTTGGCCATGCTAATTTTGACAATAGATTAACTAATTCACATTTTGTACCATTTTTACGAACAGGCTGTCTGGCCTGTTTGACAACAAAATTCAATTCTCGCTTCAGTTGCCCGACAGCCTGTTGCTGAGGAAACGAAACCAACCAATTTCAACTAAAAATCTCCCCAAATTAAATGCTCTCAACGGCCGGCGCCAACATCCGAATAATCTTAGTCGAACCCGCGGGGCCCTTGAATGTGGGTTCTGTTGCCCGGGTCATGAAAAACATGGGTTTGCACCAATTAGTTTTGGTAAATCCCCACTGCGATTATTTAGGGGAAGAAGCCCGACTGATGGCTGTTCGCGCCGCCGACATATTGGAAACGGCCAAAGTAGTCGGGAGTTTGCCCGCTGCTTTGGTTGGGTGTGTCAGAGCGATCGCAACTACAGGAGATGATTGTCGATCGTTGCCAACACAACTAGAGGAACCTGCAGAGGCATTGCCTTGGCTGCTAGAAGCCCCCAGCGCCCTCATTTTCGGCCGAGAAGACTGCGGCTTGACCAATGCCGAATTAAACCGCGCTCAACGCCTGATCCGCATTCCCGCGAGCGATGCCTACACTTCCCTAAATCTCGCCCAAGCCGTCGCTATCTGCTGTTACGAACTATACAAGTCTGTTGTCAGTTGTCAGTTGTCAGTTGTCAGTTGCCAGAACGAATCGGCTTCCTTAGAAAATTTAGAGGGATATTACCAGCAACTAGAAACGCTGCTACTCAAAATAGGATATTTGCAGCAGCACACAGCAGCAAGCCGGATGGAAAAATTTCGGCGTTTGTACAACAGAGCTTATCCGACAGTGGATGAAGTCGCCATGCTGCGGGGCGTCCTCCGCCAAACAGAATGGGCCATCAAAACTTACCCGCGAGAGACAAATTCTGATACTCTGAATGGGGCGTTGCCCGAAAATCCAACGGATAGCTAGCAGAAATGCTGATAATTGGGGATGTGAGATTGAGGATTTTTTTTACAGAGAACTTTCGCGCAGCCACTTGTCACCTTCGTCACAGGGTTTCTTGACTAAAAACCTAAGCTTTGCGATAATTTGCGAGCAATAAACCGAGTTGCTGATACCGTGCAGCGTCTGGGCAAATCTAAAATCTAAAATCTCAAATTGATTGGCTGGCAAGCTGAAAAATCTTAAACTTGAACTTTAAACTTGAACTTTACATTAGTGATGAAGGAGTAAGACGTGGCAGAGCGGTTTCCCAAAGGATCGATATTATCGGTGATATCCTCGTCGATATCCTCTCCCAACTCCGGCTCAAAGCAGCCTAAGTCTGGCAAAGCAAGTCAGTCTGGCAAATCGGGCCGCCGCCGTCCTCCTCAACCGCAAAACGGCAACCCAGAAATTCGATCGCCCGAACCTGCGACTTTGCCGCTGCAACAAGACCGCGGCAGCAGAATAGGAGCCAATTCTCCCACATCTTCGGAAGAATTTACTACACAAGACTTTTTATCCGATCCCCGATCGGCAATTAACCCCAGAAAACCCAGAACCAGCAAAACTCTGCAGTCGAAGACTCGCCAACCAGGCAAAAAAGGCCTTGCTGCTGTCGATATGTTTGAGTTTCCAGACCCGACTCTGGAGAGGGAAAATGTGAGTGCGATCGCCAGCAATCCCAACACCCAGCTCCCAACTGCCACCCCCCCTGCAACCCGTGGAAGTCGTCCCAGTTCGCCCCCTGTTCGCATTTCAGACACGGTAATCGCCGCAGATGCCAAAAAACCCCCCGTGCCTAAACCGCGCCCGCAAGCGAGTCAGAGACCGGGTAAACGCTCTGCACCTCGGAGCGTGCCGCCGTTGGTTTATGCTACTCGCTTGCTGATTTTGGGAGTTGGGATAGCGGTGATTTGCGGTACGCTGCTGTCTGTGGTAAATGCTGTGAGTCGAGCATCCACTGTAGCGACAGAAGAACCAACCACCGGAGGGCAGAACAACCCAGCCGATAGCGCATCCGCGGCACCCGCAACCCCAGAAGTGCTGCAATTGAACCAAGAATTAGGAGCTTTGAAAACGCAAGTTCAGGTTTTAGCGACAGAAAATCCTAGTTTGACAGCGGGAATATTTCTAGTCGATTTAGATACTGGAAGCTACCTAAATTTTAATGGCGATACTCCTTTTGCTTCAGCTAGCACGATTAAAGTGCCAATTTTAGTAGCTTTTTTCCAAGCAGTAGATGAGGGCAAAGTGCAGTTAGATCAGGTGCTGACGCTGAAGTCCGAACACATTGTCGGCGGTTCTGGAGATATGCAAGACGACTCCCCGGGTAAGAAGTATTCGGCTTGGGAAGTTGCCCAAAAGATGATTGTTGTCAGCGACAATACGGCGACAAATATGATGATTGAGCTGTTGGGAGGTGCTGAGGTTTTGAATCAGCTTTTTGCCAATTGGGGTTTGAAGGCGACGGTTCTCCGCAATAATTTGCCTGATTTGGAGGGAACTAATACTACCAGTCCGCAGGATTTGATTAATATCATAGCCCAGATCGATCGGGGTAATTTGGTATCGGTGAAATCGCGCGATCGCATTTTGCAAATCATGCGCCAAACTAAAAATGATTCTTTGCTGCCGAAAGGTTTAGGCGAAGGTTCAGTTATTGCTCACAAAACCGGCAACATTGATACAATTCTGGCGGATGCGGGGATGGTGGATTTACCGAACGGTAAGCGTTATTTGGTGGCGGTGATGGTGAAGCATCCGCCGGAAACCGAGAAGCCAGCTCAAACATTGATTCGGGAGATTTCTCGGATGAGTTACCGCTATTTGTACGGTGGGGAAACGCCAGCCGATTCAAAAGTGAAAATTAAAAATTGAAAATTTAACCGGGTTTTTTCCGGCTAGTGTTGTAGGCTTTATCAAAAAATCAGTTTGTATTATGAAACTCAACATCCGCCTTGCTTGTCTGGTAGCGCTCTCAACTTTAGCTGTGGGAGTATCCCCCACCTTGAGTAATGCTAATCCTGCTCCTGAATATGAGACCGACGGCGTGAGAGCGATCAACAATAATATCGAACTCAATCGGGCAAAAAACTTAGCCCGTCAAGCAGCAGAAAGGGCTAATGGGGGTTTAGGGAACTATCGAGCGGAAGCTTCTATGCACGGTACTTCTAAGGAATCGCCGTTCGTTGACAATGGCGATGGAACTTGGACTTTTACTTTTAAGGGTTCCAAGCCTGGTTCGTCTGTCTATACGGTAGAGACGGTTGTTACGGTTTCTCAAGATGGGAGGGTGAGAGTAGATTACAACGGGCGAATTCGCGAGTCAAGCGGAATTTAACCATACTTGCGACTTACTCACCGGTACTCAGAAACCGGGTTTTTGACGAAATACTTTGTTACAGCCCCAGAAACCGTAAAAAACCCGGTTTCTTGGTGTTGATTCGTCCAGGACTTCCTGAATACTTCCGAAAGTTTCAATCCCTGATAGGGGTTTAGGTTTATTGCGGCGCAGTTTCAACGATCGCCCTATCCGAAGTTGCTCTTGTTTCAATCCCTGATAGGGGTTTAGGTTTATTGCGGCTGGAGCTGCCGTTTTTGCTATCAATTCTATTGATGTTTTGTTTCAATCCCTGATAGGGGTTTAGGTTTATTGCGGCCTAGTAGGAGGTCTTTTGGACACAAATACAGCGCTGTTTCAATCCCTGATAGGGGTTTAGGTTTATTGCGGCCAGACGCACTCGCTGACGTTGCAATTGAAATCCTGGTGTTTCAATCCCTGATAGGGGTTTAGGTTTATTGCGGCCCTTGCACAGTCTGAGTTTCCAAATCTTGAGAGAGTTTCAATCCCTGATAGGGGTTTAGGTTTATTGCGGCGGAGTACCGACGCGCACTCCAGACTACGAAGAACTCGTTTCAATCCCTGATAGGGGTTTAGGTTTATTGCGGCTAGGACTTGAAAATAACCTTTGCTGTCTGCGAAAGTTTCAATCCCTGATAGGGGTTTAGGTTTATTGCGGCGCTCAATTAAAACTCCTCTATCTCAGGAGGAGATTTTGTTTCAATCCCTGATAGGGGTTTAGGTTTATTGCGGCCCTTATCATTATGTAGGATAGCTTTACCAATACATTTATCAGTTTCAATCCCTGATAGGGGTTTAGGTTTATTGCGGCTAAGTTTACTCCTAAGATACTTGAAGATTTAGATTAGTTTCAATCCCTGATAGGGGTTTAGGTTTATTGCGGCCCAAGTACACCTGTTTGATGCTGGTTACAAGCGGGTTTCAATCCCTGATAGGGGTTTAGGTTTATTGCGGCAGGAGAAAGATGACCAAAACTTACGAAACTAAAAGTTTCAATCCCTGATAGGGGTTTAGGTTTATTGCGGCTCAGTAGAAATAGTAGGAAATTTTATTACCTCTATGTTTCAATCCCTGATAGGGGTTTAGGTTTATTGCGGCGAGAAAAGGATTGATAATGGAAATTACTTTCAGAGGTTTCAATCCCTGATAGGGGTTTAGGTTTATTGCGGCATGAGCCTAAGAATCGATAAATCAATAAATTTCCCCTTTCAGAGGTTTCAATCCCTGATAGGGGTTTAGGTTTATTGCGGCATCATTTGAGCGTGGAATGTGTCTGCGTTCCTTGTCATGTTTCAATCCCTGATAGGGGTTTAGGTTTATTGCGGCTTTCCGCCTTCACTTGAGATAGCACAACAAGTACCAGTTTCAATCCCTGATAGGGGTTTAGGTTTATTGCGGCAGATTTGGCCCCTTTAGGCGGCGGAGCACACTTGTTTCAATCCCTGATAGGGGTTTAGGTTTATTGCGGCGTGTGTAGCGAAACGCCATACTTTCTCGGTGATTAATCACGTTTCAATCCCTGATAGGGGTTTAGGTTTATTGCGGCAGGATTTTATGAGTGTAGGAATAGTTATCGCCGGGTTTCAATCCCTGATAGGGGTTTAGGTTTATTGCGGCACTGGAGAATTTTTAGCATTGAAAGAAGTGGTAGCTCACACGTTTCAATCCCTGATAGGGGTTTAGGTTTATTGCGGCATTGCATTCCGCTGCATCGTGTCCTTGCACAGCAAAAAAGATTGTTTCAATCCCTGATAGGGGTTTAGGTTTATTGCGGCCGGTTTGCGGCGGTACTAACGGGTGCAAGGAAAAAGTTTCAATCCCTGATAGGGGTTTAGGTTTATTGCGGCTTCAGGCAAGCATTTGGAGGGCGCGGGACGATCGCGTTTCAATCCCTGATAGGGGTTTAGGTTTATTGCGGCTCGATCGCCCACAAATCGGAGTCGCATCAAGAGTTTCAATCCCTGATAGGGGTTTAGGTTTATTGCGGCAGTATTAATTGGAGAACTTACGCCTAATGGCAAGTTTCAATCCCTGATAGGGGTTTAGGTTTATTGCGGCATTGCCTGCACCATAATCCACTGTCACGATATCTCTGAGTTTCAATCCCTGATAGGGGTTTAGGTTTATTGCGGCGCAAAAAAATATCGCTAAGCCTGTCGGAATAGCGAGTTTCAATCCCTGATAGGGGTTTAGGTTTATTGCGGCTGCGGCTGCTTGCGGATCGCAGCTATTGACAGGCAGTTTCAATCCCTGATAGGGGTTTAGGTTTATTGCGGCCAGTTTTGTAAAAACTCGGGGCGGCGGTATTTTGTTTCAATCCCTGATAGGGGTTTAGGTTTATTGCGGCCTCTCGGAGTCCTAAACGCTTTGCTCGCTGACTTAAAGTTTCAATCCCTGATAGGGGTTTAGGTTTATTGCGGCTTGGCGTTATAGGTACCACCTCACACACTTTTAGTTTCAATCCCTGATAGGGGTTTAGGTTTATTGCGGCCCACAGCCATAATGCCATTAGAAAGGGGTCCAGTGTTTCAATCCCTGATAGGGGTTTAGGTTTATTGCGGCCTACGGGGAATTCTGAACCCTGAGACTTGTGGATCGATATCGTTTCAATCCCTGATAGGGGTTTAGGTTTATTGCGGCGTTATGTCCCAGCCCTTTTTCCAGCAACCCTAGAGTTTCAATCCCTGATAGGGGTTTAGGTTTATTGCGGCATGTCTGCGTCAATCGCAGCATTGAGTTTTGCTCGGTTTCAATCCCTGATAGGGGTTTAGGTTTATTGCGGCGTAGCAATACAGTCCACATTTTCCGTGGTAAGCGATGTTTCAATCCCTGATAGGGGTTTAGGTTTATTGCGGCCAAAAACTCCTCTACCTTCCCAACTACAGAACACGTTTCAATCCCTGATAGGGGTTTAGGTTTATTGCGGCAGAATATTCCCAGTCGTATGAAGGGCGTCTCTATGTTTCAATCCCTGATAGGGGTTTAGGTTTATTGCGGCTACCTGGTAAGTTATCCTAGTCATCCCTAGTAAATCTATGTTTCAATCCCTGATAGGGGTTTAGGTTTATTGCGGCTTAACTCTACTCATTACTCATTACCTTTAAATAATGGCTGTTTCAATCCCTGATAGGGGTTTAGGTTTATTGCGGCTTTTGTGCAAGATTAATTACGGCGGGCGATCGGTACTGTTTCAATCCCTGATAGGGGTTTAGGTTTATTGCGGCCGGCGATCGCTACTGCTGCCAAGTAAGCGAAACGGCATCAGTTTCAATCCCTGATAGGGGTTTAGGTTTATTGCGGCCATTTCCACGTCGTAATCTACATCAATAAAATGTTTCAATCCCTGATAGGGGTTTAGGTTTATTGCGGCGGAATGGACTCGCGCCATCATAAATGTGTATAGCTCGTTTCAATCCCTGATAGGGGTTTAGGTTTATTGCGGCGAAATTACGTACTGTCTGGATGTTTTCTGGTAATGAAGTTTCAATCCCTGATAGGGGTTTAGGTTTATTGCGGCATTATTTTAGAATAGATGATTTGGGTATTAACAAGTTTCAATCCCTGATAGGGGTTTAGGTTTATTGCGGCTAGGCATTTGTCCTCCTGTTCTAGAGCGTACTGTCCGTTTCAATCCCTGATAGGGGTTTAGGTTTATTGCGGCTTTCTAGTTCACCGGTGCATAATTTCAGGGCAGATGTGTTTCAATCCCTGATAGGGGTTTAGGTTTATTGCGGCTGTACTTCTTGAGAATAAGGAAGATTATGAAAAAATGTTTCAATCCCTGATAGGGGTTTAGGTTTATTGCGGCTGGAATTTGTAAATGGCAGTGGCGTTATTTATTCCGTTTCAATCCCTGATAGGGGTTTAGGTTTATTGCGGCATAGCAGAACATAACCTTCACCCTGTAATTGAATCTGTTTCAATCCCTGATAGGGGTTTAGGTTTATTGCGGCATTTTGGCTGCCGATTCCGACCCCAAAATTACCTTTAAGGGTTTCAATCCCTGATAGGGGTTTAGGTTTATTGCGGCTTTCTTGCCATTGCAATTAGGAGGAGTGCAAGGGTTTCAATCCCTGATAGGGGTTTAGGTTTATTGCGGCTAAGCTTGCCATCAAGATTTTAGATTGTAGCAACCTTGTTTCAATCCCTGATAGGGGTTTAGGTTTATTGCGGCTAGTTCTTTACAAAACTTTATATCTGGTATGATATGTTTCAATCCCTGATAGGGGTTTAGGTTTATTGCGGCCATCAACAAACTTTTTCCCCGACCAGGCAAACCGTAAAGTTTCAATCCCTGATAGGGGTTTAGGTTTATTGCGGCCTCATCTCCCTGGCAGAGCGCAAGGGGGGTACGGTGTTTCAATCCCTGATAGGGGTTTAGGTTTATTGCGGCTAATAAACATCCTAATGATTCGTAACATTAAAGCGAGTGTTTCAATCCCTGATAGGGGTTTAGGTTTATTGCGGCTTTGCGCCCTGCACAACTTGCTGGACAATAGCGCTGTTTCAATCCCTGATAGGGGTTTAGGTTTATTGCGGCGTTCAGTTGGTTTTTCCAGCAAAAGGCAAGCAGAGTTTCAATCCCTGATAGGGGTTTAGGTTTATTGCGGCTTTGATATCACTTATCGTTAGCTTTCTTTGGTCTGTTTCAATCCCTGATAGGGGTTTAGGTTTATTGCGGCGTTTTGATTTTAAGTTGCAGGTTCTGCCCTTCCGTTTCAATCCCTGATAGGGGTTTAGGTTTATTGCGGCGCTTTTACGAAGGAAAGCGAAGGCGATCGCAAGTTCGTTTCAATCCCTGATAGGGGTTTAGGTTTATTGCGGCATCAACAACATCAACAACATCAACAACAAAAATAAGTTTCAATCCCTGATAGGGGTTTAGGTTTATTGCGGCGCTATCCGATTCTGTTGAACCGCAAGACAAAGGGCAGCGTTTCAATCCCTGATAGGGGTTTAGGTTTATTGCGGCTCAAACCGCCAGCGCCCTGCAGACGAGCTGAATATTGTTTCAATCCCTGATAGGGGTTTAGGTTTATTGCGGCAGAATAAAAAAAAAGGTGGGAGATCGGATCGATTGTTTCAATCCCTGATAGGGGTTTAGGTTTATTGCGGCACTCATTTTTTATCAACGGAATTGCGACTCATTTAAGTTTCAATCCCTGATAGGGGTTTAGGTTTATTGCGGCTAGGCAAAATAGATGGATCGAAGGCTGTTATCTTGGTTTCAATCCCTGATAGGGGTTTAGGTTTATTGCGGCTCTTCAGAGTAATCAGAATAATCACCTTCCCAATGGCTAAGTTTCAATCCCTGATAGGGGTTTAGGTTTATTGCGGCATCGGGTATCGGAACCCGGCTGAGGCGATCGCAGATAACGTCTCGTTTCAATCCCTGATAGGGGTTTAGGTTTATTGCGGCATGACAAACCTGATTGGACGGAAAACGAAGATTGGGAGTTTCAATCCCTGATAGGGGTTTAGGTTTATTGCGGCCTGCTGGTAAATTTGACCCTTAATTTGCTCTTGCTGTGTTTCAATCCCTGATAGGGGTTTAGGTTTATTGCGGCTCAAGGGCAATGCGTGGCGCTAAAAATCAAATATTTGTTTCAATCCCTGATAGGGGTTTAGGTTTATTGCGGCCCATATCGATATTGACAAAAATGGAAAGAAGTTAAGTTTCAATCCCTGATAGGGGTTTAGGTTTATTGCGGCACAGTCACTCTACCTGAAGACAAACCGCCACAGGGAGACGTTTCAATCCCTGATAGGGGTTTAGGTTTATTGCGGCCGAATTTAAGGGGCAAACTGTCGGTGGCGAGATAGACAGTTTCAATCCCTGATAGGGGTTTAGGTTTATTGCGGCCAATTTTTGCTTGCTAATCTCAGCGCCAATATCTTGTTTCAATCCCTGATAGGGGTTTAGGTTTATTGCGGCAGGAACCGACAGACTGCACGAATACGATCATTATTTGGGCGTTTCAATCCCTGATAGGGGTTTAGGTTTATTGCGGCATTTGGAAATCTGATAAAAGTTTCCTTCTATCTCGTTTCAATCCCTGATAGGGGTTTAGGTTTATTGCGGCTCAAGAAGTTTGGTTGGATGCACTGGCGCCGATTGCCCGTTTCAATCCCTGATAGGGGTTTAGGTTTATTGCGGCTCGGCCTTAAGCTGTTTCATTTGGTTTTCAAGTTGGTTTCAATCCCTGATAGGGGTTTAGGTTTATTGCGGCCAACTAAAGTCCATATTTTAACCTTAGAAGAGTTGTTTCAATCCCTGATAGGGGTTTAGGTTTATTGCGGCTCGATCGCCTCTGACTCGGAATCAAACAACTCCTCAAGTTTCAATCCCTGATAGGGGTTTAGGTTTATTGCGGCTGCACCAATAATTCGCTGAAGCTAGCGCTACTGTTTGAGTTTCAATCCCTGATAGGGGTTTAGGTTTATTGCGGCTTACTGGGCTCAGTCGGACGTAACTGAGTATTTCTAAAAGTTTCAATCCCTGATAGGGGTTTAGGTTTATTGCGGCCAGCGATCGCGCCGCACCACCAAAATACCAGAAACAACCAGTTTCAATCCCTGATAGGGGTTTAGGTTTATTGCGGCGCCAAGCTCGAACTTCTTGCTTTGCTCCAAATGCAAGTTTCAATCCCTGATAGGGGTTTAGGTTTATTGCGGCGAGGAATAATGCTACCAAAGCTAAATCTCAAGTTGTTTCAATCCCTGATAGGGGTTTAGGTTTATTGCGGCCTGGCTCTTTTATCTCTTCCTCTTCATAATCTGTTTCAATCCCTGATAGGGGTTTAGGTTTATTGCGGCGCTGAATTCCCTTGGTTGATTCTCAAAAATTCTATCGTTTCAATCCCTGATAGGGGTTTAGGTTTATTGCGGCGTC
>JAUBSN010000007.1:50843-105263 GCA_036704825.1 Microcoleus sp. F8-C3 | reverse complement strand
AAAGCCGAGTTACAAAACTGGGTTAAGCCCAAGTTTATTGGTTTCAATCCCTGATAGGGGTTTAGGTTTATTGCGGCACGATTTACGCCACGCTTGGGCGATTAGGGCTATGCGTCAAAGCCGAGTTACAAAACTGGGTTAAGCCCAAGTTTATTGGTTTCAATCCCTGATAGGGGTTTAGGTTTATTGCGGCGCGGCTCTTCTAGATTCGTTGATAATCATCTGGTTTGTTATTGCCCGTTTCAATCCCTGATAGGGGTTTAGGTTTATTGCGGCAGCCTGTGTTTGAAAGGCTTACAGTATTTAGTTTTCAAGGTGCAGTTGCGATACTCGATCACAAAAGTATCATTTCAGCCACCGACCTGTCAAGAGGCAACTTTTTCAACAGCCCTCAAAACCCCTCACAGCAAGCATTACAGCGTTTGCGAGAACCGTTTTTTTCGGCAAAGTACCTCAAACCCTTGCTGTACAATCGATACAGCCGAAAAACTTGACCCCCTCAAAAAAACACCTACCGGTTCCCGCAAATTCTCATAAATCAGACTTCTGTCTACGAGACTCCGACTGCTGAGAGCGCCTCCGCCTCTTTTTCGTTCATCTCGTCGAGTTTTTGCCACACTTGCTGCATCAATTCATCCAATCCAAGTCTGCTAACGGCGGAAATCAACAAAACAGGAGCGCCGCTAATTTCTTTAAGTCGGCTGATTAAATTACGGATTTCTTCGCTTTCGAGGTCGATCGCATCTACTTTATTAAAAGCCAAAATCTGCGGTTTTTCGGCTAAACCACGCCTGTAAGCCTTCAATTCTTCCTGAATTGTCACATAATTGGCGATCGGATCTTCATCCGTAATATCAATCAAGTGCAGCAACAACCGAGTTCGTTCGATGTGCCGCAAAAACTCGTAACCCAAACCAGCACCTTCGTGAGCTCCCTCAATCAATCCCGGAATGTCTGCAAACACCGTACCGTCGCCAGTCGGTTTTCTGACTACGCCCAAATTCGGGACTAAAGTTGTAAACGGATAATCTGCTATCTTGGGGCGCGCCGCAGACAAAGCTGAAATTAAGGTGGATTTGCCAGCATTTGGCATCCCGAGAATTCCCACTTCAGCTAATAGCTTCAATTCCAAACGCAAAAATTTGTGTTCTCCTTCTTTTCCCGGCATCGCATAATCTGGAGCGCGGTTGGAATTGGTCAAAAAACACTTGTTTCCCAAACCGCCTTTGCCGCCTTTGGCCACGCAAAAAGTCTGTCCGGGCGTTACTAAATCCGCTAAGATTGCCTGAGTTTCCGCGTCGTAAACTACTGTACCGCAGGGAACTTCGATCGTGCGATCGTCCCCCGAAGCCCCGGTCATATTCTTCGGCGCGCCCCGCTTCCCGTCTTCGGCTTTAAAAATCCGGTTGTACTGAAAATCTAGCAGCGTTTGCAGGCTTTCCACCGCTACCACAAACACAGAACCGCCCCGCCCGCCGGTGCCGCCGCTGGGCCCGCCCGCCGGTACGTACTTTTCTCTGCGAAAAGCTACCATACCGTCGCCGCCTTTGCCGGCTGCGACTTGAATATCTGCTCGATCGATAAATTGCATAATTTAGTCAACAGTCAACAGTCATTAGTCATTAGTTATTATGATACCAGATCCAAGTACCATATTTCTCTTTTTCTTTAGTCCGGGTCGGCAGACGACAGCCAAGTTTAGTCGCGATTTACAGTTGCCCGAAAATTATAATTATACCAATTTTTAAAAGTAGTTCAGAGCCAGAGATTGTACGCGAGCATCTGTATAGAAACGACAATGCGGTGTCCTGCTGCTCAATCGGCGATTTTTAATAGTTTGTAAAGATTTAGGATTGTACCAAAACTTTTATTGAAGTAGGATTATCCAAGCTGATTTGATATTAGGAAGACTTACCGACAAAAACTGAAAAAACCTGGTTTTTCTACTGGGGCGCATGGGTGTCATGATGTTTTTTGGTAGAAAAACCAGGTTTTTGCGTTCAGGACTAACTCTCTTTTGTCACTTCGGGCGAGAGTATAGCGGTATGGTGCGTCGCTCATTGATAGTCGTAAACAATCAGAATTCTGGCGGCGACTCACCCTACTTTAATTAGAATAGGAGTAGGATAATAATCTCTACCGAAAGTGACAGAAGAGGGCTAATTAGTAGTCATTTGTTAATAGTTACAGTGATTAATCCGAGATTTCACAAGGATGGCTACTGACAACTGACAACTAACTACTGACAACTAACAATATATCGATACATCTTCCTTACATTCATCTGCCAAATAGCAGAGAGATCGAAAGCGCATCCCCACCAACTGTTCGTAAAGCGGGTTAATCTTGCACATCGCCGGAATGTGCACGATTTTGCGTCCGAATAACACGACATCTCGCTCAAACGGACACTGCGGCGGAATCATTTTGCAGACAAAGTGTGCGACTCTGGGGTCGTGAACTTCCCAGGCGTCAAGCCAGTCTTTGACTGGTTGCAGGACATTTTTGTGGTGAGGTTTGGGTAGCGGAGATGAAAGGGGTGTTCCGGCTGCGGGGATGACATTCGCATCAAAGACTATTTGGCTGCTGGGCCCCTGCGGCTCGCACCTGCTGTCTTCGATGGTGTGTCGCAGAGCTTCTATTACCTCTACGTTCTGACCCAAAGCTGTGCAAAACTTGTAGATTACCTCGTCTTCGCTGAGCGAGTATGTACCGTCTGCCAAGGCTACCATGACTGCTGTCCTCAAAAAATCCTCGCCTTTGGCGGTATCTTTCCCTAACACAGCGACTAATTCCTCTGGGGAAATAGGTTCAAAAGCCTCCTCAAAAGATATCGGATGTAGTTCATCCTGAGTTAGATTCGCAATCATTTGTTGCTCGTATTCGTCAAAGTTGCCGTCTGCCCAAGCAATTGTCAGCAATCCCCGCAGCCAAGCAGTAATCTCTTCATTGGTGCAGGAAGATTTAGCGTTACTCATTAGCATTTCCACTTGGATGTACCAGTCAATTTGTTCGTTTACAGCGGACTCAATATTCCCCTCCCAATAATTTTTACTGGTTTTGTGGTCGATCGACGATCTATTTGTGGAAGGTTTGTGGCCGAAGATTGCTCCAAACGCTTGTAGTGGATCTGTTAAAAGCATATTTGTTTCTCAGCAGCATCGCTGACTAGCGAGCTAATCTTTTGGCTAATCCTATTCCCTAAAAAGTCATCTATCGGGAGGAATAGGTTTGTTGAATTCATCTTAACTTTAGTTGCACCCATTGAGATGGGGATCGAGTTTTATTCCAGCCGGATTGCCATTAGCAACCCAATTTTTCGCCAGAAATAAAAGGTTGGCAAGCGCGGGATCTAATCAGGCACTGGGTTTCTTACCCAGGGGCGATCGAGCTTCGCTCTCTTTACATTTTAATATATATTTTTGTAAATTTTTCTATACCGGCCGCACAATATTGACAGCGAGCCGGCTTTAAGCTGCTGAAAAAAATATTTGAGGAAAATTTTACAGTCTGTCAACGGTTTTGATTGCTGTGTTTGCCTATAAATGACAAAATTTTTAACTGCGGCGGCACAAAATCCAGCGCAATTCCATTGGCGGGCGGGCGTTTGCCATCGGGAAGACATCTCGGCCGGTGGCCCAACTGGGAAACCAGGGCGTCGGCGGCCAGGCTCCTTCCGGCAGGTGGTGGCGTTCGTACTCAAACACCAATTCGTCGGATATTTGGACTAAGGGCAACCCTTCCATTGCGGTGGCGAGTTCTTGGGGGGTAAATAAAGTAGACCAGGAGAGTTGGGCAACTTGTCGCACGAGGGCATCTGGCTGGTAGTCGCCGACGGTTAAAAACGTGCTGAACAGCAACAGGCCTCCGGGACTCAGGGAATCGCACATTTTAGCGAGGAAAAGCCTTACTTGATCGCTGTCTCTAAAATGTGAGATGACTTCGGCGGCAACTGCCAACTGGTAGCGGGCGGGTTTCATCCGCATTAACGGGTCGAGCACATCGCCTTCAGTTACCGTCACGGGAAGCTTTTCGGCTGTTACTGCTGCTTTCAATTGTTCTGCAAAAGCTGGAGCTAGTTCGATCGCATCTACAGAATAGCCCAATCTCGCCAGCGGTAAGGTATTGCGGCCGGTACCGGCCCCCACGTCCAAAATCCGCACTCGATCGGGTGTACCCAATTTAGCAGCCGTTGCCATCAATTTTGCATCGGGATGAGAGCCGAAAAGCGGGGGTTCTCTGGTGTCTACCCAGCTTTTGTACTGTTCTCCAACTGTTGAGCTAGTAACAATGACTTTGCAAGCTAAACCAGTTTGTGGCGGCTGCACTGATTCGTATTGCAGGATCAACATCGATGCTGTGGAGGTGCGGTAGCCTTGTTCTAACTTGGTGGCTAAAAGTTTGCTGAGTTCCTCTCTGCGGTCTTCGGGCAGGGGTCTGTCGAGAGTGCTAAATAGCTTTTCTATCGACTTGAGATAGTGGTTTAGCATTCCGGGTACGCAGGGGAAAATTAATTCTCCGCGAGCGTTGATGCGAGTATTAATTTTGTATAGGATAGCTTGCTGGAGAATGTCGGGATTTACTACCAGCGGTAGCTTTTCGGTCTGGTCGATCGTACTTTCGGCGCCCATAGATTCCGCGAAGAAGTCATTAGTTATTAGTCAGTAGTCAGTAGTCAGTGGTCATTAGTCAGTAGTCATTAGTCATTAGTCATTAGTCATTAGTCATTAGTCATTAGTCAGTGGTCAGTAGTCAGTGGTCATTAGTCATTAGTCATTAGTCATTAGTTATTATTTATTAGTTATTATTTATTAGTTATTAGTCATTAGTCGTAGGGAATTATTTTGAGAGCTAACTGTACAATTTAAGAGTATAAAAAAGCCGATTTTAGGTTTATTTGGTTTGGTTGCTCAGTCTTTTTAGATTGGGAGCATCTCAATGAAAGCAGCCCTCCGCTTGAAATTGGAGCTAGGAGTCAGGAGTCAGGAGTCAGGAGGAAAGAGTCAGAAGTCAGAAGGAAAAAGTCAGAAGGCAGGAGCCAGAATAAGTGTTTTTACAAATATGAGATGCTCCCTTTAGATTGCATAAAATCCGATTTGAGAGCTTTATTTTGGATAAATCTCAAATCTCAAATCTCAAATCGACCAAGCCCAAAACCAGAGTAGGTTCCAAAATCGGAGTTAGTATCAATATAAGCTGTAGCCCATTGAAATTGTATGTTTTGCGGCGAGGTGGAAAAAGCGTCAAATCTTCTCGCCTTCTCCCCTCTCCTTCCCCTTGTGGGCCATAACAGGCAATTTATATGGGTAGCAACTAAAAGCTGGGCTTAGTTGCTGCCGGTAAAAGTTACTTGCGGGAACTTTGACTGGGCTTCAGTCATCGGACGCCGTCTGCCTTCCTCTTGCCAGTAGTTGATGACTTCTGTCGCTTGGTTGAGGATTTCGACGCGATCGTTATCAGCAATCCAGTGTTTGGCTTCGAGTTCGTTTTTGAGGTCTTCCCAGGCATCTTTGCGAGGCCAGAAAAAGTAGGATGTCAGCGGGCTAGTTCCTTTGCCGACAACTTGGTCAACGGCGAGGGCAACATTCTCTTCTAGCCAGAGAACTTTTAAGATGAACTTGGACAAGCAAACCTCCAGGGTTCCGATCGAACTTGTTAAAAATTTCTACAATCGCTAAGCGTAGCACACTCTGTTCGATAATTGGTCATCGGCCGTGAAAAGTTTTGTGGCGCGGCTGGTTTTAGCGCCACTCAAGGGCTGAGAACAGATAAAATTTGGGTTCTCGCCCGCCCTAGGTACAAGGATAGTTAAGTTGTGAACAGAGTTATTTTAGTCTTCGACATTGACGGTGTGGTGCGGGATGTGTCCGGTTCTTACCGGCGGGCGATCGCGGATGCGGTGGAACATTTCACGGCGGGTGCTTTTCGCCCGAATTCTCTCGATATCGACTCTCTGAAGTCTGAGGGAGTGTGGAACAATGACTGGCAGGCGTCTTTTGAGTTAGTTTGCCGTTATTTTGAGGGGATTGGGCGATCGAGAAACGAACTCGCTCTCAATTATGACGAATTAGTGGCTTTTTTCCAAAGTCGGTATCGGGGGCCCGATGAAGAAAATTGGACTGGTTATATTTGTGAGGAACCGCTGCTGTTAAGTCCGGCTTATCTAGAAAATTTAACGGTTGGGGGGATTGTTTGGGGCTTTTTTAGCGGGGCGATGCGGGATGAAGCTGCTTATGTTTTGTCGGGGAAACTGAGTTTAAATTCTCCGGTGTTGGTGGCGATGGAAGATGCACCGGGAAAACCCGATCCGGCTGGACTTTTTGCGGCAATTGAACAGTTGGAAACTCTGCACGGTTTAGAAAAAAATTTGCCCGTGATTTACGCGGGAGATACTGTTGCCGATATTTACACGGTTGGGAAGGCGCGGGAAGTGCAACCAAATCGAGTTTGGCTGGGAATCGGAATTTTGCCGCCTCATGTTTTGGATGATGCTGTGCGGTGCGAGGCTTATGCGGCGGTGCTGGAAAATGCGGGTGCGGCAGCGGTTTTCAGGAATGTCGAGGAGTTGACGGCTGCACGAATTGGAGAATTAGTTAATTGTTAGTTGTTAGTTGTCAGTTGTCAGTTGTCAGTTGTCAGTTGTCAGTTATCAGTTGTCAGTTGTCAGTTGTTAGTTGTCAGTTGTCAGTTGTCAGTTGTCAGTTATAGAAATAACCAATAACTAATCACTAATAAGGATCGTGAATTAAATAATTTGCATAAGCCTGTGGGATGGGCGTCTCGCCCGTTTATCCGGGACGGGCGAGACGCCCATCCCACAAGAAAATGAAAATTGCAGGTTATTTAATTCTCATTCCTAACCAATAACCAATGACAACCGCCAACTTTCCCTTTGAGATTATTTCAAGTGCAAGAATTTGTCTAATGCACTGACTGCAAGTGGCGGCCAGCGGCGGTTATTGGCAACCCAATCGAGGTCTTTGTAGCGGGGATCGAGGCCGATCGCAGCTACCCAATTGCTCTCAGCTTCGCCGCGCTTTCCGGCTTCCCAAAGACAGGCGCTGAGGGCGGCTCTCATGTCGGCAAATTGGGGGTATCTGCGGATGATGTTTTTCATGTTGCGAATTGCTTCTTTGGTTTGCCCGTTTTGATAAAGTGCGAGGGCGTGGTTGGCGCGGGCAAAGGCGTATTCGGGGGCTAATTCAAAGGCTTTGCTGTAGTCGGCAATTGCTTGTTCCCATTGTCCTAAACCTGCTTCGGCGTTGCCTCGGTTGTTGTAGGCGGCTGGATCTTGGGAGTCTAATTCTAGTACGTGATTGTAGTCGGCGATCGCGTCTTGCCAGCGTCCTAAACCTTCTAGGGCGGTGCCGCGGTTTAGGTAGGGATCGGGGGCGTCGGGTGCTAGTTCGATCGCTCTTTCGTAGTCGGAAATAGCCGCTTGCAGTTTGTTTTGGCTGACTCTAGAATTGCCTCGGTTGCTCCAAGCCGCGGGTTGTGAGGGAAATTTGTCAATGATTTGAGTCCACAAGGTTTCTGCGGCGGGAAATTTGCCTTCATTTGTAGCTTCAAAAGCTTTTTGAACGAGTTCTCCTAATTCCTGTTGGGGATCGGTGATATCTGTTGGTTGTACTTGTGCGGCAGCGGGCGCGATATTTCCCAACCAAACTAACCCGGTTACAATTAATACTGTAAAAAATGTCAAAAGTGAGCGAATCATTGTTGTTGGCGGTTTAAACTTTACTTAGCAATGAGAATTAAATATAGCCGTTCTCAGAAAGATGAGGTACGTAGTTGGGCTTCAGCCCTCTTAGTTTAAGTGGTTATATAGTCTGTCAATCATACCTCATCTTTTTAAGAAAGGCTATAAAATCCACTTTTCCTGTTTGTTGTGGGATGGGCGTCCCGCCCATCCCCGATAGACGGGCGGGACGCCCATCCCACAAGAAAAAAGGGAAATTATTTAATTGACGATCCTTAAAGACATTATTAACCAAAATTTTAGGTATTATAGCTTTTCTCAAAAAGATGGGGTATGACTGACAGTTTATATAACCACTCAACCAAGAGGGCTGAAGCCCAACTACGTACCTCATATGAGAGTTCGATATGTTAGGAGTGATTTGGTGAAAAAACGGTTGCTAATTTTGGGGGGGACGGGGGATGCTGCTGAACTGGCGGTAAGAGCGTCTCAAATTGCTGAAATAGAGGTGATATCTTCGCTGGCAGGACGCACTCAGCAGCCTTTTACCCCAAAAACGGGTGCGGTGCGAATTGGGGGGTTTGGTGGGGCTGCTGGGCTGGCGCAGTTTTTGCTCGATCGGGCGATCGACTTCTTAATCGATGCTACTCATCCGTTTGCGAATCGGATTTCTGCTAATGCTGCTGTTGCTGCTGCTGAGTGTAATGTGCCGTATTTGATGCTGGTGCGTCCTGCTTGGGAGAGGGTGGAGGGCGATCGCTGGATTGAGGTTGCGGGCCACTCGGAGGCTGCAAGGGCTTTATTAGGGCTGTCTCAGCGGGTGTTTCTGACTATTGGCAGGCAGGAATTGGCTGCTTTTGCTGGTTTGGATGCTATTTGGTTTTTGATGCGGGCGATCGATCCTCCGGCACTAAATACTCCTATTCCTAACGGGAAGTTGTTGTTAGCAAGGGGGCCTTTTTCTTTGGAAGATGAGCGTCAATTATTATTAGAATATCAGATTGATACGATTGTTAGTAAAAACAGCGGGGGCGGTGCTACTTATGCGAAAATTGTGGCGGCTAGGGAACTGGGAATTCCGGTGGTGATGGTGCAGCGGCCGCCGATTGGGGATGTTGAAAAGGTTGCTGATGTTGAAGGGGCGATCGCTTGGTTGGTTAAGCAGTTATGAGTTAGATCGTGTCCGATCGATTACCTCTAATACGGTAGGGGCGGGTTAACCAACAATATCTGCCAATAATAGACAATCTCTAAAACCCGCCCTTTTTATCGTTCGATCGCACATAACATGATATCATCTTCGGTCGATTACCCCTAATATCATGTCGGGTCGATCGACCATCATATCTGGTCGGGGCGGGTTTATTGGATTTGGGATTTGTGTTGAATATCACGGTGAACCCGCCCCTACAAGAATCACGATCGATTGACCGGAAACGATCTAATACGGTAGGGGCGGGTTCACTAACAATATCTGCCAACAATCTCCAATCTCTAAAACCCGCCCTTTTAATCGTTCGATCGCACATAACATGATATCACCTTCGACCTATTACCCCTAATATCATGTCGGGTCGATCGACCATCATATCTGGTCGGGGCGGGTTTATTGGATTTGGGATTTCTCATGTTCCTTTGCTGTATGAAAGTCGGGATGCGCGACTTTCTCCTAATTCTGTGAGTAGGGTTTCAAACATCTGCCAGGTGATGTCTTTGAGTAATAGTTGATTTCCTGGCTGGATGATTATTTGTTTTAGTTCTAGCTACATATTTTGACGGTTTTAATTAGATTTGAAATATAAAATAATTTAAGTTAATAGATTTTAGCTATTCTGCACTTATGCGGAATTGTTGTTAGAGATTGAAAAATATTTACGGGGCTAGGGACAACCCTGTCCTGTTCCAGTTTTGAATTCCCCTTCATCAGTTCTCATTCCTCCTAGGAGAGTTTCAACAACCACACATTGTTTCGCACCGCCGCTAAACGGAGCAACTGTGACTGTAAAACCGTCAGTTATTTGTCGTGGCGTGCTACTTTGTATTGATGGGCTTGTGATGTTTCCTTGGTAGTTAAAAGTGATTGAGGGTGCATTCGGTGCATTAGTTGAAAGTATAATAGTGCCCGGTTTAATTTCGCCTCCACCGTCGAAAGTCACTGTTTGTATTGGAGGGGTTGTTGTGAGAGCGGTTTGTACGGGAGGGTTTGTAGCCGGATCAGTTGGATTAATCGTAACTGTTGGCGGGTCAGTAGGATTAAATGTAACTGTGATATCGCGCTTAGTTCGCTTTGCTTCGCTTTGTGCAGTTCGCAAGGTTTGGAGGACTCGATCGTTCACAGTGCGAACTCTTTGTCTGTTGATGAATGCCTCCCAGCTTGGAGCGGCGATCGAGCTGAATATACCTATGATTAACGCTATCACCAGCACCTCTAAAAGCGTGAATCCTCCATCATCTTTTTTTGATGAAGTTTTGTGGCAATTAGGGCTGGGCTTGGCAGCAGACTTATGCAAAAGTTTTAATAAAATTAGTGGGGTTTTCATTGTATTATCCTATTGTTTATCGGCGGGTGGCGATGCAGAAATGTGTTTCAGGCATCAATTATTTTCCTACTGCACCGATGCCTTGTACTTGAATTGTTGCTGTTGGGAAAAATGCCGATTTGTTGGGGTCGTAATCAGTATTGTTGGGTTGAAGGCGACGCAGGCTGTTTCCTCTGATAGTTACTCGGGCTATGTTTTTAGATGTATCAACACAAGCGTAGAAGCTATTAGCTGAGTTGCCTGACCTGTCTCTGATTAGTAAATGTTCGGGGTCGAATGCTGGTGTTCCTGCCGGTGTTACTGCGGGCGGGACAAAACCCAGAAGAGTTTGACACTCTACTCCTGTCGGAACCGGAACATTCTGTGTACTGTTATCTATATAATTAACCAGCACTTGAGGCTTTCGTGCCCCTGACTGTGACATTGCAAATCCCGGGGGGTCTGTCACATTAACTGTTGGATTGTTTAGGCTAAAACTGGTCGTTGGGGTAGTGTCAGTGGAAGTATTAAAACCAGGATCTGTTTGCTGAGCATCTGTTGTGTTGGCAGAACCGTAAGGGGTTATACCACCTTGAACTGAGGGGTCTATCACTCGATCGATTCCATCCCTAATTTCATAGCGAACAATACGGGTAGGACAATTGCCTCCAGCGGGTTGACACCAAGTAGGGTCGGCATCTCTAATCTGATAGTAAGCAACTAAAGATTGCACGTAGGTGTCGTTGCATTGACGGGGATTCTGAGCCTCGCAATTTATGGGTTTGACAGTAGCAGCAACAGTCGGATTAATAGGAAGAGAATTTTTGAGCTGCTGGCGCTTCCAAAATACCAGAATTGGTGTTCCATTTGCATTTGCAGGAAGCTGGGGTCCAACAACCTGTTCGTTAGGACCAGCAGGTCCATTGAGCGCTCTATTGTCGTAGATATACATCGCTTGACTCAAATCTTGGGCGATGAAATCAACGGCCGCCTGAATGTCTTGCTCGGTGTTTGACTTTACTTGTTCCCTCCTGTCGGTATTCAGCATATCGACTACAAAACCGAGCATCGGCGTAAGGATTAAAAATGCCATAATTGCTCCGACTAATAGCTCAACGAGAGTCATGCCTTTTTCTGTTTGGGCCGGGCCAGAGCGGTTTCGCGGGTGCTGAGTTTTGAGAAGCAACCTGAGTAAAGTTTTCATTTTGACTGTTTCCTTGGTCACATGGGGGGAGCGATTTACAATTTCACAACGGAGAGTTTGATTATTATTAACAGCCACCAGTTCGAGCACAGAGCGATCGATATGCAGAAGCACCTCCGTCTGTAGTAGGGGGAATTTCCGTTTTCATTACCACCAAAGGCGCTTGAGGATTGCCAAGAGCTGAATTAGCGACTGATTGCTGTTGAGGTATCATATTACCGGCAGAAGCATCGGCCCGGTAAACGCGAACAGTTAAAGAATAGCCTGTGTCTGTGGGAAGAGTGGTTCCTGTATTTGGGGGACGAACACCCTGAACAAGAAACTCTTTGCTGCCAGCACAACCTGGTGTTTCATCGAAGTTAACGCAGTACAAAGTATTAGGGTTTGTAGGAGCAGCAGCAATACCAGGAGGATTGGCATTAGGGTCTTCAGTAGGAAACCCTGTATCTGTCGATTTAATCGCCCCCGTCCTGAGAGCGTCGATGTAAGCTCTCGCCGCCTGCGTAGCTAGTTCCATCCGGCGCGCTTGTACGCGAGTTGCTACTGAGAAAGCCATCACGGGGGCGATCGCGATCATCAGCACCGAAACCACGATCATCGCTACCAACGACTCGATAATCGTGTAGCCACCCTCTCGCGACTTAGATACATTTTGTTGTCGTTGTTGGTCTGTCATATAAAAGTCTTCGGTAATTGCTCGGCCGAAAGTTAAAGGTTTGGAGGACAAACTGCTGGGCGATTGGGATTGGTAGCAGGTATAGCAGGTGGGCCTGATGTACCGGGCGCCGGCGGGGCAACTTCTGCACACATCAAAGTTTCTACCCACGGGTCATTTCGGGGTACTTCCCGGAAATACTCATCCGGTCTAGACTTTGCCGGAGGAGCAGTGAACCTTTGGGTAAACAAGTCAGGCGACTGAGATACTAGGCCCACGTCATAACCCCAGTTCCTTCTAGGGGCAGTAAAGAAGGGAATCCGACCCAGACCATTGCCACCGAGAATGCTGCCGTTTTGTGTTCTATAGCCAGCTTCAGGAGGGTTAGCGAGAACGAATCTAGCAGGTCCGGGGGGTAGGGCCGGTAGGGGTGTAAATTCCGGCGGCGCAAACATACTCAGCAACTTAGTGGCTGCTGCTATCTGTCCTGGAGCCCCCTGATCGAGAATGGGGAGGTAAGGTGCGGTGCTGTAGGCACTGCGGTTGAACTGAATAAAACTACCTTGAATGTTGGTGTCAATGCTATTCCAGTTCTCCAAAAACCTTGGCAAGTTTTGCAGGCCGCCGTTAAAGTCACCAACGTTGTTGCCTAATGCTCGAGAAGGAGTGTCGTTCGACCCTACAATCAGATTGAATGTTGTGGGCACAGCCCGCGGTATCCACCCCGTCTGTTGCACGGATCGTCCACCTTGTGGTGGGTTATTCTCTGCGCCCGCTGGCCCCACAGTTTGAGTTTGCAAGACCGGTATCAGCAGCGGCTGCGAACCCAAAACAGGTGTAATATCTACAGCGCTTGAGACTGGGGCTAAAACTGGTAGCACTGCACCGGTGCTGTCAATCCGGCTGCGGTTGAATACATACGGGAAATTGCCTACACCGTAGGTTACGGGATTACCGCCAGAGGCTGCCGTCGTTGCAAACCACAAAGAATTAGGTTGTCTATCGCCTGCGCCGAGTACAACAGTATTTCCGCCAGTAATTCCTAAAAGCGTTGGATTGTTATTTGCATCTAGCACCAGATTGGCATTTGTAGGGCGGTTTCTTTGAAAAGCAACTCGGCGGGGAAAGCGTTGATATTGAGGCGCTGGGGGACGAACAGTTGTTCCGGCTAGCCACTGGGCAGGTTGCACACCCACATTTGCACGGATGTTATTTTGTGGATCGACGAACCAGTCGTTATCAGTACACGCAGAAACCGGCAGTCTTGTGCAAACTTCCATTAAATACTCTGGAAAATTCCCGCGTCGCTGCACGGGGGTGGCGAAGTTGTTGAAGTAAGAACTTCTAAGAGCACCGTCTCTATTCGTCACGTATTCTGTATCTATAAGTCCTGTGCCCGTCGGTATGCCACCAGTAGCAGAGAATGCGCCACTCGATAGTCCGTTGGTAACAAAGTTATTGCTGTAAAATCCTCGTTGTTTGCGAGGAAATACAGCAGCAGCACCCGCATTGTTTCTCAGGTCGAAATCTCCCTCGTTGCGGAAGCCAAAACGGTAATTTGCAGAGAGTAGGGTGACTGCATCTGACAGTACGTTTGCGGGACGCCAAGCGTCGCCTGTCGTACATCCGCTGACTCTGGGGTCGTTTTGGCGACAGGCAAAGTTTTTATTGAGGGCTGTGCGATCGTAAAAAGTAGCCCAATCAAAGGTTCCCGCAAACTCTAGTTGAGTGTGAAGGTTGAAATTTCCTTGAATATAGACTGGCAAATTAGATGCCAAAGTTAGTCCTTTTTCCCTTACCACATCCAAGACACTAGGAGTATTTCCTATGCCGGGGCTTCGAGCTAGCTGGTCACCGTTAACGAGCAGAATCCCGTTAGGCTTGCGCGTGGGGTCGAGTAGGGAATCCGTAGGACTGACCGATGCGCTCCTGGCTTCATCTATGCTCGTCCCTCCTGTTCCGGGTATGCGGGCGCTGCGATCGGGCCGTGCATCATCCCGGCTGGCATAGATAATCCCGCTGTTCGGCAGTAAATACTCTCCCGTTGTTCCAATTGGGGTGCTCCGCAATTGATCGAGGTCTATTTGAGTGGCGCGAATTTCTAAAGGTTCCCGTTCTTCTAAAGGCAGGTTGTAGTCCCCCGTTAGCCTTGCTGCTCGTGATGTTGGGCTAACATCTGTTAGCGGACTGCTGAGCGTAAAGGCTTCGTTAACGTTGGGGGTCTGCCTGTCATCGCGATCGATCGCCTTGATTTCTCTAGCATTCAAAAATGCTACTTCTTTTATAGCCGCCCTAGTGGCGTCAGGAGGAGTAAATTGGGCCGCTCCAGCGGTACCCGCCAGAATTCGTAGAGCGCAATTAGTTGAGTCAATAGCCGCTGTTTGTGCCAAAGAGCGATCGGCGGGGGCGCGTTCGAGAGCGTCTCTCAGAAGCGGGTTGACAAACCGACCGTCGGGGAAGACTAAGTTAGCTTGCTGTGCTAAAGGAGTACCTGCGGGGAACAAGCCGTTTACGGGAGTCAAAGCACCGGGTCGATCGCCTACTATTCCCGTGACGCCATATACCACCCCGTTGTTAGAGCCAACTTGAGTTCCGCGAACCCCTAATGAGGTGTCACCGCTGACATCAGGAAGTCCAACTAGATTTCTGGCTGTAGAAGCAGTGCTGGGGTCGTAATAGCTGCTGATGCAGGCGAGCGGCGTTTCATTGAAAGTTCCCGGTCCCCCTGGCGCTGTCCCGTTTGCATAGTGATAAACTACTGTCGCCCGCATCCGCAAATCCCCCTTGGCATACTGGGGAGTAGTCCCGTCGATCGCAGAACCTGCTGCTACCGCCAGTCCCGTTGGCGTTAGCCCTCCTGGGGGGAAAGGTGGCGCCGGCAGGGGATCTCCTGGCCAGGTTTTCCAACCCAGCGTCCCAGATGCAGAATTGTTGTTATACACCTGAGACCCCGGCCCCAGAGGCGACATCGGCATTGTATCGGGCCACACAACAGGGTAAGCCTCAGTCACAGCATTAGTTGCTGGGTCGTCATAAGTATCGGTAGGGCTTGATTCCCCGCCCTTGGTAGCACCAGTCAAAGGGTCTTGCCAACTGGGGGGTGGCAGAAAAGAATTAATCCGCTCGTAAACCCCTGCACCGGTGATGACGCGCAGACCACCATTGCCATCCAGCGGATTGACCGGTTCTCGGGCTGCTTCACCTTCCCAGAAACCGCTGCGGTCGGTCGCTCCCACGTCAGCTAGTTTTGTCACCCTCGGCGATCTGGTACGTTGTGTAGTGCTGCCCGTCCAGGTTGCACCCGCAATGTCTTGGGGCTTGCTGACCAATTTGCCATCGCCGGCATCCCATCTCAGGGCCGGTAAGTTATTTCCCGCCAATACGCGATCGCCCAACAGTGGTTCTTGTTCTGGCTGTGTTGAAGGATCGGTTGCTGGTAGCTGGGTTATTGTAAGTTGAATGTTGGTTGCACCGGGATCGGGAATGCTCCATGCGTCGGGGGGTCGCAGATCGTCGCCAGTACCTTGAATAGGCAATGCCCCCGGCGTTTCTGGCGGTAGCGGTGGCGCCCAGGGAAGGCTGTAACCTAGAGTTGGGTTGTTTGTAGGTGCAGCCGGCCCTACTTCATTGAAGGGAACCTTCCGAAGTGTCTGTTTAAAATGTTCTTCCAGCGCTTGTTTGCGGGTTTGGGTGTCCGGTTTATTTCGCACCGAAAATGGATCGTCTGCGGCTACAGGCTCAACCTCTTCATCCGGAGGGTTTTGTCCCCTTCTTGCTGCTACAAGCATAGAGAGGCGAGCTGTATAGGCAGCATTATTATAAAGTACCTGTAAGCTGTTATTGCCCGTGGCGGATTGATTTGCAGGGCTAATGGTTTGGGCAGCAGTTTGCATCGCTTGAGTTCTCGCGCCGGGTCCGGGAAGACTAGCTTTTGTCTGAAAAAGATCTACGATCACTGGATTCGTGGGTGTGGTGCTGCCCGACCACCCGCTAACTACATTTCCTCCCACTGTAATTTTGCTATTTTCCTGGTTGTAAAAACAGGACTCTGGGCTGCTGAGTTGATACAGTTTTATGCCATTATCTGGAACACCCGTCCCTGATACGAGCAAATTGCTATTTGTAAGTATACCCCCGTTCAGATTCAGCCGAGGTCCAGGCGATATATCCAAGTCGTCTTCATAAACTGCCGCGTTGTTGGCGAGGGGAATGCGACTTTGGTCTTGCTGGTATTCAAGGGCCGAAATGCTGGTGGTACCTTTAAAGGCTTGATAATTTGCACCCAGGGAACCAGCTTCTGCCAGTGTAATTGGTACATTAACCGTATAAACAAAAAAGCTCTTTTTCAGTAGACCGTCGTCGGTTTTGTACCAACCGAGGTTGCCCACCAAACTAGCAACTGTACCTCCACCTCTGGCACAGTCAGGAGTTGCATTCCCCGACATTGGTGGGGTTCTTGCTTCGATCGGTCTTCTCGGTCTTGTGAAGTCGCCTACAGTTGGGGCGACATTACTGCGTGCGGGAGTGCGGGAAAATATTCCATAGAGTGTAAAAGTGTCAAATATTCCATCGTTATCAGTATCGACTGGATACCTCCAAGCAGTATTTATAGCTTCATTTTCTAAATTTGTTGTTGGGTCAATAATAATTGGATTTCGAGGATTATCTGGATTTATGCCATTTGTAGGAACACTAAGATCGGATCTAAGTATCAGCCGTTCCTCTCCCCCAAATGTGTAAAGATCCGTACCACCTGTAGCGTTGGCCAGCCTACTGTATAAATTTTCATCGGATGGAGTCGCAGTCGGTTTTTGCGGGTCTTCGTACAGTAGGAACTGAATTTTCGCCTTTGCCCGATCGAGCGCGGGAGTCGCGGCCGCCAGCACCTGCTGGTTCACGCGCACGTTACGCGCCGTATTAGCCCGATCGAACGATCGCAGCGTAATCGCCACAGTCAGCAAAATCACTACCAGCAACACCATCGTCACCGTCGGCAGCACAAACCCCGCCACCGGCAGTCTCGCCCTGCGGCCCATAGCCATCATGGCTTGCAGCATTGCTCTCATCAGCCGCTTCGCCCCGGATCTGGTAACACCAGCAATCCGCCGCAGCAGGGACACGATAACTTTGGATAATTTGCTCTTAAACATTGACGCCTTCCTGAATAATTTCAGAGATGGTATTGCTGGTACTTACTGCTTGACAGTACAATCCCATCTTTATTGTTCCCATTTTTTGCAACTTGCATATCAGCCTCTTGCACAAATTTATATCTGTACTTTGGCTAAAAAATAAAACCCACAAACCCCCAACCAAAATCGCCGCCGATAATATATTTTTCAGCGAAAGATTTGGCCCGCACGAATTAGATTTTCCTAACTCCACTCTAATCGAGTTAAATAGAAATGTCAGTGGCCAGAGCGAGAGTGAATTCGATCGCCCCAAAACAGCGATCGCGATCGTCTGCGATGTATCTCCCAGCCCCCCGGCAGGCTTTGTTTGTCCGGGATCGGTTTCCACGGCAGGCATCTAGAATGTAGAAAGGGCGATCGAATTGTGGTGAGGCGTATGGGTGCGATCGCATCTAAATTCGGCGATCGAATTTTCGTCATGCCCCCAAGTGCGATCGAATTTTCGTCATGCCCCAAGTGCGATCGAATTTCCGCCATGCCCCCAAGTGCGATCGAATTTTCGTCATGCCCCAAGCGCGATCGAAATTTTCGTCATGCCGCCAAGTGCGATCGAATTTCCCTCATGCCCCCAAGTGCGATCGAATTTCCGCCATGCCCCCAAGTGCGATCGAATTTCCCTCTTGCCCCCAAGTGCGATCGAATTTTCGTCATGCCCCCAAGCGCGATCGAATTTTCGTCATGCCCCCAAGTGCGATCGAATTTCCCTCATGCCCCCAAGCGCGATCGAATTTTCGTCGTGCCCCCAACCCGCCGGGGGTTAAAAAACCCCGTCTCATAGCTAAAGTCCTCATAGCGAGCGTTTCACGGAGGCCCAGCACCCGTTATGGATCAAAGAAACTCTTTCTCCCCCTCTCCCCCTCTCCCCCTCTCCCCTGCGATTTTCTAAAGAGGACTAATCAAATATTAAGATATTAGATATATAAATATAGCAATCCTAGATGATTCAGATAAATTTGTAGAGGTAGTGCCTTTCTTTGCCTACCCCATATCTATCGGTCAACCACGGGGGGATTGCCCCTACAATAATTATGCAAATGATGCGAGGAGTGCTATACATCTTCAGTCCTTTTCAAAGGACTTGCGCTACGAGACGGGGGTTTTAACCTCCGGCGGACTATCGGTACAAATGCCAAATCCGAAACAGTCAGTACAACTGCAAAATATAAAACCTACAACCCATGAAACAAACACCCAAACCCCCCGACTTCATCATCATCGGCGCCCAAAAAGGCGGCACAACATCGCTTTACGCCTATCTCACCGAACATCCCCAAATCGCCCATGCCACCCAAAAAGAAGTACATTATTTTGACTTAAACTTCGACAAAAGCCCAGACTGGTACTGCGCCCAATTTCCCCTGCCAAAACACAGTCCCAAAAGAATCACCGGAGAAGCCAGTCCTTACTACATATTTCACCCCCACGTTCCCCAGCGAATTTATGATTTATGTCCCAAAGTTAAAATCATCGCCCTGCTGAGAAACCCAGTCGATCGCGCCATATCCCACTACTATCATTATATCAGAATAAAATACGAAACACTCTCATTAGAAGACGCGATCGCCGCCGAACCCGAAAGACTCAAAGGCGAAATGGAAAAACTCCTAGCCAACCCCAAATACTACAGTTACGAACACCAACACCACAGCTATCTAGCCCGCGGCATTTACGCCGATCAACTCCCAGCTTGGATGAAACTTTTTCCCAAATCACAAATCTCAATCATCAAAAGCGAAGACTTGTATAGCAACCCAGCAGCAATCCTCAACAACGTACTCGAATTTTTAGACTTACCCCCCCACCAACTAAAAACCTACGGAAAACTCAACTCCAACGAATATCCGCCCATCAGCGAGACAGTATACGAACAATTGAGAGCATATTTTCGATCGCACAACCAAAGACTGGCCGAATTGTGCGATCGAGATTTCGGCTGGGACTAATCTTGATATATAGCAGTTCGAGCGAAAAATGAGGTACGTAGTTGGGCTTCAGCCCTCTTAATTTAATGGTTGTATAAGCTGTCACTCATACCTCATCTTTTCTCGAAACGCTATATATAGCCTTTCGAGAAAAAGATAAAGTACGACTGTGCATAGGGCATAGGGCATAGGGCATACCTCACTTTTATGAGAAGCTATAGATATAGCCTTTCTCAAAAAGATGAGGTATGACTGATAGCTTATATAACCACTAAACGTATAGGGCTCGCATCCCAACTACGTCCGCGAATCTTTCGCTCGAACCGCTATAAGGACTTTAAATACTAAATGCCGCCCTTGATAACAGCAGGGCCAATTCATTCGATCTAGGGGCCATCCTCCCGTGGTTGCCCGATTTTGTAGGGGCCATCCCCCCGTGGTTGCCCCATGTCCCAAACGCCAGTGAAATCGTATGTGGGAGGGGGCGGACACGGGGGCACCGCCCTACAAAATCGCGGTTTCTCGGTATTCTTAATCTGCCATCACAGACAACACATACTCTCCTTGATTTACTGACTGATTGGTCGAAACATCAAAAACGAAAACATCCGACTCAGCACCAACATCAACCAAACTGGGAAATTCCCCATTCTTATTAAAGCTGAGAATTTGATAAAGCCGATCGCCCTTTTTGACAAAACTCCCCACTTGCACTCTATTTTGAATCATCCCGCCCGCCGGCGCGTAGTATTTGATCGCGGAATTCTTGGGGGTGAAAATAACTTGATGGTTTGCAGTTTCCGGGAGAGGAAATCCATCTATTTTCAATAAACCCTTACTTGCTAAGTAATTTTTGATGCCCCGCAAGCCATTCGCCACCGACTCGGGATTCATTTCCATCCCCGAACCTAATTCTAAAGTCCAAGCTTCCACATCAAATTTGAGTGAACTTCCCAACTCGGCCACAACCTTCTCCAAAGCCAGCCAAGGCTTGAGAAACGCCTCGTCAAAAGCATCGCCGTCGTACTCGTCCATCAAAATTGCGCGATCGAGCAAAAAAGCTTTCGCACTCTCCTCGCGGGAATTAAAACAGTAAAGGTAATCTAAACTTTGATTCGTAGAACTGTGCAAATCCAGCACGTAGTCAGCATCCAAACACAAAGATTGTAGCTGATATCGGTAAAGTTCGCTGTAGGGGCGGCAGCTAGGAGCGTTAATTTTTGCCAACTCTTTCCCAAAACTCAAAGCAATCGCTTTTCTGTAATTAACCTTGACAGTATCGGCATCGAGATGAATTTGAGACTTAGCAAAACCCAGAATATCTTCACCTTGCTTTTCAAAATCCCAGAAAATCCGGTTCCAATTTACCCCATCATAAAGATTGTAGCGACCGGGAGAAAAATGGTGCGATCGCTGGCTGACACCCACAGGATTGCAAACCGGAACCAGCCAAATTTCACCGCTTAACTGGCTGCTGTCCAAAGACATTAAAAACTCAATAAATTGGTGAATCACAGCATTACCGCTAATCTCAGCGCCGTGGAGGTTAGATTGGAGATAAGCTTTTTTGCCGGGAATCGCACCTTGGAACTGAAAGACTTGCAGTGAAAGCCGATCGCCCGAAGCAAGCTGCACCACAGGAATAGTCGAAATAACTGGAATCATAGAGAAGGAAACTTGGGGAATGGGGAATGGGGAATGGGGAATGGGGAATGGGGCCAGGGCCAAACAGGTAACTGGTAATTGGTAATTGTTACTAATGACTAATGACTAATGACTAATGACTAATGACTAATGACTAATGACTAATGACTAATGACTTCATAGCCGATTTGCTGACGAAGGTTTAAAATCAGTACAGTCCTCTGCTGACTTGCTTTGAGCAAGATTTCAGCATACTTACCCTCAAACCTGATAATAATCCTTGTGCCAGACACTGCCCAGAACCGCCCAGAGCTGGATCTGAAGACCATATTTCCATTCGAGCTAGATAACTTTCAGAGAGAGGCGATCGCCGCCCTCGATGCAGGTAAATCCGTTGTCGTGTGCGCTCCCACAGGCTCTGGGAAAACGTTAATCGGGGAATACGCGATCCATCAAGCACTCTCCCGGGGGCGGCGCGTCTTCTACACCACTCCCCTCAAAGCACTCTCCAACCAAAAGCTGCGCGACTTCCGCAGTCAATTTGGAGACGACAGCGTAGGTTTGCTGACGGGCGACATCTCCGTCAATCGAGATGCACCGATTTTGGTGATGACTACCGAAATATTTCGGAATATGCTCTACGGTACGCCGATCGGAGCAGTCGGTACTTCCCTCACCGGAGTAGAAACCGTGGTACTCGACGAGTGTCACTACATGAACGATCGCCAGCGCGGTACCGTCTGGGAAGAATCCATCATCTACTGTTCGAGCGAAATTCAACTGCTCGCCCTCTCAGCAACCGTTGCCAATAGCGAGCAACTCACAGACTGGATTAACAAAGTCCACGGGCCTACAGAGCTCGTCTACTCAGACTTTCGGCCAGTGCCGCTGCAATTCCACTTCGCCAACCAAAAAGGGATATTTCCCCTGCTAGACGAGACCGGCAAAAGAGTTAATGTCCGGTTAGTCCCCAAAAAGAAGCAGCAAAAAGTAGAAAGAGGCAGCATCCCCACTCCGAGTTTGACCGATGTTTTGGCCCGGTTGGACGATCGAGATATGCTACCAGCAATTTACTTCATCTTCAGCCGTCGCGGGTGCGACCAAGCAGTCGCAGAAGTCGGCAATTTCTCCCTGGTTAACGAAGCCGAAACAGCCGAACTCAAACGCATCATTGACGATTTTTTACAGCGAAACCCAGAAGCAGAACGCTTCGGTCAAAAAGAAGCACTTTTAAAAGGCATCGCCGCCCACCACGCAGGCATTTTGCCCGCTTGGAAAGGTTTAGTAGAAGAACTCTTCGGCAGAGGTTTGATTAAAGTCGTATTTGCCACCGAAACCCTAGCAGCCGGCATTAATATGCCCGCCCGCACCACAGTCATTTCCACCCTGTCCAAGCGCACCGACAAGGGACACCGGCTGCTAAACGCTTCAGAATTCCTGCAAATGGCCGGTCGGGCGGGTCGGCGGGGCATGGACAAGCTGGGGCACGTAGTCGCAGTTCAGACGCGCTTTGAAGGCGCAAAAGAAGCATCTTATTTGGCAACAGCCAAAGCCGACCCCCTCGCCAGTCAGTTTACGCCCAGCTACGGCATGGTGCTGAACTTGCTGCAAACTCACACTCTCGACGAAGCTCAAGAGTTGGTAGAACGGAGTTTTGGTCAATACCTGTCTACCTTGTACTTGCAGCCGCAGCAAGCAGAATTAGACCGGCTGCAAACAGAATTGGCGGTGCTGGAAAAGTCCCTGGCCGCCGGAGGAAATGTCTCCACCCTAGAAAAAGAACTCGCCCATTACGAAAAATTGCAGGGAAGACTCAAAGAAGAGAAACGCTTGCTGAAAACTCTCTTGCAGCAAGCTGAAGAAGCCAGATTTAAGGAAATGTCCGTAGCTGTGGCTTTTGCAGTGCTCGGAACGGTTCTGAGTCTCAAAGGCAAGCACGTTCCGACAGCAAAAAGATCGCACGCAAATCCTGTACCCGCCCTATTGGTTGCCAAAACCCCAGGTTCGGGCCAAGCACCAAATTTGGTGTGCTTGGGCAAAGATAACCGCTGGTATGTCGTCGCCATTAGCGATGTCGCTACCCTGCACGCCGAATTACCCCGCTTAAGCGTTGCAGATACCTTGAACCCGCCCCCGGAAATGCCCCTGAGACTCGGCCAGTGCCGCTTGGGAACAGAAGAAACTGCTTCAATTGCTGCATCGATCCCAGAATTGCCGGCACCGGAACCGAGCCCAGAGGCGATCGAGCAACAGCAGAAAATCGCACCCCTAGAAGCTAAGCTAGAAATTCACCCGGTTCTAGAGTGGGGCAATCCCGGTACTTTGCTCAAACGCCAGCGCCGCCGGGAAGAATTGAAAAAAGAAATCCGCAAAAGCGAACAAGAGTTAGAAAAGCAGCGAGCTCGCTACTGGGAGCAATTTCTCAACTTAATCGACATCTTGCTCAATTTCGGCTGCTTGGAAAGAGTAGTTTCGGCAACTGGAAACCGAGATGACTCGTCCGACAGGTTAGTACCCACCATTTTGGGTCAAGCTTGCGCCGCCATTCGCGGCGATAACGAACTGTGGCTGGGTTTGTCCCTGATGTCTGCCGAGTTTGACGAACTCGACCCCCACCACCTCGCTGCTGCTTGCGCGGCCTTAGTTACAGAAGTTTCCAGGCCCGACAGTTGGACTCACTACTCGCTGTCGCCAGAAGTTTTGGCACCTTTGGACAATCTGCAAAAAGGCCTGCGCCGCCGGTTGTTTCAAGTGCAGTACCGCCACGAAGCAGCAATCCCGATTTGGCTGGAACGGGATTTAGTGACTTTGGTCGAACAGTGGGCCCTGGGCGTTGAATGGCTGGAACTGATTAGCCATACGAGTTTGGATGAAGGGGATGTGGTGCGGATTTTGCGCCGGACATTAGATTTCTTGTCTCAGATTCCTCATGTTCCTCATGTTTCCGATTCTTTGCGGAGGAATGCTTGTCGGGCGATGCAGTTAATCGATCGTTTTCCGGTGAATGAAGCTGGAACTTAGAAAAATGTTGACTGTTGGCTGTAAGCTGTCCGGCATCTAAATTGTATTTTTGGTTTTTCAACCCAAATGCACCCAGATTTTAATCTAAAATCGTTTCCGGTGGCATGGGTATTGTTCAAATGCCCAAATGACCAAACAGTCAACTGTCAACAGTGATGAGGAATAGACCCAGATTTACATCTAATATCAATTCCGGTAGCATCGGAATAGTAAAATCCAGTCCACAGTCAACCACGGATGGTGCAACCGAAATCGCTCTAATTTATCTGCGTTAATCTGTGTTTATCCGCCTTCATCTGCGGTCAAAAAAAGAGAATGTATTAACCGCCCCGGACAAGGGATTGACGGTGATTCACGCAGAGGTAGAGAATAGAGATAGGAATAATTCCGATGCTAACAGATTAGATCTAAAATCTAAAATCTAAAATCTAAAATCGCTCGATCGCTCTTAATTGTTATTAAATTTTTATTTAGCGGTGTGGTGAGTAATTCTCATATTTATGCAACAAATCAATAAGCCCGATCGACTTCCTGATGCCTGCTCCCAGGCTCAAAAAATTCGCTTTTTCACTTTCTTGCAAAGAGTCTTAATTGGAACTCTAGCGAGTACATTACTCAATATCTTCATCCTATTTCCCTCTCCGAGTTTCGCAGAAGTAGTTCTGGGCGTTGTTCGCAGTTCCGAGAATTCTCCCGACTGGGTGAAGATTACCACGCGCCTCTGGGAAAGCGGCATTGCTTACAAACCGATCAATCTCGAAGAAATCAAAAGTACGGCGGATTTAACAGGCGTTAACGTGCTGTTTTTGCCCAACATTGAAACTTTGACTCCGGCACAAATTAAAGTTTTACAAGCTTGGGCTTCCCAGGGCGGCCGCTTGATTGCTTCGGGCCCCGTCGGCCGCAGTTCTCCGGCATTGGTGCGCCAATCTTTGCGATCGCTCCTCGGGGCCTATTGGGCTTTTCCGTTAACCCAACCCGCGACCCCCCAACCCCGCAGCCGCTGCCGGGATCTGGCTTGCACTACTTCTAGCAGTTGGATGCCGCCAGAACAAAAAAATGCCTCAGTCCAAGGCGGTGTCTTGATTCCGGCTGATGCGAACAGTCAAACTATTGCTACTTGGAAAGATAGTTCCGGTTCCTCCGCAGCCATTGCCACGGATCGCGCTACCTATCTCGGCTGGCGCTGGGGTAGCGACGGTTCGGCAAATGTAGACAAGGCTTGGCTGCAAGCCTCGATCGCCCGCTGGGGAGGCACAATCGCTTCTGTTCCCTCCGCGCCGCCAACAGCGACCGCGACCCCACTGCCAACTCCCCCCTCCAGAGTCACTAGAAACAGCCCTAGTTTGCCGCGCAGTACCCCGCTGAGCCGAGTTTCTCCCTCGGGTGCGCTTCCCGATCCAGTACCTGCAACTTTTACAGACCCTTCGGATCAGTCGGCGCCGGCGGGTTTGGACGTGCAGGCAAATTCCAATAAGCCGATCGTCAGCATTGAAGCGTACTTGATGCGCCAAGAACTCACCAACCTCCTCGGCCGGTTTGAAAGCGCCCTGACAGCAGCTAATTCAGCCAATACTGCCATCAATCTCAATGCTGCTACCTCCCCTCAACTGGTGGCGGCAGAACAGGGCGGAGGCGGCCCGGCAGCCAGCCGCCCGCCTGTTCTGCAAGGGGCAACGGCGCGGGCGATCGCCCAAGCGCGGCAGGTTTTGCAAACTTTTGACCAACTCCTGCAACAGCAAAACTACGCCGAGGCGAGATCGCAGTGGGTGGAAGCGCGGCAGTTGCTGTGGCAAAATTACCCGAAGGAAGGACAGCGCGTTGGGGCGGAAATTCGGGCGGTTTGGCTCGATCGCGGGACGATCGTCGCAGCGCGATCTGAACAGGGTTTGGCGGCAGTGTTCGATCGGCTAGCAGCCGCCGGTATCAACACCGTTTTCTTTGAAACTTTGAATGCCGGATATACGATTTACCCCAGTCAAGTTGCACCGCAACAAAATCCCCTGACAGTTGGCTGGGACCCGCTGGCATCTGGGGTTAAATTAGCCCGCGAGCGAGGCATGGAACTGCACGCTTGGGTTTGGGTTTTTGCCACAGGAAATAAGCGCCACAATGCTTTAATTGGTCAGCCTAGTTCTTATCCCGGTCCGGTACTTTCCGCTCATCCGCAGTGGGCAAATATTGACAATAAAGGACGCACGCAAAATCCTAACGATGGTAAATTTTATCTCGATCCGGCTAACCCGGAAGCGCGGAATTATCTGCTGCAAATAGTCAGCGAAATTGCCAAGAACTACAAAGTAGATGGGGTACAATTAGACTATATTCGCTATCCTTTTCAAGATGACAATGCGAATTTTACTTACGGTTACGGTATTGCGGCGAGGCAGCAATTTAGGCAGTTGACTGGTGCCGATCCGGTGAATATTTCCCCCAGAGACGGCAGTTTGTGGCGGCAGTGGGTTGAGTTTAAAACTAATCAAATTAATACTTTTGTAGCTGAAGTTTCTCAGCTTTTGCGGCAAAATTATCCGCGCACAATTCTGTCGGTGGCAGTGTTTCCGCACCCGGAAAGTCAGCGGATTTACAAAATTCAGCAAAATTGGGAAGTTTGGGCTCGTCAGGGCATTGTAGATTTGATTGTGCCGATGACTTATGCTTTGGATACGAACCGACTTCAGCGCATTACCGAACCGCTGGTAAAGGAACAAATTCTCGGTTCGGCTTTGATTTCTCCGTCGGTTAAGTTGTTGACTCTCCCGGAAGTTGTGGCGATCGACCAAATTCAAGCTTTGCGCGATTTGCCGACTGGGGGCTATGCTATTTTTGCAGTGGAAAGTATCAGCAGCGGGATGCAGGGGTTTTTTAACCGCACTCAAGGCCCGCCGGTGCGTTCCACTTCTGCTGCGGAGCCGATTCCTTACCGACAGCCGTTTGCGGCGGCGGCTTCGCGCTA
This sequence comes from Microcoleus sp. F8-C3, assembly GCA_036704825.1. GTDB lineage: Bacteria > Cyanobacteriota > Cyanobacteriia > Cyanobacteriales > Microcoleaceae > Microcoleus. The sequence continues at coordinate 78,451 of JAUBSN010000007.1, read as the reverse complement.
TACTGCTCTCAAGCAGGAATGGAGTTTTTTGTTGGCTGACAATCAGTTGCGGGTGTCGGAATCTGAACTGAAAGTTTTGCAAAGTCGATCGGACGAATTGGCGCAAGCTTTGAGCAAATTGGCGGCAAATCCTTCAACGGAAAGTTTAGCAACTGCTAAAAGATTGTTAAGGAGTTTTCAGTCTCAATTTCAATCTTCGATGCGCTTGCATTCTGCCGAAAATAGCTATCAAGTTCAAACTTGGCAAAATCGTTTGGAGAGTTTGGATATGCTGTTGCGTTACGGCGAAAGGATGGAGTTGAATCGCAGGTAATTACAGGTTTTTGGGGTGTGTGCTGCTGTGGATAGTGCGATCGTGCTAACATTTGGGCGATCGTACTCTAATTAATAAAACTTACGCACGTAAGCTGTGTTGCATCTAGATTGCCTATGGTATTAGAGAGGGAGAGGGGGAGTAGGTCCGATGGGGATCGGATTTGACGATTTTCGATCCCAAAAAGAAATATACAATTTAAATGCACAACAGCTTACTAATATTTTCGCTCGCGGCGAACGTAGGGAAGCACTCTCATATCATGTCCGGTCGATTGCTCGAAATCATCTAAGGGCGGCTAAACCTGCCCGTATCTGCCACAATCTCCAATTTCAAAAACCTGCCCGGCCGGGATATTATGGTCAATATATCTGACATAATATCAAACCCTTGATTGAACGCCCTTGAGTGCGTAAGCCCTGATTGAGTTAGTCCGCGATGCCAGGGGTAATTCTCACCTTGGTTTTTTCACAGCAATACTTCGTTCGATCCCGCAAATCGGCGTAAAAAACCCGGTGGTTGAGCGAAGCCGGAACCCGCTGTCTTGGGTCGGAGTGCGATCGGGAACTGTAAGTTTGTAAGTAGGTCATCCCAAAATAACCGTAGTATCCGATCGGAGAGGGTTTAGTTAAGATCCGCGATCGAAGCGAGTAGATGAGTCGTCTCACCCGCCCGAACCATGTAATGTTTATTTGCACCTACTTAGTGACGAGGGAAGTCCTCAAAACTCTTAAATGAACTCAAACAATTTGACGGTGAGCGATGAACCGGATTTGATATTACTCGCTCGTCTCTCTCTCAAAAATTTTAACATTTACTAATTTCAACTGGCAATTTTAATTACTTTTAGGATGAATATGTTTCCTAAACCCCTAAATCGTTTGGCTACAAAAGTTATCGGCAAAGCTTCATTACAAACAGTGCTCGTGGTACCTTTTTTAGTGCAAATTGTCGGCACGGTAGGAGTTGTAGGTTGGCTATCTTTCCAAAACGGCCAGCGGGCAGTCAACGATGTTGCCGCTCAGTTGCGGGCAGAAATTAGCGATCGCATCAAAGACCGCATCGAAAATTATATGTCAATTCCCCACATTGTCAATTACCTGAACCTTCAATCGATAAAATTGGGACAGTTGAACCTAGAAAACCAGCAAAAACTCGAACATCATTTTCTAGAACAAATTCAATATTTTGATTCGATCAGCATCATTTACACAGGCAAAGAAAATGGAGAACATTCGGGAGCAATTCGCACTAAATACGGGTTTTTGATATCTGCTGCTGACAGCTCTACTGGCAATAAATTAGCTCGATATACTGCTGACTCTCAGGGAAACCGCGTTCAATTAGTGCAAATTTCGCCCAATATTTACGACCCGCGAACTCGCCCTTGGTACATAGCTGCTGCTGCGGCAAAAAAACCAATTTGGACTCCAATATATACAGATTTTTTGACGAGGGAACTGGCAATTACTGCTGCTTTGCCTATCTACGACGAGGCTGGCAAGCTGATAGGAGTAGCTGGCAGCGATTTGCTGTTTTCCCGCATCAAAGAATTTCTGGTTAGCCTCAAAATTGGCAAATCAGGACAAACTTTTGTGATGGAGCGATCGGGGATGTTAATTGCTACTTCAACGGCGAGTCCAGAATTCGTGGTGGAAGGTAAAGAAACAAGGCGCATTAAAGCTTCAGAAAGCGAGAATCCGGTAATTCGCCAAACTGCACAACATTTAGATAAATCCTACGATAGCTTAGCTAAAATCAATAATTCTCAACAACTTACTTTTGATATTGATGGCAAGCGAAATTTTATTCAGGTAGCTCCTTTTAAAGACGATCGAGGGTTGGATTGGCTAATTGTAGTAGTTGTACCAGAGTCTGACTTTATGGAGCAAATTAACCTCAACACGCGCACGACTTTTTTACTGTCGCTTGCAGCATTGATGGGGGCGACAATTCTGGGGATTCTTACTGCTAAATGGGTAGTTCAGCCGATTTTAAGATTGAATGCGGCGGCGAAAGCTTTGGCGCGGAATGAATGGGATACAAAGCTCACTCTGAATCGCGAAGATGAACTAGGAGAACTTGCCACTGCTTTTAACAGCATGGCCGAGCAATTGCAGCATTCATTTACTTCTCTATCGGAAAGCGAAAACCGAGTAAAACAATTTTTCAATGCAGTACCGCTAGGGATTTTTATTGCAGATACCAACGGTGAACCTCACTACATTAATCCTACCGGAAAGCAACTTTTATCTCAAGGAAGTTTACCAGCAGATTCCGAAAGTTTACGTCAATCCTACCGAGTTTATTTAGCGGGTACTCAGGAAATTTACCCGACAGAACGCGACCCAATTTTAAATGCTCTGCAGGGTAAAAGTGTAACTGTTGATGACATAGAAATCTCCTCGACTGACAAAACTATCCCCGTGCAAGTTTGGGGAAGTCCTATCTATGACGCTCGAGGACACATTATCTACGGGATGTGCGCTTTCCAAGATATTACAGAACGCAAACTAGCGGAGAAATTATTAAAGGAGTACAACGACAATTTAGCAGTGCAAGTTGCAGAACGTACCGCCGATCTTGCCAAGGCAAAAGAAAAGTTTTCTAAAGCTTTTCGTTTAAGCCCTAATGCGATTACCCTGACTAGAATTAGCGATGGTCGCCACATAGAAGCCAATGAAAGTTTTTGTCGGATGATGGGGTACAGTCACGAAGAAATTATTGGAAAAACAGCGGTAGAACTCAATTTTTGGGCGAGTTTGGGAGAGCGCGACCGCATGATTCAAATGTTAAAAAACAAGACGGCAATTCACAATTACGAGCTGAGGTTTCGCAATAAAAATGGTACAGAAAGAACGGCACTGCTGTCGATAGAAACCATCGATATTGACGGAGAAGCTTGTTTTTTGTCGATTTCTAGCGATATTACCGAGCGGCAAAAAGCAGAAACTGCCCTCCGGGAAGCAGAAGAAAAGTACCGCAACATTTATGAAAATGCTTTGAATGGAATTTTTCAAACTGCTATTGACGGGAAATACATCAGCGCTAACCCGGCTTTAGCTAACATCTACGGTTACGACTCGCCTGCAGATTTAATAGCAGCACAGCCGAATTTCCACAACCAGCTTTACGTGAAACCCAACCGCCGCGACGAATTTGCAGCGCGGATGAAGGAGTACGGGATACTATCAAACTTTGAATCGGAAATTTACCGCAAAGATGGCAGCATAATCTGGATTTCGGAAAACTGTCGCGCTGTCTGCGATGAAGCAGGAAATCTACTTTACTACGAAGGTTTTATTAAAGACATTACTGATAACAAACAAGCGGAAATCAAAATGCAGCAGGCGAAAGAAGCGGCCGAAGCAGCAAACAAAGCGAAGAGTACCTTTCTAGCCAATATGAGCCACGAATTGCGATCGCCCCTGAACGCGGTCATCGGCTTTGCTCAACTCATGATCCGCAGTAAAACTCTGTCTCCTGAAAATCAAGAAGATGTCGCAATTATCCTGCGTAGTGGCGAACATTTGCTGGCTTTAATTAACCAAGTTTTAGATTTGTCAAAAATAGAAGCCGGACGCACTACAATCTATGAAAAGAACTTCGATTTGTACAAACTGCTCGACGATTTAGAAGATATGTTTGCTCTCAAAGCGGAGGAAAAAGGCTTGCAATTAGTGTTCGATCGGGGTGCGGAAGTACCCCATTATATTTGTACCGATGAAGTGAAATTGCGCCAAGTTTTAATTAATTTGCTCAACAATGCAATTAAATTCACTTCACAAGGCGGAGTGTCGGTGCAAATCAAAGGAAAAAGGCGGGGTGTAGACCAAAATAGCCGCGATCGATTGCCCGATCGCTACTCGCTACATTTTGAAGTTCAAGATACCGGTGCAGGGATTGCTGCTGATGAAATCCATCAGTTGTTTGAAGCATTCGTGCAGACGAAAACAGGTAAAGATTCTCAGGAAGGAACGGGTTTAGGTTTAGCTATTAGCCGCCAGTTCGTGCAATTAATGGGAGGTGACATTACTGTTAGCAGCGAGATTGGGAAGGGTGCAGTATTTCAGTTTGACATCCAAGTTAATCTGGTTGAAGCTAGTGATATTGAGAGCAAAAAAACTCAACGTCGAGTTGTTGCCCTCGAACCGAATCAGCCGAGTTACCGCTTGCTAATTGTGGACGACAAACCTTTGAACCGCCAACTGTTAGTAAAACTTCTCAGTCCACTCGGATTTGAGTTGAGAGAAGCGAATAACGGTAAAGAAGCGGTTGATATTTTTATGGAGTGGGAACCGCATCTGATTTGGATGGACATGAGAATGCCCGTCATGGACGGCTATGAGGCAACGAAACAGATTAAAACTACAACTGGCGGCCAAGCAACGGCGATTGTGGCCCTAACTGCTAGCGTTTTGGAGGAAGAACGGGCGGTGATTCTTTCGGCTGGTTGCGATGATTTTATGCGGAAACCGTTCAGAGAGGAGGATATCTTTGTGGCAATGGGAAAACATTTAGGAGTACGTTATATTTATGAAAATCCAACCGCAGTATCTGCAGCAGGTGTAGAGGAGTCAAGTCAGGAGGTGCTGACACCGGAGGCTTTCGCCTTTCTTTCTCCAGACTGGATGACCCAATTCAAGCAAAGTATTTTGAGTGTGGACATGGAGGCGATCGCAACTTCGATCGCACAAATCGGCACTGTCAATCCCTCTCTTGCGGGCAAGCTTCAAGATTGCATTAATAATTTTGAATATGACAAAATTTTGAACATAATCGAACTCAGCGAGAAACAGTAAATACCCGATGACTTCAACCTCACCTAAAACCAATCGAGCTAATATTTTAGTAGTGGACGATACGCCAGAAAACCTGCGGCTGCTGGCAGGAATTTTGAGCGAAAAAGGCTATCAAGTTCGCCCGGTTCCCAATGGCAAGCTAGCATTGTCTGCTGCTCAAAAAATCCCCCCGGATCTAGTGCTGCTGGATATTATGATGCCGGAAATGGACGGCTATCAAGTTTGCCAGCAACTCAAAGCTTCTGAAATTACCAAAGACATTCCTGTTATTTTTATTAGTGCCATCAATGACGTGCTGGATAAAGTTAAAGCTTTTGCAGTTGGCGGAGTTGACTTTATTACTAAACCGTTTCAGGTTGAAGAAGTTTTAGCCCGGATAGAAACTCATTTAAAAATTTGTTCGCTGCAACAAACTTTGCAAGAAAAAAATCAAGATTTAGCAGCGGCGCTGCACCAACTGCAAGCCACCCAAGAGCATTTGATTCAATCGGAAAAAATGGCAGCCCTGGGACAACTGATTGCCGGCATTGCCCACGAAATCAATACCCCCCTGGGCATTATAGGTTCCTCTATTAATAATATAGCTAATTTCTCGGACGATTTTTTAGAACAATTTCCTGAAATTTATCAAGATTTTTCAGACGAAAGCAAAGCTTATTTTTTAGCCTTGCTGTACAGAGCCACCCATCAAGAAGTTTTATTTACAAGCAGAGAGAAACGTAAATTTAAGCAGCAGTTGGCTGCGGATTTGATGGCAGAATCTGTTGAAGATTTTGACGAAATTGCCGATACTTTAGTTGACATGGAAATCTACGAAAAAATAGACGATTTTTTGCCGCTTTTTAAATCGTCGGATTGGGAAGTAGTTTTAAATAGTGCTTACCAGTTTGCGAGCTTTAAAAAAAGTATTAGCCTGATCCAAAGAGCAACAGCAAAGTCAGGAAAAGTAGTGTTTGCTTTAAAAACCTATGCTCATTTTGATAGCAAACCAGAAAAAGTCCAGGCAAACTTGCACGATGGCATCGAAACGGTGTTAACCCTTTATCAAAATCAACTGAAACACGGTATAGAGGTAGTGAAAAATTATGGAGATTTACCCCAAATTATGTGCTATCCCGATGACTTAAATCAAGTTTGGACTAATCTCGTTCATAATGCCCTGCAAGCAATGGATTATAAAGGTATTTTGACGATTGAGACTCGACAGCAAGAGGCCAAAATTTTCCTCAAGTTTACTGATAACGGTAAAGGTATTCCCTCGGAAGTTATTCCCCAAATTTTTCAGCCATTTTTTACGACTAAATCTGCAGGCGAAGGTAGCGGTTTGGGATTGGATATTGTCAGAAAAATTGTGGAAAAACACGAAGGCACAATTGCTGTAGATTCTGTACCGGGGCAGACAACTTTTACAGTCTCCCTGCCAATCTATTAAACAAAAATAATTTGTAGGGGGCTGATTCCCAGTGAAACTCGTCGCTGTCTCTCTGGCAAAGACAAGATTTAGGGCGATAAACCGAGTTTCTGTTCGGAAGTCATATTAAAATAATACCAGTAAAAAAAATGTAACCGCAGACAATTTCCCAACTATTATGAAATTAGTCATTCCGCATCTCAAACCTCAAAACTCAAATCTAAAATGGTATAAGATATGGAACATATATCCTGCACCCTCGCCCGAAATCAATAATGTAGAAGCAAGTCATTCGATTTTAGATTTTAGATTTTCGATGCTTTCGATTGATTCCACGGATAAATCGCGTGGCGGGTATCACCTTTGAAAGTCTTGGTCATGTCGGTAAACCACTAAAATTAAAGCAGAGATAAAAAAATGAATAAGCCTGTAATTCTTTGCGTTGACGATGAACCAGATATTTTGAATAATCTCAAGATGCAGCTAAAGAAGGAATTTAAAAATGATTACTTTTATGAATTAGCTGAAAGTGGTGATGAAGCTTTAGATTTACTGGAGGGGTTTCAAGAAAAAGCTCAGGTGATTGTGGTTGTTTCTGATTGGCTAATGCCGGGAATTAAAGGTGACGAACTTTTAATTAAAGTTCACCAAAAATATCCTAAAATTATTAAGGTGATGTTGACTGGACAAGCGGATGCAGCGGCTGTTGGGCGGGCAGTAGAAGAAGCTGATTTATACTGTTGTTTGTACAAACCCTGGCAAAGCAAAGACTTAATAGAGACTATAAAATCTGGGCTGGCTAAGTTATGAAAAAACCTGTGATTGTTTGCATTGATGATGAACCTGACGTTTTGAATAGTTTAAAGATTGAACTGAAAAAGGCGATCGGCGATCGGTGTATAATTGAAACCGCTGAAGGGGGGGCTGATGCTTTAGAGTTGCTGGCAGACTTGCAGGCAGATGAATACGAGATTGCTTTGGTGCTTTCCGATTATATCATGCCGGATATTAAAGGGGATGAACTGCTCAGAAGAATTCACGAAAGCTCGCCGGAGACGCTGACCATTATGCTAACGGGGCAAGCAGATTTGGAAGCTCTGAGTAATGCTATCAAGTATGCTAAATTGTACCGTTACATCCCTAAACCTTGGCAAAATGAAGATTTAAAATTAACGGTAGTAGAAGCAGTTCACAGTTATTTGCAAGATCAAAAGTTAACAGATGAAATTCATAAACGCCAAGAAGTAAATGAGGAGTTAAAGCTAGTAAATGAGGCGCTGTCTGCTAGTGAAAGGCGCTTGAGTCAATTTTTAGAAGCTTTGCCAGTGGGGGTATCTGTTTATCATCCCGACGGATCGATCGCCTATTTCAACCAGGCGGCGCGGGATTTACTGGGTGCAGACACTATCCCGGAGAGCACTGCGGGACAATTAGCTGCCACTTATCAACTTTATGTTGCCAATACTGATGAGCTGTACCCGCCGGATAATCTGCCAATTTTGCGGGCACTGAAAGGAGAATCTGTCAAGGTTGACGATGTAGAAATCCGTCAAGATGGCACAAGAATTGCGATCGAGATCAATACCACGCCGATTTTTGACGCTAGCGGAAATATTGTTTATGCGATCGCAGCTTTTCAAGATATTAGCGATCGCAAACAAGCCGAAAAAATACTAGCAGATTACCACCACACATTAGAAGCCCAAATTGACGAACGTACAGAACAACTGCAACAAGCCGCATTAGCTGCTGAAGCAGCAAACAAAGCTAAAAGCACGTTTCTGGCCAATATGAGCCACGAGTTACGCACCCCTCTCAATTCTATACTCGGCTTTGCACAAATCATGGAACCCAGCCCGGATCTGACAGTCGAAAACCGAGAAAATATGAGAATTATTCGGCGTAGTGGCGAACATTTGCTGACCTTGATCAATGAAGTCTTAGACTTGTCAAAAATCGAAGCGGGGCGGATGACGATCAACCCGAAAAACTTCGATCTCTACCGCTTGCTTGACGATTTGCAAGATATGTTTCAACTGCGGGTACATAATGAAGAATTGCAGTTGCATTTCCAGCGCGATCCTGACGTTCCTCAGTACGTGCGAACCGATGATATTAAACTGCGGCAAGTGCTGATTAATCTTCTGAGTAATGCGATTCAGTTTACGCAAACAGGCGAAATTATCTTAAGAGTTATAAAGTTAGAAAAATCGGGCTTTATGGATTTATTGGATAGTCCCACAGCTTGCTTTGATACCACAAGAAGTATTCGGGAATTTTCGAGAACTAGCAGTGATTTTGCCAAGGTTGAATGCAGCGGTGAGGCTGAGGATTCAACTGGGTCAGATTTTTTCCTTCTCTTTGAAATTGAAGATACAGGAGTTGGCATTGCTCCCGAAGAATTGGGCAATATTTTTAAGGCTTTTGTGCAAACAGCTTCCGGTCAAAAAATTCAGAAAGGCACGGGTTTAGGATTGAAGATCAGCCGTCAATTTGTCCGCCTGATGGGAGGAGAAATTGTCGTAGAAAGTCAACTGGAATTCGGCACCACTTTTAAATTTGAAATTCCCGTCGGTGCAGTGGATGCTGCTGAGCTTCCCGATCCGCAACTTAACCGCGAAGTTAGTGGGTTGGAACCCAATCAACCGTGCTACCGGATTTTAATTGTGGACGATCGCGAAGACAACCGCCAACTTTTAGTCAAAATGCTTTCTCCTTTAGGTTTTGGGGTGGAACAAGCCACCAACGGCCAGGAAGCAATAGAAATGTGGGAAAGTTGGCATCCGCACTTAATTTTGATGGATGTGCGAATGCCGGTGATGGACGGCTACGAAGCTACTAAACAAATTAAGGCCAGAATCAAGCAGAGAGAGCATGAGCAGCAAGGAAACGGGCAAATGAATATTTCCGATCCCGACTCCCCAATTCCGAAGATTATTGCTTTGACAGCTAGTACAATTGAAGGGAGGCAAGCGTTTGCTTTATTGGTCGGCTGCGACGATTTTATTAGCAAACCTTTCCGCAAAACAGATATATTTGATACCATCAACAAACATTTGGGGGTGAAGTATCTCTACTCTAACTCAACGGACTTTATCCCCACAGGCGATCGCAATAATTTATCTGGCTCCCTCTCTAATGCTGGGCTTGCTTATTTACCTACACTTCCCGCAGAATGGATAGACAGCATGAAGCAGGTAATCCGCAGTGCTGATTTTGACTTAATTGTCAGCACAATCGACGAAATAAGGGAGCCTCATCCTGAATTGGCGGAAATCCTCCAGGGTCATCTCGATAATTTTGATTACCAGAAAATTCTCAATTTAATTGCCGAGTCGGAGGAATCAGATAATGGAGATGAAGGCTGAAAAAACTGAAAATTATCAAGCCGATATTTTAGTGGTTGACGATACGCCAGACAATCTGCGTTTGTTGATTAGAATTTTGCAAAAAAAAGGCTATAAAGTTCGACCAGTTACTAATGGCTTGTCGGCATTAGATGCAATTAAGTCCAGCGCGCCAGATTTGATTTTACTCGATATTATGATGCCGGATATTGACGGATACGAACTATGTAAAAAAATAAAATCACAATTGCAATTTAGCGAAATTCCAATCATTTTTCTCAGCGCATTAGAAGAAGGAATAAATAAAGCAAAAGCTTTTGAAGTTGGCGGAGCCGATTATATCACAAAACCTTTTCAGGTGAAAGAAGTATTGGCGCGAGTGAGCAATCAACTTACTGTGCGTTCGTTGCAAATGCAATTGCAAGAAAAAAATAAAAAATTGACCGCTCAAAATATGCAGTTGCACCAGGAAATCGCTGAACGCCACCAGGTAGAAATGGAAACAAGATTGCTGCTGCAGGCCACTCAAGCTATTAGCAAATCTGAGGACTTTGACTCTGCTATAGATGTGATTTTAGGTTTGATTTGCAAAACTATTGAATGGAATCTGGGCGAAGCTTGGATTCCTTGCAGTGAGGGCTTTTTACAATGCGCTACAGGCAGGTACGTCAGCGACTTGAGTTTTGCGAAATTCCGACAAACAAGTTGGCAGTTAATTTTTGCTCCCGGTGTGGGACTCCCAGGTAGGATTTGGCAGTCGCAGCAGTCGGAATGGATCGAGGATGTTTCTACTGCACCGGAACAAGTTTTTTTACGAGCGGAAATTGCGCGGAGTGTGGAATTAAAAGCGGCTTTTGGGGTGCCAATTTTGGCGGACAATCAAGTGTTAGCTATTTTGATTTTTTACCGCGAAAAAGCTCTGAAATGTCAGCCGCGCTTGTTGGAATTAGTGAGCGCGGTTGCTACGCAGCTAGGTTCGTTGATTCAGCGAAAACAAGCTGAAGCAGCGCTGAAAGTGCAGCAAGGACAAACCGAGAAATTGCTGCTGAATATTTTACCGAAACCTATTGCGGATCGCTTGCAAAAAGAGCAAAAGTTGATAGCGGAGCATTTTGATGAGGTGAGCGTCTTGTTTGCTGATTTGGTGGGTTTTACAGAGTTTTCCGCTCACAAAAGTCCGACGCAGTTGGTAGAAATTTTGAACGGGATTTTCTCGGAATTCGATAGGTTGTCTGAATTGCACGGGTTGGAAAAGATTAAGACGATTGGGGATGCTTACATGGTGGTTGGGGGTTTGCCTACGCCGCAGGAGAATCACTCTGAGGCGATCGCACTTTTAGCTTTGGAGATGCAGGCAGCTTTGAAGAGGTTTAATGCCAAAATGGGAGAAAATTTTCAATTGCGGATCGGAATTCACAGCGGTTCGGTGGTGGCGGGAATTATTGGGATTAGTAAATTTAGCTATGATTTGTGGGGGGATACTGTTAATGTTGCTTCGCGCATGGAGTCGAACGGATTGCCTGGTAAAATTCAAGTGACGGCGGCGACTTACGAGCGTTTGAAAGAGCAGTTTGTTTTGGAAGAACGGGGTCATATCCCGGTTAAAGGTAAAGGAAAAATGCTGACTTACTGGTTGATTGAAAAATACAATAAATCTTTTTAAGTTTTTGATGTAATTTCAATTAATATGAAACGTAGACTGCATTTATACTTTCAGGAGGGCTAATCCTTTGGAAACAGTTGAAACAAAATCGCCGACAGCATTGAAAAGAGTCTTGGTTATTTTTATATCACTGCTAGCAGTAGCGCTACTGTCGATCGTTACTTTTATCGCTATACCAGGAGAAAAAACAATGTTTGCTGGAAAAAGACCTGCCAATATCGGCATTGTGTCAGGAAAACTCGCAGCGTGCCCGAGTTCCCCCAACTGCGTCAGCAGCTTCAGTCAAGATGCCGAACACAAAATTGAGCCTTTGGCATACACTTCGTCCCAGATTGAAGCGATGGTAAAGCTCAAAGGGACGATCGAGTCCTATGGAAAAACTAAAATTATCACGGCAACTGATAACTACCTGTATGCGGAGTTCACCAGTGCTTTGATGGGGTTTGTTGATGACGTTGAATTTTTGGTAGATGATGAAGCAAAAGTCATCCACGTGCGATCGGCTTCGCGTCTGGGACAGTCGGATTTGGGAGTTAACCGCAGTCGGATAGAAGCTATCAGAACTCAATTCAATCAACTCTGAACTTAAAATTTCGGCGTTGCTGATTTACGGTATGAAACGTTAAATATGCCCGTCAAAGAAAGCAGTATTCACAAAGCTTTTGGATTTTAAAGTTATTTTTTTCATACCCCGATCGAGCAACGCCACAATTTTCAAGAATCTATAGCGGTTCTCAATAAAATGAGGTACACACCGATCGCAACTGATGCCCGATCCAGGCCGTTCCAGGTCTATGCCCTATGCCCTATGCCCTGCGCGGCTCGCTCCTAAAGCCTGCACCTGATGTTAGGCTCGAAAGGCTGTATTTGTTCTTCTAGCCTCTGGCAATTGAGTTTTTTCTTCTTGCCTTACCCATCGATCGATCGTTTTAATCTGATTCCAGGGCGATCGCCCGATCGTTCTACTTTACAGATATTAATTTTTGTCAACTTTTTTGTTCAAAAAGATGCCGATCGAGTACAGCTTAGCAAGGGGGGGACAAGAGCGCCCACTCTACAAAACTTTTGCAAAAAATAACTTGACATCCCAGTCTCCCCGTGCTAGCTTTTCAAATAGTATTGTGTTTAATCCACAAATCCCAGCTCTTCAGCTATGTTCACAGCCAACAGCTATTTTTATTTTTGGTACAGCCAAGTTCGCCCGGAGTGAATTTGCAATTCACTGTGAACATCCGGGCGAACCGCAGATTAACACCTGCGGTTTTGTTTTTTCTAGTTCTTTTCCCAACAACCAATCGAGTACAAGCGAAAACAGCAATGACATTATTCAGTAACTGGTACTACAGCTTTTATTTTTGGCCCAACAAGAGTTCTGGGTAAATTGTCGCGCTGTCTTTTCGCACCAACCCGGAACTCTTAAAAGTTCCGGGTTTTTTGTTGTCAACCACCTACTTAAATTTCCCGGAGAATTCCCTCATGTTAGAAGCCAAACTCGCAACCAAATCTCATCCCGAACACCAAACAATTGTCAAACTCTCAGAAACAGTCTCAGTCGGCGGCACAGAATTGTTAATCATCGGCGGCCCCTGTACCGTGGAAAGTTCAGAACAAATGGAAACAGTCGCCCGCCAACTATCCGGCGCATCCGTGCAAGCTTTGCGAGGCGGAGTCTACAAACCCCGCACCTCTCCCTATGCTTTCCAAGGGATGGGAATTGAGGGACTGGAAATTTTAGCCGATGTCAGCCGGCGTTACGGTTTACCCGCGGTGACAGAGGTAATGTCGATCGCCCAAATCGATCCCGTTGTCACAAGAGCTGATATGCTGCAAATAGGAAGTCGGAATATGCAAAACTTCGAGCTGCTAAAAGCAGTCGGTCAAGCCGGAAAACCCGTCCTGCTAAAACGCGGCTTGTCAGCCACAATTGAAGAATTTGTGATGGCCGCCGAATACATTCTCAGTCACGGAAATCCTGATGTAGTTCTGTGCGAAAGAGGCATCCGCAGCTTCGACAATTACACCCGGAATGTATTGGATTTAGGTGCAGTCGCAGCGCTGAAACAGTTAACTCATTTGCCAGTAATTGTAGACCCTTCTCACGCAGTCGGCAAGCGAGAATTAGTCGCGCCACTAGCCAAAGCAGCGGTTGCTTGCGGTGCAGACGGATTAATTGTTGAGTGTCACCCGCAACCGGAAAAATCGGTTTCTGACGCGCGGCAAGCTCTTTCTTTGCCAGATATGGTAGATTTAGTTGCGAGTTTGCGGCCTGTCGCGGCTGCGGTTGGGCGGTGCATACCGGATACTAATTTATATTCACAGGTATTAAGTTTGAAGTGATATTAGTGGGAAATAATCTATAACTTTTAACGTCAAACTCTACAGTCGGTTTTAACCGGCTTTAGCTTTGAGGCAGGGGTTTAAACCCCCTGCCAGAATCGGCGAAAGCGCGTGTTTCACGAATTTAGATTAAAATAAAAGATCATACTGTCATCTACGAAATTTTGCTTAATTATGGCAATACTACTTAAAGTTCCCTCGATCGTCTGCTCCGGCTGCGGTGATACAATTACCAAAGCCATCAAAACTGTTGAATCCGACGCTACTGTCAATGTGGATGTCGCAGCTAAGACTGTTACAGTAGAAGCTCAAGCTTCTGAAGAGTCAATTAAACAGGCGGTTGTTGCTACGGGCCACACAGTCCAAGATTGATATTGAGTTTGGTGAGGGCGGGTTTACGAGATTATTGGTCTTAGGCCAACTTTATTGGTAAAAGCCGCCCCTACAGAATTTTAAATCCATTACCAATGCCCAAAAGATTATTCTTCGTCTAAGTGTTCGGCGACTGCTTGGTAAAGTTCAAAAACGTGTCGATCGAGTAAACTATAAAAAACTTGTCTCCCAACCTTGCGGTAACTTACCAACCGCATCGCCCGCAATGCCCGCAACTGGTGCGATACTGCTGACTCGCTCATACTCAACGCCGCAGCCAAGTCGCACACGCACAGTTCTTGTTTTGCCAAAACCGACAGCAGCCGCAGGCGGTTCGCATCTCCCAAAAGACTGAAAAACTCTGCCATCCGCTGGGCTTTTGCGGTGTTGAGAACTTGTTTTTGGATGTCGCCGGCCCGCAAACAGTCAACTAGGTGCGATGGAGCGCACGTTGGTGTATCGTTTAGTTCGCGAGGCTGACTTATCGCTCCATTAACAGCAGAGTTGGGTGACATCTTTTCCAGGCTTGTTTTAATTCTCATTCTCATTTTAGTACGATGGCAAACCTTTTGTAACAAAACTTGTACATACCCTTGACTTATATCTGAATATATGTTCATATATAAGCATACACAAACAAACCACGAGGAAAAACTAAAATGACTACCGTCACCCAAATGAAATGCGCCTGTCCTTCTTGCCTCTGCATAGTCAATCTCAGTGACGCCATTGAAAAAGACGGCAAAACATACTGTTCCAGTGCTTGCGCTGACGGCCACCCCAACGGCAGCGGCTGCGGCCACGCCGGCTGCGAGTGCCACAAGTAAATATTCGGCTTCAAAAAAGGTTAATCACCAACTGCCAAATATATCTCAAGGGAGATGCGAACCGCGCATTTCCCAATTTTTTTGCTTTTAGGTTAAAGAAAAGTTAAAATAAAGCTAACTTAAGGTTAAGACTGCATTAATAGACTCAGTAGAGAGGGAAAAAGCACAATTGCTACTTACCCAATACAATAGAAGCAAGTTAGCGCCGCGATACTGAGTACACATAGTGCTATTAACAGCAGAGACCGAACCAAAAGTTGAATACCAAAAGTTAAATTAGGAGGGGGCAATGAAAGAGCGGGAAGATTTTTTACATCCTCGCAATCGCTACTACGGTGATTTCACGCCAGAAAACTTGGCGTTTAATGCTAATTTGCAGGAGTTTGCTCAAAAAATAACTTATATTTGCTCGCTGGAAACTGGGGGGAAAATTAGCGCTGAGAAAGCCTATAAAGATATTAAAGCGCTTTGGAAAGACTTAAAATCCTCTAAGAAGCAATTGGGAATTGGTCAAAAACCCCCCAGTACCGAGGAGCCCAATTCACCTTAAAGTCATCGCAGCAAGCGCAGCGTTTGCAATCGAAAACCCCTGCGATTGCGAGCGCTGCATTTTGCTGCGTACCAGAAAATGTAAGGTTGTTGCTAGTAGGCGAACTTGAGACAGTCTATGGTTGGGAAGGGAGCATCTCAATGAAAGCAGCCCTCCGCTTGAAATTGGAGCTAGGAGTCAGGAGTCAGGAGTCAGGAGGAAAGAGTCAGAAGGAAGAAGGAAAAAGTCAGAAGGCAGGAGCCAGAATAAGTGTTTTTACAAATATGAGATGCTCCCTCGATCGGCGCGTTTATATCTGGAATTATCAGCGCCGTAATTATGGCGTGGATTCAATCGCAATCGCCTCAAAATTGATGCCGTCATGGCCTTAATTTTATCTACATTTTTAGCAATTAGCGTCACCTTGATTAGCCTGTTGCGGACAACAAAATTAGACCTAGACGGTTTTCTGTTCGGTAACATCTTGTCAGTTGCACCTGCTGACGTGCAGCAGACTTTTTTCATAACTTTGATAATTTTGGTGGCGGTTAAACTCCTTTACAAAGAACTGCTATTCTATACTTTTGACCCCCTGGGGGCGCAAGCGTCCGGTTTGCCTGTAAACTGGATTTATTTCGGGATGATGTCGGCGATTACGCTGACGATTGTTGGGGAGCATCTCAATGAAAGCAGCCCTCCGCTTGAAATTGGAGCTAGGAGTCAGGAGGAAAGAGTCAGGAGGAAAGAGTCAGAAGGAAGAAGGAAAAAGTCAGAAGGCAGGAGCCAGAATAAGTGTTTTTACAAATATGAGATGCTCCCGATTGTTGCGAGTTTGCAAACTGTGGGGGCGCTGTTAGTAATTTCGCTGTTAATCGGGCCGGGAATTACGGCGTATTTGTTGGTAAAAGAGCTGCATTTAATGATGGGATTGGGAGCAATGATTGGGATTACAGCTAGCGTGACAGGTATGTATCTCAGCTATTATTTGAATATGCCCTCTGGTGCGGCAATTGTATTAGTTGTTTTTGGGTTATTTTTAGTAGCTTTGCTGTTCAGTCCCAGTCAAGGGATTTTAACAAGAAAGAGAGGATAACACTCCTGGACGCACAGGTTCTATCTGTTGTGCGTTTTTTACGCTTACTTACGCAAAAAGTAATTTAACGCCCTACTTATAGTAATCTAGGATTTTGTAAAGAGCAAGTTCAGTCCAGGACGCACTTCGACGCTCAGAAACCGGGTTTTTTACTCGATGCAGTCTGCAACGAAGTAGACGCTGGAAAAACCCGGTTTCTCGGCACCCGCGGGTAAGTCCTAAAGTTTTCAATTTTTATGTTTTGGTCAAACGGATGCCTGTGCGAACTTAGCCCCGCCCGAACCCTTTGCCCCGCATAGACTTTGACCAAACCAGCAATTCGCCTCCACAGCCGCCAGCGGCGAGAAACTGACCATCGGGATGCCATGCGAGACAGGAAAAACCGCCCTCTGCACCTTCTAGAATTTGCAGCAATTGTTCTGCTTCGTACCACAAACAAACTTGACCGTCGGCGGCGGCAGAAGCTAATAAAAATGTGGTAGGTTGAAAGGCGATCGCATTTACCACATTTTCATGCACTTCTAAGGCCCAACCTTCCCAACCGACTTCTTCATCAGCGTCTCTTTCCCAGACGGAAATGCCTTGAGAACTCGAAGCAGCTAACAAAGGTGCACCCAAAGAATTAGTTTTATCCGACCAAGCTAACTCCCGGACTTTCCCCGGAAAACCCTGCATTACCCACGGTTGAAAACTGCCCCATTCATTAACAATTAGGGTGTTGTCCATATTGCCGCAAGCTAAATATTCTCCTTGTGGCGACCAAGCAATTGCACCTGTTGCAGAGGGTACTGATAAAATTTCCGGGTCTTCGTCCCAGTCTTCGCCATGCCAAACTTTGACGCCTTTATAGCCGCTAACTGCCAGATATTGAACCATCGGATGCCATGCTAAATCGAGGATAGATGATGAGTCGAAATTCAGCGTTACTTCAACAACATTATCCTCAGCATTCCAGACTTGAACGCAGCGGCCCATGCTAAAAGCTAACTGGTTGCAGTTGGGACTCCAAGCTAACTTGTCAACCCAGACGCGCTGGTTATCCAAATCAGCAATTAATTCCCCAGAATTAACGCGCCAAATTCGCACTTTTCCATCTTGTCCGCCAGCAGCTAGGAATTGACTGTCGCGGGAAAAAGACAAGCAATCGGCTGATTTACCCGTGGCAGTTTGTAGCGGTTGCAAGGACAATTCATTAACGGCCCCTACTGCCGCCTGCATCACTTCGCCCGCAGCGGAACAGACTGCTAAAGTTTTGCCGTCCGGCGACCAAGTAACCGCAGTTACATAGTCAGACAGCATTTCTTTAGCGTGAAATTGCAGGGCTTGTTCACTTTTATTTGTCTTTTTGTTACCCATATTTATTGAATCTGAGATGTTTCACTATTTTTAACAACGGGCAATATGCCCGTTCCACAAGAAATGAATTTTATTATTCTGGAACAGGCAAGATGCCTGTTCCATTCCACAAGAAATAAATTTTATTATTCTGGAACAGGTATCTTGCCTGTTCCGTTCCACAAAAGATGAATTTTATTCTTGTGGAACAGGCATCTTGCCTGTTCCTAAAATGCTTATTAAAAATGCTTCAATATGTCAGTTAAACCAGACATTTACGAAAATCCTCTCGCAATTGATTTTCGTTTAAGTTGCGGCCGATGAATACAAGCTCGTTTTTCGGAGTTTCCGTAGCTTTCCAAGGTCGATCCGGCCGGCCGTCGAACAGCATATGCACTCCTTGAAAAACAAATCTGTTGTTTTCTCCAGCCATATTCAAAATGCCTTTTGTCCGAAAGATATTCGGACCTTGAGTTCGCAACAATTCCTCAATCCAATCGCTAAATTTGTTGCCGTCAATGGCGCCCGGTTCTACTATTGCTACTGAGGTAACCGTTTCGTCATGTTCGTGTTCGTGTTCGCCCAAAAAGTCGGGTTCGATTTCTAATACCCGGTTCAAATCAAATGCTTTGACGCCCAACAAAGCCTCCATTTGTAATTCTGCATTGCGGGTACGGTAAATTTTTGCCATTGCATTCATGGCGCGAATTCGCTTTTCTAATTCTGCCAATTCTTCGTCAGTCACTAAATCAGTTTTGTTGAGCAAAACTACATCGGCAAATGCAATTTGTTCTTGAGCTTCGTCTGCGTCCCAGTGAACCCATATGTGCTTGGCATCAACTACCGTTACAACTGCATCTAGCAGCAATGTGTCCCGCATATCTTCGTCTACAAAAAATGTCTGAATTACGGGCGCGGGGTCGGCTAAACCTGTGGTTTCGATGACTATGTGGTCAAATTTGTCTCGCCGCTTCATTAAGTTGCCGATAATCCGGATTAAATCGCCTCTGACTGTACAGCAAATGCAGCCGTTGTTCATCTCGAAAATTTCTTCGTCTGCATCAATTATCAGTTGGTTGTCGATGCCTACTTCGCCAAATTCGTTGACGATGACTGCAACTTTTTTGCCGTGTTCCTGTGTTAAAATCCGGTTCAGTAGCGTAGTTTTGCCTGCGCCGAGATAACCCGTGAGAACAGTAACAGGAACTGATTCGATCGCCCCAGCACTCACCATACTTGACCTCGATTAGTGTAAATGATAACCATTATCGCTATTTTACACCAGACAAGCTGCTCGCAGCAAGAATATTACGAAATATTAATAAATAGTTCGCTGGAGACTTTAAGGGCGGGTTGTAGGAAAAACAGACAAAATAATACTTGTGGGCTATCATAAATCAATCTATACATTTAATCTAAAAAACATCATGACTCAGCTATCAGAAAAGCGAAAAGCGCTGCAGGGTAGAATCTCTCCCGAACGGTCTATACCACCCGAAGAATTAGCAAGGCGCGAAGCAGAAAAAACTGAACTCGGTTTGCGCTGCCGCGAAATATTTGAGCGAATTCGCCCGAAACTGATCCACGAGTATTACAATTGGTTTATTGCGATCGAGCCGGACAGCGAAGAATACTTGATTGACCCTACACTGTTAGGCATTGTTCAAAAAATCAAGGAACAGTACGGCGATAAAAATGTGATGCTAACAACCTTTCGCCTCAATGAAACAGGAACCTGTGGCAGAATATGATATCAGGTTGGTTTGGCGAAAACGGAGAATTGTTTTTTGAGATAGAATTAATTGCCTCTAATGGCGAGATTTTTCCTGTAGAAGTGATGCTAGATACAGGTTTTACTGCAGGCTATCTGGCAATTAATTTTCAAGATATGGAGGCTTTGGATTGGTCGTTAGTTCAGTCTAAGTTCAAGCTGACTACAGCGCGGGGAGATGCTTTATTTGACCTCTATGAAGGTCGAGTAATTATTGACGGTCAAGAGTGTGTCATTCCGGTTCATGTGGGAGGTGAACTCCCGGAGATTTTAATCGGTTCGCAATGGTTAGACAGGATGCAGTTAGTTGTTAATAAACCGATCGGCATTTTGACGTTAGAAACAGTATCGAGTGCAGAATGATTGAAGAACGATCGCCCTTTTTCACAAAAAAACGATCGCCCGCATTCAACTACAAGAATGACTGTATTTTAGCAGAGTCGAGTTCCCGACCGATCAGCACTAATTTCGTTTGGCGGAGTTCGGAAGGTTGCCAAGGACGATCGTAAAAATATTCTATCCGCGAACCCACACCTTGCAACACCATCCTCATCGGTTTCTTGGGAACCGCCACAAACCCTTTAATCCGATAGATTTCCTCCTGCTGCACCAAGGATTGCAGTTTTTTCACCAAAGCTTCAGGTTCAAATTCGCGATCGGCAATAAAGAAAGTCGAGTTAATATCATCATCGTGTTCGTGTTCCTCCTCAGTATCGTGGTGACTCCGGCGAGACTCCAAATCATCCTCAACCGCCGCATTAAATCCCATTAGCACATCAGGGTTAATTTCGCCACCTTTGCAGGGAACAATTTTCACACTCGGACGCAACTCTTGCTGCAACCAGCTTTGGACTTTCTGGTGAGTTTCCGCATCTACGCGATCGACCTTCGTTAAAAGTACCATATCGGCACAGGCTAACTGGTCTTCAAACAATTCCTCGATCGGAGTTTCGTGATCTAAACTAGAATCAGCCTGCCGCTGTGCCGTCAAAGCATCGATATCACCGACAAAAGTACCGCTAGCAACAGCTTCGCAATCGACAACAGCAACCACACCGTCCACTGTGGCACCCGTGCGAATTTCCGGCCAGCGAAAAGCTTGAATTAAAGGTTTAGGAAGTGCGAGGCCAGAAGTCTCAATTAAGATACAATCAATTTGTTCTCTGCGCTTCAACAATTCCTGCATAGTCGGCAAGAATTCCTCTTGAACAGTGCAGCAAAGACAACCATTGGTTAGTTCTACAATATTGCTGCTGACATCTTCTTCTTCGTCGCAAACTTGGCAATCGCGCAGCAATTCTCCGTCAATTCCGATTTCGCCAAATTCGTTAACCAGAACAGCAATGCGGCGACCTTGATTATTTTGCAATAAGTGGCGAATTAAGGTAGTTTTGCCGCTACCGAGAAAACCAGTGATGACAGTAACAGGAATTTTGTGCATTAAATTTTTTGTCAGGTTGAGATGTACCGTAGGGTGCGCATGGCGCACCATTCTTGAGCGGGTAGGGCGCGCATTGCACACCATAAATTAATGGTAATATGGGCAATGCACACCCTACGTTGAAGTATTTGGCGCAATTCCTATTTCTAACTTCCCAGCGGTGGAATCTTTGCTAAAACGCCTTTTTTCAGAGCTTGAGGACGCTCAGACCAAGGCAACAAACCGTCCGGTTTAGCATAGTATTGACCCGCGCATTCGAGTACAGCTTCGACGGCTTCCGACTCATTTGCTGGTAAATCGCCAAACAAATAAGTGTACTTTCCAACAGCAGCAAAAGACACCGCACAAGAGTGACTGCAAGCACTCATGCACTCAACTTCTTGAATCTCAAATTGATCGGAAAACTCCCAATTTTTAGCGAGTTGCAACAAATTTTCCATGAATTGTTGACCGCCGCTTTTGCCTTCGCGCTTGCCGTTTTTCCAAACACTAGCGCAAGCAGTGCAAACAAACAGACTGTGCTTTGTGCGTACAGCCGCATTAATTTCATCCATCATCCGTACCTCGCAGATGCGTTCAAAAGTTAGTTAGATATCGGCGGGCATTCTGACTTGAGAAACAACAAGCGTTTCATTACAGTTGCGGGACAGC
The DNA here is from genome assembly GCA_036704825.1 of Microcoleus sp. F8-C3. Classification (GTDB taxonomy): domain Bacteria; phylum Cyanobacteriota; class Cyanobacteriia; order Cyanobacteriales; family Microcoleaceae; genus Microcoleus. The sequence goes on along the minus strand of JAUBSN010000007.1, from coordinate 56,559 downwards.
GCCGGACTTGCACCGAACTTTCCCCGTTTCCTCTAGCGGCTGCTCCCCGCTAGAACCGATCGCGAAATCAAATCCTATCACACTTGCCGCCTTTTTGGAAAAAAGTTAAGTTTGTAGTATCTGAAATCTTGCACCTGCGATCGAAAACCTGTAGGGGCGGGTTCACCGATAGCTTTAAAGGATACCAAAAGACTAAAAAACCCGCCCCCACCCCGCACAAAATGCCTTAAACCATATGAACGCCTTCGTCGATTTTTCAACTCACGGCTATCAGATTGAAAAAGAACTCGGACACAACAGTCTCGGCGGCCGAGTTACATACTTAGCGAAAAATACGAAGCCTCAAAAATTAGTTGTAATTAAGCAATTTCAATTTGCCCAATTAGGTGCTAGCTGGGAAGAATACGCAGCTTACGAACAGGAAATCAAAGTGCTGCAAAATCTGGATTTTCCAGGCATTCCCCGCTACCTCGATTCTTTTCAAACTGACAGCGGTTTCTGCATGGTGCAGGAATACAAAAATGCCGAATCTGCTGTCGCCAGGACTTTTTCGCCGCCGGATATTAAGCAAATTGCGATCGCAACTTTAGAGATTTTAGCTTACCTGCAATCCCAAAAACCGCCCGTAATTCACCGCGACATCAAACCGGAAAACTTGTTAATCGACGACGAATTAAATGTTTACTTAGTAGACTTCGGTTTTGCTCGGCTAGGAGGTGGAAATATCGCGGCTAGCAGCGTCGTCAAAGGCACGATGGGATTCATGCCGCCGGAACAAATGTTCAACCGAGAATTAACCAAAGCCTCGGATATTTACGGCTTGGGGATAACGCTGATTTGCTTGTTAACTGGTACGAAATCTGCGGAGGTCGGTAATTTAGTTGATGCCAATTATGGCATTCATTTTCGGCATTTAGTACCGCCGTTGCAGCAGGGTTGGATGAATTGGCTGGAAAGGATGGTAGCGCCGAGAATTCAAGATAGATATCAGTCGGCGGCTGATGCTTTAGCTGCACTAGAATCTTTGGATGTCTGCAGCTTGCCGAAAGTGAGAATTGAGCGCGATACCCTGGAATTAACCGCGACAGGATATGGAGAAACAATAACACAAACCATCGAAATTAGCAATCCAATTCCAGATACAATGCTTGCGGGTAGATGGGAAGTGGCCGCGCATCCGAGTGACCCGCCACACACGCCTTACGACCACCCTTGGATATCGTTTGATCCGCAGAAATTTGATAGCAACGAATTAGAGTGTCAAATTACGGTAAATACGAGCAAATTGCTGGAAAATAAAACTTATCAACGCCAAATTGTACTCCACGCTAATTCTGAACCAGACATTTATCAAGTAGTAATTCAAGTTAAGAGTGCTAGCCTTCCTGAATCCAAACCAACGGTTACTGTATCTAAGGAGCGACTGATTTTCATGTTTGTGTTTGTTTGGGTTGGCTGGCTGTTAACCGCCAAGACAGATCCGCTGCCTGTATTTATACTATTAATTCCACTATTTACGGGAATTATAGCAGCAGAAAATACCCTATATGCTGAAGTGAATGGTACTGAAATTAATTGGTTTGGAGCAGTTGTCGGAGCTAGCATTGGAATTACAGCAATGTCGCTTGTAGAGATTGTTTTAAAATCATGTTTTGACATGAGCTTTTTTAATGGTATGGGTGAATTTATCATTTTTTTAGTTTGCTTGCTGACTTCAGCTTGTGTTGGTGGTGCGGTCGGTAGTCTTGGTAATAGTCGGAGTTTGACTATCTTGGCATTGGCAGCTTCTGGACTTCTCTTTCTGTCGGGGATTCTCCTAAGATTAAATTCTACTCTGAACTCGCTTTTAGGGATTGGTATGTTATTAATAAGTCTTATTATGCTTAGTTCCTGGTGTTGGTTGGTAGTTTATAATTTAGCTAAATATAGAATTTACGATCGCATTAAAAAAGGTTTTATAAAGCAAGATGCTGTGACGATCACATTTCTCACTGCTGGATTTTGCATGAATTTAGGATCGGGCTTTCAATGGTTTTTGAAATTGATAAATAATCTTGATTCCGTAGTGGAACCACAGCAATTTTTAGCATTCGCAGGAATTACTTTACTCTCTCTTGCTGCCACAGGCATTCCCTTACTTAATCTGATAGTTTTCAAAAGAAACAGAGTTATTGCCAACTATCGCCAATCTGAACCAAATTTAATTAAACCGTAAAAAATTGTTTGCTGAGATTACAACTTTTTAAGAACTGAAGTCCTTATTTTTAAGAACTGAAATCCTTACTACAAACCTTACAATTTACTTATGAAGGATTTTCCTGACTTTTCCAACTACGGCTATCAAATAACTCGCGAACTCGGACACAATCGCGCAGGCGGTCGCGTTACCTATCTCGCTACCGAAATTAATACAAAACGTTCGGTTGTTGTCAAACAATTTCAATTTGCCCGCACCGGTGCTAATTGGTCAGAATATCAAGCTTACGAAAAAGAAATTCAAATTTTGCGAGAACTCGACCATCCCAGCATTCCCCGCTATTTAGATTCCTTCCAAACCGCGTCGGGTTTCTGCATGGTGCAAGAATACAAAAATGCTCCTTCTTTGGCAAATTCTGGGCGCTGGAATCCCGAACAAATCAAGCAAATTGCTATCTCGGTTTTAGAAATCCTCAAATACCTGCAAAACCGCGTTCCGCCAGTCATCCACAGAGATTTAAAACCCGAAAATATCTTAGTAAATGACCGGATGAATGTCAGCCTTGTCGATTTCGGATTTGCTAGAATCGGCGGGGGAGAAGTGGCTGCCAGCAGCGTTGTCAAAGGCACCTTGGGCTTTATGCCGCCCGAACAAATGTTCAACCGCCAGCTAACAGTCGCATCCGATTTATACAGCCTCGGCGCGACGCTAATTTGCTTGCTAATCGGCATCAATTCTACCGAAGTTGGCAGTTTGATGGACGATACGGGGCGGATTAATTTTAAAAATCGCTTGCCGCAGCTAACTCCAGAGTTTCTTGACTGGCTGCAAAAAATGGTGGAACCTAATTTCAAACACCGCTATCCTTCCGCAGATGCGGCCTTAAATGCTTTGATTCCCCTCGAAGTAGTTCAGCAGCGTAACAACTTAAAACCCGTATTGATATCAGTCGGAATATTAACAGCAATTTCTGCTATTTTTATTCCGCTTTTTTGGAAATTTCCTGAACCTCAAACAGCAGTAGATATCAAACGAGCAATCAACTCAGCAAATTTGAACCCTAAGACTCAAGTAATGTTAACTGACGAATTAGAATCAACGAAACTTAGGGATGTTTGGTCTTTAAAGCAAAACAAAAAAGTCTATTTTGCTGTAAGTGCGGCTAACTTGCCAGAAGGAGAATATAGAAGTTATTGTAAGGTTGTCAACCCTCAAGGACTATTCGCAGCCCAAAGTCAATCTTATTTAAAAACGACGGGCGAGCGATTAAATACTTGGTGCTGGTACAATTTTAAAAAGGATGATAAGCCGGGAAATTGGAAGTTTGAATTTTACTTAGACGGTGAAAGAGTGGCGCAAAATAGTTTCAAGGTCTTACCTTAACATTGTTGTTCCGGGCTGGCAGTGAATTTGTTTGCCGTCAAAAGTTGGCGGATTCCAAGTTTCTGCATAACTTGCATTAATTCGATCGCTCTCGCAAATTGCAGAAATAGTTGTTACGCCACCCTTTTCTTTAAAAGCAAACACTGCGCCAGTGTAGGATTTCCCGGTACTCATATCATTAGGTTTGGCAATCGCGATCGCGCTTTCAAATTGTGCCGATTCGCGTTGATTGTACGAGGTTTGCACCGGACCCATTGAAGATACGATCGTGTAATTATTGTCATCGGTTTTTTCTTTAATTCCAAGACCCAGTTGGGGAATGTTATCGGTAAATTTACCGTACTCTGCATAGTAAGCTTGCTGCGCTCTATTGATGCTATTAATATATTGTTTTGCTTCTGAGAATTTCGGAGCCCTGGAGATGAAAAGTTTGTTGAAAAGTTTGTTGAGTTTAAAATCGTAACATGACGCCATAATGCCAGCCATAACCGCGCTGTAAATTACAATCCTCGGCAGCAAACTGGATACTGACAATCTCGATTTTTTACTGGCTTTAGCTACATTGACTGACATTTTTTTTACTGTCATAAAGTAAATTTACCTAGGTTGTAGGGTGCGCCGCACACCCTACAAACTATAAATCAAGCAGTTTCGTGCTGCCTCCATGCGGGATGCCACAGCAATTCAGCAGTCGATCGCTTCTCGACCATTTCAGGAGTAATCTTACAGTGAGCCACATCCTTGCGAGAAGGCAACTCGTACATCACATCTAGCATTAACTCCTCTAAAATGCTGCGGAGAGCTCTCGCGCCGGTTTTGCGGCGGTAGGCTTCCTGGGCGATCGCCCGCAGCGCTTCCGGCTGGAATTCCAACTCCACGCTGTCCATCTTCAACAGTTTTTGATACTGCTTCACCAGCGCATTTCGGGGCTCGGTCAATATCTGCATCAAAGCTGCTTCATCCAGCGGCGAAATTACCGTCACCACCGGAATCCGCCCGACAAACTCAGGAATCAAACCAAACTTGACTAAATCGTCGGGCTGTACCTGCTGCAAAATATCAGCGGCCCGCTTGTCTTTCGCCGGCAAAGTCGAGTTGCTGTCGCTTTCTGTTGGCTGAATAAAGCCTAAAGATTTTTTACCCAAACGCTGTTCAACTATTTTTTCCAAACCGACAAAAGCACCGCCGCAAATAAATAAAATTTTGCTAGTGTCAACTTGAATAAAATCTTGGTAAGGATGTTTGCGGCCGCCTTGCGGGGGCACGTTAACCACCGTTCCTTCCAACATTTTTAGCAGCGCTTGCTGCACTCCTTCTCCCGATACATCTCTAGTGATCGAAGTGTTTTCGCTTTTGCGAGCAATCTTGTCAATTTCATCAATATAAATAATGCCCCGCTGCGCGGCTTCCACATCAAAATCGGACATTTGCAACAGTCGCAGCAAGATATTTTCTACATCGTCGCCGACATATCCAGCTTCTGTCAGCGTCGTCGCATCCGCTACCGCAAACGGGACTTCGAGCATTTGCGCCAAACTTTGCGCTAACAAAGTTTTACCGCAACCTGTGGGGCCCACTAGCATGATGTTGGATTTTTGCAGTTCCACATCGCTGTCGGGGGAAGGCTTGTCGCTATCTTTAGCTTGGTCAACGCTCAAGCGCTTGTAGTGGTTGTAAACTGCTACAGAAAGGACTTTTTTTGCTGAGTGCTGGCCGATGACGTGGTTGTCTAAATGCTGCTTGATTTCTGTCGGTTTGGGAATTTGACCTAAAACAATTTTCGATTTATTCGATCGACCCGGCCGCCGCGTTCCTTGTCCCTGAGACTCTCGCACCTCTGATTGGGGAATCTGTTGACCAATTGTTTTGCTGGAGTCAAAGAACTCCTCCTCTAAAATTTCATTGCACAGTTCCACGCATTCATCGCAAATGTAGACGCCGGGCCCAGCTATTAACTTGCGGACGTACTCTTGCGACTTGCCGCAAAAGGAGCATCTCAGATGGGAGTCATATTTTGACATATTTGCCTCTTACTTTACGGTTGCGGTTGCTTGTTTCGACTGGGGAAGTTGCCGCGCGATCGACCTTAGCTTTGCCCTAGAAGGGTTTCCCGATCGGACACCCAAGCCAGTCAGT
>JAUBSN010000007.1:0-50743 GCA_036704825.1 Microcoleus sp. F8-C3 | reverse complement strand
CGATTTGAGATTTGAGATTTGAGATTTGAGATTTACTCCACAGATGAATTTTGGAGTTGAACTAGGGTCTAAAATTTGGGGTTCTGCACTTCTGGCGTCGGGGGCTTGTCTCCGTTTTTTGGCGGAGTCAAGCTTCGCGATCTCTATTTCTAATTTAACACTTTTGATGCTTTAGTCATCAGTCATGAGTCGTCAGTCGATTTGAGATTTGAGATTTGAGATTTGAGATTTACTCCACAGATGAATTTTGGAGTTGAACTAGGGTCTAAAATTTTGCGACCTGCACTTCTGGCGTCGGGGGCTTGTCTCCGTTTTTTGGCGGAGTCAAGCTTCGCGATCTCTGTTTCTAAGTTAACACTTTTGAGGCTTTAGTCATCAGTAATGAGTCATTCGCGCAAATTTGAATTTTTAATTTTCACTTGAAATTAAAGCCTCCCGGGTTTACCATTTTTTGTATTCCAAAAATTTTCCCGACATAATTATTTTCACTCGATCGCCTTTTGGGTCTGCTTCTTTCTCGACATCCAAAGTAAAGTCGATCGCGCTCATAATCCCGTCACCAAATTTTTCGTGAATCACTGCTTTGAGTGGCATCCCGTAAACCTGCATAATTTCATAGAAACGATAAATCAGGGGGTCAACCGGAACCGAGTCCTCCAAAGAACCTTTTAACGGAGGTTCACAGAGAACCGCACCCGTCTCGCTATCTAGGCCCAAAGCCGAGACAATTTTCTCGGCTTCATCTTCTGATGCGGTAGCTTGACGGTAAATAACCGCTGCAATCCAAACTTCGTCGCGCCCCAAAACTTTTTCCAAATCTGCAAAACTAATTCCTTTAGCTTTTTTAGCCGCCAAAAGCTTTTCTGTAATTCCTGAAATTGCCATTAAATATTCTCCCCTTCACTTCAGTGTCAGATGTGAAATATTTCTCACATTTTGGAAGTTTTGTCAATACCAAATTGAGAAAAAAAATCGAATTGATAGCTCCGAACTTCAGCAAAAGTTGGTCTCGTCAACCGCCACAACTCATACAATTTGAGATTTGAGATTTGAAATGTTAGATTGGCAATGACTGATGACTGCAAGGGTTGAGAGCTAGTCAACAGTTGCATTCTTTTTTCCAACTGGTATCACAACTGATAAATCCTAAAATAACTCATCAGAGCCCTGCTGGAATGGTACAGTTGGCAGTATATGTAATAAAAGTTACACGCGCCAAGGCATTCGGCATTCGGCAAACGGCTGAGTCTCGATCGTGCTAGCCTGAAGCTCAATCCTCGCTCATGCAGCCAAAGCCCCTTTACCACTCAAAACCGGCAACTGACAAAAGTATGGAGATTCAGACCAAAGATTACACGATCCAGTACGATCGCGCTACGCAAACAGTCACCTGTAGCGGCTCGTTCCGACTCAGCCAGGTGGAAGAATACGCACCGATCGTCGATCTGCTCAACGAAGTGGCTGACTCCTGCCCAAACACGGTGACTCTAGACTTGCGAAAGCTAGAGTTTTTAAATAGTTCTGGAATTAATATTTTCTCAAAATTTTTGATCAAAGTGCGCCAGCAAAAAAATATTCAAATCGCCATCAAAGGTTCTAAACAGATCCCCTGGCAGACAAAATCCCTGAAAAACTTGCAGCGGCTGATGCCTTCCTTGCACTTAGAATTGGAATAGTGAACTACCCAACACCCATCTGAGTACAGATAGGGTGTGGGCTTCCCAATTCAACGGAGATTGCCTCAGCCTTCATGGATTTTTTACGTCCTGATGACTTTGGTCTGACATCCCCTCCAAGGGCAGAAGCGCTAGTTCCTAACGCCAAAACTCGCAAGCCTTCGTTTCTAATATTTATTGCAGCGTTGATGTCTCTATCATGTCGATGCAGACAGTGCGGACAATCTACAAGTCTTACACCCAATGAATCATATCCTTTTTGCAGTATTGGGATGGGTAGTAGAGTCTCGTTACAAAGTTGAGAAGATGGGAAAAACCGCCCTATTTCTTGGTATGTGTGACCAAATCTTTCGGCTTTGTAATTGAGCATGGTTAGAAAAATTCCCCATCCTCTGTCTGATATTGCTTTTGCCAAGTTGGGATTTTTAACCAGATTTTTAACCCCCAAATCTTCTACACAAATAACTTGGTTTTCGTAGGCTATTTTGCGAGATAGCTTGTGTAGAAAGTCTTCCCTTACTCTAGCTATTTTACTAGATACTTTGGCAACCAAAAGTTTAGCCTTGCGACGATTGTTAGATGTTTTATCCGTCTTTTGGGCTAATTTCTTTTGTTTGCGTTTTCTATTCCTTTCTAACTTAGCCAATTGCTTCTTAGGTAGGTCATATTTTGAACCCTCTGAAGTTATAGCAAAGTTTTTCAACCCCAAATCTACACCGATAGCTTCTCTAATTGCGGCTGCGGGCGTATCTTGTTGGTTAAAAAGAATAGAAGCATAATACCTACCATCTGCGTTTCTTGATATTGTTACACTCGTGAATTTAGCATCAGGAAGGTCTTTGTGAAACACGGTTCTCATTAACCCCAAATTACCAGGAAACTTGATTACAGAATCCTGTGGCATTAGTTTCACATTTTGGGGATATTGAATCGATTGCTTGCCATGTTTAGATTTGAATCTAGGAAATTTAGCCCGTCCTTCAAAAAAGTTTACAAACGCACTTGAAAGATTGAATGTTACTCGTTGTAAGACCTGACTATAAGCCAGTCCTAACCATTCATATTCCTTTTTCAAACCAGGAAGCAACTTGTCCATCGCAGCTTTAGAAAGACCTTTCCTAGTTTCTTTATACGCGGTAGTAGTGGCATTGAGCATATAATTCCACAACCATCGAGTATTGCCAAAACATTGAGCCAAGTAGGATTTCTGCTCGTCGGTAGGATAAATTCTGATTTTCACTGCTCTGTACATGGCATCGACCTTACCGTGCTTACCTATTCACGGTAACATAAATAATTAAAAATATGTCAACTCACAACAAATATTTTGGTTGTTTCCTACCTGTCCTCGAACCTCGCTATCGCATTGGTCAGAGGACTCTCGTCAACTGACCTGGGTACAGCTACAGTGTGAGCCTTATTGCTGTTATAGGTAAAGATGAATCCCCGGCTAAGTCCGAGAACCAGGATGAGGGTGGCTGAAGTTAATCGGAATAAGTCATAGTTAAACTAGCACAAAACCCTAAAAAACTTCAGAACCGACTAAAAATTACCAATTTTCAATTGCCATGCAGGAAGAACCATCGACAGAACAGCTACTTTTCGACGTTCAGCGGCTGAGTGCAGAACTTGAAAACTTGAAGCGCGAAAAGGTTGACCTAGAACTTTTGCTGGAGACTACCACCGAACATTCAGATACGATGGAAGCTCACTTGCTGAGCAAAGCTCAGTTGGCGCTGCGTTCGAGCGAAGAGCAGTTTCGGGCGATCGCCTCGGCAACTCCCGTGCCGATATTAGTTTCTCGCCTCTGTGACGGCTTAATTATGTATGCGAACGCTCAATTGGCTTCTCTCCTGAACATACCTCTAGAAAAATTGATCGGCTGCAGCACTCCAGACTTTTACTTCAACCCCGCCGATCGCCCAAAGGTACTTGAGGCACTTGCTAAGGACGGATACCTCCAAAACTACGAACTCCACTGCAAAAAATCAGACGGCACCGCTTTCTGGGCCATGATCTCGGTTCAGTCGCTGGTGTTTAACGGGCAGCAGACGGCATTGTGCGCCTTGTACGACCTCACCCAGCGCAAGGAAGCAGAACAAACCCTCCAAGAGAGCGAAAAGCGTCTCCGCCGCCAGAGTTTGGCTTTGTTGCAGCTAGGTCGGCAGAGGACTCTCAACAGCGGTGCGCTGAATGTGGGAATTCGCGAAATTACCGAAGCAGCAGCCCGCACTTTGGATGTGGAAAAAGTCAGCGTCTGGCTTTACAACCATGGAAGATTTGGAACTCGCTACCCGAACGATCCCCAGCTCAATTTTACCGAGAGAGTGCTCGCCCACAACCAAACAGAGCCACTCGATACAGAGACCGCAGCCCCAGAGCAAGACGAGGGGGTGAATCATTCAAAGTTGAAAATCCCCAACCTCAAATTAGTTTGTCTCGACTTGTACGATCGCACCCAGGAGAATCATTTGAGCCGGGAGTCCATATCGGCAAGCGATTTAAATTTATCAATTTTAGATGTTGAAGGCGACGCACCGCGCGAAAATTTGCGATCTGACAATGCTTTAGAACCTGCGACAAAGACTCAAAAGTCTCTACAAACAAATTTGTCGCACTCGTCTTCGCTAGCCGGACATGCCACTGTGCTGCCAAATGCCAGCAAGTCCAATTCATCCATATTAAATGTAGCAATTAGGCTCGGCGGGCAGATCGTGGGCATCCTCTCTCTCGAACATATCGGCGCGCCCCGCCAGTGGGCTCTGGAGGAGCGCACCTTCGCCGATTCTTTAGCAAATTTGGTAGCGCTGGCGATCGAAGGATTTGAGCGCCAGCGGGCTCAGGAAGCACTCTCCAAAGCCAAAGCGCAGCTAGAAATGACCGTCGATCAGCGCACCGCTCAACTCACCGCCGCCAATAAACTGCTCCGCATCGAAATTGCCGAGCGCAAAAGAGCCGAAATAGCCTTGCAAGAAGCCTTACACAAAGCCGAAGCAGCTTCGAGAGCTAAAAGCACTTTTTTAGCCAATATGAGCCACGAGCTGCGGACACCGCTCAACGCGATTATCGGTTACAGCGAAATGCTACAAGAAGAAGCACGGGAATCGGGACTCGAAGAGATCGTTCCCGATACCCAAAAAATTTATAACGCCGGCAAACACTTGCTGACTTTAATTAACGATATTCTCGACCTTTCTAAGATAGAAGCCGGTCGGATGGAGCTTTATTTAGAAAAATTCGATCTCAGTAATTTAATAGAAGAAGTCGTTGCAACTTTGCACCCTTTGGTCGAAAAAAATCACAATCAATTGCAAGTTTCTTGCTCTGAAAACTTGGGATTGATGTATGCAGATTTGACTAAAGTCCGGCAAATTCTGTTCAATTTGCTATCCAATGCCCTGAAGTTTACCGAAGGTGGAACGGTGCTGTTGAGCGCGAGTCGCGAACCGGCAGGCGGCAGAGATTGGGTTTATTTGCAGGTATCGGATACGGGGATTGGAATGTCGGTAGAACAGCAGCAGGGTTTGTTTCAACCTTTTATTCAAGGGGACGCTTCGACTACTCGCAAGTACGGCGGGACGGGTTTAGGATTGGCCATTAGCCGCTTGTTTTGCCAGATGATGGGCGGGGATATAACTGTTGAGAGTCAGTTGGATGTTGGCTCTACTTTTACTGTTCATTTAAAGGCAGAAGTTGATATTAGTGAGAAGCAACTCGGGCAACTATAAATGTATGGGATTTAAGGAATTTAACTGGTGGGGTTGTGCGATGAATTGTGTACCGGATTTAACGGATTTAATGGATGGCAAAATATGGAATAATTCCCCCATTACCTATTCCCCCCTTAGCAATTACCCATTACCAATTACCCGTGCCATTTTTAATTGTGACACCGATCGCGATTAACCTCTGTTGTCGATCACACAGTAGCATTTTTTTTCAGCCTAGAATACCTATATTATTCCAAGATTGTCCTGCAGGGACGATCGGGCGCCTCGCTGCATTCACAAGTCCCACCTCAACCTAATTAAGGCGGTGGGGGGTTGCTTCCAGAAAGGCAATTTGGTAAAAGTAATGCTATGGTCGCGAAGCAGTAGAAGGCAAAAGTTAACAGGAAATCAGGAATTTTCACAAGTCTCTGGGCGCAGAAACACAATTCTGCCTTTTGCCTTCATACTGCTTCTACTGGCGAGATAGCATTGCTGCTGAAAGCAATGCACAATTTCTCAGAATCTAAGGAGTGCATCTACATGATTAAACCTTGCTGTCAACCGCTAAAAATAAATCCTTTTACTTGTTATCGCGATCCGGCTACAGGCAGGTGGACTACTGTAATCACAAGTGTTCCAAACACTGGCGAAACAGACTCTAGTTTGAAAGCAGAAGCCGAAGGCGAAAACGAAGGTAAAGCAGAAACGATCCTTTCTGCTTCGCCTGCTGTCTCGGTCTCGAAAAAAATCCTTTCTTTCTCCGTGCCTCAGTTTAAACACCGTGCCAAAAAATCTGCTGTTTGTGTCAGCAGGTAGCTATCGCAGGGGTCTAATCTAGTTTCTACGGTTAGTCCCCGACGATCGCCAAATAAAAAAAAACGAACGGAGCCATAGCCTAAACTGCCAAAAAGCGATATACTGGCAGCAAACTTTCTATTTAAAGATCCGTGAAGTATTTGCTCGATCGGTGCCTCCACTGTGTATGGACAGACCGACCAATTCGCCAGCGGGGAACAATCATCGTTGCCATCCCAGTGATTTGTCTGTTTGCTTCGCTGATAGCAATTGCAGGGCTCCGGGAGATTACCCTACAGATCAGAGAGCGAGCAGATACTAATAGGGCAATACTTCAGGAAACTAACCGCTTGTTAACCCTAGTGGTGGATGCGGAAACAGGCATTCGAGGTTACGGGTTGACGAAGCGCCGCGAATTTATATCACCCTACTTAGAAGCCAAGAAGAGTTTGCCTCCGCTGCTGGGTGAACTCAAGGTTGTGGTTCAAGAAAACAAACTGCAAGCTCAGCGATTTGAAGAAATTAAACAAAATACCGAACAGTATATAAATTTATTGCAAAACACTTTGAATAAGCTCGAAAGTTCGCGAACCAGCGTGCAGTCGCCAGAAATAATTCAGGTGTTCGCTCAAGGCAAATTGAGGATGGATAACCTGCGCGCAAAAATTAATATGTTTGCTGATGCCGGCGAAGCCTACCAGAAAACTCTAGATATGCAAAGACGGAATTTGATAGATTTCACTAATTTTGTGCAAGTTGCTGGTTTGCTTTTCGGCTGTTTGGGTGCAGGATCTTCCTGGTATTTATTTGATAGTTTAGAGAAGGAATTGAGGAAGCGGGAAGCTGGCTTGGAAGAAAGTAAAAGTCGCATTCAAGCGGTGGTAGACAATGCGGCTGACGGAATTATTACTTTGGACGCACGGGGAAATATTGAGTCTTTTAATAGGGCAGCAGAAAAGATTTTTGACGAGAAAGCCGATCGCATAATTGGATCGAACCTGCGGAGGCTGATAGCTCAACCGCAGCCGCACAGCAGCGTGGGGGATTATTCGGTCGAATATTTTGTGTTACATCCAGATACTACGCTGAAGACGTACCAGCAAGAAACAGTTGGTATTCGCAGCGACGGCACGAAGTTTCCGATGGAGTTGGCAGTCAGCGAAATGCGTCTGGCAAATCAACACTTGTTTATTGCTATTTGCCGCGATGCCAGAAGAAGGAAAGAAGCTGAGGAAACTCTGCGAAAGCAAGCGCAAATGCTGGATTTGGCGAACGATACGATCGCGGTACTAGACTTGAACGGGGCGATTTCTTATTGGAATTTGGGGGCAAAGTGGCTCTACGGATGGCGGAAGTCGCAAGCTATAGGAAAAAATATTCACGAGCTTTTACAAACAGAATGGACCCAACCTTTTGAGGTAATTCAAAAAGTATTTTTCGAGAAGGGTGCTTGGCAAGGAGAACTGGTACGCACCAAGAAAGACGGCACAAAAATAACGGTGGCCAGCCGGTGGACTTTGCAGCGCGACGATCTAGATCGACCGATTGCTATTTTGGAAATCAGCAACGATATTAGCGATCGCAAACGCTCAGAAATAGCTTTAACAGAAAGCGCGCAGCGGTTTCGCGCTACTTTTGAGCAGGCGGCAGTCGGCATGGTTCAAAAGACTGTGGAAGGCAAATTTCTGTTAGTCAATCAAAAATTTTGCGAAATTTTGGGCTACAGTCGCCAAGAGTTGGGGGAGAAAAGATTTCAGGAGATTACTTGGCCGGGAGATTTGGCAAGCGAACTAGAACTTTTGCGCCAATTGTTAGCAGCAGAAATTGAAAATTACTCTCTGGAAAAGCGCTACATCCGCAAAGACGGAGAGTTGGTGTGGGCAAACTTAACGGTTTCACTGCTGCGAGAACAAGATGGCAGTCAATTTCTGATGGGTGTGGTAGAAGATATTAGGGAACGCAAACAAGCTGAGGAATCGCTGCGGTTGCGCGCTCAAGAATTGAGGTTGACGGCGCAAAATCTGGCTCAAACGACGAATGTTTTGAAAAAGCGGAATCAAGAATTAGACCAGTTTGCTTATGTAGTTTCTCACGATTTGAAAGCGCCGCTCAGGGCGATCGCAAATCTCAGCAGTTGGATAGAAGAAGACCTCAGCGAGTCGATGACAGAGGATACTCTGCACCAAATGAACCTGCTGCGCGGCAGAGTTCACCGCATGGAAGGTTTGATTGAGGGACTGCTGCAATATTCCCGCGTCGGACGGATTCAAGTGCCTTCAGAAATGGTAAAAGTTGAGAATTTATTAGCAGAAATTATTGATTCGTTGGCCCCGCCGTCTGGATTTGAGGTGAAACTTGAACCGGGAATGCCCACTTTGGTGACAGAAAGATTGCTGTTGCAGCAGGTTTTTTCTAATTTAATTAGCAACGCAATTAAGCACAACCGAGCTGAATCGGGTCATGTAAAGATATCGGTTAAAGAGTTAGATGATTTTTACGAGTTTTCTGTAGAGGATGACGGGCCGGGGATCGATCCTCAATATCACGATAAAGTTTTTGTGATTTTTCAGACCTTGGAAGCTCGCGATAAAGTTGAAAATACTGGGATTGGTTTGTCGCTAGTCAAGAAAATTGTTGAAGGTCAAGGAGGCAGTATTTCCCTAGAATCGGCCGAAGGTGAGGGAGCAACTTTTCGATTTACTTGGCCGAAGCAACCTATTGGCAAAGACGGAAAATAAAACAACTCTCAAGGTAGGATGTTTGCAAAGCACCGCGATCGAAAGAGTAAATGTAGGGTGCGCGCTGACTGCGGAGAACGCGATAGCGACTGTTTAAACTGCATCGCAACGGATTTCGATGATAAATCCATCAGGATCGTAAAAGTAAATCCCGCGCCCTGTAGCGCGAGTGACGGGGCCGCTATCGATCGCAATTTGATTTGACTTTAGCACTTCCAGAGCGCGATCGAACAAATCCGGCTCGATATCGAAGGCTAAGTGGTTGGCGCGGGTAAAAGCTTTCTCCGGGTCTGGGTTTGGCGGTTCTAAGTCGGGCTGCCAAAATAAGTCAATAACAGTGCCGTCTGGGGTAACAAAATTAGCGACTTTACCAGCGGCTACCATTTCTGTTAAAGTTGCGGGAATTTCTGCACCTGTTAGTTCGTGCAGGCCGAGAATTGTACCGTAGAAGTGACAGGAAGCTTTCATATCGCGCACGTTCAAAGCGATATGGTGAACGCGGCGCAAATTCCCCGGCGCGAGGGCAATTTTGACGTTGTTGTCGGTAGTTTGCATGATTGTCAATTGCGAATGTTAAAGTTGAAAGCCGTTTAATTTATTCAGATCGTCTGCTGTAAAATAAGCATTTTCTGTGGGGAGTCAGGACTGGAATCCTTGAATTTCTATGATGACTTCAGCCCTCAATACAAAGACGTTAATTCGGGTCGTGCGATCGCACATCATATCGATTAGTATTATTTTTCTTTAGGAAACGATGCCATACCTACAAATAGCATGACCAGACCACCTCCCAGAATTGCGAAGGCAAGTAAACCTACGACTAAATCTAATCCAGATGTATTTTCCATTAAATTAAACCGTTCTCCAATTAAATACAATCATCGGTACTCGTTCAGGATTGACTGCTTGCCAACAATGGGGAAGAGCAGAAAAAAAATAGCTTTCAACTTATTGAAAAAAAGCCTATTAATTTCTTCCCTCTTCCCTAAACATCCATCCGTTAAATCCGTTAACTCCTGTACACTGCTTAGTTGCCGAACTTCTTATTTTGCCAATTCTCGCTCGATAGCAGCAATCAGTTCGGGCGAATCGGGGCCAACACTGCTGCGGAATCTAGCAACCACTTCACCCTGTTTGCTAACTAAGAATTTCTCAAAATTCCACGAAACCTCACCCTTGGGATCGACTGCATTCGTAAGTTTAGCGTACAGCGGGTGCTGCTGAGTACCTTTAGCGCGTACTTTGTCAAATAATTCAAAGGTGACGCCGTATTTTGTAGTACAGAAATTGACGATTTCTGGATTGCTTCCGGGTTCTTGAGCTCCGAAGTCGTTGCAGGGAAATCCTAAAACCCGGAGTCCAGCCGCGCTGTACTTCTGGTTTAATTCTTCGAGTCCTTTGTATTGAGGTGTATAGCCACATTTGGAAGCTACATTGACTATCAAGAGTACCTTGCCAGCGTACTCTCCTAGCTGCTTGTCTTCGCCTGCGATCGTTTTTACTTGAATGTCGGAGATTGTGCTGGGCATTTTCAAATACTTTTAAATTTGACCACCAGAATTTTACCGCAATTGGGTACAATTTTGTCTAGATGCCGAGCGCTAAAAATTTAAATATCTCGGTCGGGGCGGATTTAAGGATCTCGGGCTTATATTAGACCTCTTGCAAAAAAAGTCTATGTTACAATGAAGAGTTTTAAATTTAATCGCCCACGAAGCTCACTCATAATTGTAAATTGCTGACAACAAATTGCAACGCAGACCATAACGGCGACGGCGATTCCGATAACGACTCGACCAAATGCAAGAAAATTTTGAGACTCCGATTAACGTGTTCAATTCCCTATTCGTTTCTCGGCTAGAGTTCGATTATAGTTTTTTTCTAAGAGATAAAGTTGCCCCTTTTTAGGTTTCTTTCTAGGAATATAACTATTCCGGTGACAATCCTTTATGCCTTGATAAGCTGTTGTGCATTTAAATTGTATATTTCTTTTTGGGATCGAACAATCGTCAAATCCTCTCCCCCGATCCCCATCGGACCCTCTCCCTCTCTAATACCATAGGCAATCTAGATGCAACACAGCTTATTATATCGCAATACGCTTGGGCGGAGTGGAAAATTGTAGGGAAAATGTTGGGCGAGAGTGAAACGGAGGGTTCGTTCCACTCTCGCCCAACCGTAGCGCGATCGGTTTTTAAATCACTAACCCAAGCGTATTGGATTATATCGGAGATGTTGCGTTAGGAATTGACATCGAATATAACGATCGACAACCAGGCTATTGACGACGCGGTAATGCCGTTTCCCTACCCCAAAAATAATTCATCGCCGTGTTAGTAACAATATCTTCCGTCTTTAGCTTTGGGCTGTCTTTTGGAGGTGCGCTTATGCCCTAGGAGGGTGGAAATGATGATGCAGCGTTGGCTGTTTCTTAAGTTGGGATGATATAGCGTTAGGGTTCCTTTGGCTCTTATACTTGTCAGGGTGCAGTCGTGGTCGCTTCGAGATACGGGACAACCTCTGTGGTTGAACATGACTCGCCCGATTGTGCCGTTTTCTTTTTGCTCGTTGTTTTCATTTACTGGAAGTAGTGTCGTTTCATCTGTATCTATTTGAATTTGCGGTTCTAGGTTTTTCCATTGACTGGCTGCTACTTGACCGGGGGGAATGTCGGCTGGATGGACTGCTACTTGTACGTTTTCTCCTACTTGTTTGAAGCTGGCTTGCCATGAAATTTTGTCGCGTTTGGCGTTGCTGCGGGCAAGTTCCATTGCCGAATAAGCTCGATCGAGCGATACCTTTAAACGGTGGTTGTTAATAAACATTAGCCAAGAGGGGGCGACGATCGCACAAAATATTCCTATGATTAAAATAATTATCAATAGCTCAATCATTGTAAAACCTGCAGCAGGTGTAGTGGCTCTGCCTTTGAGCATTTTATTTATTGACACGTAGATGCACTCCCTGATATTTAGCTAACCCAAAAAACAGCTAGGAGGAGCTATTTTTTCTTGGGTATATTTTAACTTTGGGTTTGGCGAGTGTGTAGATCGGTATTTACTGAAAATTTATGCGACTTTAAAAAAACTGCGGGTAAGAAAACGGCAGTCAGGAAACGCTAGTGCGGTTTCCCTACAGCAATTTTGTCGATCGCCCGCGCGTCAGAGTCCGAAGGTATGTAGCTTAGTGGTGCAGAAAACTTTTTTGAGTTTTAAGTAGAGAAAACAGTGGCTTTGGAGAACTCAACCCAGACCTCTAATTGCTGCCCTTTTTTAAGTGAGACACAGCCCGGTACAGGACTCCTTGGAGGTCAAGAGGCAAAGCTGGGAATCGGCAGACATCGATCGCACAGTCGGGCGTTGCTGATTCTGGCGTATGAATCAACTTTTCGCTTGATGTTACAAAACTCACGCTCAAGCGAGCCCATAGCAATTGCGAAATCTTGAATTCATACCTGTATCCAGCAACGCCGCAATGGGCACTGCCTGGGAATACAAATCGCTCGGCTAGGACTCCAATTCCAATAACTAATGCCCAGTTACCAATTTTTAATGCCAAATTATTGGGATTTTTTAGGACTATTCAAAGAGTTAAGATGATTGTTCATATCCTGCAAATATTTTGATAAAATAGGATACTGTGAAGTTGCTAGCAGTGCATCTTTTTTCTGGCTGACCGTTGTTTCTAAGGGCAAAACGCGATAGTTAGTTTTATTGTTCTGAGTATAGCGGTGCACCCAAGTAGGATGGGTTTTTACCTGGGTAATTTCTGTGGTTTTTTCGGGAAATGTTTTGCGAATATTTACTTGCAAAATCACGCCTAAGTCTGTATATCTTTTATTCTGACCGGAAATGAAGTTTCCCATTGAATAAATTGCTACAGCTTTGCGGGTTTTCCCATTTTTTCCGGGAAAGTTAAAAATTTTGTAAGGTTGGACGACGTGGGGATGGCTGCCGAGAATTATGTCTGCACCAGCTTTTAATAGGTTTTCCACTAATTGTTTTTGTTGGGTGTTTGGCTGTCGCTGATATTCATTGCCAAAATGCAGGGAAATTGCGATAATATCTGCTCCTTGTTTTCGGGCTTTAGCAATGTCTTTGACTATCTTTTTTTCGTCGATTAGGGAAACTAAGTAATCTTTGCCTTTGGGTACGGGAATGCCGTTTGTGCCGTAGGTGTAGGCTAGGATGGCTAGTGAAATGTTGTTTTTGGTGCTGATTAAAGTGCGTGAAGCCTCGACGGCTGATTTGGCTGTTCCTGTGGAAGCAATTTTGCGATCGCGCAGATTGGCGATCGTCTTAATTACTCCTTTTTCTCCACGGTCTAACGCATGATTGTTCGCGGTTGTCAAGATATTAAATCCAGCTTTTTTAGCAGCATCCGCTAATTGACTCGGTGCGTTAAATAGCGGATATCCCGTATATCCGCCCGCATCTTCCCCCGCTAAAGGTGTTTCGAGATTTCCGATCACCCAATCGCCTGCTGACAGGATACTTTTAACTGGTGCGAAGAAATTGTCAAAATTGTATGTTTTCTTTTTTGCGTCGTAGCCCGATCGCGTTTGGGTACTGTGCATCATGATGTCGCCGACAGCAATTAGTGTTGCTTCTTCGATGTGTGACTTTGGTTGGGCGGGATCAGGGGCTGCAATTGGCGATGGCGTCCCGCCCCGCAAGCTACGACTTTCTGTCGGCTGTGTGTTGGTTTGTGGGGTTTGGATATTGCAGCCTGCGATCGAAAGCATGGCAATTACCGATATCAACCGACTAAAATTCATGATTTTTGAGAGTAATTTATCGGCTTATATGGTATCATAACTAATTTATTTACTGCTAAATACATGAAAAACAACTATCTAATTCTTGCCTTTATTGTTTTTGTATCAATTACGGGTTTTGGCGTTTTAACTTACGCTCAAACTTGGGTCAATCGACCTTTTGAATTTGCCTTGATTGGCGATTTGCCCTACAGTGCCGAACAGGAAGCAAAATTTCCGAATTTGATTGCAGATATCAATCGATCGCCCGCAGCGTTTGTTGTCCACGACGGCGACATTAAAAACGGTTCTAGTGTCTGCGATGATGCAACTTTTGTCAGCCGCAAGCAGTTATTTGATAATTTTGAAATTCCATTTATTCTAGTTTATGGTGACAATGAATGGACGGATTGCCACCGTTCAAAAAACGGCAGTTACGATCCAGTAGAAAGACTCGCTAAACTGCGGGAGATATTTAGCAACGGTAATCAAAGTTTGGGAAAGCGCACCTTAACTCTCACCCGTCAAAGCGAAAACCCGCAGTTTGCTAAATTCCGCGAAAATGTTCGCTGGATTTATCATGGCGTTGTGTTTTTGGCGATTAATATGCCGGGAAGCAACAACAATTTTGGCCGCACTCCCGAAGCAGATGCAGAATATGCCGATCGCAATTGGGCTAACTTAGCCTGGATCGAAGAATGTTTTGCTTTAGCCAAACGCAGCAACAGCAAGGGAATTGTGCTAGTTGCACAGGCAAATCCGGGATTTGAACTCGATCCGACTGACAAAAGAAGAAGCGGCTACAACGATTTTATCGCAACTCTGGAAACAGAAACAGGCAATTTCCCAGGGCAGGTTGTATTCGTCCACGGCGATACTCACTATTTCCGCATCGATAAACCTTTACCCTATTTTACCGATGAGACTCAACTACCGAGAATGAAAAATTTTACTAGAGTTGAAACTTTTGGTTCTCCAAACGTGCATTGGTTGCGGGCTTTTTATGACCCCAAAAATCCTAATTTGTTTGAATTTAAGCAGCAGATTGTTCCGCAAAATTAGGCGATATTACACCAGTTTCATGCAAGATAACTATTTTTTGGCTTACACTGAAGATAGGTAGCATTGAGGAATTTATTTATGACGATCGCAACTGGGCGCCTCACCCTGGAAGAATTTCTGAAACTGCCAGAAACCAAACCGGCTAGCGAATACATTGAGGGCGAGATTATCCAAAAACCGCTGCCGAAAACAAAGCACAGCCTATTGCAATCCAAAGCCTGCAACGAAATTAATCAGGTGACGGAAACTCCCAAGATAGCTTATGCGTTTCCCGGGTTGCGGTGTACGTTTGGCGGTCGATCGATTGTTCTAGATATTGCGGTACTATTGTGGGAACAGATTCAATTTGATGAGAGCGGTGAACCGTTGGATGATGTGCTAATTGCACCGTATTGGGCGATCGAAATCCTGTCGCCACAGCAAAGCTCAAATCGCGTAACTAAAAAAATTATTCACTGTATGCAACATAATTGTCAGTTGGGGTGGCTAATCGATCCAGACGATCGATCGATTTTAGCATTTTTGCCCAACCAACAACCGCAATTCTGCGAAGGTAGCGATGTCCTTCCCGTGCCCGAAATGATTCCCCTGAATATCACCGCCGAACAGGTGTTTAGCTGGTTGAGAATGCAACAATGAATCAGGGCGATCGTCTTGCTTGTACCACTTTTAAAAATCTCCCGGTGTGGTTTGTAGTGAGGTTTTTATTCCCGATATAAACTGAGGAGTGAAGTCCTTACTACAAACCAAATTCCCTATTTCCGCCACCGATCGAATTGGTCTTCGGAACACCCATTAATAAATTGATTGTTCACCCAACCGTCAAGGATTGTCAAAGTTTCATTAGGAGGGTTCCCCGAAAATCTGGCTGCAATTTTTACCCAATTACCTTGTCTGCTAACAGCCCTAACTCCGTCTCCTCTTTTAAGTTTAGCTACAACCGCGTACTTATTGCCTGGGCCTTTGCGAATGTTAACAGCGCCACCTTCACCTGTAATAAACGAGCATTGAGTTTGCTTTTTTAAAGCTTCGGCTTTGGCGGGAGAAAGACTTTGCTGCTTGCCGAAAACAGGAAAGCTGTAAAGCGAGAAGCTAAAACTTGCAACGACGGCTGCAATAAAAAAGGCTTTTGATTGAGTAAAAATTAGCATTATTTCATTTCCTTGGATTGACCGAACTGAAGTCCTGACTCGGATTTTTAAAAATGACTTCAGTCCTTACTACTAACTATTATTGGACCGAGGCAAACCATTCGGTAACACCTTGAGCGATCGCCTCGGCTAATTTCTTCTGTTCTTTCGGATTCACAATCCATTCAAACTCTTCGGGATTGATCAAAAATCCCAATTCCATTAAAACAGATGGAGCAACCGCAGGACGAGTCATGGCTAAGTTGTTCCAGAATACACCATAGCTCGGACGGTTCAACTTGGCAACTAAATAATTGTGCAAAAACATTGCCAAACTGTGCGCTTGCGGGTGAAACCAGAAAGCGCCGACGCCTTTAGTCTTAATGGCATCGCCGTTATCTGGCAAAGCATTGTAGTGAATTGAAATTGCGATCGCAGGTTCTTCTTTTTGAATCATTTCCACCCTCGGCGGCAAATCCAAATCGACATCTTCTACCCGCGTCATTACCACATTCGCGCCTCGATTTACCAATTCCTCTCGCACCAATTTCGACACTGTTAAAGCTACTGTTTTTTCCCTAATTCCCACTGGACTCACAGCACCTCCATCCTCCGGCCCGCCGTGTCCCGGATCGATGAGAATTTTAATTCCCGACAGCGGTTTTGCTTGCGATACAGATATCATGCTTGTATTCGTCGGCGGGTTTTTTAAAGACAGCACTAAAGTTGTGCCATCGTATCTCAACTTGTAACCCCACTGTTGGGCAGATTTGAGATTAAAAGTGTATTGTACTTGCAGTGGGGAGATTTGTTGCCATTCCAAACGTGAAATTACCGGGTCATCCGAGAGGCGAATAATGTCAGTTTGAGCGGTAGTATTGTACAGCGTTAAAGTGAATGTGCGTTCCCCTTCTTGCACGGTGACTGGGACGGGTGTTTCTAAGGGAAATAAGACCTCTGTCCAGCCGGAAACTTGACGCGAACTGGCGCTGCGAATAATCGATCGCGGAGGCACTGAATCCTTGACAATTCGCACTTCCGCTGCTTTAATCCAAGCACCGTAATCGAGTCTGAGCCATTCTCCCTCGCCCCCAATAATTGTTGCTCGCGTTCCCTTCGGCAGCGGTGTCATCCGAGAAAAATCTGTACTTGCCCCGGTTCTGGCAACACCAGGATCTGCTGTTACTTCGGCTATTTCTAAGTCAGCCGGAGAAAGAATAGAAATTTTGCCAGTACCCTGCTGGCTGATAGTTTGACCGTTCATTGTTAGCTCAAACGATGGCACGCCTAAATTAACTGTTTCTCCCTTAGATGAGAGGGCGTTCTCAGGGGTTTTACCGCAGCCTTGATACTGTTCGCTGCCGCCTTTTTCGATCGGGGAGTTTTCACCTAACAGTACAGATTTGTTGTCGGGTAGTTCGACTTGCGATCGCGCTTTTAAGGGAATAGTAACGCCCGCCAATTTTACCGCAACTCGAGCATTGGCAGGTGCGATCGCCCCAAAGCAAATATATTCCCCCGGCAAACTCGCAACATCGACTTTCGGCGTCAGGGAATCTTTAGCAAAAGCCAATCCTACAGGGGTTGCCGGCTGATTCGACTCGCGCGTCACCTTGATTTTGACTTCCTGATTTTCGTAACGCAAGGTAAAGAGATTTTCGCCGATTTGCAGCGGAAAAGTCGGGGCGAAATGCCCGGATGCGGTGCGCGAAATTTGGTTGCCATTTACTAACACTTGTCCCGGTGCGGGCGCTGTACCGATTAAAAAGATGCGATCGGCTGTAGTTTTGTGGTTGGCTGGAGGATAAGAGACGAACAAAGGTTGAGCCGCCACAGCTACAGAGGCGATCGCCATTATCAACCCAAACACACATAATGCTAAAAATTTTCTCATTCTAAACCGCAACTAATTGAGACTCTGTGGGTTATTTATACTAGAACTTGCCCTAAGAAACCGGATTTCTGAGGATTAACCGTAAGTCCTATTTACTATGCAGAGCCCATTTTATCAGGTTTGTAGTTGCAATTGAGCGATCGGCAACATAAATTCCCGCGTAAAACCATTAAGTTTTAATTAATTCAGAGGGCGTTCTCCACAGTTGATCCAAGCGATTCGCCGGCATCGTCAAATACAAAACATCCCCCGTACTCAAACAATAATTCAGTAACTCCCAGCCGTGGAGAGTTTGACACTTAGTTTCCACATAAAGAGGCACAAAATCCGCAGACTTAGCAGCATCTTGAATGCGGTGGCCGCAGAAAGGATGGTTTGGTGTAATCAATGTGGCCAAGCAAACCCATAGACTATCAGCAGTCATGCCGTTGCCCAAAATTCTGCCTCCAATCGCCGCCGCCGCGAAAGCAGGAGCCGCCAATTCCGTCGGGTTCAAAACTCCTTCAAACTCAAAGACTTGCTGCACCATCAAAGCAAAATGTGGATCTTGATTGCGAACAATAACTGATAGTTTTGGTGCCAATCCTTTAGCGCTCAAGGCAATTTCGACATTAGACATATCGCTGCTAGTAACAGCCAAAAGTGCTGCCGCTTGCTTAACATTAGCAGCATCCAGAGTTGCCGCCAAACTGGCACTTCCCTGAATTACCGGAATTTTCATTGAGCGAGCCGTGCTCAGAAATCGGCTGTTCGGATCTTGCTCGATCGCCACAATATCGTAACCGTTAGTGTACAGTTCTTTAGCAATTTGGATACCCATTCCTCCGAGTCCGCAAATAATGTAATGATGGCGCTGTGGCACTCGCGCCACATCCCAATATTCGGTAAAGCGAGTTCCCAATACATAATCGTTGAGCAGCGCGTAGCAGATGCCGACGATTCCGGCTCCAACTAACATCATGACAATTGTAAATAGTTTAATGCTTTCGGGAGCTTGTTCGGCAACTTTTTCATGCCCTCCGGCTCCGGTAATCATCCCTACTGAAAAATAGAGAGAATCGACAATTGAGATATTATCGTCAACACAAATATAGGTAGCAGTAGCAACGGCAATCATTGACAGGAGCGTCAGTACAACAATTACTGCTGCTTGGCTGTGCTGCTGAAATCGGCGCAGGTTAGTTAATGTTTTGAGCAGTTTTTGAGTTAAAGTTTTTTGGGGGCTGTGGATAGTCGGCTGAGTGGCAACAATTAGCCGATCGCCCTGCTGACACTGCCGATCGCTAAGCACCGCCGATACTAAATCAGTTTTGTTAGCAGCGGGCAGATAATAAATCAACATTCGCGATCGATCGTCCCACAAATCGCTGAGTTTTCGATTTTTCCAAGGATGTGTGTCATCAATATATTCTTCGTGAATCGGCCAAGTGCGATCGAACAAACGCAACTGTCCGATCGCCTGACTTCCGAGGGCCGCAAAGGCAAAAACCGGAGCAGCCAACGATGAAACGCTCATGGAAGTGTGATCGGGCAAAGTGTGGTCAATCCTGTCGCCCAAGCTAGTATTGAACAATCTGTTGATGATGCGAATCTGAGGATTGAGAATCCTCGCCTGCATCAAAATTGCCAAATTCACAGCATCATCGTCTGCTGCAATTACTAAAGTGTGAGCGTTTTGAATGCCTGCCGCCAACAAGGTAGAAGCTGCTTGCAAATTGCCGACAACCACATCAGAACTTTCGCTGCGAATAGGGCGATCGCTAATACCAACCGCAATCGCTCCTTGCTGTCTCAACAAACAAAAAATCTTGTGTCCCGTGTGGCCCAACCCGCAAACAATGATTCGAGGTTTCATAAAAAGTTATTTCCCAGCCGATTTCGGAGCTGTCCGCTGTAGTTTTACTTACCATTGTTGACTGCCCTGGCTTTGCAGAATGTAGCTAAAAACACTATCTAGGAAACTTGTGCCACAGTCTCGAAGTGTGGGAAACAAAGAAAGGGCTGTGCCGTCTTCCTAAAGCCACGTTTCCAAGTGTTGAAATAAACACACAAAACTGCCATGTACCTACAGACATGAGGTGCAACTAACATGATTTAATATTTGAAAAATATCCGGGTGCGACAGCCAACCAGCGGAATTTGAATAGGTAGGAACACTACCCTGTTCCTACAACTATGACTTCTTACATAAATTTAGCTGCCTTAGCGGCAGGAGTTATTATGAAATTGACTGCACCCTTATTAGCATCCGCTTTAGTTTTCGCCGGTACTGTCCCCTTTGCCAGCCAAGTGCAAGCAGCTCCAACGAGCAACTGGAATAACACTAGAACAACCTTTCAGTGCGTTACTTCCGGCCGCAACTTTGTCACAATTGCGCGGCGGGGAAATGTCACAACAGATCCGATGATTCTGTGGAAATCTACCGAGTTCGGCCGCGAATATACACCTTGGCAGCGCTGCCAAATTGTTTCTAATAGATTAACAAAAGCTGTTGCCGAGAATGGCGGAAGATTGAGCAACTTGCAGTTAACAACAGGAATTGTTAATAACTTGCCAGTAGTTTGTTATGTGAACGGACGCGGGCGCTGCAACTCTCAAAATCTGCTGTTCACCCTAGACAAGCGAAATGCTAAAAATCCCGGCGATGCTTTAACGAGATTGATTAATTTTGCCCAAGACGGCAGCGGGCCAGTTACAACATTCAGAACAGGAACTCAATCATCTGCACCGCAGTTTGTTCCCTTTGGAGATATGGTCGATCGAGCTTTTAACTCTCCCAATAAGAAACCGTCAGTTCCTGTAACAAAACCGCAGGGCGATCGGGGTATTTAATAGCCGCGCCTCTAACTTGCACCTGAAATATTTTGCAAATATTGTGGAGAGTAGGGGTTGGGCTTCTAGCCCGCCCCTCAATATTTAGACTAAAAAAACTACACTGTCACCCCTTCAATTTTCTCATCAGTCAACTCGTACAACTCGCGCAACTGCTGCAACTTATCCTCCTCCGGCAGCCAAAAACCCCGCCCGTTAGCCTCCAACATTCTGCCGACAATATTGCGAAAAGCTTCAGGATTAGCCTCCCGCAACTTCTGCGCCATCTCCTCATCCAAAGCATAAGTATCAGCCGCTTGTTCGTACACCCAACTATCAGTAAAATCAGCCGTTCCGCCCCAACCAATTAACGCCGTCATCCGCTGCGAAATTTCATAAGCGCCACCAGAACCTTGATTGACCATCGCGTCAGCCCACTTAGGATTTAGCAACTTTGTTCGATATTCCAAGCGCAGCAAATCTTCTAAATTGCGCGGAGTAGTATCCTGAGAAAAACTTTCCACAAAACTCGTATTAACCTTTTTGCCGCGCTGCTTTTCTGCGGCTTTCTTCAAACCGCCAGTATTCGCATAATACTCTTGAATATCAGTCAAACCGTATTCCACAGAATCAATTTCTTGAATTATGCGATCGCACCCTTGCAACAACTGAGTCAAAACCTCCGGTCTCGCTTCCCCCTTATCCTTCCTCCCGTAACTAAAAACATTGCGGCTTTCCCAAGTTTTCCCCAACTCATCCCCCGATTCCCAACTACCATCAACAACCCTATCGTTAACCAAAGAACCAAAATCCCCAGCCGGATTAGAAAACAACCTTGCCGAATAATTCTGCACGCCTTGTCCCTGCAAAATTAAAGCGTGTTTGCGAATAAAATTCTCCGACTCCGGTTCATCAGCCTCCGCCGCCCGCACGAACAAATCATCCAACAATTCAATAATATTCACAAAGCTATCACGGAAAATCCCCGAAAGATTTCCCAACACATCAATCCGGGGATGACCGACATCAGCTAACGGTTTTAACTCATAGCGAACAATGCGGCCAGTACCTTCTTTAAGAGGTTCAGCACCCACCAATTCCAGCAGAATTCCAATAGATTCGCCCCGCGTTTTAATCGCATCCAAACCCCACAACATCACCGCCACAGTCTCAGGATAATTCCCCTGTTCCTTAAGGTGCTTATCGATAATTTTCCGAGCAATTTCGCGGCCTCTTTCATAAGCAGCAGGAGAAGGCATCCGATAAGGATCTAAAGCATGAATATTCCGACCTGTTGGCAACACCCCAGCCCCATCCCGCAACAAATCCCCACCCGGTGCAGGCAGAATATATTCCCCATTCAAACCCCGCAAAAGATTAGTCAACTCATCCGAAGTTTGCAACAACAAATCCCGCACCAACAAACCCTCCTCAAAAAACCCACCCAACCCCTCTTTCTCTTCCTC
The DNA here is from genome assembly GCA_036704825.1 of Microcoleus sp. F8-C3. Taxonomy (GTDB): domain Bacteria; phylum Cyanobacteriota; class Cyanobacteriia; order Cyanobacteriales; family Microcoleaceae; genus Microcoleus. The sequence continues at coordinate 28,705 of JAUBSN010000007.1, read as the reverse complement.
TCTGCGCCCTCTGCGCCTCTGCGGTTCATTTTCTTCAAAAACCAGTTTTTGCACCTGTTCCTGTGACAAACTATCCCCAAAATAAGCCTCAAGATAAGAGGTCATTTCCTCAGTATTAGGCGGTTCTCCGAGAACGTGCAAACCCGAAGAAAACAAGCGAGATTCCACCACCTGCAAATACTCGTAAAGCTTCACCAGATAGCGGTTAAAAGCATCAGCACTGAACATTCCCACATTTTCAAAACTAAAAGCAATCCCCAACTTGCGAGCATCCTCAAACGGACAATCAGTCTCCAAACCGCTATCTAAAACTTTCTTGCAAATAGCCTCTTTCAGCACATAATTCTTAGCCGTATCTTCCCGATATTCCGCAATCAAATCCCGCAAAGCTATCAATTCCTTGTACAAGCCAGCGCGGCCGTAGGACGGCACGTTGTGAGAAATCAAAACACCGTAACCGCGCCGTTTGGCTAACATCGATTCCGACGGATTGTTGGCAGCGTAGATATAAAGATTCGGCAAACTTCCCAACAAAATATCCGACCAAGAATAGCCAGTATTTCCCAGAGGAGATCCCGGCAACCATTCAACAGTGCCGTGCATTCCGAAGTGAACCACAGCATCAGCTTGCCAATCATTTTGCAGCCACTTGTAAAAAGCAGCATATTGAGGGTGAGGCGTCAAATCGCGATCGAACATCAAGCGCATCGGATCGCCCGAAATTCCCAGCGGCGGCTGCAAACCTATCCAAACATTCCCCAGTTGAATCCCACCGATTTGGAACTCATCGCCGTCTGTCTTAATGCCCGTACCCGTTAAAGATTTCCACTGTTTTTCGATCCTACTTGTTAACAGATACCCCAGCCACTTCTCCAGAGTTTTGACATTAACAGTATTGCCAAACCCTCCCCTCCCATCTGCGTTCATCCCCGTTAATCCGCCCCCATATGCGGTTGCAGCATCATCCGCCTCTTTCACCCTGCGAATTAACTCCTCACCGTCAGCCGGAATTTCTCCAACTGTATAACCTGCTGCTTGAAGTTTGTGCAGGAAATTTAGCAGCGATTTCGGTACATTTAATAAAGCAGCCGTACCCGCGGCCCCGTAACCGGGAGGAAACCCGTAGAGAATAATCGCAATTTTCCTTTCAGATGGAGGAGTTCGACCGAGTTTCACCCAATTGTTAATTCTACTTGTCAGGCGTTTGGCGCGATCGGGCACCAGATAAATATCCTCACCCACCAAACCACCCAGAGGCACAGGATCGATCGCGCCATCCAACTCAGGCAAAGCATACAATACCACACTTTGCAAACCCCCAATCCCCTGACGAGTCCAAGAATGGATATCCTGAATCAGCAGAGGTGCGGACACAAAATAAGGTACATTTTTAGCAGTTAAAATCCGCTTAGCAACTTCCACCTGACGCCCCGCCTCCATCGAACCAGCAGGCCCGCCAACCAAAGGAAAGCCAATAGTAGAAACAATCGCATCAACTTCCACAGCATCTTTAGAAAGCGAAATATTTTCAATATTGCCTTGTTTTCGGCGCGCAGTTTCATCAGCAGTCGTCATCCAATCCCGCACCGCCACATGGCCTTCAACGCCATTGATAAAAATCGGCAAAGGCACAATTCCCGCATCTTCAAAATAGCGAATTAATTGTGGAATATAAGGTTGTTTGGTGATAACGTGCTTGCGGTAAAGCAAGATGCCCACAACCGGGGATTTTACTCGATCTGAATTTGCCAACCAATTGCTTCCAAATTTTGTGGAACGGGCATCTTGCCCGTTAGAAACCTGGTCTGAATTTTCCGACCAATTCGTCTCAAATTTTGTGGAACGGGCATCTTGGTCGCCCCTAGCACTTTGATGACCGAGATACCAATCCAAATATTGCCTAGGCGATTCAAAATAACCATTATAATCAGGATGCAATAAACCCATATTGGGAGTTTCTACAGGCGGCGGAATTTCTGCAACATTCAGCCCCAAATACTTTTCGGAAATAATCCAAAACATCGAGACAACATTATCCGCACCGCCCGCATTCCAGTAACCGTAAATAATCAGCCAGTTTCGCAAATCCTGCACTTTTTGCACCGGCACATATTTTAATAACTTCGGCCCAACCTTCAAAAAACTAATATAACCAGCCAGCTTATCTTCCTCTCGCCCGTTGCTGAACTTATCCAGAATAAACTTAACAGGCTTCGGCATACCTTTCGGCTTGTCGCCAATTTTAAAAGCGCCGATTTGAGTAAGACTCATCAATTCCAAAGCAGACTCAAAAACCAGGCGAATCGGGATATTCTGCACCCTTTCCCGCAGCCACATTACCGCATCGTAATCAAACAGCAAACTCCCGAAAAACACATCAGCATTCAAGAGGGCTGCTGCTACAGCATCGGGTTCATCTGCCAGGGCGCGATCGCTAAAAACCCGCACTTCCAATCCCTGACAGCCAGAAACAGCCAACTCGGCAGCTTTGCGATACAGATCGGCATTAAAAGATTCAAACCCTGCAATTAAGACAATGCGTTTCACAGCCAAACCTCGAAATATTTGCTTCTTTTAATGATAAACTAATCGCAGAAATGCACAGGCATCTTGCCTGTGCCACTGACAGACAGAACAAAAAAGATAAACTTCTGCTTTCTCTTACTTCGCGCCTTCGCGGTTCATCAACTATGTCTTATTAAAGTAAGCACCGATTAAAATAATCAAACCAATCCAAACACAGCCATATTTACAACCGTGAATCGAGTTCCTCCCGCAATTGTTATCTTAGGTCAAAACAGCCTGCCGATCGCCAAAAAAATCTCCGCACATTTTCCCGGTTCCCAGATTTACGGTTTAATCGATCGCACTTCCAACACAGACATCAACTTTAGCAACTTCGGCGAAACATTGCGGGAATTATTTGCCACAGAAACCCCCATCATCGCTATCTGCGCCGCCGGAATAATCATCCGCACCCTCGCCCCGCTGCTGTCAGACAAACGGGCAGAACCGCCAGTTTTAGCCGTCGCAGAAGACGGAAGCGCCGTAGTACCGCTGCTGGGCGGTTTGCACGGCGTTAATGATTTGGCCAGAGAGATTGCAGCAGCCCTCGGCGTACAGCCTGCAATTACCACCACCGGAGATATTCGGTTTCGCACCGCGCTGCTGAGTCCTCCCCAAGGCTATTATTTGGCGAATCCAGAGGACGCGAAGACTTTTATTTCAAATTTGCTCGCCGGGGCAAAAGTACGCCTAGAAGGGGCTGCAAGCTGGCTTTCCGAGAGCAATTTGCCGTTAGCGCAGCCCGCCCCTACGGGGGCTACGCCAACGAAGAGGATCGCCCCCGACGCAAAATTGACTATCCGCGTCACCGAAAAAGCAATTGCGCCAACGCCCGATTGTTTAGTTTACCATCCGCAAATTGTGGTAGTTGCACTCACAAAGCTATCGAATATTGAGCCGGAAATAGCGGTTTCATTAGTGCAGCAACTGTTAGAGAATGCAGGTTTAGCAGCAGCTTCTGTAGCTGGATTCTTTGCATTAAAAGAGGAGATGGGAAATCCGGCACTTGAAGCAGTTGCACAATATTTTAAAGTCCCCGTCCGCTTTTTCAATCTATCCGAACTTGTCGAATTAGACTCAATTGAATTCAGCGAAAATCAGGCAGCACAAATTGCCCTGACAGCAGCCGGTGCAAACAGTCAGTTAATCGAATGCGATCGCACTTTATCCCTGAATTGCGCGATCGCCCTGGCCCCCGAACCATTTGATGCTAGCGCGATCGGCATTAGCCGCGGCAAACTGGCGATCGTCGGTACCGGCCCCGGAGGCGCGGCCTGGATGTCCCCGGAGGTTAAGGCAATTCTGCGCGAAGCCACCGATTGGGTGGGTTACAAGTTCTATCTCGACTTAGCCGGAACCCTGCGGGAAGGGCAAAAGCGGCACGATTCCGACAACCGCGAAGAGATCGATCGCGCCCGTTTTGCCCTAGATTTAGCAGCATCGGGAAAATCTGTCGCCGTCGTTTCGTCGGGAGATCCGGGGATTTTTGCGATGGCGGCGGCGGTGTTTGAGGCGATCGAACTTACAGCCAAACCCGAATGGCAAGGCATCGATATTCGGGTGGCACCGGGCATTTCAGCCATGCAGGCGGCCGCTGCTGCGATCGGAGCACCCCTCGGACACGATTTTTGCGCGATTTCGCTTTCGGATATTCTCAAGCCTTGGGAGGTCATAGAACAGCGGATTTCGGCCGCTGCGATCGCAGATTTCGCGATCGCATTTTACAATCCCATCTCGAAACAGCGGCAGTGGCAATTGGAAAGGGCGATCGAGATTTTGTTGCAAAGTCGCGATCCTAAAACCCCCGTCATATTGGGGCGAAACCTCGGCCGGCCCGGTCAATCCGTGCGGGTTTGCACCCTCGGCGAATTCCAGCCGCAAGACGCCGATATGAGAACTTTAGTGATTGTCGGTTCCAGTCAAACTCGGATTATTCCCCGCAAATACGGAGATGTTTGGGTTTACACGCCGCGCAGGTACGAAAAATAAGTAAAGCAGCAAAAACTTCGGAAATCAGCAATTGACTGACAGCTAATTTACTTTGACAAGGAGATATTTTGTTCTCGCTGGGCGGAGTCTAGGTTAACAAATGGCGGCAAATCACTCGATCGGGCTGTTATTTCATCTCTTATTTCATCTCATAGTTTTCACGGAGATTAAGGATCGATCGCCTTTCATTACAGAAATCCTCGCTACTGAGGGATCTCGGCTTCCTGAAGCCGAGTTTTTCTTGCAGATATCGAATTTAGATATCGATTCAACCGTACTAAGGATTTCAGCTTCATTTTTCGATCTCTGTAATTTATATCTCAGAAAACAAATATTTTTTATACAGCCATAATAAAATTGAGGGCGATCGAGCTCTGCTAAATTCCTTAATCTGACAGTAATCTTACGGTGAAAAAAAAGAGCGCCTTCACCGGGATGAGTCTTCTCTATCTGTAGATATACTGAAAAAAAATTTTTTTTGATAACATACATTTAAACCAAGGTTAAGAAAACGGTTAAAAGAAGATGAAATTCCAAATTCCTTTAGCTCCTGGAGCTGTAACCCAGTTTTTGCTTAGAGTGGTGACCTGTCTAGCTGTACTCTCTTTCTTAAGTCAGATCAGTCTGTACTACTTGCCGGAATACCCCTTGAGAGAGTATTTGTCAAAGGTATTTAACGTTGATGCCGAGCGGAACCTTCCAACCTTCTACTCATTTTTGGCATTGCTGTTTAGTGCTCTGTGCCTGGGTGTCATCGCCTATGCAAAAAATTTGGATAGCGATCGCTACAAGAATCACTGGAAAATTTTATCCTTCATATTTATATATTTATCGTTAGACGAAGCTGGTCAATTGCACGAAAAGTTGATTGACCCGATGCGAAGCCTGCTAAATGCTTCAGGATTTCTTTACTTTACTTGGATTGTGCCGTTCGGTTTTCTGGTAGCGATATTTCTCTTCTCTTACAGTAAGTTTGTCTTCCACCTTCCTGTTGCCACAAGAAAATTCTTTGTTGCAGCCTGCGCTCTTTACATTGGAGGAGCAATCGGGATAGAAATGATCGGGGGATACCTATTTTCTACCATGGGAATGGAGAGTGTACCCTACCTGATAGTAGCGACCCTCGAAGAGTTTTTAGAAATGCTGGGTATCGTTGTATTTATCCACGGATTGATTTCATATATCAAGACATATTTAGGCGGCGTAAGTTGGAATATTTACATACCAGGAAAAAACTCACAAGTTACAGATTATCAAAATATCGGCCTACCTGCCCTTAGCGAACCAGCCAACACAAATCTATTAATGTGAATCACTAAAAAAAACCGGGTTTAATGAACGACGAAAATACTGCATTATAGGCTTTGAGCAGGATAAACAATCCGTTTTTTTCCTAATGATGCGTCCTCGACTGGAGGTTCTGCGATATTCGGCGGACAAAACGACCGATATAGCAATCCTCGCATCATTTGTGAATTTCTTACTACCTCCCCTCGATCGGGGGATGATTGGGGTGGGATAAAAAGTTTGCGACTCCTGCAAGGATTCCTATATATACATGGAATCTGCTCTAATTTACTTCTCAGTAAATATTTATTACGCAACCACAATAAAATCAAGGGCGATCGAACTCTGCAAAATTTCTTAATCCTGCGATAACTTTACGAATATAAAAAATAACCTCCACCCCGAAGAGTATTCGGGATAATCTCCTATTTGTAAAAACACTTCTTCTAGCTCCTTAGTTCTTCCTTTTTAGTTCTGCCTCTTTCCTTCTGGATTCTGGCTGCCAACTCCAATTTCTAGCTGGGTTGCTTTCATTGAGATGCTCGCTGAGTCTTCTATATCTTTCTCTATCTTTAGGTAGATCGAATTGTTTTTGCCTTTTGATAAGCTTTCCTTAAACTAACCTTAATATAACGGTTAAGATAGCATGAAATTCCAAATTCCTTTAGCTCCTGGGGCTGTAACCCAATTTTTGATTCGAGTGGTTTCCTGTCTAGCTGTACTCTCTTTCTTCAGTCAGATGAGTCTCTACTACTTGCCGCATTACCCGTCTAGAGACTTCTTTGCAAAAGCCTTCAACCTTGATGCCGAGAAGAATATTCCAACCTTTTACTCATGTTTGGCATTGCTATTTACTGCTATGTTGCTGGGTGTCATCGCCTATGCGAAAAATTTGGATAGCGATCGCTACAAGAATCACTGGAAAACTTTATCACTCATATTTTTATTCCTATCTTTAGATGAAGCTGGGAGTATACACGAAAAGTTGATTGACCCGATGCGAAGCCTGCTAAATGCATCAGGAGTTTTTTACTTTACTTGGATTGTGCCGATCGGTTTTCTGGTAGCGATATTTCTCTTCTCCTATAGTAAGTTTGTGTTGCACCTTCCTGTTTCTACAAAAAAAATGTTTGTTGCAGCCTGCGCTATTTATATTGGAGGAGCAATGGGGATGGAAATGATCGGGGGATACATAGCTTCTAAAATGGGAGAGTGGGGACTATCCTACATGATAGTAGTAAACATTGAAGAGTCATTAGAAATGCTGGGAATCGTTGTATTTATCCACGCCTTGATTTCATATATCAAGACATATTTAGGCGGGGTAAGTTGGAATGTTTATATACCAGGAAAAAACTCACAATTTACCAAGGATCAAAATATCGGCTTTCCTGCCCTTAGCGAATCAGCCAGCACAAATCTATTAGGGTGAATTACTTAAAACCGGGTTTAACGGACGACGAAAATACTGCTTTATAGCCTTTTAGCAGGATAAACAACCCGGTTTTTTTGGTACTGATGCGTGATGAACCGGAGGTTCTTTGCTCTTCGGCTAACCAAACTACTAATATGTGGGGTGATTGCTACGCTAAATACTAATTAAACGTGGAACAGCTTATAGATGACATCCTCGCCTTTACCAGAAAATCGCTAAGAGCAAATTTTGCATTAGGATTTGACGGCAAATGACTTGTAAAACTTGCATCTTCTAATATATTAATTAGCCGATCGCGCTCTTGGTGATAAAATTCAATATCTGTATCTTCCAGCACAGCTTTTTCCTCCCCAGCCAGCTTTCTCGCAATCAAATCGGGAATATACGGCAACTGGAACTTATCGTTAAGTTTCACCAAATTCGCCTCGACTTCCCCCGTTTGCATCAAGTGAATCCCAGCCAGCAACACCCGGTAAACGTACAGCAGCGGCTTAACCCGACGCGGGCGTTCTTTCTCAAACAATTTCCATTGAGTTTTAGCAAAACCGAGATAGTGGTGGCTGTGGTGCTTGGTAATGCAGTCAGAGGCAATAGCCTTTAATTCTTCGTGTTCCTTTGTGCTGTAAACTATCAGCGGCGAATACAGTTGTTCTAGCACGTAGCCGTTGCGTTTCAACAGCAACTCAAAAAATTTCTTGATGTCGTGAGTTACTAAATCGAGTTGCATTCCATCCCGAACTTCAGAAACTTCGATTGTTTCTTCGTAAGAAATCAGTCCAATTACTTTCGGTAGCGGCAAAATGTGTGCTCCCCGCAAGTCGAAGTCAGAATCTGCGGAAGGAAACCCGTATAAGTGCGAACCGCTGACAGTCGCAAACAACAGCGGATAAGGTTGAACAGAGATAATTTTAGCTAGATTAGAGATATATTCTGTCATTTTTTCAACATTTTATCAATGCTAATTTCAATTCCGGTTAAACAATCGCAAATACCTGTAGCGGCGGGTTTTACCAACCATATATGTCTCAAATTAACGATCTCGCAAACCCGCCCCTTTTAGCCGATCGCACCTCTACGCGCTTCAATCAAAAACTGATTAGCTTTCTCGTAATTAGGACGTTCTGGTAACTTAGTTGCAGCAAAAGCGCGATCGAACTCACCGTGCAAACTCAACCGCCAGCGATTCACCTCTTCCCAGGATACTTCTTGGTTGCGGATAGATAAAAGTTGCGATCGATAATCCTGCACCCGAACGGGCACAAACCCCTCCTTGAGGACAGTAATTCCTGACAGCAACAAGCGAATTAAGTGCATCGCGTGCTTCCAACGAATTTCCCCGGTATTGCGGAGGTCTTGCTCCATTTTTTTAAATTGAGACAAAACGTAGCTATTGTAAGTTTGATAAACCAATTGAGAAAGAAATATTTCCCTAATTTCCAGCAATTCTTGTGCTACAGGAGAAACAGTTTCTATTAAAGGCGTGTACAAACATTCTAGCACATTTGGATTAGCTTTTAGTGCCAAAACTAGAAACTTTTGCAGTTCCCAATAGCATTCCTGATTTTCCTTGTTTTCCAATTGTTCTGGAATCCCGTAAAGCGACCAATGAAGTATTGCCGGCGGCAGGTAAATCCCGCGCCTGTCTGTATCGGATTGCTCGTTATCAAGACCGTAGGCTCTGGAACCAAGAATGCAGCGGTAAATTACAGAATCATAGAGGTTGTATTCTGCAAGAAAATCTCCTCCTGACTGCAATCCTTCGCTCTGAAACTGCTTGCGGATACTGAATTCGTGCCGCCGCAGACTAACTTGCGTTCCGTCTGGGAGTTTGACTAAATATGCGTGGGAATTGTCCGTAGGCGATTGAACGATGACACCTACTAATCCCGGTTTCCAAGATTGGTCGCCGGCCGGGTTTTTGACCTCAATTTTGGTGACAATTTGGGTTCCTGCGGGCAGGATTAAGTTGAAATTTTGAGGAATATTGGCATTTGCCATGAGGGAACCTCCTGCGCGGCACGAGCTACGATGTCATTGTAGCATATATATATTACAAAGGTAGTTTTGGGCGATCGTTTGGGCATAGATTCAGGGCTGTTTCATTCTCTTGTAGGGACTGCCCCCCGCGGCTGCCCCCATGTCTCAAACGCCTGTGAAGTCGTCTGCAGGGGGTAGGCATTCTTGGCGCTACAAGAGTCAAAATCGGGATTTTCGTAAGAATGAAACCTCATACCACGGTAATAAATTGGGTAAAACAAGTCGGAAAACTGTTACCAGATGTTGATGACCCTGAAGTCATTCCAGAAGTTGGTTCCAAGCGATCAATTACAAACTCATGTAAAAAAAAAACAGACAAAATCTGGTTGTGGACAGCCGTTGACCACTTTCAACCAGGAATTTTAGGATGGGTATTAGGGGATCGTGCGTGCTAAGACATTTGAAGGATTATGGGACAAAGTAAGGGGAGTATCTCAATGAAAGCAGCCCTCCGCTTGAAATTGGAGTTAGGAGTCAGGAGTCAGGAGTCAGGAGTCAGGAGAAAAGAGTCAGAAGGAAGAAGTCAGGCGCCAGAAGAAGTGTTTTTAGAAATATGAGATGCTCCCCATCGCATCCTTGTTTAAAAACTGTCGGGAGTATTAATATTAAAAATTTTAGATTAAAAATTTGAATAATTGAGAATGACTGATGAATTAAGGCTGTGGAGCTTCCCCATAATTGGATTCTGGTTTTAAATTTGTTAAAAATCGTCAACCCATCCCCAGACGAGGCATTTGTCTAGGGGATTTTTGGTTTGGCGCAGATCGATTTGTGCGACGGTTGTTGCTTCTACTTCGCCATTGGGGTAAAGAATGTGGATGATGTCACCGCTGACGAAGGCGAGGGGATTTTCTTGACAATTGCCCAGATTTCTGATAGGAAAGTTAGTTGTTTTCATGGTCGATCGCCCAGATGGTATTTGTAGCACTTTTAGCTGCATATAAATCATCCGCTAGCCGCCAAAATTACTGTGTGATTTTATGAAGGTATATCTGTGATCAAACTACACAATCAGGGCGATCTCAGTCACATAATGTCAGGTGGGGCGATCGCCCTGCGACAATCGCAAAACCAAAATAATCGCCAAAAATTAGCAGTCGGGCTTGTGCGTAAGTGCTAATCTGGTACTGTTCTTAACCCTATCCCTACAGATTAAAAACCTTGGCTAAACAGCGACTAGACACTTTATTGGTCAGCCTAGATTTGTGCAGTTCCAGACAGCAAGCTCAGGCATTAATTCGGACTGGGAAAGTCTCCATCAACCAACAGGTAGTTGACAAACCGGGCACTGAGGTCGATATTGAAGCAAAAATTCAGATTAAAGAGCGATCGCGCTATGTTTCCAGAGGTGGCGACAAATTAGCCAAAGCTTTAGAAGTTTTTGCAATTCCAGTTGCAGGCAGAATTTGTCTCGACGGCGGCATTTCCACAGGCGGTTTTACCGACTGTTTGCTGCAAGCCGGCGCCGCCCTAGTGTACGGCGTAGATGTTGGCTACGGTCAAGCAGATTGGGGATTGCGTAACGATCCGAGGGTAATTTTGAAAGAACGCACCAATTTGCGGTACATGACTGCTACTGAGCTTTACGGCGACTCTGCGCGAGCAGATTTGGCGGTAGTAGATGTGTCGTTTATTTCCCTGGATAAGATTTTACCGGCGCTGTGGGAATTGTTGGTACCACCGCGAGAAGCGGTGTTGCTGGTAAAGCCGCAGTTTGAGGTAGGGCGCGAGAGAGTCGGGAAAAAAGGGGTAGTGCGAGACTCAGCAACTCAAGCTGATGCGGTTTTTCAAGTGTGGAAGGCAGCCACAGCTTTAGGATGGCAGCAACGCGGCTTAACGTGGTCGCCTTTACTTGGCCCGGCCGGTAATATCGAGTATCTTTTATGGTTGGGGATCGATCGCGAACAGGAGGCAGAGCCGAGGGCGATCCTCTTCGAGGGCTGCGCTAACGAAGAGAGTGTTGTGAAAGAACAGATCGCACAAGTCACCAAAGCGGCGGCGCGGGAACTTGGAACTTGTCGGTCGATTGTAGATTCTAGATTTTAGATTGATTTCAAGATGTCAAGCTAATCTATTTTAAAAGTCAAATTTTGAACTCCCCATTCATCTAAAATTTCAAGTTTTTTTTGTCAATCGGACTCCTCAACTTTCACAAGAGTGAATAATTCCATGCAATCATTCAGACAAGCCGGTTCGATTTTACTGTACGTTCTAGGAGCCATCGGGTATGTGGCGATTTTAGCTACTATTGTAGGCGTTTCAATTCTCATCAAGTGGGCTGCTCTGCTACTGGCAGACAAATTATTATATACCATTCTGATTATCGGCGATTTGTTGAGAGGCATCGAAATTATTGAACTGTTAAATATATTGGTATTTGCTTTTATCGGTATGGGATTGGGAGTGGCGACAAGACTTCTACACCCTCAATACGGTCGCAAAATTAGTGCGGCTTTGTTGATAGTTATAGTTCCCTTAGTTTTCATGATTACGCCAGCCATCAGATATAATTCGTGGCTGGAAAAAGTAGAGGAATCCGATAAATTATCGCCTTCGGAAACTGCAACATTAACTAACTCATTTTTGAATAGAAAAGTGGGCTTGCCTGGTTTTATCGGTTATTACGTATATACCGGTCAGTTTCCGGTTATCCCGACTAAACAATCGGAGATGAAAGACCTTGACAGCTTTGAAAAAAAAGTTAATTCCCGATTTGTACAGATAACCGGTATTGCTCCGACTATTGTTTCTTGGTCAATGCGGGTTTGTTTTTGGCTGATTAGAATATTTTACTTTTCTATAGCGGTAATTGCGACGATCGCTCATTTTAGGGAAGGCGTTAGAATCGCGAGACGGTAATAGCATTTTCGATGTGCAATTCGTTTAGCCTAGCGCTACCCGATCGGGTTGTTTAGTATGGGAAGCCCGCTTCCCTAGCGGATTCACACCCGCTACTCCCACGTAAAATACTTCATTTGAAGTCCACTCACGCCTCAAGCAAGCAATGAACGAGATGGAATGCAGACCGCGAAAGTAACCGAAACTGCTAGCCTAAAGCGGTAAGCGTGCAAGGGGCAATCCTCCAATGGTGAAGGCAAGTGAACTATCATTTTAAACTGCGTTATACGAAAAAGAGTCCAATCAGGCTGACTGGCCCAAAAGGTAAGTGGACAGGATTGATAGTTTTGGCTTCTATAAATTGTGTGAACAGACATATCCACCGCAGAATAGATAGCCCCTAAAGGGGGATGGAAAAACGGTTCTCCCGTACTTACCGTGCTAAATTGTGAGGAAAATGCCACATAAGCAAAGCCCGTATTTCAAAATTATGACAATTGTTATAGCGGTTCAAACGAAAGATTCGCGGACGTAGTTGGCCTGCGAGCCCTATACGTTTAAGTGGTTATATAATCTGTCAATCATACCTCACCACGCTTGAGAAAGGCTATACATCAACTGGGATTATTTTTTTAGCTACAGATACTACCATTGACCAAACTTCTTCTTCTGTTAATCCATTATTTTTTGCTAGATTGCTCGCGTCGCTATGGATAACTGCCTCACTAACAGTTTGGGCGTATCTATAGTAATCCTTCCAGGAATCGTAATTTTTTTACCTCACCCCAGCCCTCCCCAAACCCAAGGGGAGGGAGTAAGAAATTCATAAATGATGCGAGGATTGCTATATAAGTATAATTTTTTATTTCCAACAAAATCTCAAGTTTTGCTAAAAGGTTTTTGGCAATTCTCACACTTGAATCGTCGCCGATTTACTTTTAGGATAACTTCTCTATCTGCCATCGGTAAATCTCTTACTAGATGGCTTTTATTTTGATGAATACGATGGCTTATTTGGCTACAGCGCGGGCAAGCAGACGTTTTTTTCGACTCTTACGGATCGTATTAATGTTTCTTCTATTTTTTTGCTATCTTCTACTATCACACCAGGTAAATTTAATAAATTTGTCATTACCCTTTTCATAATGGCTCTTAATTTAACTATTTTTTAACAAAATAATATTTTAGCACACTAAGTAAGAAAAAACAGTATTGTCATCTGAAATCTTTAATCTAAAATTGTATAACCCATAAAAAAAGATCGCTTGGAGGCCGTGAAGCCAAAAAAGCGATCGATCTAACTGTTGCTAACTGCCAGCCACAAGTGCAATTTGCTGCTAAAATAACTAGCAAATTGACTTAAATATCTTGTTCGCTCAATTCGCGAATCATGTAATCAAAAGGCTGATCCAAAAAAGGCCCCACAGACAAGCCAGCAGCTTCCACCTGAGCCTTAACCATCTCCTTCATAATGCCAATCCCCATCACCGTCGGGCCAATGGGAACGCTTAGGGAATTGTAAGTTTCTCGCAAACCTTGCAGCACGCGCTCGTCGAGCACGTCGGTACTTCCAGCCACCAGGGCGTAAGTAGCATAGCGCAAGTAGTAGTCCATATCCCGCAGACAAGCCGCGTAGCGACGAGTCGTGTAGGCATTTCCCCCGGGACGGATCAGTTCCGGCTGTTCGGCAAATAGCTGGATACCAGCTTGCTTGACAATTGTCGCAGCATTGCTGTTAATCGCAGCCGCCGCCTGTACCCGTGCCGTGCCCGTTGCAAAATAAGATTTCAACCGATCGATACCATCCCGGTCTAAATACCTACCAGCAACATCATAATTTTCAATCAGGCTCGTCACTGCATCGCGCATAAGTTTCTCTCCCAAAAATCTTTATCAATACTTTGCTATCTGAGACAGACCGCCTATTGTAGACTACTACAAATCGGCGTTTGATTAAGATTTGAGATAGGATTTTCACGAAGGGTAGTCTATCCCCGGCAAACTGTCGTAAAATTCAGCCGTTTGCCTTGTATCTTCAGCCGAAAAATAATCCCTAGGGCAAGAATCTCAAACTGCCCGGTCGCACTGAGCCCCTATTTCAAAATTTTGTAGCCATAGATACAAAATAGTGGATGCTGAAGGCCTACGATCGCCCACACAGTCTGAAATCGGCCGATCGCCAAGACACAACCAATATCAGGAGTAAGTCATGTTCCAGACGCCCCAAGAAGCCTTAAACTACATAAAAGAAAATAAAATCCAGATCGTTGACCTAAAGTTCATCGATATGCCGGGGATCTGGCAGCACCTTTCCCTGTACCACGACCAAATCGACGAAACTGCATTCACAGACGGCGTACCTTTCGACGGTTCCAGCATTCGGGGCTGGAAAGCCATCAACGAATCGGACATGACGATGGTCATCGATCCGACCACCGCTTGGATGGACCCGTTCATGGCAGAACCGACCATCAGCTTTATTTGCAGCATCAAAGAACCCCGCACCGGCGAACCGTACAGTCGCTGTCCCCGCACCATTGCCCAAAAAGCCATAGACTACTTGCTTTCGACCGGTCTCGGCGATACAGCATTCTTTGGCCCGGAAGCAGAATTCTTTATTTTTGACGACGTTCGCTTCGACCAAACCCAAAATTCCGGCTACTACTACGTAGATTCGATCGAAGGTCGCTGGAATTCCGGCAAAGAAGAAGCAGGCGGCAACCTTGGCTACAAACCGCGTTACAAAGAAGGTTATTTCCCAGTAGCACCAACCGATACCTCACAAGACATGAGAACGGAAATGCTGCTGACAATGGCAAAATGCGGCGTACCAATCGAAAAACACCACCACGAAGTCGCCACCGGCGGTCAGTGCGAACTCGGTTTCCGCTTTGCAACTTTAGTACAAGCCGCGGACTACTTGCTGACTTACAAATACGTCATCAAAAACGTCGGCAAAAAATACGGCAAAACCATCACCTTCATGCCCAAACCGCTGTTTAACGACAACGGTTCCGGGATGCACGTTCACCAGTCGATTTGGAAAGACGGCCAGCCTCTATTTGCAGGCGATCAATATGCAGGTTTCAGTCAAATGGGACTGCATTACATCGGCGGCATTCTCAAGCACGCACCGGCACTTTTGGCAATCACCAACCCCACGACCAATTCCTACAAGCGATTGGTTCCGGGCTTTGAAGCGCCTGTAAACTTAGCTTACTCTCAAGGGAATCGATCGGCATCAGTGCGGATTCCGTTGTCGGGAACCAACCCCAAAGCCAAGCGGTTAGAATTCCGCTGTCCCGATGCCACCTCCAACCCCTATTTAGCATTTGCAGCCATGCTGTGCGCCGGCATAGACGGCATCAAGAATCAAATCGATCCGGGCGCACCTTTGGACGTGGATATCTACGACCTTTCCCCTGAAGAATTGAGCAAAATTCCTTCAACTCCCGGTTCCTTGGAAGGCGCTTTAGAAGCTTTAGAAAAAGACCACAGTTTCTTAACTGAAAGCGGCGTATTTACCGAAGACTTCATCCAAACCTGGATTTCCTACAAACTCGACAATGAAGTCAACCCGATGCGTCTGCGTCCTCACCCCTACGAGTTTTCTCTCTACTACGACTGTTAGAAAATTAAAAATTAAAAATTACAAGTTAAAAATGGTGATTATACTATTTTTAATTTTTAATTTTTAATTAATAAGAACGCCGCCCTTAAAAGCGGCGTTTTTTTGGAGTTTAGAACTTCTGGATCAGCGCCCAGACTCTCCCGTTACCCGACACTATCTGGGCAACGCTGTTAGTAGTAGCACCCATTGTAGCCTCAGATACCTCCTCTACAGCCCATTTATTTGCTTTCTCATCAACAATAAACAAATCGTCAGGGGTAGTGCCTTCCTGAACCCGATATATCTTATTCAGAATGAAACGTGCCCTTGCCTCCGCTTTTGGTATGCCCGTAACTTCATCAGGATCGATAGAGATGGCACTGCCTTCTTTTAATGTACCTTTCGAGTTGCTTAAATTGCGATCGTCCCTTTGAGCAACCCGCACGCCGTGAAGCTGCAAACCAGGCTTTGTCTCAGAAACATTTGAGACAGCAGCTAGGGCCCCACTTTTTCCCAAACCGAGAACCGCTGCACTAACAGTCAAAATTAGCAAAAACTTGCAATGATTCACCGTATTTATGCTCCGCATGTTTGTCAGATTGTGTACTCATTCTAAATTAGCAATTAGCAATTAACAATGACCAAACGATGTCCGATATTTTTGTGATGATCCGCAATCAGAGTAACGTCGCCATGACTTCAGTTGACGGCATTGCTTTTGTCACTTTACTGACTCGGGAGGGACGAGTGCTGGCCGAGGAGACAGTTGACCTGTTTGAGGCAGATGTGAATTTTGATAACCTGAATCAGGGCAAATATACTGTAGTTGTCAGGCACAAAGGCGTTGAACCTCGATCGGCAACCTGTAGTGTTACAATCACCGATGAAGATAAAGTAATCATGCTGACATTTGTTTACTTGGAGCTAGAACGGGTGCTGCTGGGCATTCAAACTTCAACAGAAGAAAGACTATGACCGTAAAAGTTACTCCGCCAAATTCAATTAAAATGTTTCGCTATCGAGTACATTTCTTGGCAAAAGACCTCTGGAGGGAAAAAAACCCGGTTTGTCGGATGAATCTGGCTTTACAGTTAGCCGACGTGGCGACTACTCTGGCTAGATTAGAAGTAGAAGAAGCGCGAAAATTTCAACAAGAGTCTGCTGGTGTTGAGGCAAAAGACTCGACCGAACCTGAAAAGTTTTGAGTGCGTGAGATTGCTTTGAGAGCGAAGCGCAACGCTTGGGTGATACCATTTTTAAAAAAGAATGTAACTGTAGGCCCGCGATCCCAACCGCGACCGTCATCAGTCATTTTTAATCTAAAATCTAAAATGGTATGACTCGCAACTCAAAACTATTTTCATTGGTCGATACCGTAAAAAAATTGTCGGTATAAAATTCAATCTGCCTGCAAAACAAAAACTTTCTGCCTTGCGAGTGAATTAGGAACCCCAAAAACTGCGTTACACTTATATAAGTATCTTTACAAAACAACATAAAATCATGACTGTTGCCTATCCCCGCAAGCTTCGCAACGCAATGGGAGCGCGCGAAATTTTAGCTAATGTAGTGCGCGATCGGGAAATTCACCGGATCACCCTCAACCGCTATCGGTTTAGCGAACAGCGCAGTTGCAAAGACCTCACCGACTTGATCGAACGGCTTGACGGCAATCCGCCAGAACTCGTGCGCGATCTTTCCCGGCACATTTCCGACGAAGCGCGGCACGCCATGTGGCTCACCGACTTGCTGCTAGACATCGGCCAAAATGTGGGAACGCCGCCGGGAGTCTCCTATATTGACGAATTTGAAAGGTTGCTCGACAGCGAACAACAAGACCCTACCAAAAACCGCGAAGACTTTGTCATTTCTTCCCTCGCCGCGATTAACGTCACCGAGAAGCGGGGCTGCGAGTATTTCGGCGCGCACATCCACGCCCTCAAACAGGCTCCCCAAACCGCAGAAAACGTCAAAATCCGCGAAACTATCGAAAAGATTTTTCCCGAAGAAGCCGGTCACGTCCGCTGGGGCAACCGCTGGCTGGCCCAAATCGCCGACAAAAGCCCGCAACACCGCCAGAAGGTGGAACAGGCAAAGCGCAAGTATATGGCGATCGAACAAGCAGCATTTGAATCGGGAATGGATATCATGCTGGGGGCAGAACTCCGCCGCGTCACCCGCCTGGTGGATATTGCCAACACCATGCCGATCTGGGAACGCCCGCAATACTTGATGGAACGCTTGCCCAGAACCCTGCTGGCCCCGGACCTGCAAATGACCAGAGTCGATGTAGCTCAGCGGGCCTGGAACCGCGACCCGCAGGCATTTATGGAGAAATTAGTGCCCATGTTCCTCAACGGCTTGAATACCATTGAGAAGAAGCCGGCAACGACTAAGCCCAAGGCTTAAATACGATCGCGAACCTGGTTGAAACCGCTTTGCAAGTCAAACTTGCGTCTGCCTCGGCAAACAAGCGAGATTAACTGGTTCCCAGGCTAGGCATGGGAACCAGTTATTTAAAGTCATAATTTTAAGCTTTAGCAAGTAAACTGATTATTGGAATAGTTTTCCGTCTAAATATAATCATGACTACCAGCGATCCGAACCTACAAACAGCTTCCGCAGAAAGCCAATCGAGTGAAAGCGCGATCGCCTCCGAGCAGGTCGAAAAAGCCACAGCCGTCACCTATGCAGAAGAAATTGAAACTGTCATCGCCAGCATGGCTGTAGACCAAAAAGTAATGGTCGGTCAAAATGAAGCTGGCGGGTATCTTTGGAAGTTTAAGTACGGCAGCGTTGAAGTGTTCGTACAACTTACGGGCGAAACTGAAGATGATACTTTGACTGTTTGGGCTTTTGTACTGCAGTTGCCGGCGAAGAATGAAGCTCAATTAATGCGGAAAATCCTGGAAATGAATTGGCTGTCTACCTTGGAATCTCATTTTGCGATTGTTGACAATCAAGTTGCGGTAATATCGACTCGGACGATCGCCGAAATCTCGGCCGGGGAAATTTCTCGAGTTATTACTATTGTCGCCACGATCGCCGATGACAACGACGACCTGCTGCAAGCAGAATTCGGTCAGTAGTGATTAATTAACAGTCAACAGTCAACAGTTAACAGTCAACAGTTAACTGTTAACTAATATGCAGGTCCTGCGATCCAAGCAATAGTGATTCCCAGCCCCAAACCGACGAGCACTTGAAAAGGAGTGTGTCCCAGCAACTCTTTGAGGCGAGCCTCATTCAGGTTGTGATCTTCCTCAAAAAACTCGTCAATAATTTGGTTGAGGATGCGAGCTTGCTTGCCTGCTGCTTGGCGGACGCCTGCTGCGTCGTACATTACAATAATTGCAAAGATCGCAGCGATCGCAAAGTCCGGACTTTCCCATCCCATCGTTTGTCCGACTCCAGCAGCCAAAGCGCCGACAAAAGACGAGTGAGCGCTGGGCATTCCCCCCGTTGTTACCAAATACTGAAGATTAAACTTGCGATTTTTGACCAACTCGATCGGCAGCTTAATGATCTGAGCCGCCAGACAAGCGATCAAAGCAACTACCAGTACATGATTGTTTAATACGCCGCTGCAAATTTCCTGCATAGTGTTTGATATTTCTAGTTACTGCGGCTGGTAATAAAATCGGCGATCGCCAGCAGCGGTATGGCTTTGCTTCCAAATACCGCCAATTGAGCCTTAGCATCAGCAACAAGCTGCGAAGCTTGACGCCGAGACTCCTCAATTCCCCACAAACTCGGATAAGTGACTTTTCCTGCTTGAACATCTTTGCCAGCAGTTTTGCCCAGTTCTTCTTGGGTAGCAGTAATATCCAGAATGTCGTCAACGATCTGGAAAGCCAGCCCAATATTTTGAGCGAAACGATACATCCGCTGCAAATCCGCAGCCGAGGCCCCAGCCAGAATTGCCCCACAAACTACGCAGGCCTCTAACAGCGCGCCTGTTTTGTGAGCGTGAATATAATTCAAAGTTTCCAGAGAAACACCTGTCTTTCCTTCCGATTCCAAGTCAACCACCTGACCGCTTACGAGTCCAGGAGCGCCCGATGCCCGCGCTAAATGGGCGATCGCCTGCAACACCTGCTGGGGGGGTACGTTCTCAGTTTTAGTGGCGATCAATTCAAAGGCATAGCTCAACAAACCATCGCCAGCCAAAACGGCAATATTTTCGCCGTAGACTTTGTGGTTCGTCAGTTGGCCGCGCCGGTAGTCGTCATTGTCCATTGCCGGCAAATCGTCGTGAATCAGCGACATCGTGTGGATCATTTCCACAGCGCAAGCTGTCGGCATTGCCATAGATATAGTGCCGCCAGCCAGTTCGCAGCTAGCCAGACAAAGGATCGGACGTAGGCGCTTGCCCCCCGCTAGCAGCGAGTAGCGCATTGCTTCGTAAATTGTCTCTGGGTAGATGACCGGCAGTGCACTGTCAAGAGCTACCTCGATCGCCTCTTTTCGCTTGACTAGATAAGCAGATAAATCGAAAGAGGATTCCGGTTGGGACGAACCCATTTCTGTTGCCAATACCATCCCTTGCTCTCTTGTACTGAATAATTACGTGGAATATTCTGAGCCGTTCGGGTCGGATGGTGCCGACTTTTACGGCGGTAGTTGCTCGAACTTGGAGCATCAATTAATCATTCTACGGGTGTTGTTGCACAGAAAATCTTTGAGTTTTAATAACTTTGTCAAATTACCAGTCAATCTAAAATTTACAATCTCAAATCTCAAATTCGCTGCTGCACTCTGGCAACTTCCAAAAACCGCTGCACCGCCGCCGTCGGATCGCTGCGCCAAATCAGGGCGATCGCCACAATGGAGGTTGATTCTGGCAGCGCTTTGTAAACAACCCCCCTGCGCTGGAAATTTTGCATCGACGCCGGGACGATCGCCACTCCCATCTCGGCCGCTACCAAGCTGACAATGGTTTGCATTTGAATTGCTTCTTGAGCCGCGATCGGGCTAAAACCAGCAAGCTGACAAAGACTGACGATCGCATCGTACAATCCCGGAGCCTGGGAGCGCGGAAATAAAATGAACGGTTCGGTAGAGAGTTCGCGCAATTCTACCTTCGCGCGATCGCCCGCCGGATGAGTTTCTGGCAGTGCCACCATCAGCGATTCTCGAAAAACGATTTCAGAATTTATCCCCTCTTCCTCAACCGGAGGACGCACGAAGCCGATATCAATTTGCCCGAACCGCAGCCGCTGCAACTGTTCGTTTGTCGTCAGTTCGTGCAGTTCCAATTTGACGGCGGGACACCTAGTGCGAAAAGCCTGCAAAATCGCTGGAACCACGTTGTGTGCTGCAGAACTCACAAAGCCGACCGTCAATTTTCCGAGTTCGCCCCGACTGGTTTGTCGGCCGAGTTGAATTGCTCGATCGACTTGCTGCAGAATTTTCCCGGCTTCCTCGAAAAAAACCTGTCCCGCTGCCGTTAAATGCACCGTCCGCTTGGTGCGGCGAAACAGTTGAAATCCCAACTCTGCCTCTAAATGCTGGATTTGTTGGCTCAGCGGAGGTTGGGCAATATGCAGTCTTTCGGCTGCGCGAGTGAAATTCAGTTCCTCTGCTACTGCAATGAAATAACGCAAATGCCGAAGTTCCATAAGTCCCAATCATTTATATTTTAAAAGTATCAGTTGTCAGTTAAACATATATTGGACATTTATGATGATATTTCATACAGTGATTAATAGGCGAAGTTGAGAAGTAAACAATGGCTAATTTGGATATCAAAATTAGAGAAGCAGATCTGGCAGATTTGGAATTAATTGTGGATTTTATTTCACAAAAAAGCGATTTTGATGGATCAAAAAATTGGTTGGTAGCAACAGTAGATAAATTGCAGCAAACGTTGTTTTGTCAGCCTCCGCTAGCGCGGGTTTTGTTGGCGGAAGTTGCGGGAAAAGCGGTAGGATTTGCTATGTTTTATTCCTCCTATTCAAGTTTATTGGCGCAGCCGTGCCTTTGGCTTGATGATTTATTTGTGCAATATCCTATGCGCGGTATGGGAGTCGGGACAGCGCTGTTAAAGTATTTGGCACAAATTGCTGAGTCCACAAATTGCGGGCGGATTGAATGGACTGTTAATACTGGCAATGCGCCGGGAATTGCTTTTTACCAAAAGCAGGGAGCGCGGATTTTGGAAAATATTAGGGTTTGCCGTATTGATGGGGATAGAATTGGTCTGCTTGCTGGCAAATAATTTAATAACGAACCGCGAAGACGGGAAGAACGCGAAGAGAAGAGAAGAAAAGAAAAAAGAGAAGAGGAAAGAAGAGAAGAGATGTCAGAAAATTATTGGAATTCAGCTCTTTACGAGCAAAATCATGCTTTTGTTTGGCAGTACGGCGAATCACTTTTGGAGTTACTCGCTCCGAAGGTTGGCGAACAAATTCTGGATTTGGGCTGCGGTACGGGACAGTTAACTGAAAAAATTGCTCAAAGCGGTGCTTTTGTGCAAGGTATTGATTCATCTTTTTCGATGATTTCCACGGCAAAAGTTAACTATCCTCACATCAACTTCGCAGCAGCGGATGCTAGTAATTTTCAAGTAGAATCTCCGTTAGATGCTGTGTTTTCTAATGCGGTTTTGCACTGGATTAAACAGCCGGATGCTGTGATTAATTGTGTAGGAAAAGCGCTGAAGCCGCAAGGGCGTTTTGTGGCTGAGTTTGGCGGTAAGGGCAACGTGGGGGCGATCGTCCGCGCACTTTTGAGTGTTTTGTCAGAAATTGGCTGCGAGGAGCCTGAAGCGCTTAATCCTTGGTATTTTCCGAGTATTGGCGAGTATGCTGGGCTTCTGGAAAAGCAGGGATTTGATGTGGGTTATGCGGTTTTGTTCGATCGCCCGACTCCCCTAGAAGGTGGCAGCGCGGGTATGGTAAATTGGATTGAAATGTTTGGTGGTGGGTTTTTGTCGGGGTTGTCTGAGGATGTGCGATCGCAGGTAATTAACTCCGTTGAACAGCGTTTGCGATCGGCCCTGTACCGCGATGGTAATTGGATTGCAGATTATCGCAGAATTCGTGTTGTTGCTATCAAACAGTAGGGTGCGTCGCGACCGACAATCTTCAAATACCAGATCAAATCTCATAGCGACGCACCATACTTCGTGACACCCTACAAATATAATTCTCCGCCAATATCTTCAGGAATCAACGGTACTTCATTCGCGCCCCAATCTTCAGGATAAATCCCCTGAGCAACAAATCGATGAAAACTAGAAAATTCCCAATCCTTCGGAGACCGACACAAATTATGTTTAACTGGATTATAATGAATGTACTCGCAATGGTGAGCGTAATCATTTTCATCGCGAATGACGTGTTCCCAATATCGACGCTGCCAATGGTTACTTTCCTTGCGTTTTTTACGAGACTGACTAATTTCTGCTTCTATTCCCAATTTATGCCCGTAATATCGGGTTACAAAATCTTTAATTAACCCCAAACGAATTGGGTATTTGCTGTCGCCATCCGGCAAAGCAAGCATCATGTGAAGGCGATCCGGCAAAAGCACGATCGCATCAATGGTAAAAGGATAGAGTTTTTGGACTCTCATTATAGATTTTCGCAGCCCTGCGCGACCAATATCGCTTGACAGCCAAGGAATCCTTTTGTATGTATTTAAAACGAAAAAGTAAGTACCTCCCGGTACAAATGCTCTACGATAATTTGACATAATCGTTAGTAGAGTGCATTACCATAGTGTCATTTTATCATTGACATAGAGTGGAGGAAGGTGCGTCGCCATCGACAATATTCAACTACGATATACAATCTCACAGCGACGCACCTTACTTCTACTTGATGCTGTAACTCGAAACTGTATTTTCCAAAAGCATCGCAACAGTCATCGGCCCGATTCCTCCCGGCACCGGCGTAATAAATTCGGCTACTGTTTTTACAGCATCAAAGTCAACATCTCCCGCCAAACGGCTAGTACCGTCTGGATTGACGATGCGGTTAATACCGACATCAATTACTACCGATCCGGGTTTGACCATATTAGCTGCAATCATTTCTGTGCGGCCTACTGCGGCTATTAAAATATCGGCTTGATTGGTAATAGATTCTAAGTTTTGCGATCGCGAATGAGCTACAGTAACAGTGCAGTCGGCTTCTAATAGCATCAGCGCCATCGGTTTACCTACCAAAATACTCCGTCCCAAAACAACGGCATTTTTTCCTTTTAAATTAATCTGGTATTCTTGCAATAACCGCATTACTCCGGCGGGAGTACAACTCCGCAAACCTTCTTCCCCTCGCACGAGACGGCCTAAATTTACAGGGTGAAGTCCGTCAGCATCTTTGTCGGGGGCAATTTGGTACAGCAGCCCAATTGCATCTAAGTGCTCTGGTAGCGGTAATTGAACTAAAATGCCGTCTACTCGATCGTCCTCGTTGAGCGCACGAATTGCAAGTTCTAGTTCGGCTTGAGTAGCGTTGGCGGGGTAGTGCTGGCAGAAGGAAGCTATGCCAACTTTAGCGCAGGCTCGCTCTTTGTTGCGAACATAGGCTGCGCTAGCTGGGTTGTCCCCTACCATCAGCACCGCAAGTCCCGGAGGACGCCCCTTTTGGGGTTGTAGGGCGCGGACTCGATCGCTCAGCTCGCTTTGAATCTTTTGGGCTAAAGCTTTACCATCTAGTATTTGAGCAGTTTTGGCATCCATTGTAGACTCTGGGTTAGGGGCGGACGATTTTAGATTTTAGCTTAATCCCCGCCAAGGACTACACTAGAGAAATTTCTTACTTGCGATCGATTCTTGGGATTCTGTTAAAGTAAGTCGTATCTCACATCTCAAATCAGTTGACCAATGACTACTGCAATTAAGCAAGTTTGGGTTCAAAGATTCTGCACCAGCTCTTTGTCGCTAATCCTCGCCAGCGGTTTTTTCAGTTGCGGCAATTTACCCATGTCTCAACTTAATCTTGGCTTTAATGTGGCTAGCATTGGCGACGTTCAACAAAAGCGGCAAGTGGATGCTGAAGTTTATCTTCGGGGAAAGGTGGAAAATCGCGCTCCGTTTGTAGGGAATGCGGCTTATCAACTTGAGGATGGTACTGGGAGTATTTGGATTTTAACCAAGCAAGATTTGCCCCAGCTTGGCGATGAAGTGCTGCTGAAGGGAGAAGTCCGCTACAAGAGTATTACTCTGAAGGAATTGGCAGGAAAAGATTTAGGTGAAGTTTATGTTGAGGAAATGGAACAATTGAAACGGACTCCAGCGGC
The DNA here is from genome assembly GCA_036704825.1 of Microcoleus sp. F8-C3. Classification (GTDB taxonomy): domain Bacteria; phylum Cyanobacteriota; class Cyanobacteriia; order Cyanobacteriales; family Microcoleaceae; genus Microcoleus. The sequence goes on along the minus strand of JAUBSN010000007.1, from coordinate 3,695 downwards.
AAACCAATAAAAATATGAAGATACTAATTTTTTTCAATAATTGAATACCTCAATTTCATAAACATTAAAGGTTTGTAGTTGCACCCAAACGCTGCGGGTAGGTTTATTTATGCTGAAAGTTGCTTGACGACTGTAATAGCCTCGTCGGAGCGGGTCGATCGGCTCTTTTGTTTATATTACAGCTTACGGTTAACCTGCCCCTACACCAAGTTCTCCCCTATCTCGTAAATAACTTCTTCCCTCTTCCTTCTATGCTCAATATCCATCCGTTAAATCCGTTAAATCCGTTAATCCCGTACATTGCTCGCTGTATGCTGTTGAGCATTTAAATAAGGTGTGAGGATTTGGTGAAAGGGAACAGGGAACGGGAAACGGGGAACAGAAAATATAGCCTTTCGAGCGTAACATGAAGTCCTCATTGGGAATTGGCCCGCGCAGGCCCGCGCAGGGCAAACAGCGCATACCTCACTTTTTTGAGAACCGCTATATGTAATTTAAATGCACAACAGCTTAGAACTTTCTTATGACTAAAATTCACGTTGCGATCGCGATTTTATACCAAGACGGCAAGTTTCTCTGTCAGTTACGAGACGATATTCCTCATATCAGGTATCCCGGACATTGGGCTCTGTTTGGCGGGCATTTGGAACCGGGAGAAACTGCCCGAGTGGCTGTCTTGCGGGAATTATCAGAGGAAATTGGCTATGCTCCTCCAAGTATTTCTTTTTTCTGTTGCGATGTCGAAAAAGATGTGGTTCGCCACGTTTTTTACTCACAACTTAGTGCGGATGTCAAGGATTTAGTTTTGCTTGAAGGTTGGGATATGAAGTTGTTGACACCCGATCAGATTCGTGCAGGCAAATGCTATTCTGAGCAGTCAAGAGATGTGCGACCTTTTGGCATTGCTCACCAACGTATTTTGTTAAATTTTATAGACTCGAAAGCCAGCGTGAATATGATCTAGCGTACAGTACAATCACAAATAAACCACATATGGGACGTAGCTAGGTCTGCGAGAATGCTCGCCAACAGCCACAGCTCAGCCGTTGGTCGGAAAAAAATAGCAAGAAGACCCAACAAAAGGTTACGCACAGATCATGCAACCCTTTAAACTGCCAGAATTTTATATGCCTTGGCCGGCACGGCTGAACCCAAACCTGGAAGCAGCGCGAGTTCATTCCAAGGCCTGGGCCTATGAGATGGGCATACTTGACTCGCCAGAGGAAGCGCAAGGCGAGCCTATCTGGGATGAGCATACATTTGACTCCCACGACTACGCCTTGCTTTGCTCCTATACCCATCCAGACGCGCCAGGCCCGGAGCTTGACCTAGTAACCGACTGGTATGTCTGGGTGTTCTTCTTCGACGATCACTTCCTCGAAATCTATAAGCGAACCAAAGACATGAAGGGTGCCAAGCATTACCTTCACCGACTGCGGGCGTTTATGCCGATACACTCCACCGAAACCATGCCCGCTCCCACCAACCCAGTAGAGCGTGGCTTGGCAGACCTATGGTCTCGCACCGCGTTTACTAAATCTGTGGAGTGGCGGGTCCGGTTCTCCGAGAGTACCAAGAACCTGCTCGAAGAGTCTTTGTGGGAACTCGCCAATATCAACCAAAATCGGGTCTCCAACCCGATCGAATACATCGAGATGCGCCGCAAGGTTGGCGGCGCACCGTGGTCAGCGGATCTCGTCGAACACGCCGCGTTTGTAGAGGTTCCGGCCCAAATTGCTGCAACTAGGCCAATGCGCGTGCTCAAAGACACATTTGCCGATGGAGTGCATCTTCGCAACGACCTGTTCTCCTATCAGAGAGAAGTGGAAGATGAAGGCGAGAACGCCAACTGCGTGTTGGTTTTGGAGCGCTTCCTGAATGTGAGTACCCAAGAGGCGGCCAACCTCACGAACGAACTGCTCAGCTCGCGGTTATACCAGTTTGAAAACACTGCTGTTACCGAGTTGCCTCCCCTCTTTGAGGAGTACGGAGTAGACCCCGTAGAGCAGGTGAACGTTCTCCTCTATATCAAAGGACTTCAGGACTGGCAGTCGGGCGGTCACGAGTGGCACATGAGATCGAGCCGCTACATGAACGAGGAAGCGGGTAATTCTGCGACACCGACGCTGAATCTACGCCCCACAGGATTAGGCACCTCGGGGTTGCGGTTGGAATCGCTATACGCCACCTTGGGTTTAGGAAGGTTCAATAGCTTTACTCACGTTCCCTACCAGTATGTAGGTCCAGTAAAGCTGCCCGAGTTTTATATGCCCTTCTCTACGACTTTGAATCCCAATTTGGATAAGGCACGGAAGCATTCTAAGGAATGGGCGCGCCAGATGGGGATGCTGGACGAGCTACCGGGCGTTCCTGATGGCTTTATCTGGAATGACCACAAGTTTGATGTGGCTGATGTAGCCCTATGCGGCGCGTTGATTCATCCGAAGGGGTCTGAGCACGAGCTGAATCTGACAGCGTGCTGGCTGGTGTGGGAAACCTATGCCGACGATTACTTCCCAGCAATCTACGGAAACAACCGCGACATGGTTGGTGCGAAAGTGTTCAACGCCCGAATGTCGCTTTTCATGCCCCTCGACGACTCCACTCTCCCTGCCGTGCCGACTAATCCGGTGGAACGGGGCTTGGCAGATATTTGGTCTCGGACTGCTGGCCCCATGTCCCTCACCGCGCGGACTGAGTTCCGCCGCGCGATTCAGGACATGACTGACAGTTGGGTGTGGGAACTCGCCAACCATATTCAAAATCGGATTCCAGACCCGATCGATTATATTGAGATGCGCCGCAAGACGTTTGGCTCGGATTTGACGATGAGTCTGTCCCGACTAGCCCGAGGCGGCGAGATCCCGATGGAGATTTACTACAGCCGGCCAATGCGATCGCTGGCAAATTCTGCAGCCGACTTTGCCTGTTTCACTAACGATATCTTCTCTTACCAGAAAGAAATCGAATTTGAGGGCGAAATCCATAACTGCGTGCTGGTTGTGCAGAATTTCCTCAACTGCGACAAATCCCAGGCTGTCGAGATTGTTAACAATCTGATGACTGCGCGGGCGCAACAGTTTCAACTCATCGTTGACACGGAATTGCCTGCCCTTTTCGACGATTTCGAGCTGGATAAAAATACCCGCGAGAAATTGCTCGGATATGTCGAGAAATTAGAAAATTGGATGTGCGGCGTACTCAGGTGGCATATCAATGTAGACCGCTATAAGGAATTTGAATTGCGTAATAGTGCTTCCCCAATAGCGCGACTGCTCAGCGGTCCCAAAGGGCTGGGCACATCGGCAGCACGGATCGGATCGCTTTTGGGTACCGAAAGAACTGAGTCTGGATTGCACTCAATCGATGACTCCCTTCCCGCCACAAGATTATCCGATCTTTCCTTTTCCCAGTCACCAGTTACCAATCCCTAACTCTTACTGATGCGTATTAGTCCTTACGCAGTATCCACTAATTGTAATATTACTGGTAATTGGTGCTAGTTCATTGGTAACAAGTTAAGCTAAAAAAGCATTTGTCAATCAGCAATTATGCTCGATATTTACTCGGATTTTGGGCTCAAAACTGAGATTTGGACGATCGTGCGATCGTGCGATCGGGTGATATTTATACCTACTCCCTCTCAAATCGTGAATTTTCCACTCCTAAAAAAGCTGTTTTTTTGAGTAATATTA
>JAUBSN010000006.1:0-135964 GCA_036704825.1 Microcoleus sp. F8-C3 | reverse complement strand
CTGGGAGGCTAAAGCCTCCTTCTGCCTTTCATCCCCGGACTAAAGTCACGGGGTTTTCATGCTCGATCTTTATAAAAACTGCTTGGGGGAGTTGGGTTTCAAAATCAAAACGCCCAAAGTTAGTAACTTCGTTGTTTGCTGATCCCACCAGTGCTTGCGGCGCACTCATGAGCGGGCTGGCTGCTGATGGCGCACCTTACCGCAGATGGCCGCTCAAAGAATTTGTTGGTCCTACTCCTACATATAGCGGTTCTCAAGCGTTGTGAGGTATGGGGGCGAGTCCTATGCCTATGCCCTATGCCCACTCCAGGCCTATGCCCTATGCCCGCCAGAGCAGCTCATGTTACGCTCGAAAGGCTATATCTACGGTTGATATTTATAGTTGGTCGATCGTCCTTGACCAGGAATTTCAAAGGTGGTACCCGCCACGCGATCAATCCGTGGAATCAATCCCAAATCGAAAATCAAAAATCCTCAAGAAAGAGCATTTATCCGTGGGGTCGCCTCTAAAATCTAAAATCTAAAATCGCGCAATCGATTGACGCTACCCCTACCTGCCGCTGCACCTCGACCTCATCAGCTATACCCCTAACTTTTTCGTTGTTAACTGCCCCAGAGCCACCTCAAATGTAACGAAATATTACAAGATGACGCTAAAGCAGCATAGAGGCTTGACAGTAAAGAATTAAGCGGCTAATCTGATATACATACCCGGGTAAGTCAATTCACTGTCATATGCAAGAAAAGCAAAAAGTTACATTGTATCTTCCACCAGAACTGCATCGCCAGCTCAAAATCAGAGCCGCAGTCGAAACTGAACCGATGTCATCAATTGCAGAAAGGGCAATTGTCTTCTACCTAGGAAATCCCGAACTGGTTGACGAAGTAGAAGCCTCATACGGACAAACTCATAGGGTATACAACTGTCCAGAATGCACGGGTTCATTAGTAATGCGAGATGGAGAACTGGCATCCATAACAAGTCAGCCTAGCGTATTGGCTGAACAGGATCTTCCAGTAAAGCAGGTGTCGGGCGTGGGCGCGAGCACTGCAGAACCGGGAGAGGAAGAATTGGTTCCCTGCTAAGAATGTCTTGCTTCCCCAAAAAGCTAAAACTGAAATTTTCAGTAACAGGGCGAAGGGCAGCATTGAGATTCAGCAAAGATAGCACCGTCTCTAGTGGGTCGAGGACTATGCAAGAAGAGATCAGTATTCTAATCCAAGCTCAATATCCTCTGATCTACCTCGTGACATCCGAGGAAGAGCGGTGTGAGCAAGCAATTTCGACAATAGCTCAAGCCAAACCACAGCGACGAGTATTTATCTGGACTGTAACTCACGGGATTGTGGAGTACGGTCAGCCCCGCACCACCACTCAACACAACACCGTCTCGCCAGAGGCAGCAATCGAATGGGTGATCAGGCAGCGAGAACCCAACAGTAACGCTAGCATCTACATTTTCAAAGATCTGCATCCTTTTATAGATTCTCCTCCGGTAACGAGGTGGTTGCGCGATGCGATCGCCCACTTCAAAGGAACGCAAAAGACAATTATACTGATGTCTCCTTTGCAGCAAATTCCGATCGAGCTAGAAAAGGAAGTAGTGGTATTAGACTTCGCGTTGCCAGACATGAAAGAACTAAACCAAGTATTGTCTGGTCAGTTGGAGCAAACGAAATCGCGACGCATTACCACAGAAGGGCGAGAAAAACTTTTAAAAGCGGCCTTGGGATTGACCAAGGACGAAGCTGAAAAAGTTTATCGCAAAGCCCAAGTTTCGACTGGGCGCCTCACAGAAGAAGAAGTAGACATAGTTCTTTCGGAGAAAAAGCAATTAATTCGGCGCAACGGCATTCTAGAGTTCATTGAAGAAGACGAAACCCTGGATGCAGTCGGCGGTTTAGAAGAGCTGAAGCGGTGGCTGAGACAGCGTTCCAACGCCTTTACAGAAAGGGCGAGAGAATACGGCCTGCCCCAACCGAAAGGGATGTTAATTCTCGGCGTACCGGGATGCGGAAAATCGCTGATTGCCAAGACCACCTCCCGCCTCTGGGGACTGCCCCTGCTGAGGCTAGATATGGGTAGAGTCTATGACGGATCGATGGTGGGTCGATCGGAAGCCAACCTCCGCAATGCCCTCAAAACCGCAGAATCCATCTCTCCAGCCATCCTCTTCATCGACGAACTAGACAAAGCCTTTGCAGGAGGCACTGGTTCTGCAGACTCAGACGGAGGCACCTCCAGCCGGATTTTCGGTTCCTTCCTCACTTGGATGCAAGAAAAGACTTCCCCAGTCTTCGTAATGGCAACAGCCAATCGAATCGAGCGGTTGCCGGGAGAATTCTTGAGGAAAGGCAGATTCGACGAACTCTTCTTTGTTGACCTGCCTACCAAAGAAGAACGCCAAGATATATTTAAGATTCACCTCTCAAAGCGGCGTCGGGAAATTACTCGCTTCGATTTAGAGCAACTTTCCACTGTTTCCGACGGCTTTTCAGGTGCAGAGATTGAGCAAGCGCTAGTAGCCGCAATGTACGAAGCCTTCGCTCAAGATCGAGAGTTTACGCAGCTAGACATCATCGCGGCCATTAAATCCACAATGCCACTGTCTAAAACAATGACCGAACAGGTCACCGCCCTGCGAGATTGGGCAAGACAGCGTGCACGGCCCGCTGCGTCTTCCGTCGCTGAATACCAGCGAATGGAATTTTAAAAGCTTTCTCCTGGTCCAAACAGGAGCAAAGGCTAGCAACAGCTAGCAGTTCGATTCAAGAGCCGCCAAGCGGCACCGTTAAATCCAGACCGTTGTTGTTTCTCTCTCAGTTGTATTAGGAGGAAATCCAATGTCTCACTTTAGCACACTGCGTACCAAAATCACCGATGCCGAAATCCTGAAAGCATCCCTGCGCGACTTGGGCATTTCAGTCAAGTCAGAAGCTGATGTTCGCGGCTATAACGGTCAGCGCGTTCGCTCCGACATCGTGGCGATTCTGGAAGGTGAATATGACCTGGGTTGGTCTCGCAATAGCGATGGTTCTTTTGACCTGATTGCAGACCTCTGGGGCGTCGCCAAAAAGCACAATCAAACTGAGTTAATCAACTCCATCAACCAGAAGTACGCAGTTAACAAGACCTTGGCAGCAGTCAAGCAGCGCGGTTTGCAAAATGCCAACGTTAAGCTGGTAGTGCAAAACTAATTGAACTGCATGTTTCCAAGCTCGCGGGTTAACCAAAAAAACGGGTTAACCCGTTTTTATATTGCTAGGATGTAGAGCTCGGTCTTGGGACCGCCACATACTTTTTTAGCACCCCCCAAGCAGCAGCTTTCAGGTTGAAAACTGCTGCTTTATGCTTTAACTAAATTGGCGTAAGTCCCACGCTGTAATTGTACTCAATTGGGGGTTGGGATATAAGCCAAGCAAAATATCAAATACGGTTCACAGTCCCAAAGATATAATCCTATAGTATAGTTGGTTGCGAAACACTCACTAGGCTGCAATAACAAAACGGTCATAGTAGCAGTAATAGTGCTGACCGGGAAACTGCCAGAGAAAGGAGGAAAAGACAGACCGCTGGTGGGCAAGGTACGTCCCGCCGTGAAGTACAATCCAAGTTTGTCATACGAAAAACAGTTTTCTGTCTCAGGAAGTGGGACTTCTGCGAGGGTTTCCCAGTAATGGGAATAAAGGGTGTAAAAACCCAGAGATGCTGTGTAAGACCGAGTTAGTCACGGGGCTAAGGAGGGATCGGCAAATGAGACTCGAAGCCTACACTATACCCGCTGACGAGGTTGATTAAATGCCCCGATCGGTTCACATATCGCGGGTTAGTGTAGGTACTTCACTCGTCGCCTACCTAATGCTTGGGGTAATCGTCGATCGTTTGTTGATAAATTTCCAGAATTCGATCGACTTTGCGTTCCCAATCAAAATGCTGCCGGACTCGTTCCCGTCCCGCACAACCCATACTCAGCCGCAATTCTGGTGAATGAGCCAGCTCGATCATCGCATCTGTCAGTCCCTGGACAAATCCTTCTTTAGAAGTCGGTTCTACTAAAATACCGCAAGTGGAATTCAGATAATCTGCCGGGCCGCCCCAGTTCGCTGCTATGACTGGCAAGCCCACTGCCATTGCCTCCATCACCACTGCCCCGCCGCATTCCCGCAAACTGGGGAAAACCATTGCATGAGCTTGTTGCATTTTGAGAGCGCACTCCTCCTGAGACAGCCACCCACTAAATACAACGCTGCTGTCGATGCCTAAACGAGCTGTTTGAGCTTCGAGTTCCCCTCGGATGTGCCCATCACCGATGATTTCCAAAACTGCATCAGTTTGAGCCACGACGGGCGCGAAGGCTTCCAGCAGCAAATCTACAGCTTTCCAGTCGATCAGCCGGCCTAAAAAAATAAAATGAACCTGCCCGGTCGCTGCTCTTGATAAGCTAGAGTCCGATCGCCACACCGAGAAATCCACGCCGTTTTCCACAAGTTCAATAATTTTACCCTGCACCCCAGATGCAAGTGCCTGCTTCGTGCGATCGTTTGCCACTAACAGCGTCTCGGCTTTGATTTTACCGGGAAAAAGGCGATTGAAGAAATCGACGCACTGGTGACCGATCGCGATTAAAATATCAATCGTAGGATTTTGGCGCGATCGAAAAGCCAGAGGAAATTTGACCGACGTGTTCATCGGCCCGATAACTACCGGCACTCCCAACCCGAACATCAACGAAGGAACTGTTGCCGAGACTGGTGTCGGTTCGTGTACAATATCAATCTTGTGTTCGCTCACCAGCCGCCGGACAATACGACGCTGTAGCACTTGGGTGTACAGGTGAGAGAGCAGCCCAAAAGTAAAGTCATTCACTCTTTCAGGAATAAATCGCGCGCAATTGTTAAGCAGCCGGTGCAGCCAAGTGTCGGGTACAAAGTGCAGTCGATCGCAATCTTCTGGAAACAGCCCTGTGAGTTCTGCCTGAGTGCGGGCGTGCGTCACTAACCATGTCTCTATTTGGCGCGATCGAAGTATCCGAAAGTAGTTGACCGGCAGCAATGACTCGCCGCCAAATTTAGTTGAGGCATTCTGAGCAACAATTAAAATTCGCATAACTTGTTTGGGGCTCAACTGGATTTATGTACTCTGAGATTAAATTTCTACTTTGGCATAACTAAGACGGGTTAGTTATTCCAAGTTTTTCCAAGCACTGAGCTAAAGTTTCTGCACTGCGGCCGTGGCTAAATTTGGCCGTGATTTTTTTCCGGGCTTCCTGACTGAGGCTCAAAGCAAGTTCTGGATTTTTGAGGAGATTGGCGATCGCGTCTGCTAATTGCTCGGGGGCTTCAGGTTCTACAAGTAGCCCATCAATCCCGTCATCTATAAGCTCCTTGACTCCTCCCGATCCTGTAACTACTACAGGCATCTCCATTGCCATCGCTTCCATGATGGCGACACCTAGAGGTTCGTGCCAACTGGCAAGGGCAAATACCTGTGCTTTTTCTAGAGACTCATTGACGGTATTTTCAGACACCGCACCGAGAAGGCTAACACAACTTTTCAAGCCAAGCTGTTCGATCAGCTTTTCTAACTCTAGGCGGTAGCCACTGCCACCCTGTTCGTCTTCTCCAGCAATTTGCAGCTCAACATTAAATCCTCGTTTTCGGAGTATATCTATCGCAGCAATCAAATCCGCATGACCTTTACATCTGTTGAGACGCCCGCAACTAAAAATGTGGCAAGCATCACTTCCATTCCATGCGGAGTATGGTGTTTTTCTGTGGAAACGCGAGAGGTCAACCCCCATAGGAGCTATTTCAACCTTTTGAGGAAGATGACCCGCAAGGCATTTGTTCACTTCGTCATAAAGCTTTTGAGTAATGACTATTGCAAAAGCAGAAAAGTGCCATTTCTGTTTTTGGTTAGGGCCGTAGTCAGTTAGGGGGCCGTGCAGCGTCAGGCTATAGGATACTTTTGAGAGTAAAGAGGCGAACATCGCTATACTGGCGGCATTGGCGCAAGAATGAACGTGGATGTGCGACCAACCTTTTGTTCTTGCTAACCCTGCTAGTTTGCCAGCAACAAAAACCAATGCCAAGAGTCGCACCTTTTCAGATAAGGATGTGTCACTCGCTTTGGCAATAACTGCGAGGCACTGCCACCATGCAGCGGGACCAGCTTTGATAACCTCTAGGAATGAGTTAATAATATCTTTCGCCGCAAATGGAAATAGATAAACAGTATTTTTTTGAGCTTCTTCTGCCCATACGTGAGAAGCGATCGCTCTGGGAGGCGGTTGAGTTGATACTAAATCTGTTTCAATTCCAAGTTCTGCAAGAACTTGTCGCTCCCGCCAGAAAAAAATGTGGGTTTGTCCGGGAAATTGTGGAATAAAGTATCCAATTTTTGCCTTCATTTCGTACCTCCTTTCTAATTTTTAACTCAATAATATCGCTCTACTAGGTCGATGCACTAACACTTTTCTCAGCGAGCATTTTTTCGTAAATCTCGACGATTTTTATGGCTTTGTTTTCCCACGCAAATTCTCTGGCTTTTTCGATCGCCTTAGCTGACATACTTTCCCGCAGCCGATCGTCTTCCACTAACAGCTTAATTTTACTTGTCAACTCCTGGGTGAGATACTCTCTAGAAATCGGCTCGATCTTAAAACCAGTTTCTTCATTCACGTATTCACCAATACCGCCGTTATTAGCCACTATGCAAGGGAGTCCGCAAGCCATAGCTTCCATTACCACTGCGCCGCCAAACTCTCTGACTGAAGGGAAACAAAAAATATCTGCTTTTCTGTAATAATCCAGAGTTTCTTGTTGATTGACCCATCCGGCAAAGCTGACTATTTCGCCTAAATTAAGCTCCTTCACTCGGTTTTCCAAGTTGTTTCTTTCTGAGCCGTCTCCTACTATGCTTAAACGAATTTTACTTTGAATTTCCCGATCTAATTTCCCAATAGATTCAATGACAACATCGGCGCATTTGTAAGGAACTAACCGACCCACAAACAGCAGCTCTATCTTGCTAACATTTTTATTAAGAATGTTTGTCTGATTTAAGAAATCCTCGGAAATCCCATTTTCGTAAAACAAATCAATTCTTTCGTCAGGAATTGCAAACAAATCTTTTAGCATATTTAAAGTATATTTTGAACCTGCTAAAACTTTGTCGGCTTTTTGGTAAGTTTCTACATAACCTGGAATTAATGCTCTACCAACTGCTCTCAAAAAGTTGAATTGAGCAAATTCTTGTCTTGCCGTTTCTTGAAAACCCGGTGGAAAGGGAATGCCCCCATTCACTGGCCCTAGAATAAAAGGAGTCTGCTGGCATACACTGACTACCTTAAACGGATAGCGCGGCATCATGGGGGTAATTGCATGAACTATGTCATAATCTCCATTGAGAATGTTTCCTTTAAATTTTTGATATACTTGTTGATTGAATTGCTCGTAAATTGGGTAATTCAAGGCATGATAAATCGGCCAATTTATTCGTCCGGTTGCAGTAAGCTTCTCGACTATTTTATAATATTGTTTGGCTAACTTTCCTTCTTCGAGGTAGATAATTTTTTCATATTCTGGGTGTTTTTCAAGGGCGGGTTTATTTCTAATATGGGTAACGAGGGTGGCATCTACTAAATTGTTTATTTTTTGAAAAAAATTGTAGCCAACTAAAGGTACTGATGCCCAGTCAGGATTGCACTGTTCTACAATTAGTAAAACTTTTAATTTTTTATTACTCATTTGTTTGCTACTCAGAGGTGAATTTTCTGGAACGTTACCTGTAATTCTAGCTGGCTGAATTAATAGAGTTGGTGGTTTTGTATTCGATTAGCTTGCTCTGCTGCCCCAGCAATCGGCGCTGGTGAAACTGAATTTGACCTTGTAGCTGGGGAAATTTGGCTAATACACATGACAAAGCGTAGATAGCTGCGTCTTTAGTTGCGAGATGCCGATGCTTTATATAATAGTTATAGGTGCGATAGGTTGCTAAGGGGTAGCCACTCAATAGTAACAAGCTCCAGCCTTTTGTCGGCCATGTCGTTGCCAAGGCTAGGGCTGGCAAGACTAAGCCCCAAAACCAGGTGCTGCGCGTTTCTTTGACCCAATGGCGCTCTGGTTCGCTGCCGTGCATCCAGGAACCTTCGGCATAGGCGTGACCCGCTCTTTGAGCCCGCTTCCACCACTGAGCGAAACTGGTCATTTGCGCGTCGTGCAGGGTCATTTCTGCGTCTAAGCGAATAATTTTCCAACCTTTTTGGCGAAGTCGCAAGCACAGTTCGGGTTCTTCGCCGGCTATTAGTGCGGGATTGAAACCTTCTACTTGCTCAAATGCTGAGGCGCGCATCATGGAGTCGCCACCGCAGGCTTTGGTTTCGCCGATGGGGGTATCCCACTCGATGTCGCACAATTGGTTGTAGATGCTTGCTTCGGGGTATCGTTCGCGCCTGCGCCCGCATACTGCTGCTACGTCTGGTTTGGCTGCGAGTTCGCTCTGGGCCCGATCGATCCATCCATCAACTACTTCGCAGTCACCGTCCACAAATTGGACAAATTCGATGTCGGGCGCTAGTTCCAGCAAGCGGGCAAAGCCTTGGTTTCTGGCGCGTGCTGCGGTAAACGGTATAGATAAGTCTAGTTCTACTGTCTCGGCTCCGATCGATCTGGCTAACTCTAGGCTACCGTCTGTTGAGCCGGAATCGACATAGACGACGCGGGCAACTTTATTGGTGGCCGAGACTAGGCATTGGCGGAGGCGCTGCCCTTCGTTTCGTCCGATCGCCACTAATCCAACTTGTTTCAACTCTTACCTCTTAAATTCGACTCGCGTGCTGTTATTTTAATAATATAGTAACTGTCAAGCTAACTTCACAATATCTTTATAAAATCAATCCCAACGAATTCCTATTTTCGGTGTTAAACTGGCTCCAGCTTATTTTGTATTAAGCCACACCAATCATGTTGAGTAAAGCTTAGTCAACTATGCTGAATTTAAGTTCTTTCTTCACACTTTACTGTACGAACCGGGGAGCAAGCCATACATTTTTTTCACTCTGCGAACAGTGGAATTACCCTGACTCTCAAGTCCGCATGGTTGTTCCCAATTGCGATCCATCATGTCGCAGACCGAATCTTGTGGAAGCTGTACCCAGATACCTCAAATGGCTGTATTACCGCAGCGCTGACTGGCCTAGAGATTGTACAGAAAAGCTTTTCCTCAGAGATGTCAAGGATTTTGATGCAATTTATTTGTGGCCTAACACTTCCATCGAAACCTTTAGGAAAGTGAAGCAGCAGAGCAAACCGATTTTTTTGGAGCGCATCAACTGCTGTACAAAGCAGACAAAATCTATTATTGATGATGCTTCTAGCCGCTTGGGAATTGCTCCCCAACACCAAATTACTGCTGAGATGATTCAGGAAGAGGAGGAAGAAATTAGTTTGGCTGATTTCATTTTTTGTCCGAGCCCCGAGGTAAAAAAATCTTTTATGGGAGCGGGAGTTCCCGAAGATAAACTGATCCTTACCAGTTACGGGTGGTCTCCCAAGCGCTTCCCGCATTTTTTGAGCGAGAAACCACTATCAGACACGATTACTGTTGTCTTTGTGGGCAGCGTTTGCGTCAGAAAAGGAGCTCATTTGCTGTTGCGGGCTTGGGAAAAAGCAGGAATTAAAGGCAGACTACTGCTTTGCGGAAGTATGGAGCCAGCAATTGCTGAAACTTGCAGCAGCATTTTAGCACGCTCAGATGTAATTCATAGGGATTACACCAGCGATATTGCCCTTGCTTATCGCGAAGCTGACTTTTTTGCTTTTCCCAGTTTGGAAGAAGGCAGTCCGCTGGTTACTTATGAAGCGATGGCTAACGGTTTGCCAGTTTTAACTTCACCTATGGGAGCCGGTGGCGTTGTCCGAGATGGCAAAGATGGCATAATTGTTTCGCCCTATGATGAAGAAGCGCTAGTGACAGGCTTGCAACAGTTAGCTGGTTGTGCCGAGTTGCGGCTTCGGATGAGTGACTCTGCCCGCGATCGGGCACAGGAATTTACGTGGGAAAAAGTTGCACGGCGGCGCGCCCAGTTGGTACTCGAAAGATTGAAATCAGCTTGAACAGTGAGGGAGAAAACTTGGGCTTTTGGACGCTCCCGCGACTGAAAGCCCAGGGTTTTTTATTTAATTTTCAATCCCAAATCCTAGCTGTTCGCAACTCATCCAATTTTTTCAATTTTTATCTATTGAATGCAACTACTCAGTAGTTCTTGTAATTTAATAAAAATCGAGCTAATTTGCTGTTTTTGCGGCAACTTCTATAATTTTTCTCACACTTTCGGGGTCTTTTTTTCGATGATTTTTGCCGGAATTCCCACTGCGGTTGCACCTGGTGGCACGTCACAAATCACCACAGCATTAGCACCAATCAAAGCATGATCGCCGATCGTTACGGAGCGAATAATTTTCGCTCCTGCACCGATATCGACGTGACCGCCGATTTTGACATCAGCCACAATTGTCACCTGTTGAAGAATCAGACAGTTAGGGCCAATGGAAGCACTGGGATGAATGACAATCCCATTAGGATGAGGCAGCAGCAGTCCTCCTTGTATTTGGCAGTTTAAAGGGATGTCGGTTGCAGTTACCACGCTCCAAAATCGATGCTGGATAACGTTCCAACGGCATAAAATATATCCTGCTATTCCACCCTGCTTCTGCCACTTTTGATAGTGGCGGATAGATTTGAGCAGTTGGCGACTGGGTTCCCACCACTTGCTAGATTTTTCGCGGCTCCAGTCTGCTTCTGTAGCAGAAATGATTGACTTGGTGATTGACTCAACCATTGTTTGTGCAGTGTTTTGATGATGTAGAAAATTGTGCCTATTTGTGCGATTTATCTTAAGAATAATCTCTAACTTGACAAGGGAGGTTGCTGGAATTGGGGCGCAGTTGGAGTTGATGTGTTGCCGTAGAAGTGCGACACTCGTAACTTTACGAGCTCTGGTTCAATTTCGGGGTCGAAGCTGCCCTCGCGGCTGTTAATCAAATCGGCCCAGGGTAGGCTTTGAGTTTCGGCTTGCAATTTTTTCACTAAGTCTTCGACGCGGCCGATCGGTCTGGCGGGGACGCCGGCCACTATATCGCCCTCGGCGACATCTTTGGTGACGACGGCGCCGGCGGCGACGATCGCATTTGGGCCGATGGTGACGTTGCGAAGGACGATCGCATTAAAGCCGATAAATACGTTGTCGCGGATATCTATCTTGCCTACGGCCTCTAGTTTAACGTTGTAAGCCCGGTCAAGCATGGCGATCGAGCCGTCGTGGCCCAGCAGGGTACAAGATGAGAAGTGAACATTGTTGCCGATGCGGACGTAGGCGGGATCTCCAAAGACGGTATTTGGCCAGATGCTGCAATTTTCGCCGATCGCGTACAAGTTGCCGTGGCGGCGGAGAAATTCTGTGTATTCTTTGGAAGAAGGGTTACAGAATTGGACGTAAAGACCAGGGAACTTGCCGTAACGCATGGCAAGATGGCGGATAATTTTTTGCAATGTTGATCTAAGCATTTTCCTGGTTTTTGGTAGATTGAAGAATCTTGGCAGGAATACCTACTGCTGTTTTGCCTGCGGGAATGTCTGATAAAACTACAGCATTGGCACCGATGTTTACGTCGTCTCCCAGATTTACTTTTCCAAGGATTTTCGCGCCAGCGCCGACGTTAACCCGATCGCCCAATTGAGGGGATTCTAGCGGTTTGTCCAAATAGCGGTTTCCCAACGTTACACCTTGCCGGATAATGCAGTCGTCGCCAATTTTACAATATCCGTGAATAATAATAGCGTTTTGATGTTCAATCACCACGCGACGACCGAGCTTCACAGTGTAAGGCAAGTCTATCCCGTAACTATTGCGGACTTTTCGGTAGAGCGATCGATAAATAATGCTCAAAGGAGCTCGCAGTAATTTCGGTTCTACCTGCATTCTCCAGACGCCAAAACGCTGCACTGCTACGGCCCGAAATCCCGGTTTTGTCCAATCTCGACCGTGAGCAATCCAGTCTTCTTTAATTTGCTGCCACAGTCCCAGCCTGGGTTCTTCTACATTTTCACTCGTGATTAAGTTTTGCTCAGTTACCATAAGCTCTAATTCACACTATTTCTTGTTTACTCTATTGCTAGATGCCGACGATATTAATGGGTCTCTCAGGTTTTTGAGGAAGGAGCAATCCGGTTTTATCGATCGAGAATACTAATTTCTCGGCTGCATCATAAAATCTTGGGCTTGCCTAGGTTAACCTGGTTTAGTTGGCTTTGACCGATTTACCAACTCCTTTTAAAAGTTTTTGGCTTTTTCAATTTTACCCCCCTTAAAAAATACACTATTTAATACAAAATCCTTCAGTAACTGTGGTGGATCGCCATCTGGTTTGCCTTGAAGTACGCGGCGCACCCTCCAGGCTGCAAAACCCGAAGCCCAGGATATATCAGTTAATGCTGTGTAAACCAAGCCGTAGTTTTTGATAAAGTACCTGCGCCGGGAATCAAACCAATAGGTAGGCAGGCGCTTAGCGGGCTTTTTGGTGTCAGTGACGCCTGAGCTTTGGCCGACTAAGTGCACGACGCGACTTTCGGGTACGTACCAGCAACTCCAGCCAGCTTTGTTCGCTTGCAGACAAAAGTCCATTTCTTCGCAGTACATGAAATAAGCTTCATCCATCAAGCCAATCTTTTCAAATACTTCGCGACGGACGATCATGCTGGCTCCAGCTACCCAATCAGTTTGACAGGTTTCTTGGGAAATGGGAGGCGCTGCGGCCCAGTTGGCTAATAATTTGGATATAAAGCCTGTCCGCCAACCAAAATCGAGTTCCGTCAAGATGTTGTGAAACCGAAAAGCTGACTCCTGGGGGGTGCCGTCGGGGTCTTCCAAGCGACTGCCTGCGATGCCGGCTTCGGGATGAGTGTCCATGAAATCGACGAGGGCTTTTAAGGCACCGGGGCGAACAATGGTGTCTGGGTTGAGCAGCAGGAAGTAAGGGGGAGGATTGGGGGATTGGAGGGCGGGACGGATCAGGGCGTTGTTTCCGAAGGCAAATCCGCCGTTGCGGTCTAGAGGAACGAAGGATGCCCATTCATTCCAGCCTTCAGAGGCGATCGCACTACTAATTTCTTCGACGGAGCGATCGCCTGAAGCATTGTCGCCAACTACAACTCGCATACCGGGCAGCGATTGAACTTCGCTAACTAGAGAGCGCAAGCAGTCAATTGTCAAACTAGAGGTTCGGTAGTTAACAATGACAACCAGCAGTGGATAGGGGTGATTGGACTCGCTGGCCTTCGACATAAGTAGCGTTGTTTGTTTAACAACTTTTTAGCTCAAGTTGTACCTATCTGGCAAGCTGGAGCGATCGCTAATAGTATTTTTATTTGTTTGGGTGAGGGAAACTGTTTTTTCCGCCATATTTCGCAAGTATCGCCGCTCTGGATCAAAGTCGATAGTGCCTGTAGGCTTGACTGGCGGCTCTGTGCAGCAGCGAATGCCGGTAAACTAACCCCTTAGCGTCATCGGAATAGCCGCCCCCAATCACGCAGGCAACGGGATAGCCGCCAGCCAAACACGCCATCAAAACTTGCATTTCCCGGCGAAATAAGCCCGTATCAGTTAAAGCTAATTTTCCCAGTTTGTCGCCCTGATGAGGGTCTACTCCAGCATCGTACAAAACTAAATCTGGCTTGACAGTTGAGAGCAAATCTGGTAAAAACTTATCCAAGGTTTGTAAATATTCGTCGTCCTCCATACCGACAGGCAAAGGTACATCTAAATCGCCCTTTTGTTTAGTGCCGGGAAAATTGACTTCGCAGTGCATCGAGAAAGTAAAAACGCTACTGTCATCTTGGAAAATTACGGCGGTTCCGTCTCCTTGGTGGACATCTAAATCGACAATTAAAACTTTGCGAACTAAACCTTTTTTTTGCAATACGCGAGAGGCGATCGCCAAATCATTAAAAATACAAAAACCAGACCCAAAAGCAGGGAATGCGTGATGAGTTCCGCCCGCAGTATTGCAAGCCAAACCGCATTCTAAAGCGAGCTTGGCAGTTAGTACAGTTCCTGCCACTGCAGTGCAAGTGCGATTAGCAAGAGCCCGACTCCAAGGCAGACCAATTCGCCGCTGAGCTTTTTTATCGAGCGTCCCGTTGCAGTAAGCTTGAACGTAGCAGTGGTCGTGGACTAATTCAATCCATTCTTGAGGGGGAAGTTCGGGAGCGTGAAATTGCGATTTATCTGCTACCCCATCCGCGAGCAGCATCTGGTAAAGCATCCGAAACTTGGCCATCGGGAAGCGGTGATCCGGTGGCAGGGGTGCAACGTAATCTTCGTGGTAAATAATTGGTAAGTCCATTAAAATTATTGTATAACGAATGAATCTCCAATTTGAACGCCTGCAATCTCAAATTTAAATTCGCTGGAGAACTTGTATTGTATGCAACAACTAAAAACAGTCTGGCAGTCCGGCAGCAGCAACCCCGAAAATGCTGACAATCTCGATAATATCAGTCAGTGGTGGGGAAACCTCAACGGCAAAGAAATTAGCTGGGTAGAGCGACTGATTCCGCAAATCGGCGGTCTGAGCGAAATTCACTGGCAACCACAGCGTTTTGACGAAACATTTGTGATAGTCAATCCCGAAATTCGGGAGCAAACTCTCTATTGGTACACACCCAATTCTCCTGTCCAGCGTAACAACACTGTTGACAAATTAGAACTTGACAATTTGCAACAGCAATTGTACATCTATCCTCAGTTGGAATCGGAACTGGTAATTCGGGTAGGAATTCCCGAAGTTAAATATCAAACACTTGAATTAAACAATCCCGAAGTCGCCTTGGGCGAAGATAATATGCTGCTGCTGTGGGAATCTGACCAAGAACTAGAAATTAAAATTTACTTTAGCAAGGAAAATTTTGCTAAACTTAAGGAATTGCTGGCCTAGAAAAGACCGATAAAATAGTGTATACGGTATGCTTTGGGTGCGAGATGAGCGAGCTATACTCTTAGTTACCTATAAATATCTTAAGAGTGATGGGTGGGTGCGTCGCAACCGAGGTTTTTCATAGCCATACTTTGTGGCAGCGACAATAGTAAAAAAATCAGTTTCTTCGCCTCGCGCTACGTCCCGGTGTGTATCTCGGCTAAAACCCTTTGAATGTGGCTGCTGAACGTCAAGAAACTTGCGCGATCATCCTGAGACTTTTAATTAATGCAAAAGTCAAGCAAAAAACTGTCCTAGACGCATCAACCGGGTTGTACGAAAATACTTGATTGCAGCCCTTAAACAAAGTTAAAAAAACCGCTGGCGTTGGTGGGTAGTATCTAAGCGATGATTGTTCATATGCAAACTTAATTTGGAGATAAAATAAGGGAATTAGTTTGGGCAATAACATATGGTTAAATACGGTTAAGTTAAGTGGAAAACTTAAGAGAATCCACCAATAAGTTTAAAAAATAGAAGGTGTGTTATACCATTTAGAAAAAAGCTTGCTACAATAAAATTGTTGAGTTTGCTTTTTCTCCCCAATGTGTAAGGTGCGTCGCACGAGATATCTGGCGTGAAATGATCGCGAATTGTTTTCGTGCGACGCACCCGAAGACTGCTGTTGCAGGATTTTGGAAAAATGGTATTAGTTGATGGGTAATCTCTCAAATTAATTTTGTGTTTTCTGAGGTTTAAAACTTTTAATAAATAATGATGATGGAAGGAATCGCTAAATGGCTCTACCGAACCTAGTATGTAAAAAAGTTAATAATTTTTATAAAAATTAACTATAAAATATAAACATTAGGCGCTGGGAAAGCAGTTATATACTGACTTACAGGGCTTTTTGTAGTATAATAAAGTTAGATTGTAGAGAAATTAAGATAAAAATTATACCTATGGCTTCCAATCCTCAACTTCATCTAATGACGAAACTCCTTAATATTGAGGGAGTGACAGTCAAAAGTTATCAGATTATTGAAAATATAGGAATCACGATTTACTTAGATAATAACAACAAAAAAGCCATTTGTCCCGACTGTGGTCAGAAAACTGATAAACTCCATCAAAATCATTATTATGTAGTGAGGGATTTGCCGTTTGGAGAGCAAAAAGTATATTTACAAGTAAATCGCCGTCAGATGAGGTGTGAAGGTTGCCCAAAAAAATTTAGTGAAGACTTAGAATTTGTTAAAAAAACTAGAACCTATACAGAGAGGTTGAAAAAAAAGATTTTGTCAGAATTATTAGAAAGCGATCTTAAAAATGTGGCTCAAAGGAATGGAGTCAGCGAACAAGAAATAGAAACCATGTTAAAAGAATGGGGAAAGGAATTGCTCGGACAAAAACCATCAGGATTAAAAAGGCTAGGAATTGATGAAATTGCTGTAGTAAAAGGACAGAAAAATTATTGTGTAGTTTTAGTAGATATCGATAAAAAAATTATAGTAGGAATGGTCAAAAATCGAACTCAAGTGGAAATACAAAAATACCTAGAAGCCTGGGGAGAAGAGGTTTTAGACAAAATAGAAGCCTGCAGTATAGATATGTGGAAACCTTATAAAAATGTCTCAGAAGCTTTAATGCCACAAGCAGAAGTTGTGGCCGATAGATTTCATGTTATGAAGCAAGTAAATGAAGAATTAGATGGAGCTAGAAAAAAGATTAAGAAAGCAGCCGTTGCCTTAAAAAATAACTCGGAAAAAGATCGACTACTCTCCGGAATAAAAAAAAGTAAATATGTCTTACTAAAAAATGAAGAGGATCTCACTGACCTCGAAAAAGAGCAGTTAGAATCACTCAAAAAAGTTGCTCCTACATTACAAAAAATGCATCAAATGAAAGAAGAGTTTAGACAATTTTTTGAAGCCCCAAAAGATTGGGTAGAAGGATTATTGAGTTTAAGTGATTGGTTAAAAGAGGCAATTTCCGTTTTCCCCAAAAGCTGTGGGACAATTATTAGGTGGATTGGAGAAATTATTGCGTATTTTGATCGGAGGACTACTCAAGGAGTTGTGGAAGGAATTAATAACAAATTAAAGCTCATCAAAAGAAAAGGCTATGGGTTTAGAAATTTTGACAACTTTATTCTTAGGAGCTTCTTACATTGGCATTTTGCTAGTTAGTTTTACATACTAGGTTCGGTAGAACCCGCTAAATTTATTAAATCATCAATCTGCATCTAAGCTGTGTTGCATCTAGATTGCCTATGGTATTAGAGAGGGAGAGGGGGAGAAGGGGATCGGGGGAGAGGATTTGACGATTTTCGATCGGGACTCGAAATATACAATTTAAATGCACAACAGCTTAGCACTAAAAAAATCACAATTAATCAGAGAAAAAATGCTATTTAACAAAGAAAAAATTCACATTTTAATTATTGACGATCGGCCCGAAAACCTGCGGTTTATATCAAACATATTGACGAAAGAAGGGTATAAAGTTCAGCGGGCGATTTCGGGAGAAATGGCGGTTAATGCTAATTTAAAAGTTCTCCCAGACTTGATTTTGCTAGATATTGCCATGCCAAAAATGAACGGATATGAAGTCTGTGCAAGACTTAAATCCAATGAGAAAACCAGGGAAATTCCGGTCATTTTTTTGAGTATTTTTGATGAAAGTTCTCACAAAGTAAAAGCTTTTGAAGTCGGGGGTGTTGACTACATTACTAAGCCTTTTCAAGTAGAAGAAGTTTTAGTGCGGATCGAAAGTCAATTGACTATACAACAGCTATCAAAACAATTAAAACAGCAGAATGCCCAACTGCAACAAGAGGTAGAATTTCGCAAGCGAACAGAACAATCGCTCCGGGAAAGCAAAGCGCGGTTGCAGAAATTGGCGGTCAATATACCGGGAGTTCTTTATCAATTTATAAAGCAGCCCGATGGAATTTTCAAATTTGAATATATTAGTTATGCTTGTCGAGAGGTTTACGAATTAGAAAGTGAGGAAATATTAAATAATCCCTACTTGTGCTTCGATCAACATCATCCAGATGACCAACAATATCTAGTCAAACAAATTACTACTAGCGCCCAAAGTTTAGAACCTTTTGCCTGTGAATGGCGGATTATTACACCGTCGGGTAAACTAAAATGGCTGCAATCTAATTCTCGGCCAGAAATGCGCGATAATGGCGATATTGTTTGGTATGGCGTACTTTTTGATATCAGCGATCGCAAGCACGCAGAAATAGAAATGGCTGGAGCTAAAGCTGCTTTAGAACGGCAAGTTCAGCGAGAATTGCTGATTGCAAAAATAACTCAAGAAATTCGATCGAGCTTGCAGCCAGAACAAATATTTCAAATAGCTGCAACTCAAATCGGTCTGGCATTCTGCGTCAATCGCTGTTTGATTCATACTTACGTTACTACCCCCCAAGTCAATATTCCTCTTGCGGGAGAGTATCTAGAACCCGGGTGCGAATCTATTCGGAACGTACCTGTTCCAATTTGGGGCAATCCTCACGTCATACAAATGATGATACAAGATCGGGCGATCGCCTCCAACAATGTTTATTCAGACCCTCTGTTGAAAGCTGTTCAACCTATTTGCCAGAAGATTGGGTTAAAATCGATGCTGGCAATTCGCACTTCCTATCAAGGCAGGGCAAACGGCGCTATCGGTTTGCACCAGTGCGATCGTTACCGGGAATGGACTTCCGAGGAAATCGACTTATTAGAAGCTGTGGCGGCTCAAGTAGGTATCGCTATGGCTCAAGCTAAACTGATCGATCGAGAAAAAAACCGAATTCAGCAGCTCGACCGGCAAAATAAACTGCTGCAAGCAGAAATTCGCACCCGCATCTGCGCCGAGCAAGCTCTGCAAGAATCGGAAACAGAATTGCGGGCGATTTTTGCTGCCATGACTGACACAGTTTTAGTGAAAAATGCAGAAGGGCGCTGCATCAAAATCGCCCCGACAGCATCAACAAATTTGGTGAAACCTCCCAGCGAAATGATTAACAAAACCGTCCGCGAAGTCTTGCCGGAACCTGCTGCAGATTTAGTATTAAATGCCATCAAACAAGCTCTAAAAACAAAGCAAAGCATCAATGTTGAATATAGCTTTAAAGTCGGAGAGCGCGAAGTTTGCCTCGACGCTAAAGTTTCTCCGCTTACTCCTGATTCAGTGATTATCGTAGCGCGAGATATTAGCGTTCGCAAACAAACAGAATCCGCACTCAGAGAAAGCCAGCACTTCATTCAAGCCATTGCCGATTCCAATCCCAACCTATTGTACGTTTACGATGTAATTGAACAGCGGAATGTTTATACCAACCGACAAATTTCGACGATGCTCGGATACACCGCCGAAGAAATACAAGATATGGGTACAGCAATGATGCCAATTCTGGTCCACTCCGACGATTTGCCAAAGTTTTTTGAAAGCATCCAAAAAATAGATGAAGCCAAAGACGGTGAAGTCATTGAATGTCAATACCGAATGAAACATAAAAACGGTGAATGGCGGTGGATGCACAGTTGGGATACAGTATTTCTCAGAACAGCCGACGGTAAACCCAAACAAATTCTCGGCACTGCTAATGACATCACAGACCGCAAATTAGCCCAAGAAAAACTGCTAGCGTCGCAGCAAAGAATCTCATTTTTATTGCAGCAAACGCCGATCGCAGTTATCGAGTTGAACCTCAATTTAGAAATTATCACTTGGAATCCCGCAGCCGTGGCTATTTTTGGCTACAGCGAGCAAGAAGCGATTGGTCGAGTCGCCTCCGATTTGATCGTACCTGAAAGCTACCACCCGCAATTATCTGAGATTTTCAATCATGACTTGAATGCCACATCCAGCGGTACTACCGAAAATCTGACTAAAGACGGCAGAATTATCATCTGCGAGTGGTACAATACTCAGCTAATTGACGATAACGGTACAGCGATCGGCATTGCTTTAATGGCTGTAGATATTACCGAACGCAAGCAAGCAGAAGCCGAACTGCAAGAAAGTGCTTTGCGACAAAGAGCGATCGCCCGCATCATTGAAAGAATGCGGCAGACTTTAGAGATTCGAGAAATTTTTCACGCCACCACCCGAGAATTGCGCCAAACCATGAAGTGCGATCGAGTCGCTATTTACCGTTTCAATCCAGACTGGAGTGGCGAATTTGTAGCCGAATCCCTTGACCGCAAGTGGGTTTCTTTTATCCAAGCACAGGATGCAGATTCTCACCTTACTGAAGGCGCTTTAGACAGTGAACTTTGCCTAGCCCAAAAATTAGATAGTATCTCACCAGAAGTCCACGATACCTATTTGCAAGAAACCCAAGGCGGAGCCTACAGCCGAGGTAAAACTTACCTTTGCGTCCCAGATATTTACAAGCAAGGTTTCGATAATTGTTATATCCAATTGCTAGAAAAATTTCAAGCTAAATCATACATTATTGTCCCAATTTTTTCCGGTAAAAAGCTCTGGGGATTGCTAGCATCCTATCAAAATTCTGCTCCCCGCCAGTGGAGCGAAGCAGAAATCAACGTTGCAGTTGATGTAGGTACTCAGCTAGGAGTAGCATTACAGCAAGCGGAACTGCTCGCCCGCACTCAAAGGCAGTCCATGGAACTGATTAAATCCAAAGAAAACGCCGAAGTTGCCAACCGCGCCAAAAGCCAATTTCTAGCTTCCATGAGCCACGAACTCCGCACACCTCTCAACGCCATCCTCGGTTTTTCCCAAGTCATGGCCCGCAACAGTTCTATCACGGAAGAACAAAAAGAATACATAGAAATTATTAACCGCAGCGGCGAACATTTGTTGGAACTCATCAATGATGTTTTGTCAATGTCCAAAATTGAAGCCGGTCAAATTACCATCAATCCCAGCCGCTTCAATCTCTACAACCTTCTCAACAGTCTCAAAGAACTGCTGCAACTAAAAGCCAACTCAAAAGGTTTGCGCCTAATCTTTGAAAATGCCGATGATTTGCCGCAGTACATTCAAACAGACGAAGCTAAATTGCGGCAAGTTTTAATTAACCTGGTCGGCAATGCGATTAAATTTACTCAGCAGGGAACCGTTACTTTGCGCGTAAGCAGCCAATCTGAAACAGACGCCACTGAAGAAAACAAATCCCAATTGTATTTTGAAATTTCCGACACTGGTCCAGGCATTTCTCCCTTGGAACTTGCCACATTATTTAAGCCATTTATACAAACCGAGACTGGTAGAAAATCCATGCAGGGAACTGGTCTGGGGTTGCCGATCAGCCAACAGTTTGTCCGGATTATGGGGGGTGAAATTGCTGTTAAAAGTCAACTCGGTCAAGGCACAACTTTCAGCTTTAATATCTGGGTTAACTTAGTAACAGAAAGTGATGAACAAGAAAAATCACAGATTAAACAAGTTATTGGTTTAGAAGCCGGACAAGACACTTATCGGATATTAATAGTTGAAGATGTAGCGGAAAATCGCCAACTGCTGCTTAAGCTGCTGGTGCCCCGGGGATTTGAAGTCCGGGAAGCAACTAACGGTCAAGAAGCAATTGCTTTGCATTCTACTTGGAAGCCGCACTTGATATTAATGGATATGCTGATGCCCGTGATGGATGGGTATGAAGCGACAAGAGAGATTAAGAAAACTCTAGAAGGTAGAGAGACAATAATTATTGCCCTGACAGCCAGTGCTTTTGACGAGCAGCGGCAAATAATTTTGTCTGCTGGTTGTAACGATTTGATCTGTAAACCGTTTCGGGAAGAGGTACTCTTTGAAAAGATAGCGCATCACCTCAACCTGCGTTATATTTATGAGAAAGAAAACTTATCTACTTCTTTTTCAACACCGACGCTGCTTAAAAGTTTGACAACCGAGGATTTGAGTGTAATGCCCACAGACTGGGTGGTCGAGTTGCACCGAGCAGCACTTTGTGTTGACGACAAACGCATTCTCGAACTGATCGAGGAAATTCCCGAAACTGAGGCAAATCTCGCTAACACTTTAACAGATTTAGTCGATAATTTTCGGATAGATATCATTATCGATTTAACTCAATTATATTATGATGAACGACCATCCATTACCAGCGACTCCTAAAGACATTCTGATCGTTGACGATATGCCGGATAATTTGCGACTTTTATCCACTATGCTGGCATCTTACGGGTATCATGTCAGGAAGGCTATTAACGGACACTTGGCTTTGCAAGGGGCACAAATATCTCCTCCCGATCTAATTTTACTAGATATTAATATGCCGCAAATGAACGGGTATGAAGTTTGCGAGAAGTTAAAGTTAAGCCAAGAAACTAAAGATATCCCCGTAATTTTTATTAGTGCCCTAGATGACGTGCTGGAAAAAGTTAAAGCTTTTCAAGTAGGAGGAGTGGATTATATTACTAAACCGTTTCAAGTAGAAGAAGTTTTAGCGCGCGTCCAAAACCAACTTTCCCTTCGTTCGCTGCAATCCAAACTGCAACTGCAAGCTAGGGAACTGCACGATCGCAATTCTAGATTGCAGGAAGAAATCGCAGAACGGCAGCGGGCTGAAGAATCAATCCGGTTTTTGCTGGAAACTACGCGGGCGATCGGCGAAGCTGTAGACTTTCACTCAGCTTTAGAAGTAATTTTGCACCACGTTGGCGAAACAATCGGATGGGATGTAGGAGAAGCTTGGATTCCCGATGCCGAAGGAACTGTACTGCAATCAGCCCGGGGCTGGTATGCAAGCAACGCGAGGATGGACGCGTTCCGCAGGCAAAGCGAACAACTGACATTTGCCATGAATATAGGGCTGCCGGGACGAGTTTGGGCATCCAAGCAACCGGAATGGGTAGAAGATATTTCCAAGGGCTACCCGCATTTTTTCCGAAGTCAGATAGCACTAGAACTCGGATTCAAAGCGGGTTTTGGCGTGCCGATTTTGGTAGGCGATGAAGTATTGGCAGTGCTAGTTTTCTTTAAAATTTCGTCTGGTGGGAAAGACGCACGATTTATAGACGTTTTTAATGCGGTCGGCACTCAATTAGGTTCTTTAATTCAGCGCAAACAAGCAGAAGAATTGCTGCGTATTGCTCGAGAAAAATATCACAGCATTGTAGAAAATGCGATGGAAGGCATTTTTCAAAGCACGCCTTCAGGAGGCTATCTCAGCGCTAATCCAGCTTTGGCAAAATTGTACGGTTACGACTCGCCAGAAGAACTGATGTCCCAGATTAAAAATATTGCTCAGCAACTCTACGTTGACCCGGAACGCCGCCTCGAATTTGTGGCTGCTATGGATGCTGAAAATGCCGTTTCGGGGTTTGAATCTATGGTATGCCGCAAAGACGGGCGCCGGATTTGGGTGTCAGAAAATGTTCGGGCTGTTCGAGATTCAAAAGGTGAGATGCTTTACTATGAGGGTACTGTTTCTGACATTACAGAGCGCAAATTAGCGGAAGAAGCGCTAAAAGTTCAACAAGAACAAAGCGAGAAGTTGCTGTTAAATATTTTACCCAAACCAATCGCAGAACGCTTGAAGGCAGAGCAAAGCACGATCGCCGACAGTTTTGCCCAAGTAAGTGTTTTATTTGCTGATATTGTTGGTTTTACTGAGTTGTCTGCTAGAATGTCTCCGACCGAGTTGGTAAAGCGCTTGAACGTAATTTTTTCCCACTTCGACCAGTTAGCTGAAAAGTACGGCGTGGAGAAAATTAAGACTATTGGCGATGCTTACATGGTGGTCGGGGGATTGCCTACGCCGAGACAGGATCACGCCGAGGCGATCGCCCAAATGGCCCTGGGAATGCAGGAAAAAATAGCAAAGTTGTGCGCCGAGACAGGGGAAAAACTGGCAATTCGCGTCGGCATCAATTCCGGGCCAGTTGTTGCGGGAGTGATTGGTGTGAGCAAGTTCACCTATGATTTGTGGGGAGATACGGTGAATGTGGCTGCGAGGATGGAAGCTACTGGTTTTGCAGGCAGCATTCAAGTTACTGATGTTACTTATGAGCTTTTGAAAGATAAGTATTTGTTTGAGAAGCGAGGCGTGATTCCAGTAAAAGGTAAGGGGAATATGATGACTTATTGGTTGCTACAAAATAAGTAAAAATCGGCATGGGGCATTGGGCATGGGGCATCGGGCATGGGGTATTACCACAAATAACCAATAACCAATAACCAATAACACATAACCAATAACACATAACCAATAATTCATGACTACTGACTACTGACTACTGACTACTGACTACTGACTACTGCTATGATGAAAGTAGTTAACGAAACTTTACATAATAGCCGTGACTGCACAACAATTAGTATCTGCAACCAGCTTTGAAAAATTAATTTGGACTTGGAAAGGTCACAAAATCCAATATACCGTCCAAGGAACCGGCCGCCCTCTGATCTTGATTCACGGATTTGGGGCTTCGATCGGACATTGGCGGCAAAATATCCCCGCACTCGCGGCCGGCGGCTATCGCGTATTTGCTCTCGACTTGCTGGGATTCGGTGCTTCGGCCAAACCGGCCCTAGATTACACTCTGGAATTGTGGGAAGAATTGCTGACAGATTTCTGGGCCGATATGGTGCAGGAACCGGCGGTATTTGTCGGGAATTCGATCGGCGCTTTGCTGAGTTTGATGGTAGTCGCCAACCATCCAGAAATATCAGCCGGCGGTGTCTTAATCAACTGTGCCGGCGGGCTCAACCACCGGCCCGACGAACTGAATTTCCCGCTGCGAGTAGTGATGGGGACTTTTACTAAATTAGTTCGATCGCCCATTATCGGCCCGTTTGTCTTCAACAACATCCGCCAAAAACACCGCATCCGCAACACCCTGCGCCAAGTCTACAGAAACCCCGAAGCCATCACCGACGAACTCGTAGAACTCCTCCACGCCCCCTCCTGCGATCCGGGAGCTCAACAAGTGTTTGCCTCCATACTCACGGCCCCAGCAGGCCCTCAACCGTCCGAATTGCTGCCCAAAGTCGATCGTCCGTTATTGGTACTTTGGGGCGCAGACGACCCCTGGACGCCCATCGCCGGCAGCCAGATATATCAACAATTGGCCGCCAACGATAAACCAGTAAAATTTGTGTCAATTCCCAACACGGGCCACTGTCCCCACGACGAGCGGCCGAGTGAAGTCAACGCTCTGATTTTGGACTGGCTGCTGGAATTGAAGTAAAATTTTTTGGCTCGCTCCAATGGCGCGACGATCGATCAAAAGTCTTACAGTGCAAAGGTTCTGCCTCGCTCCACCGCACCGCCACCCAGGCTGCTGCCGACTCAAAAAACAATTTTTATAAAAAGTATTGACACGCTTGTCCTAGTCAGTTATAGTGATGGACGTGTGAGGAGCGAACCAGTAAGAGCACCGAGACGAAACACGGCCAGTCGTCGGTGCTCTTTCTGTTGAAAGGCATTTTTAAAATTGTAGGGACACGGCAGTGCCGTGTCCCTATAATTTTGGGAAAATTATTATTGCTACAAATATCAACGAGCGCCCAAAACAAATTGTTCGATCGCAGCCGCCACCCCGTCTTCCTCCACATCCGGCGCCACCCAATCAGCAGCAGCCTTCACCCCATCAGGAGCATTGCCCATCGCCACGCCCACGCCCGCGTAGGAAATCATTTCTAGATCGTTAAAATTGTCGCCGATCGCCATCACGTTCGCCGCCTGCAAACCCAAAATTTCCTCGGCTAAATACTGCACCGCATCTCCCTTATTCGCCGAAGGATGCGTAGCTTCAAAAAAAGTAGAAACCGATCGAGTTAAATAAAGTTCCGCAGGCGTGTAGCGCTCCCGCATACTGATTTGCAAGCCGTCGAGTACCGCCGGATTCTTGCACAAAGCCAAAATTTTCGTCGGTTCCCCCGGAATATCTCGCCGCAAATCTTTAATCGCGATCGGTTCAATGCCCGATCGTTGGGCATAAATTCGGGTAGCTGCGGTAATTTCCGGGACATAAAGTTTGTCGTCAATGTAGAAATGGATCGAAAGCAGCGGTCGCAAATCCGGTTCTTCAAAATAATCTAACAGTTGCAGAGCAGTTTGTTTCGACAGCGGCAAGTGACGCAGCCGCTTTTGAGCAGCGATGTCTTGAATCCACGCACCCTGGTAGCAAATCAGCGGCAATGTTGAGCCGATGTCGCGGTGAAAACGCAAAGCCGATCGGTACATCCTGCCCGTAGCGACGGCCACTTTCACTCCCCGCGACGAGGCAGCCAAAATTGCCTGCTTGACTGGTTCTCGGATGGTATTTGACAAACCTGCGATCGTGCCGTCTATATCCACTACCAGCAATTGAATGTCTGCGGTGCCAAAAGCGCGATCGGTTGCGTTAGCTCGATTTGAGGCAGTTATATTCTGCATGATTTTTTTAGATTTTAGCTGTTGATTTGCACGCACCCGTTTATTTTTGCACTGGCGGGATAGCAAAGTGCGACTTCTAATTTTTTGAAGACTAAAATATAGATAACTAAATAAGCGACAAAAAAGTATCTAGGATAACTCTTTAGGGATGGATTTAGCTAAGCTATATAATAGTAGCCAGTTGACTGCCGGAAAAACCGCACTCGACCGGCAGTGTCTTTCCACTTACTTAATAATACTTGTGGTTAAAAATAATGCAACTCTAAGCCCGCGCTCTAAACCCTTAGATAGTCAATCATTCCCAATCTAAAATCTAAAATCTAAAATTGCACAACCGCATCTTTGAAATAACCCCCAACTATCATGATTTCTATTCCGGGATACCGCATTGACGGAGAACTTTATACAAACCGTAATACAGTTATTTATCGAGGGATGCAGCTTGAGGAACAAAAACCCGTTATCCTCAAAACTCTCACGCCGCCATACCCGACCCCAGCCCAAATATCCCAACTGCTGCACGAATCCGAAATTCTTAAAAATTTGAGTTTACCCGGAATAGTCAAGCTTTACAAAATAGAAACATACAATCACTTTCCGGTTTTAGTTTTAGAAGATTTTGGTGGGATTTCCCTAAAAGAGTTTCTCAGCAAGAACCAGCTAGAGTTACAACAATTTCTGCATATTGGCATCAAACTAGCAGAAACTATCGGGCAACTCCACGAACACCGCATCATCCATAAGGATATTAAACCCAGCAATATTATTGTCAATAGTTCGACAGGAGATGTCAAGATTGCTGATTTTGCGATCGCCTCCCTGCTACCGGGCGAAAACCCCGCCCTCAGCCATCCCCATTTACTCGAAGGTACTCTGGCCTATATGTCTCCCGAACAAACGGGACGCATGAATCGGGCGATCGACTACCGCACCGATTTTTATTCTTTAGGCGTCACCTTTTATGAAATGCTTTGTGGCGAATTGCCTTTTCAGGCGATCGATCCTATGGAATTAGTACACTGCCATATTGCCAAAACGCCAGTTTCTCCTTGGGAAAACAGAAAGCAAAAAGTAGAAAGCAAAATCATCGAAGGCAGAATCAATCAAGTAGGAACCAAGGAGATTCCTCAAGTCGTTTCCGATATCGTCATCAAACTATTAGCAAAAACAGCCGAAGACAGGTATCAAAGTGCTTTCGGACTTTTGTACGACTTACAAAATTGTCTCGATCTACTGCAAACTACAGGCGACATTTCTCACATAACCCTCGGCAAGCAAGATCGGTCAAGTCACCTGCAAATTTCCCAAAAATTTTACGGGCGAGAAGTAGAAGTTAATATGCTTCTCAGTATCTTCCAGCGGATGAGGCGGGGCAATACAGAAATCGTGCTGATTTCTGGTTCAGCAGGTGCGGGCAAATCGTCGTTAGTATATGAAGTTTGCAAGCCGATCCGGCGGGGAAACGGGTATTTTATTGACAGCAAATTTGAGCAATTGAAGCGCGATATTCCCTACGCTTTTTTGCTCCAAGCTTTTCAATATTTGTTGCAACAAATATTTACGGAAAATGCCGCAGAAATCCATGTTTGGAAACAAAAAATTTTAAAAGCACTCGGCGGCAACTGCCAAATAATTATTGAAGCTATTCCCGAAGTAGAACTGATTGTCGGGCCGCAGTCCCCCGTCCCAGATTTAGGAGCAAATGAATCTCAAAATCGCTTTAATTTAGTATTTCAAAACTTCATCCGCGTCTTTGCTCAAAAAGAACACCCCCTAGTAATTTTCCTGGACGACTTGCAGTGGATCGATTCAGCATCTCTCAAGTTAATAGAACTTCTAGCCACTGACCTGGAAACTCAATATTTATTAATAATTGGAGCTTATAGAGAGCAGGAAGTAGATCCAAATCATCCCCTAATGCTGACCGCCCAAGCAATTAAAAAAGCAGGCGGCACTGTGAGCGCGATCGCCCTTTCACCTTTAGATATAAGCAGTGTCAACCAATTTGTCGCCGATACTTTGAACTGCGACCCAGAAAAATCCCTAAGTTTAGCAGAATTGCTTTGGCAAAAAACCGCTGGTAATCCCTTCTTTTTAACTCAATTAATTAAGTTTATTTACTCAACAAATTTAATTAAATTTAAAGTTTCACCCTCGAATAATTTGGTCGATCTAGCTGAACCTAACCTGTCGGGCTTAGCGCCACCAATCTCAGAGAAAATAGTGAAAAAATGCCAGATCGCAGGCGAGTGGCAGTGGGATATCGAACAAATACAAGAAATGGGAATAACTGACAATGTTGTAGAACTAATGATTGATAATATTCAAAAACTTTCATATAATACCCAGGAACTGCTTAAATTAGCCGCTTGTATTGGGAACAAATTTGATTTAAAAACTCTCTCGACAATCGCCGGAAAACCTCTGGCATCTGCAGCAACAGACATCAGTGAAGCACTTCAGTCCGGTCTGATTTTGCTTGTGAATAACGCCTGCAAAATTCCGATCGCACTAGCAGCAAGCACAGAAGTAACAGACACAATATCTAGAGACTTTACCGATAAATTTTCCCTACCAGCGGCTGATTTTTCGAGCGCCACTTACAAATTTTTGCATGAGCGAGTCCAGCAAGCAGCTTATGCTTTAATATCCGATTATCATAAACAAGAAATTCATCTTAAAATAGGCAATTTTTTACTGCAAAGTGCACCGCCAGAGCAATTAGAAGACCATATTTTTGATACCGTAAACCAACTAAATTTAGCTAAAAAAATTATCAGCAACCAATTAGAACAATTTCAATTATGCCAATTAAATTTAATTGCTGGTCGCAAAGCAAAAGCAAGTGCAGCTTACGAACTTGCCCTCAAATATTTAACCGCAGGTATTGAACTGCTTCCCCTCGAAAGTTGGCAAACAGACTACGACTTGACTCTGGCACTCTACGAGTCAGCAGCAGAAGCTGCTTACCTCAATACCGACTTTGAAGCAATGGAAAAATGGGCGATAATTGTCCTGCAACACGCAAAAAATGAACTAGACAAAATCAAAGTGTTTGAAATCAGAATTATAGCTTGTGCGATGCAAACCAAACTCCAAGAATCGGTAAAAATTGGTCGAGAAGCACTAAAAATGTTAGGAATCAACTTTCCCGAATCGCCGATTCCCCTCCACATTCAGCAGGCGCTGGCTAAAACAGCAGCTTATTTAACTGAAAAAAAAATAGAAGATTTAATTGACTTGCCGATGATGACAAATCCGCATAAATTAGCAACTATGCGCGTGCTTTCCAGTATGTTTTCAGCTACATTTATAGTTGAACCTGTGCTGCTGCCGCTGATTGTTTGCGAGCAAGTTAATTTATCTATTAATTACGGAAACTCTACTTTTTCTGCCTTCGGTTATGCTAATTACGGAGCAATTTTAAAAGGAATAGTTAGAGATATTGAGTCTGGCGACCGCTTTGGTAAATTAGCTTTAAATTTGAGCGATAAATTAAATTCCTTAGAATTCAAAAGCAAAACGCTTAATTTAGTAGCATTCATTTTGATGAACGGCAAGCATCACGTTAAAGACTCTTTGCCACTATTAGAGGACGCCTATCAAAGCGCGCTAGAAAATGGAGATATAGAATGTGTGGGATATGCAGCCGTAAATATTTGTCAGTCTTTGTATTTCATCGGTCAAGAATTGCCACAACTGGAACGGAGAATAGTAAGTTACAACCATTTGCTGTGCCAACTAAAGCAAGAAACTGTATTGAGTTGGAACCAAATATATCGGCAAACTATTTTGCAATTAATGGTAAAGTTGGAAAGTCCACACCTGATATTAGGTGAAGCATACAGCGAAGAAAAATTGTTGTCGCTGCTGTTGAAAGCTAACGATCGGGTGGGACTACAGCACTTTTATTTGCAAAAATTAATACTAGCATATTTATTTGGAGATACCGTTACAGCCCTAGAAAATGCAGCGCAAGCCGAAGTATATTTAGACAGTGTTGCAGGCGGCTTTATTAATGTCTCTGAATACCAGTTTTACGGTTCTCTAGCCCGCCTAGCAGCCTATCCATCGGCAACAGACGAGGAACAAGAAGAGCATCTTTTTTACGCTGTCAGTAACCGAAAAAAACTGCAAAAAAAAGCGCTTTCTGCGCCCATGAATCTTCAGCACAAATGCGATTTACTTACCGCCGAAAAAGCGCGCGTTTTGGGCGATGTTGTGAGAGCAATGGAATATTACGATCGCGCAATTGCAGGAGCCCAAGAAAACGGATACATACAAATACAAGCACTAGCAGCAGAATTGGCAGGAGCATTTTATTTATCCATAGGAAGAGAAAAAAATTCTAAAACTTACTTGACAGAAGCGCGTTATTGCTATCAGCGCTGGGGAGCAACAGCCAAAGCAGCGCATTTAGAATCAAAATACCCGCAGTTGCTAACTTCCGGCTCGGTTTCAACTAATATTGAAACTCACAAATCTACCAGCAGCGCTTCCACTACGAACGACAGTGCAGGCGTGCTAGACTTGACCACAGTAGTTAAAGCATCGCAAACCTTAGCCGGGGAAATAGTTCTAGACAAATTGCTGGCAAAAATGATGAAAATTGTCATTGAAAATGCCGGGGGGCAAAAAGGCTTTTTATTACTAGAAAAAGAAGGTCAATGGGTGATTGAAGCATCAGGATCTGTAGATGTCGATCGCGTTGCTGTTATGCAATCAATTCCGATAGATTTTGTAGCCGACAATCGAGAAGTAACTTTACTGGCAGTTGCAGTTGTGAATTACGTCGCCCGCACCCAGGAAAGTATAGTTTTAAACGATGCCAGCCGCGAAGGACAATTTACTCGAACGCCCTATATAATGGCCGTTCAACCTAAATCTATTCTTTGCACTCCGTTAATTAATCAAGGTCAACTCACTGGCATTCTATATTTAGAAAACAATCTGACTGCCGGCGCTTTTACACAAGACAGGTTAGAAATATTAAAACTGCTGTCTTCTCAAATTTCTATCTCCATCAAAAATGCCCAACTTTACGCCAACTTGCACCAATTCAATCAGAATCTCGAAAATTTAGTACAGCAGCGTACCTCCGAGCTCTCCCAAACTTTAGAAGATTTAAAATCAGCTCAAAATAAACTGGTAGAGTCGGAAAAAATGGCTGCCCTCGGCGGGTTGGTTGCAGGTGTTGCCCACGAAATCAATACTCCCATCGGCATCGGCATCACCGCCGCCTCCCTGCTTGCTGAAAAAGCCACAAAGTTTTTCGAGGTTTACAGTAACGGCCAAATAAAACGTTCCGAATTAGAAAAGTTTCTGGATACCGCCATGCAAAGCAGTAATATGATTTTATCTAACCTCAATCGGGCAGCCGACTTGATTCACAGTTTTAAAGAAGTAGCTGTAGATCAGTCGAGCGAGTTAAAACGCACGTTTAATCTTAAAAACTATCTAGAGGAAATTTTGATATCCTTAAGCGCAAAACTAAAAAGAACTAAGCACAAAATAGAGATTAGGTGCGATGAAAATATTGTCGTTGACAGTTACCCGGGGGCGTTGTGTCAAATTGTGACAAATCTGGTGTTGAATTCCCTGATTCACGCCTACGATGGAGAAGACGAAGGAGTTCTGGCTTTTGATTTCAAACTAGAGGGCGATCGGCTAGTATTTGAATATGCTGATAACGGCAAAGGAATTGACCCAGAAAATCTCAGTAAAATTTTTGAACCGTTTTTTACCACCAAAAGAGGTCAGGGAGGCACAGGATTGGGACTGCACATTATTTATAACCTTGTTACTCAAAAACTAAAAGGCACAATTAGCTGCACAAGTCAAGTAAATAAAGGCACAAAATTTATGATTGAATTTCCCGCTAAAATGAGCAGTTAGTTATTAGACCGCCAACATGGATATAACTTTTATAGAGGAGAACGATATATGTCAGAAGCTAGTAAAAACTTGTTGGCTGCCGGCGATGACGAATTAATCGCCAAAGACGACGATGAATTAATATTTGCGGAGGAAGACGAGGCCGAAGAAAAACCGCTAGAAGAAAGTTGGAAAATATTAATTGTAGATGATGAAATAGAAATTCACAATATTACTAAACTAGCGTTAAACGATTTTAAATTTGAAGGAAAAAGTATAACCTTTATCAGCGCTTATTCAGGAAAAGAAGCTAAAGAAATAATTCAAAATAACTACGACATAGCATTGATTTTACTCGATGTAGTTATGGAAACAGAAGAAGCAGGCTTGGAAGTAGTTAAATACATCCGCGATATTTTAAATAATCAAGTAGTGCGGATTATTTTACGCACTGGACAGCCCGGGCAAGTACCAGAAGATGTAGTAATTGTGAGCTACGATATCAATGATTACAAAACCAAAACAGAACTTACTAACAAAAAATTATTTACCACAGTCGTCGCCGCACTGAGAGCATTTAGATCCCTCAATCAAATCGAATCCAGCAAAAGCGAACTTGAAAAAATTGCAGTTGCATCAGCCCGTTTTGTACCCCGTGAATTTTTGAAATTTCTCAAAAGAGAAAGCATCGTTGATGCGAGACTGGGAGACTCTGTACAAGCAGAAATGACGATTATGTTTGCCGACATTCGCTCATTTACAAGTCTGTCAGAAAGTATGTCTCCCCGAGAAAACTTTGAATTTCTCAACTCTTACTTAAGCCGAGTTGGCCCAGTTATCCGCGAGTACAACGGTTTTATAGATAAATATATTGGTGACGGGATTATGGCTTTGTTTCCTAACAGGGCTGAAGATGCTGTGCAAGCAGCAATTGAGATGCAGCAGCAAGTGAAAATTTATAACAGACACAGGCAAAACAGTGGCTATCAACCTATTTCGATAGGGATTGGCTTGCATACTGGAACTTTAATGTTGGGTACGATTGGCGAAGCGGAACGGATGGAAAGTACGGTGATTTCTGATGCCGTTAATTTAGCTTCCCGCGTGGAAGGATTGACAAAGCTTTATGGAGTTGCTATTGTAGCTAGCGTCCAAACCCTTTGCCGGATAGACGACCCTCAACATTACAAGTGCCGGTTTCTCGATCGCGTTCAAGTCAAAGGAAAACAAACACCTGTTGCTGTATTTGAAATCTACGATGGCGACTCGGCGACAATGATCGAACTAAAAGCAGAAACTCAAACTTATTTTGAACAGGGAATTTTTTTTCACTACCAGCAGCAATTCGCCCAAGCAAGGCAAATGTTTTTGCGCGTCTTGCAAATAAACAAGTATGATAAGGCAGCAGCTTTTTATGCAGAACGCTGCGATATGTTGATGAAGAATGCAGTCATTATGACTCTGGAAGGTATTGAAATTTAGTTGAGGGGCATTGGGCCTTGGGCCTTGGACTGAAAAGAATTAGGAAATGGGCATCCGCTAAGATAGTGAACAGTGAACAAATAACTTAATTTATGCGCTTCAAATCCCTTGATATTTTGCGCGGAATTGCGATAGCCTCCATGATTCTAGTCAACAACCCCGGTAGTTGGGAACAGGTGTATCCACCGCTAGAACACGCAGAATGGCACGGCTGTACGCCGACAGATTTAGTATTTCCGTTTTTCTTGTTCATCGTTGGCTGCGCGATGTCTTTCTCGCTGCCTAAATATATTGAAAATTATCCAAAAACCGGAAGAGAAACCTCAAAAACTACACAAACAAAGGAAAAATCAGAATCAGACAAAAACCCTCTTCCTTCTTCCTTATTCCTTCTTCCTTCTTCAAATATTTACAGGCGAATTGCGCGCCGGGCCGCGATTCTATTTATATTAGGATTGCTGCTAAATACATCTTCGATCGCCCTGGACGTACTTCTCAACAGCGCCCCGCTTGAAAACTTCGGTAAAATCCGCATCATGGGAGTATTGCAGCGCATCGGCTTAGCTTATTTCATCAGTGCGATCGCCATTCTCAACCTTTCCCCCCGCAATCAAAAACTCCTCGCTGTTGCCGTGCTTTTGGGCTATTGGGCTGCATTAACCGTAGTGCCTGTAGGGGGGTACAGTGCCGGCGAACTCACGCCAGAAGGAAATTTAGGGGGATATGTCGATCGGCTAATTCTCGGCAGCCAACACCTGTACAAAAGTGGCCCCTTCGACCCCGAAGGATTGTTGAGTACCTTACCCGCAGTTGTCACAGTCCTCACAGGCTACTTTACCGGAGAATGGCTGCGAGTACAGCAAATCAAAACCCGCACCAGTATCAACTTAGCAATCTGCGGCATCAGTTGCGTGGTAATCGGCCACTTGTGGGGATTTTTATTTCCGATCAACAAACAACTTTGGACAAGTTCTTATGTAGTGTTTACCGCTGGTTGGGCCTTGCTATTTCTAGCCGCTTGCTACGAAACAATAGAAGTGCGGAATTGGAAATGGGGGCGGCCGTTTGAAATCATGGGAGTGAATGCAATTTTCCTGTTTGTCGCCTCCGGTATAGTCGCCAGAATCCTGTTAAAAACTCATATCGGCACAGGGGAAAATGCTCCTACTACCTACACTTGGATTTATGAAAACTGGTTTGTGCCGTGGGCCGGGCCGCTGAATGGTTCTCTGGCATTTGCCCTCACTGCGGTCTTATTTTGGTGGTTAATTTTGTATGGAATGTACCGCCGTGGTTTGGTGATTAAAATATGAGTAGTTTAGTATGTAGTGGATATAACTCTTCTCATGGTATCAGAAAAGGCCGAGCTTCCGATCGGGACGCCTGTTTAGGTTACAATTGAAGGCAGGAGGATTTTTTATGCCGACTACTGCTCGAGAAATCTATATTCAAGTTGTCCGCACTTTGTCACCAACGGAGAGGTTACGCTTGGCAACTCTGATCCTCAACGAGTTATCACAGCATAATGTCGCTGTCGTCGAACAAAGTGATACCTGGAGTGAGGAAGATTGTTTCGATGTAACAACCTTTTCTTTGCAATACGCAGCTAGACTTTTCCCGGAGAGTGAGGAGATGGATTAGTGCAATTCAATCCTGGTGATGTAGTAACAGCAGATTTTCCTGGTGTCACAGGTGTTAAACGTCGCCCTGTTGTGGTTTTGTCCTCGACTACTTATCATAGAAACCGCCCTGATTTCATAGTTGGGTTAATCACTACCCAGACAACAAATCTTGGCTCTACTGACTATACTCTGCAAGATTGGGCATCCGCAGGTTTGAGAACTTTATCTGTTTTCCGCAGTTTCATTCTTACTTTACCGCCTTCTGCCAACCTGATTTTGATTGGGCATTTATCCGAACGTGATTGGAGTGCTGTTCGCGCCTGTGTAAAAGTAGCCTTAGTAGAATTGTGACGATCGCCCACCTTCATCAGATTCATGACTCCGGAAGATTTTTATATCAACCCCACACTACCTATCGTTGATAGCGACCCCGAAATTTTAGGGGAAATCCTGTCTTTATCGCTACTCGCGTCCCGATGAAAATTCTGCTTGATTGTCTCGAAGTTCGTGACTCGCTTTGCGGAGTTCCTCGACCATTTTCCTAGTGTCAGCCGCGATCGAGCGATTTCACTTCTGGCAATGATACGATCGCCACATAACAACGTTGATTGATATTCTCTTCCTCAACATCGATCGCCTGCAGGATCGGAAATCCGATCGCACCCCCGCCACAACTTCCACAAATTACCGCCCCAACCCCCCCCAGATCAAGGATTTTGCCGATTTATCGATCGCGCGCCACCCCTCCCTAACAATAAATGAACCCAAATCGCTAAAATTAAAAAAAGATACGTAATAGGCAGGCAGGCGTCAATGATCCCAACAGTTATAGAACAATCCGGTCGCGGCGAACGCGCCTTTGACATTTACTCGCGACTCCTGCGCGATCGCATCGTCTTCTTAGGCCAACAGGTTGACTCGGACTTGGCTAACCTGATTGTTGCCCAATTGCTATTTTTAGACGCCGAAGACCCCGAGAAAGATATTTACCTGTATCTCAACTCCCCTGGGGGTTCGGTGACAGCAGGTATGGGCATTTTTGACACGATGAACCACATCCGCCCCGATGTTTGCACCATTTGTATCGGTTTGGCTGCCAGCATGGGCGCTTTTCTGTTGAGTGCCGGCGCTAAAGGCAAGCGGATGAGTTTGCCTCACTCCCGGATTATGATCCACCAACCTCTCGGCGGAGCTCAAGGACAAGCAACCGATATTGAAATTCAGGCCAAAGAGATTTTGTACCACAAACGCCGCCTGAACGAACATCTTGCCAACCATACCGGTCAACCGCTTTCTCGCATTGAAGAAGATACCGAACGGGATTTCTTCATGTCCGCTGAAGAAGCAAAGGACTACGGATTAGTCGATCAAGTGATCGATCGCCGTCCTTCCGCCAGCCGCCCGATCGCCGCTGTCGTCTAAATGAAAAGTTAAAAATCAAAAATGAGGAAATATTCTTCATTTTTGATTTTTAATTTTTAACAGTTATATAGCAGTTTTCAAGGGATTGAATTACAGATGCTGGGGCGCAGGACACGTCACAGTGTCCCGTCTTCCTACTGTATTTCATGCAATTGAAAACTGCTATATGTAGCTTTTTCTAAAAAAAATATCACACCGAGAAACCCTACATAATTACTAGGGCAAAGATTCGAGATATTGCAGGAAGTCGAGCAATTCTACTGGATTTAAGAAATGGCGCGCTTCTTTGCCATAACCTTGTTTGAGATAATCTTTTCCTTGGTTGGCAGTCCAGCCCAACCGCTTGATTTCCTCGCTAGTTCTGCTGTAGATTTCCAGATATTCTAGGAGATCTACCAACTGTTCGCTAGAAAGCTCTCTCTGGGACGATTTGCCATAGAGTTGTTCGAGACAGTCGGTTTCCGTTTTTTTATTCCATCGCTGGCGTTTGAGAATGCCGTCTATTTGGGCGATCGTATCAGAATCATCCTCGATCGCATCGCTGGGGATTCCCAGTGCGATCGGTTGCAATTCCCTGACTTCGGCCGCACCCTGTAGCGGTTCACTTTGGCTACCTGTCGGCACATCCAGTTGGGCGATCGGTTCGCCGTAGCTGGAAGAAAGCCAAGCGTCCGAGTCTAACTGCTTCGGTACAAACCCAGTAGCCTCCCCCCGATCGACCGTTGGCGGCAGCGGTTCCGGTACAGGTGCGATCGGCTCTTCATTTAATTTCGCTTCAGTCTTGACAAAATTGCTTTGATGTGATTCCGGCAATTTGTCAGCAACAGGCATTTCTAGAACCGGAAGAGGAACACTTGTCGGCCCAACAGGAACCGGAACAGCAGGAGGAGGGGGAATAGCAGCAACCGCAGCAGCCGGAGCAACCGGAGCAACCGGAGCCGGATCGACACTCGCGATCGCAGGATCGGGCGCTGCAAATCCGAGGACAGCGATCGCTCGCAACCGGGCGCGGTCTTCAGCACCCTCAACAGACTCAGCAGCCGACATAGCCGTAGCCAGAGTTTTGCCGTCAACCTGAACCAGACAGCGAACAACAAACTTACCGTGATGAACAGTCAGCAACTCACAGATTAACTGTCCAGCGGGATAAAGGGCGCGAAATTCAGCAAACATAATTTTTTGACCCCGAAACCAGAAGGGGCTTGTGACTTAAGTGTAGTACAGCCCAAAGAAAACAGTTTTCTGAAAGCACATATTCAACATACAATAAATTAAAGGTGAGTCATCCGCGCAACCTTTCACGCCACTAAACCCCATGCCACATCCAGCGGTTTAAGCTAACAAGCATCGGGCGTCATTTCTACCTATAGGAGATGGCACAGCAACTAAGCAAAAGTAGTAAAAGTCTCCGGTTTGCGTACCTGCACTTTCTACAGCACAGATTGCTCCCAACCCGCTCGTTGCACCTCCGTCCGCAAAGACCGATCGCGTGCAAAAAAACAAGGGCATCGCAGCAGCGAGCTACTAGCAATTTTGCCTTAAAGATCCGGTAAATTCTTTGCTAAAGCAAGAAGCAAGAGGCACTTCAAAAGGAAGAAGGAACAAGGCAGAAGGAACAAGGCAGAAGGAAGAAATGCACATTTTCTCCCTCTCCATCCCTCCATCGGCTCATCCTCGACTCAAGCCGTCGCTTTCAGTATCGAGCCATCTTTTAAGAACCGACAGGGGCTTTCTAATTCGCTTTCGTGCTCGGCGCTGCTGACCTAAAAGCAAACAAACCAACGCTAAAAAATTGTATTGGGGAATAGCGTGCGGGACAGTTGTCTGCACCGTCAGCAGTCAGTTCAAGACAGACAGCGGACAATTAGCACGAAACTTGTGTCGGGAGAGAATCTCAAAAAAACCTCGCGATAAAACAAGGTGGCTGTGCTCGCGTCTCCACCTATCAACCGGCGCATTTGTTGGGAAGCAGGCACTACGAGGGCCCGAGGGGGTGCGGCTGATTTCGCCAAAATTAGACTAATTGCTGGAAACAAGAGGATCGATCGCTACATGGAATTTTCTATCGCTGCACTGCTGGCAAATTTTACAGAAGACAAATTAGTGGCCCCTAAAGCATTGGAGAAAAAACTCGACTGCAACGACGCCACCAGTCAACTCAAACTTCAAATCGCATTAGAAGCTCTAGAGAAAATTGGCATATTAGTCAAAGACAAAGGCCGCTACCGCCGAGTAGCTGAAGACGACGTAGTAGAAGCAAAACTGCGCTGTTCGAGCAAAGGATTTTGCTTTGCTATTCAAGACGCCGAAGGCTCAGAAGACGTTT
This sequence comes from Microcoleus sp. F8-C3, assembly GCA_036704825.1. GTDB lineage: Bacteria > Cyanobacteriota > Cyanobacteriia > Cyanobacteriales > Microcoleaceae > Microcoleus. Next base: position 96,891 of record JAUBSN010000006.1, on the reverse strand, counting down.
ACGTGCGGGAAAGTCACCTCTCGACAGCTTGGAACGGCGATCGAGTCTTAGTCAAAATCATCAAAGAAGGCAGCCGCCGCCGATCGCCCGAAGGCGAAGTCATGCTCATCCTCGAACGCGCCAACCCCTCGGTACTGGCGCGAGTCAAGCAAACCTCCACTCCCAGCGGCCGCCTCAGCTACAGAGCAATTCCCCTAGACGATCGCCTGCTGTTTGAACTAGACTTGCTGGCAAACGGCACAAATCTCCAAGAGGCGATCGACCACTTGGTACACGTCGAAGTCAAACGCTACCCCCTCGGCACCCACCGCCCAGTCGGCAAAGTAGTACAGGTATTAGGTTCCGACGCCGAAGCCGCTGACGACCTCGACATCGTATGCTGCAAGCACGACTTGCCGCGATCGTTCCCCGCCGCCGTCATCAAAGCAGCGGAAAATTTGCCCAGCAAAGTCAAAAAAACCGACCTCAAAAAACGCCTAGATTTGCGTAACATTCTGACTGTTAGCTTCAGCAAAAACGAACCGGGAACAAGCAACAGCGAAAACGATGCCCCCCAAGCCCAGGCGGAAAATCTCTCCGAAGGAGGAGGCGAAAACGAGTTTGACCCGACATCATTCCTCTCCGATCCGCCAGTGGAACGCGCTTTGTCGATCGAAACTCTGAAGCCCGGCCGCTGGCAAATAGGAATCCACATCAGCGACGCTGCCGAGTACGTGCAGCCAGAAACCCCGCTCGACCGCGAAGCCCGCAAGCGAGGCACAGCCGCCCATCTGGGAGAAAAAATCATCGCCGTACTGCCAGAAACCCTCAACGAGCGGTGCTCCCTGCTGCCAGACACCGAACGGCTGGCCTTCAGCATACTCCTCACCCTAGACGAATCAGGAGAACTCCTAGAATACGAGATTCAAACCAGCGTCATTCAAATTGACTACCACCTCACCTACGAGCAAGCTCAAGCAATTCTCGAACCAGGCGATGCCGAAGAGCACCCTTTATCCTCGGCCCTCCGTCCTTTCCTAGATCAAATCGAGGCCGCCTCACAGGCTGCCAGACAGACAAGGCTCAAGCGGGGAGCTTTTGAACTAAATTTGCCGGACGCTAACTCTCACTTCGACGACGAAGGCGAATTAGGAGCCTTTGCAGTCGCTCCCCCCGCCCAGTCGGCTGTCTCCGAGTTGGTGGTACTCGCCAACCAAGCCGTAGCCACTCACCTGCAAGCCTTGGGAGTCCCAGCAATCTACCGCGTCCAGCCGATGCCAGACCCGGCAGACATTCAAGAGTTCATCAAACTCTCAAACAACCTCGGAGGCGAACTGTATCTCGAAACCGAAGAAGAAGTTTTGCCCTTGGACTTTCAGCGATTTACCCAGCAGTTTGCCGATCTTAAGTCCGAAAGAGTTCTCACCTACCTGCTAGAAGACACCATGAAGCCCGCTGTTTACAGCACAACTCCCAAGCCGCACTTCGGTTTGGCGCTGTCAGAGGGTTACACGCGCTGCACTTCGCCGCTTTCCCGCTACGCCGATTTGCTGGTGCTGCGGGTGTTGCAAGCGGTGTTCGAGCAAGGCCGCAGCAGCCGCACAACACGGGCTAAGGAAAAAGTTGACTTGCACCATTCCTCCTGTCACGGTCAAATTACTTGGAACGTCCTCCCCCCAGATTTGCACCACGAATTTGAGACAGAGTTTGCATCGGTAGTAGTACACCTTACCGAACGCGAAAGGGTTGCTGAGGATGCCGAAAGCGATTTGCAGGGATTGAAGAAAACGGGATTGATGAAAGAACGGACCGGCCAAACTTTCCAGGGTTTGATTACAGGCGTGCAGTCTTACGGTTTCTTTGTGGAAATTGAGGTGCGGCCGCCCGATAGCGACATCCTGCGAGTTGAGGGATTGGTGCACGTTTCTTCGCTGAAGGATGACTGGTACGAATATCGATCGCGCCAGCAAACTCTAGTAGGCCGCAAAAACCGCAATCAGTACCGTTTGGGCGATCGGGTAGAAGTTCAAGTCAAGAGTGTTGACTACTACCGCCAGCAAATTGATTTAGTTGCAGTTGGCGGCGGCAGTCAAGCTTTTGATGATGATGAATAATCAATTGACAGTTGACAGTTGACTGTTGATTTTCCTCAATACTTAGTTGTCATTGTCTAGCAACTAAGTATTAAGAACTCTGCTGCCCACTATACTCAGCAATCATCAATAAATAATTAATGACTAATATCAAATCCGGTAGGAACGTCGGGCGACAAATCCAGTCAAAACTCAACAATTACGGACGGTGCAACTGGATTAGATCTAATTTATCTGCGTGAATCTGTGTTAATCTGCCCTCATCTGCGGTTAAAAAAAGAGAATTTGTTAACCGCCCCGGACAAGGGATAGACGCAGACATACGCAGATGAAGAGAATATAGATCGGAATAATTTCAATGCTAAAAAGTTCGTTATAACCACTAATTACTAACAACAGTAAACCGTAAACTAACAAATAACTAATGACGAATAACTACCCCCTCATTGTAGGAGTTACCGGTGCATCGGGACTGATTTATGCGGTGCGAACTCTAAAGTTTCTGTTGGAAGCCGATCGCGCGATCGAACTCGTGGCTTCCAAATCTACTTACATGGTTTGGCAAAGCGAACAGAACATCCGAATGCCGGCAGAACCGACTCTGCAAGAAGAATTCTGGCGGGAACAAGCAGGAGTACCCACAATGGGTAAACTCCGGTGCCATCCTTGGCAAGATGTCGGTGCTAACATTGCTAGCGGCTCGTTTCGTACCCAAGGGATGATGATTATTCCCTGTAGCATGAGTACACTAGGAAAATTGGCGGCTGGCTTGAGCTCGGATTTGCTCGAAAGAGCAGCCGACGTTCAGCTCAAGGAAGGGAGAAAATTGGTACTCGTGCCTCGGGAAACGCCTTTTAGCTTGATTCACCTGCGGAATTTGACTACCTTGGCAGAAGCTGGAGCTAGAATTGTACCAGCGATTCCCGCTTGGTATCACAATCCGCAAACTATTGAAGATTTGGTAGACTTTGTGGTGGCTCGCGCTTTAGACCAGTTGGGGATTGACTGCGTTCCTCTCAAACGCTGGAAGGAAGAAGAGTAGTCATTAGTCATTAGTCATTAGTTATTAGTCATTTACAAATTACCAATTCCCAATTACCAATATTTTTAATATGCGACCTGTATTTTTGCTAGTAATTGTGGCGGGGCTAACTATTTTTGCCCTGCAAAATGTGGAGCCGGCATTATCGCTGGTATTTTTGGGAGTTCGATCGCCTGCTTTGCCCTTATCTATTTGGATTTTGCTCAGCATGGCGGCAGGAGTTGTCACCTCTTTATTGATTTCTGGTTTGCTCGCTTTTTCAAATTACTTATCTCAAACGCGAGACCGCACCGGCCGCGACAGTCGCAGCCGTCCCGATACTTTCCCAGAGGACGGGAGAACACCTTACACGCCGCCTCCCCCTCCTAGAAAACAGGAAATTGACCCTTATCTGAATTCGGAAAATAGCCAAAATCGGGCTGCTGCTTCCTACCGAACTGAGTACGGTACGCCGGCGAGTTACAGTGCCCGGACTTTCCAGCAAGAAACTCCAAACCCTGCTGCGGCCAAGGATTACCCTCAACCGGGGACTTATGCAGCAGCGGCAGACGATGAGGATGATTGGGTCTCAGATGGCTCAAAATCCGGCTCTCAAGGCAGCGATGACGATTGGGGGGACGATCGCGATTTTTCCGATCGACCGCAGGTAAATGACGTTGCAAGGGCAAATCCGAGGGATTACGAAGCTAAACAGGAACCGAAAAGCAAGTCTTGGGCTGGCTCGGTATACTCTTACGGGTATCGAGATCCGAGCCAGTCTGGGGTGGGGCAAACTGAGTCTGTCTACGATGCCGAGTATCGGGTGCTGGTTCCCCCGCAAGATGCGATACCTAAGTCAGGTGGCGGGGAAGTACCGAACAATCCTAGTGTAGAAGCAGAGGATGATTGGGGATTGGATGAGGATGATGAGTTTGAGGACGACGAACCGCCCAGTGGCGGGCGGATTGACTTGAAAAAATAGCAAAATATCGGAGGATTTGGCAGTGGATTGTTTGAGGGGAGTGAATATCTATCTCGTCGGGATGATGGGTGCGGGAAAAACAACGGTGGGGCGGATTTTGGCAAGAAAATTAAAATACCGTTTTTTTGATACTGATGAACTAATTGTTCGAGTTGCTAATCAGTCAATTGCTGAGATTTTTGAGCGAGAAGGGGAAGAGGCATTTCGGGAACTAGAAACTAAAGTGCTCGGCGAATTGTCTGCTTATAAAAATTCGGTCGTGGCTACGGGCGGCGGTATTGTTGCCCGATCGATGAATTGGAGTTATTTGCACTACGGTATAGTGGTTTGGCTGGATGTGCCTGTAGATCAACTGTACGATCGATTGCGTTCGGACACCGCTCGACCCCTACTGCGGGAGGGCGAGCTCAAATCTAAGCTGCAAAGCCTTTTGAACGAGCGAGAGCGTTTCTACACTCAAGCAGATGTCCGAGTCTGTACAGGTTTGGGCGAAAGACCTGAAGCAGCGGCGGCTAGGGCGATCGAGGAAATCCAAAAAGTTATCAAACCAGAAACCGGGCATGATATAAATTAATACACTCAGAAACCGGGTTTCTGGGAAAATAACAGGTTTCTGAGGACTTTTGATACCAGCTCAAAAAAATAATGCAACAGTACGCAAGCTCCAAACCACCAGCTTCATCAGTTATTCCCAAATCTCAAATCTCAAATCTCAACTGGCATGACTTCGGTAAAAATACTGATTTTTGCCTTAGTGTATCTGTTTAACTGTCTAATGTTTGGGAATCAACCGGGTTTGAGTAGATGCGATGCGTAAGTTTTATAAGTATGAAAATGTGGCGATGCGGAGATTGTATGCAAAAACTGATGGCAGACTTGTCGAGGCGTTAAAGTCGGCTATTGAGTTCTCCCTAAAAATAAAATGGCCCCACCGCTGAAGGGCTGTAGGGCGCAAGGACAGTTAAACGCTAACTTGATTGTCGGGAAATTTAGCATCAATGCTATCCTCCTATGTGACGATTTTACGATCGTCCATTCACTCATCAATTTTCCCGTATCAAAAAATGTAACCCAGCACCGATCGAATTTAAGCTGTTTTATTCTAAAAACAATACCTCATGCATTCTGACGAGCAGCTTCCTCAAGCTGCTTTTTTATTGCGATCGAGTTTTTGGCTGCCGGAGTTGCGGGCTCTTGGGAATAACATTTTGAGCGACAGTCGCTACATCTCAATACTGGCATAGCGGTTTTCAGTTGCACTCCAGGTTCGTCGGTAATAGGTAATAGGTAATTGGGAATAGGCAACGGTAAACGGGGAATCGGTAATTGAGAAGCTGTATCTCGCGAGGGTTGAAACACGACTTAATCCGGGTGGGGATTGAAAAAAATGAGCTGTATTTATTGATTGGCAATCCGATAGTTGTCGGCTAAATATCTGTTGCGAGTTGGATAATTTGCTTGGGTAAATTTCCTCGGCTCAATTAATATAATACGAGCCTTCCTGTTTTTAACAAAAACTCTATCGCTCCGCCCAACCCCACACCTGTGAAAGAAATAGTAGCTAATACCGCAAAAGCCCGCCAATTCTTCCAACCAGACATTTGAATATCGAGTCTTGCCAAAGCTCCGGCTGAAATCAAGAGCAAACAAGTAGCAAAAAGGTGCATCCAGGCAAAAACTACCACTGCCACCAAAGCTCCTACAATAATAGAAATAAAAGCACCCAGATCGCTCGAAAACCACTTCACAATTAAGGCTTTTATGTTTTTCAGAGGGAACGACAAGGCGACAGCCAACACTAAAATTGAAGCTACGGCTAGAAACCAAGTCAGGTGCGGGGGAACATCAAACTCAGATAATTTCCAGCCAAAAATGAAATAAGTAACAAAAAGTAGAGTTAGGGAAACCCAAGAGTTTTTTTTCATCCAATGGCACAATTAGGAGAACCAGGCAAAAAAAAAGATGATGCTCCCGAGAAGTTTGTACAAGACCTAGAGGTTAGTAGAAATAGCTTGTACCGGACAGGTAGGGATGCACTGCTCGCACACGATACACCGCGATCGAGCAAAACTTAGTTTAAAGCTTTCGGGGTCAAGGGTCAAGGCTTCTGTCGGGCAAACTCCCGTACACAAACCGCAGTGAACGCAGATATCTTCGTCTATGAGTATTTCGCGGCTGGCTAGGGAAACGCCGATGTTTTGCGATCGCATCCAGTCGATCGCCGCTTCTAGTTGGTCGATGTCCCCTGATAACTCTAGCACCAGTTTGCCCACTTGATTGGGAGCCACCTGAGCGCGGATAATGTTGGCTGCAACGTTAAAATCCTTGGCTAGTCGATAGGTGACAGGCATTTGGATCGATCGTTGCGGAAACGTCAGCGTCACCCGTTTTTTCACCCTGCAAGTCCTCGGTAATTTACAAACAATCTTTGTTATCTTCTGTTTTAGCGCACTTGGTCTAATTACTGCCTGTAGCACAAATTTTTATGAGATGGGTCTGATTATCTCAAAATGTGCTATAATCTGAATCTATTATTTAAAATAAAAACATAGAAATCAAAGCGCAATTTATTTTATGACTCAGAATTCGCCCAAGTCAACAGTCGTCCCCGCCGCCAAAAATCCCGAAACAAAAGTCGCCACGCGCCTCAGAAACTTATTGATTGTGTTAGCAGCGATCGCCCTTTCAATATCTATCTTCTTCGGGCTGCAAACCCAAACGCCGTCAAGCAGTCTCACCGACATGGCAAAAGCTTCAACGCCATTAGAAACAGCTTTGATCAATGGCAAACCGACACTCATGGAATTTTATGCTAATTGGTGCGGTAGCTGTCAGGCAATGGCTAACGATCTGAGCGAAATCAAACAGAAATACGCCGAACCGATGAATTTTGTGATGCTGAATGTAGACAATGACAAATGGCTGCCAGAAATCACCAAATATCGAGTAGACGGCATTCCGCACTTTGTCTATTTGAACGATAAAGGCAGTGCCGTTGCTGAAACGATCGGCGAAATGCCGCGCACTATTATGGAAGCTAACTTAGAAGCTTTAATTGCAGGAAAACCTCTGCCACACGTCCAAGCAGGCGGTCAAGTTTCTAATTTTACTCCCCCCACAGGGCCTGTGAAAACAAGTAGCTCAGACCCCCGCGCCCACGGTTCTCAAGTACAGTAAAAGAAGGAAGTTCGGCAACGGATTCTGTAACGGATGTAACGGATGTCAGTCCGATGTCCGTCGGAAGAGGGAAGAAGGAAGAGGGAAGAAGAGTTTAGGAACAGGCAAGATGCCTGTTCCTAATTGTGATAACTTAGAGAGATTCAAAAGCCGATCGCAATTTCTGCCAATCTGGGTTGTGGGCGATCAACTACCTCTAAAGGAATATTATAAAAAACATTTTTGACAATTTATTAAAATTTATTATACTACTTGTCAGGTGCGGAGCGTAAAGATTCTCTCACTCCCTATACAAAATAAAGCCTGACCGAAAACAATTTGGTCGCCAGCCCCGCGATTCATTCCTTTGCAGGCTGACTGACGGTGTAAACTTTTCAATTTAAAATCTAAAATCAAATGACCCCCGACAAAACCGGATTCAGTATTAGCGGGACCGCTATCCGCCGCCACATCGGCACTCTGATGCTGACACTTGCTATTATAATCGTGGGCTTTTTTTACATCACCCAACTGCCCGTTGACTTGCTGCCCTCCATCACCTATCCCCGCATCGGCGTGCGCTTAAACGCCCCCGGAGTCTCCCCAGAAGTAGCAGTTGACGAAGTTACCCGCCCCCTCGAACAAGGACTTTCCGCCACTGAAGGCGTCATGCAAGTTTTCTCCCGAACTCGCGAAGGACAAGTCAGCGTCGATTTATTCTTCAGACCGGGGGGCAACATCGACCAGGCCCTCAACGACGCCACCGCCGCTGTCAACCGCATCCGCAACCGACTTCCCGATACAGTTGAATCGCCCACTCTCTCCAAAGTTGACCCTTCCCAGCAGCCGATTTACGAATTTGCCCTCACTTCCAACTCCTTGCAAGGAGTTGATTTGCGCGTATTTGCCGACGAAGAATTATCCAGGGAACTCAACGTAATTCCAGGAATAGCAGCAATTGACGTTGCCGGCGGCGTACAAGAAGAAATTCAAGTAAATATTGACTTAAATCGCTTGCAATCTTTAGGCGTCAGTATTTCAGACGTTTTATCAGCCCTCGAATCCCGCAACCTCGACACTTCCGGCGGGCGGCTGCGGGAAGAAGCAGCGGAACCTTTAACCCGCACCGTCGGGCGCTTTCAGAATGCGAAAGAAATTCAGGAAATTTCTTTTCAAGCATCGGGTTCCAATCCGCCAAGACGAGTTTTTTTGCGCGATTTTGCTCAGGTAATTGACGGTACAGAAGAAGAACGAGTTAAAGTATTTCTCAATCAGAAATCAGCAGTAAAAATTAGCATTCAAAAGCAGCCGGACGCGAATACAATCTCAGTTGTAGACGGCATCAAAAAGCGGCTAGAAGAATTAAAAGAATCCGGGGCAATTCCCGAAGGCACGACTATCGTCAATACCTTCGACGAGTCTAAGTTCATCCGCGATTCTATTAGCAACGTCCTATTTTCTGGTTTGACCGGGGCTGTTTTAGCCGGGGCATCTGTATTGCTGTTCCTCGCTTCCCTTCGCCAAACTTTGATTATTGTCATAGCAATTCCCCTCGCAACTTTAATGGCGATTATCCTGATGGGAGTTTTTGGTTTATCTCTGAACGTTTTTAGTTTGGGAGGTTTGGCGCTGGGTGTGGGAATTGTGGTCGATAACTCGATCGTGATGCTGGAGAATATTGTCGAAGGAACCAGCAATACAAACAGTGCCAACGGCAAGCAGCGTTTAAGTAACAAGCAGTTGATCCAGCAAGCAGAAAAAAGCAGCCAAGAATTAGAATCAGCTTTATTGGCTTCCACCATCACTAACTTAGTTGCCGTACTGCCATTTTTGCTAATAGGCGGCTTAGTTGCCTTACTTTTCAACGAATTAATTCTCACCATCAGCTTCTCCGTCGCGGCCTCTCTGATTGTCGGATTGACAGTTGTACCGATGATGGCTTCTCGACTGCTAGCGCTGCGGGTATCCAGCGGTTTGAGCAAGTTTTGGCCGCTGCGCGCATTCGATCGAGCTTTTACCAATGCTACCGCCGGTTACGGTAAATTTTTATCGGGCATAGTGCGGTGGCGGTTGATTATCATTGCAGTAGCGATTATTGGATTGGGCGGCGGCAGTTGGCTGATGGCCGGTCAAATCCCCCAGGAAATATTGCCCAGAATTAATACCGGCCAAGCGAGATTGTTTGCTTTGTTTCCTGCGGGGACAAATTTGGCAACCAACCAAAAAATCATGGCAGAAGCGGATAAAATTATCCTCAGCCAACCAGAAACTCTATACACTTTGACGACAGTGGGCGGCCTGTTGTTCGGCAACAATACGGTTGAGAATGTGCTGCGCGGCAGTTGCAACATTACACTGAAACCTGGCACCAATACATTGGATTTTGTGCAGCGAGTTACGCAAGAATTGAATCAAAAAATTGATTTGCCCAAAAATACTCGTTTGCGCCTGAATCCAGAAAATGTGCGGGGTTTGATCTTAACTAATTCGCCAGTGCGCGGCGCTGAAGTTGATGTCCTGCTTCAGGGCGAAAACGAACAAATATTGCAGCAAGCCGGCCGGGAGATATTGGCTACTTTGGATCGGAAGGTAAATTTAGCTACTTTTCGCCCGGATGCAGACCCGCAGCAGCCGGAAGTGCAGATTCGCCCCAACTGGGAACAAGCGGAAATCTACGGGTTAAATGCGAGGCAAATTGGAGAGGCGATTCAGACAGCAATTCAAGGTTCTGTTCCCACGCAATTGCAGCGGGGAAACCGTTTGGTTGATGTGCGGGTACAGTTCGATCGCGCTTCTGTTCAATCGATTTCTGCACTAAAATTTATCCCTTTAACTGCTAGGGATAACAGCATTATCCGCTTGAGCGATGTGGCGAATATTGAACTGGGAAAAGCCCCTGGGGAAATTCAAAGGCTTAACCAGCGCCAAGTTTTCATGATTGCTGGGAATGTTAATAAGGGCGCGAGTTTGGGCGATGCTTTGAAACAAGTGGATGCAGTTTTGTCGGAAATCAAATTGCCGCCGGGAGTGCGAGTTATACCGAGTTCGGCGGCGGAAACTAACCGAGAATTGCAAAGTTCGCTGATTGTTTTGGGTTCTTTGGCGGCGTTTTTGGTATTTGTGGTGATGGCGGTGCAGTACAATTCGCTTGTCGATCCGCTGGTGATTATGCTGACGGTGCCGCTGGCTTTGGCTGGGGGGATTTTCGGGCTGTATGCGACTAAAACTGCGATCGGCGCAACGGTGATTGTGGGGGCGATTTTGCTGGTGGGAATTGTGGTAAATAATGCGATTATTATGGTGGAGTTGGCGAACCAAATTCTGGAAGATGAAAAGGTCGATCGCGCCACAGCAATTCTCAGGGCGGCCCCTCAGCGCTTGCGTCCGATTTTGATGACAACTATTACCACTGTTTTGGGTTTATTTCCCCTAGCTTTGGGCATTGGAGACGGTTCGGAATTCTTGCAACCTTTGGGTGTGGTGGTGTTTTCCGGTTTGTCGCTGGCGACGCTGCTGACGCTGTTTATTATTCCGTGTTTCTATATTTTGCTGCACGACTTCTTCGGGATGTTTGCAGGGAATAAGAAACCGCAGGCGGTTGCTATTCCTGTACAGAAGGCGGGGAGAAAGACTCCGAATTTGTAAAATGTAGCGTCAGAAAATACGCACTTTCCCGCAATCCGGCAGGGGTTTAAACCCCTGCCTCAAAGCGAAAGTCGGTTAAAACCGACTGTAGATTTTGACGGGAAAATACGATCTATTTCAGTCCTCTTTCAGAGGACTTTAGCTATGAGACAGGGAATTCATTCCCTGTCGGACTGTCGGATATACAAACAATACCGGTACAGCATTTAATGTTCAGTTGAACCGCCTAGAATGAGTCTGTAAGGTGCGTCAGTACATATTTTCTCACCCCAAGATAAATTCCAGACTGACGCACCCTACGATAAATGCTGCAAGATTTCAGTTAAAATAGAGCTTATTTACGCTGAAATATCTTTATGCTAATTTTACCAAAATATGAAATACAAATTGACTGGGGTATCTTAGCCATAAATCAACGCACTGATTCCGAGTGGAGTATGGCGACAAGTTGCGATTGCAAAAAAGTCACTTTAGTAGATCGCAACTTGTCGCCAAAATACGAATACCACCTTACCGACGAAATTAGCTGTTTAGCGATTAGTCCAAAAGGCGATTTGCTGGCAGCAATTATGGCAAACGGCAATCATTTAGCAATTGTGACAGCAAACAATCAGCTAGTGTACGAACAACAGCTACCTAACCCTCCGGTTAAGCATTATTTGTATAACGAGAATGGATTTCAGGATTGCTGGTTTGATGCAGACGGCTTGCGTTTTTGGTGCATGAAATTAATTGAATCCGATCAAGTCGAAATTCAAATTCGCGATACCAATTCATGGCAAATCCAGCGAAAGTTTTTGCTCAAAGACCCTTTTGGTGGCAGTACCTTTTCGTTTCAGCCGCACCCGGAAAACCAAATTTTAGCTCTTTGGGCTGCTGCCGGTCAGGACGGACAGCAAGTCTATTGGCTTTATGATGATGGTATCAAGATTCATGCTGTAGAGGTTGCGTGTTTGGCGGACACAACTCCTCCAGTATTTCACCCCGCAGGTAGCGAATTTTTGGTACTCGATGATTCTAATAGAGAACTCAGTCGGTTCAGTTTTCCTGACTGCAATCTCCTCGGTCAATGCCAATGGCCTTGGCCTGATTCGGATGATAGTTTTGATTACTCTATGTGCTACCTATCGGACGATCGCCTTCTAATTAACACTAATGAAGGACTTATGTATCTAATCGATCTTAACAAAATGGAAATGTTAGATGAACTGATTTTAAGCGGTCATGAACCGCGTCCTTCTCAAGAACTTTATCCTAATCTTAATGAGGAAGAAGGGCTTTGCAGCGACTTGGACTGCTTTTATAGATTTGATTCAGATAGGATTCTTTCGGTTCACTCACAACTGCCGAGTCAAAAGCCTGAGTCTAAACAGAAGACATTAGTTATCTTCGGGGGAAAAGAGCTGTTTGGTTCGCTGGCGAAGGTACAAGAATCCGCACCTTACAGTAAATTATTCATTCAATCTTTAGGCATTTCTTAAGGATTTCCAATACAAAACGCTTCTTGTGCTGTGTTGGCTTTTGACTCGCTTTCCCGCAGTCCGACAGGGGTTGAAACCCCTGCCTCATAGCGAAAGTCGGTTAAAACCGACTGTAGATTTTGACGGGAAGTGCGATCTATTTCAGTCCTCTTTCAGAGGACTTTAGCTATGAGACAGGGAATTCATTCCCTGTCGGACTGTCGGACTCACAAACAATATCGGTGCTGCATTTGATGTTAAGCTGACACACCCTATTAAAATTAGTCAGTCAGGTGCATTTGACACGATCGCATTTTTGTGTTACATTAATACTACAAAATAACAAACTTAAACAAAAATGCCCTACGAAAAATTAGACATATCAGCCCCAAAACCACCAGTATTATCTTGGGCAAATCACGCCCTGGGCGAAAAAGAAACCAAGATGGCCGCCAACGTAGCATCTTTGCCCTTTGTATTCAAACACGTCGCCCTAATGCCCGATGTACATTTAGGAAAAGGTGCTTTAGTCGGTTCAGTAATTGCCACAAAAGAAGCGATTGTTCCGGCTGCTGTCGGAGTTGATATTGGCTGCGGGATGGCTGCCATTAAAATGCCATTCAAGGCTCACAAATTAGAAGGCAAACTCAAACAAATTCGCCTCGATATCGAAGCCGCAATTCCTGTCGGATTTTCCGAAAACAAGGAAGTCGAAAAAACTGTCACTAACTGGCAAGGATGGGGCGAGTTTAAGGAACTTCATCAAGGTGTGCAGCATCAAAACAATAAAGCCTTAAAACAAATGGGTTCCCTCGGCGGCGGTAATCATTTTATTGAGGTTTGCGTTGATACTGAAAACTTTGTTTGGCTGATGCTGCATTCCGGTTCTCGCGGCATTGGAAATTTGCTCGCACAGCAGCATATAGAGACGGCTAAAGATTTAGCTAAACTGGCAGAAATTAATCTGGCTGACAAAGATTTAGCTTATTTTGTAGCGGGTACGCGGGAGTTTGCGGCTTACTGGCACGATTTGCAGTGGGCGCAAGATTATGCTCGTTTTAATCGCGATGTGATGATGAATCGGTTTAAGCGAATTGTAGAAAAGCACGTCGCGGGCGGCAAATCTGTTAAGCCGTTATTAGAGGTGAATTGCCACCACAATTACGCGGAAAAAGAGGTGCATTTTGGCGAAGATGTGTATGTGACTCGCAAGGGTGCCGTGCGCGCGGATGTAGAGGATTACGGGATTATTCCGGGCTCGATGGGCGCGAAGTCTTTCATTGTTAAAGGGAAGGGAAAGGCTGAAAGCTACTGTAGTTGCAGTCACGGTGCTGGGCGCTTGATGTCTCGCAATCAAGCGAAGAATGTATTCACTCTGGATGATTTTGTACGGCAGACTGAGGGGGTTGAGTGCCGGAAAGATGAGCAATTTTTAGATGAAATTCCGGGGGCTTATAAGCCGATTGATGAGGTGATGAGTCAGCAGTCGGATTTGGTGGAAGTTGTGGCGACTTTGAAGCAGGTGGTTTGTGTCAAGGGGTGACAGAAACTGGTTTATTTGTACTTCACCTATCTGACAACTGCTGTATGGCAAGAGGGGGAAATCAAGCCACTTTTGATTTCCCCCCCTTGACAAACGCTTTGTTTTCTGATCCTTTTCTCTAACAAACCATCTGTCTAGACTCGATTTCTAGCAAGCGCAGCAGTGTTTCGTCGCCCTTGGCCTTGGCTGCTTGCTTTCTACGATCGAGAATATTGCAAATATTCGCCTGGTGAACTTGCGCCACTTCCACAACTGTTGGGTAATAATCCACCGCCGCTGAGGCGCGGGCTGCTGCGACATCCCGATCGCGAGTTTGAGAATCTCGCTTTTTGGTATAGTTTGGGCCGCCGTATTTTTTGGGGTTGGGAATGTGTCTCGGATAGCGATAGTTCCAGTTTTGGCCCCGGTATTTGCCCGCCACTTCGCCTTCGATCATATCAACTGTCGGAATGTCGTACTCGTAGTTTGAGCCGCGATAAGTGAGTTTCATATTTTTTGATCCTTATATTTATCCAGATAAAAAGGGCAGTCAGGTCAGGTTTGGTTTTGGTAGCTAAAACTTTTTTACTTTCTGTATTCAATTATACTGTTTTTTTAGATAAATCGCTGGTTTTTACAAAAATTAATATTTTGAGGGGGAGACGGCAAGAAAAAACCCGCCGCAGCGGGTTTAATCGAGTTTTTGGCTGATTCGAGCAGCACCCGGAGCGAAACTGGTTCGGTTCCGAATAACTAGCCGACTGTCACCTGATCGGTTTGCACGCCTGTGGCACCTTCTTCAGCAGAGGCGATCGCCACCAACTTGTCGAGAATTGCCTGACTGGGAACTTGACCTTTGAGAACAACCGTGCCGCTGAGCTGAGCCACATAAACAGTCTCGATATCAGCAACTTCTGCATCGCTGTCAAAAGCTAAAGCAACCCGCTTCGCTAAGCCACTTTCGTCAAAATTTCCGTCTGGGCCGACTTTAGCAGGAGCGATGGATTGCGCTTGTGCTGCTTGCTGTACTACTTGTGCCATCGGTTCAGCCGGGGCTTCAGGCTTTTCGAGTCCGAACAGTCTTTTAAACCAACCCATATTAGTTGAGTCTCCTGAAAATACACTTTTTACACGATAGCTCTAGAATTCCAAAAGACTCGTAATTGTTGCAAAACTCAGCGAAATTTATCAAAATGTTTTATCGGGAGACTTTCACAATCTAAAATCTTAAATAGTATTTAGATGTTGGTGTTGCTATTTGGTGTATAGGACGATCGCTACGCCTTGGATAGCAAACCAGTAGTCGAAATAGTTGCCCCGCTGTCATCTTAAAAAAACTGCACAATCCGTCGGAATACATTGTCGGTTTGTTTAACTAGGCGGGATATCTCCTGCGGGTCATCGAATTGTGTCCACTGATACAGGGGGCGGTTTACTACTCACCCATTCCCCGTTAGAGATAATTAAATCTAACTCTTAACTTTTTAGATAATATTGTTCTGCTTCCGACCAATTCAGTTTAAGCAGCAAATCATCTCCCCATGTCAGCTTGAGACTCGGCTTAATTGCTTCCACGCCCAAAGCGCTAATAATCTGCGCTGCTACAGCTTTCGCCAATAGCGGCGGTACAGAATTTCCGACTTGGCGAAAACCGTGCCATTTTGTAACGTGAAATCTAAACCAGTCAGGATAGGAATGCAGCCGCGCAGCTTCCCGGACAGTAATGCACCGAGGGGCGATCGGGTGAATCGGTCTCGGCGAAGTATAAGCCCCCCTCGCCCTGTCGGTTCCCGCCCTGAGAGTGTTGCAAACTCCGTCGGGGTGAAGCTTGTAAAAACGGCTGATCGGCTCTTTTTCGCCGTGTTTTGCCGCCTGAAACCTTTCCATACATTCCTGAGAATGTTTAGTTCGCAAACTACAAGAGAGGATTTGTAGATCGTACTCGCGATCGTAGGAATAATCATCATCCAAACCATCAATTCCGCGCATTATACTCGCATAAGTGCTGCACTTTCCGTACTCCGCCATTACCCAATCTCGGTGCAGCAACTCGCTGTACTTTTCCACATCCGGCAAATCTCCAATCGCATCCCAAACTGTCGGGACAGCAGGTAAATTAATTTTTTTATAGCGTTTATGAATTTTATTTTTCGGCAGTATAGTAGTTTGCTGAGGGTATTTGGGTAGTTCGTAACCTTCTTTGCACCCCATCAAAAACAATCGTTTGCGAGCTTGCGGCACTCCGTAGTGAACGGCGTTTAGAACTTGATAGTTTTCTTCTACTTGATAGCCTGCTTCCAGAAAATAGCTAATTAAAAGCTTCAGGAGTTCTTTATGTTCTCCTGATGCAATCCCCGGCACATTTTCCATTACAAAAAACTTGGGTTTTAGCTCCAAAACTAAGCGCTGAAAGTGAAAAATTAGAGAATTTCGCGGGTCGTCCACATCGCGCTTGCCCATCATGGAGAATCCTTGACAGGGCGAACCGCTGATTACTACGTCTATATCGCGCCGCCCGATCGCCGATTTTTTCCGAATTTCCGAACCCGTAAGCTGTGTGACATCTTTGCACAGAATAGAACACAGCGGGAAATTAAACTCGTGTGTGGCGCAGTGAATAGGGTCAATTTCGACTGATGCAAGTACATCAAAACCTGCTTGTTCAAAGCCCAGGGTCATGCCGCCCGCGCCTGCAAATAAATCAACAGCGATCGGTCGCTTTTTCCGATTGCTTGGCATAACATTTCAATAACAAAGTTGCTTTAATAGAAATTAAGGAAATCAACCGCGTTTCTGGTAATAAATCGTGGGTTTGTCCACGAGGCAGTCACAAAGGAACCGGGTTTCTACATAACCTTTTAATACAAAAATTGCTTTAATAAGCTGTATTTAATTTGACATTTTTCATTATTTCCGCAGCGGCCCGATCGCACACACCCACATCTCCGAGACTTTCGCGCATTTCCCGATAACCTGCTTTCATTTGCTGGCGCCGATCGGCATTTTGCAGCAATTCCAGTGCGTGATTCACTATATTTTCCGCAGTCGCCTCGTCTTGCAGCAACTCCGGGACGATCGGCTTCATTTGCACCAAATTGGGCGGAGACATAAAAGGAATCGAAAATTTCAGCACGTGGCGAGCAATAATCGCCGTAATCGGACTGACGCGATAGAGGACAACTTGTGGAACATCCAGCAAAGCCAACTCCAAATTAACAGTACCAGATTTAGTAATCGCCAGATCGGCAGCGGCTAATATTTCCAGAGTTTGATTTTCTAACAAAGTAGCCCGCAAACCGTAATTCTCGATCGCCTGTTCGATTTTGCTGCGAAAAGCTTTGTTAGCAAGCGGAATCAAAAAATGAACTTCCGGCAATTTAGCTTGAATAATTTGAGCTGCTTCAAATATAACCGGCATCAGGTACTTGAGTTCTTGGTGTCTGGAAGCGGGAATTAGGGCGATCGACACCTGTTCCGGCACAATTCCCAAAGTTTTGCGGGCAACTTCCCGGCAGGGCGCAGATTGCATTCTATCCACCAAAGGATGCCCAACCCAACTCACTTGAGCTCCTTTTTCTCGATAATAATGAGCTTCTTCGGGGAAAATTGCCAAAAGTTGGTCGCAAATATTGACAATCAGATCCGTATTGCGAGGAGAAATCGACCAAACCCATTCTTGAGGTGCGATGTACCAAACCACTGGCAAATCAGGCAAACAGCGGCGGATATAGCTGCCAATACCGAGATTTGGAGTCAAATAATCAATCAATACAACAGCATCGGGGCGGAAGTTTTTGAGATATTGTTTAGCTTTTTGCTGAACTTGGATCGTGGGCAAAATATACGGCACTGATTCTATCAGACCCATAGAACCAATGCCCACAGTATCGCCTAAAATAGTAGCACCCGCTTCCGCCATACGAGGGCCGCCCAATCCGGTTATTTCTAACTCCAAACCAGCGGCGACAGCGTGACGTTTTAAGGCTGCAACTAACAAAGCTCCTTGCAAATCGCCCGAAACCTCACCAGTGCTGATAAAAATTTTCATATTCTGACTTTAAACAGGTGAGATGTTTGCTAATAACTCGGTAACAGCATCATATTGATCTGGCTCCTTAGCACAGCGCAGGAGTAATTCTAAGTCGAGAGCGGGAAGGAATGTACTCCGGGAAATCTGCTCATAATTGTCACCTGTTAAATAATAGAGAGATAACTGACTATTTTGCCAAAACCAGACTTCCCGAACGCCCAATCTTTTGTAGAATTCTAGAGTATTTATCCCACCACTGGTAATTACCACTTCAATAGCAATATCTGGGACTATTTTTTTGGTTCCTATATCATAGGAATCATCCGGCTCTTTTCTACCGCCTAATTCTCTGTTACCTAGAGTCGGGCCGCCCTTGCCGTAAAATCGAATCCCATTTGCTCTCATATATGCCTCTAGCAGCATACAGAGAGTTTTCTTGATTATTTCGTGTTCGGGCGAGGCAGTTATAATTTGCAGTAGTCGATCGAGATAGAAAAATTTCACACCTCGGAAATCTTTAAAAGCTGCTTCTATAGCTTCAAATTGCTCCCAACTAACATCTAAGAACCTGATGCAGCCATCTTGTTCTGTTTCAGGGGATGTAGATTTGACTGAAGTACATACATTCATAGAGCAACAGTTGCTTAGTTCTTAGGTTTATTCTACCTCATTCACTTTTTGCCAGGAATCAAACCGCGCCGCCCTTTGGTTACAGACTGCTGCACAAATCTCCGCAGGTGCTGCAAGTGAGGGTTTTCTGGCAACAAATCCAACTGTTCCAAAGCTTGATTTAGAGTGTACCCAGAATGGTATAGAATACGAAAAGTTTTCTTCAAAACTAGCAAATCTTCTGGGGTAAAACCGGCGCGTTCGAGGCCTATTTTGTTGATTGCTCGCACTCTCGAAGGATTACCCTCGACTAGCATATAAGGAGGTACATCTCGATCGATCCTGCTCAATCCGCCCACCATAGACAAGCGGCCGATGTGGACAAACTGGTGAACCCCCAAAACACCGCTCAAGCGGGCTTGAGACTCGATTTTAACGTGTCCGGCCAAGGCTACAGCATTGGCGATAATTACTCGATCGGCGATCGCGCAATTGTGTCCCACATGAACGTAAGCCATCAATAGATTGCGATCGCCAATTGTGGTGCTTTCCCCGGCTCCAGTAGCGCGGTTAATTGTCACGTATTCCCGAATCACATTGCTGTCACCAATTGTTACCCTAGTAGGAGAACCCTCATATTTCAAATCTTGAGGTTCCAAACCAATCGCCGCACCGGGGAAAATTTGATTTCGAGCGCCTATTTCTGTTAGCCCGTCGATAATTGCATGGGGGCCAATCTTAGTATCCGGCCCGATTTTCACTCTTTCCCCAATTACAGCATAAGCTCCCACTTCTACAGTCGGGTGAAGTTCAGCGCCGGGATGAATCACAGCAGTTGGGTGAATCAAAGTAAGCATTTTTCAGTTGTCAGGAAAGCAGTTGGCAGTTGTCAGTTGTCAGGAAAGCAGTTGGCAGGAAAGCAGTTGTTATCAGAAATAGATAAAAATTTCCAAATAACAAACAACCAATAACCAATTTAATCTACCATCGAAAACATTAATTCTCCTTCACAAACTTTTTGTCCGTCTACTTCAGCCAGAGCCTGCATTTTTGCGAAGCGGCGGCGTTTTACCCACAGCAATTCTACAGTCATCAGCAAGCGATCGCCCGGTACAACCTGACGGCGGAACTTGACTTTATCAATTCCGGTAAACATCCACAATCCTTGCTCGATGTCGGGCAACTGAGCCAGAACAATACCGCCAACTTGAGCCATCGCTTCGACAATTAATACCCCAGGCATAATCGGCCGTCCGGGAAAATGCCCTTGAAAATGCGGTTCGTTGAAAGTCACATTTTTAATTCCTACAGCCTTCTCGGACGGCACGTAATCAACAATCTTGTCAACCAGTGCAAAAGGATAGCGATGAGGCAATAATTTCTGAATTTCTTCGAGAGTAAAAGTAGATTTAACCGCTGGAGAATCTTCACCATTTTTGGTGGGGACGGATTCAGAATTAGCAGTATTGAGGGTGTTAACTTCAGTCAGCGTAGACATTACTTGAAAACTTTTGAGTGTGTTATGGAAGAAGGAAGAAGGAAGAAGGAAGAAGGAAGAAGGAAGAAGGAAGAAGGAAGAAGGAAGAAGGAAGATGCAATCTTAACAGATCGCCTGTTTTTTCCTAACTTTTATCTAGTAGGATAGCTAGAGCTTCCGATTTCAGGGATCGGGCGAGTTGGACGTGTAAGTTGTGACTGGCTTTGTAAGCCAAGTAGTGAGCTTTTGGCCAAGTTCCCAGCAGACTGAGGTCGCCTGCTAAGTCTAGGATTTTATGGCGCACCGGTTCGTTGGCAAATCTCAAGGGCGGGTTGAGCCAGCCGGATCGATCGCAAACTAGGGCGTTCTCTAGGGTACCACCTTTGATCAAACCTGCTTGTCGCAATTGGTCAACTTGGCGGGCAAGTCCAAAAGTGCGGGCTGGGGCGATCGCGCTAGCAAAACTTTCTGCCTCTGGCGACCAACTGTACCATTGATTGCCGATCGCCTGTTCCTCAAAATCAATTCCGTAACTAAACCGAGTTTCCGCTGACGGTAAAGCCGCTGCAAAAGCATCCCCGCAGCGCACCCAAATAGGCTGTTCCAGGACGAAGGAGGAAGTGGGGTCTTGCTTCGATGCTTGAGGAACTAAGCCGGTACGGGCGATCGCCTCTACCCAAACCAGAGCCGAACCGTCCAGCAGCGGCACTTCCGGCCCATCAACCTCAATTCGAGCATTATCCGCTCCCATCCCCGCCAAAGCGGCTAATAGATGCTCTACAGTGCGAATTTGACCGTCGATACCTGCCAGTTCAGTTGAAAGAGCAGTCTGGCAAACCGCCTCAATTTTTGCAGGAATTATTGGATCGCCGGGCAAGTCAATTCTGACAAAATAGCGGCCTTCCCCAACCTCCGCAGGCAAAACTCGGACGCGAGTTTGTTCGCCGCTGTGCAAACCGATTCCCGACAGTTCAAATTCAGATTTTAAGGTACGTTGAATAGTCATTAGTCAGTGGTCAGTTGTCAGTGGTCAGTTGTCAGTGGTCAGTTGTCAGTGGTCAGTTGTCAGTGGTCAGTTGTCATTAGTTATGAGTTATGAGTTATTAGTCATTGATTAGTTATTGGTCATTAGTTATTGGTCGCAACTGCTTTCCTAACAACTGCCAACTGCTTTCCTAACAACTGCTTTCCTGCTTTCCTGCTTTCCTGCTTTCCTGCTTTCCTGCTTTCCTGCCAACTTAGAATCGCTCACCAATTCCAAAGTGAATTTGATTGTCGCCCGTGTCGTTGATACCGTAATCGATCCGGATCGGCCCTAAAGGAGATTGAACCCGCACGCCGAGGCCGTAACCGTAACCGCTACCGGGCTTTTTGCGGATACCGGCCGGGTCGCCCGGGACATCTTTGCCCGTGCCCAAGTCAGTGCCAGCATCCAAAAATAGCGCTCCGCCGATAAACGAAATAATCGGGAAACGGTACTCAACGCTGGCTTCTAGGAAGCTGCGGCCGGCTCCCATGTCGCCTTCGTCGTATCCGCGCACTGAGTTGGCACCGCCCAAGGCAAAGGCTTCGTAAGGAGGCAAATCTCCGAATACGGTGCCGCCTCTAAAACTGAATGCCAGGGTTTGAGGGCCGGGGGTAAAGTTAGTGTACTTGACTGGTAGGTAAAAGCTGTAACTGGCCCGCAGGCGGTTTAACAGGATGCTGCCGGAACCTACAGGAATCGATTGTTCCATGCCAAATCTGAGCAGGGAACCGCTAGTGGGGCGGAGGGGGTCGTTGCGCCGATCGCGCACAACACCTGCTTGCAATGTTGTCAAGTCATCCGATCCCGAATCGCTAAAACTTAACAGGTTGCCGAGTTCGTCCCGGGATTCGCGCCTGCCTTTGCGATCGGTAATTGAGACTCGCTGGTACTGCAAGCCGACTGAAGCTGTCCACTCAGCATCGGCAAAAGGATTGCGCGACAGGGGACGGGTGAAATTGATGCCGGCACCGGTGCGGACGATGCGGGGTCGATCGTCGTTGGGCAATCTGACTTCCTGTTCGCCGCCGTCAAAAATCACGCTGATCGATCGTCTTCTAAAAAGATTAGCCGTGAAAGAAGTCCGGTAAGGATCGCCCGCAATCCAGGGGTCGGTAAAACTCAAGTCAAACAGCGTTTGGCGTTCCCCGATTTGTACTTCAGCCCCCAATTTCTGGTTCCTACCGCCCAAGTTTTGCTGCTGGTAACTCAGCGTACCGAACAAACCCGTCGCGGAACTCAAACCCGCACCAGCCGCCAGAGAACCGGTATTTTTCTCGATGACGTTGACAATGACCCTTGCCTTGCGGGGGTCAGTCGTTCCCGGTTCCAAGGCAAGGCGCACGTCTTCAAAAATTCCCAAACCAAACACCCGTCTCAAATCTCTTTCCGCCTTGGTGCGGTTAAAGATGTCTCCGGGCTTGAGTTCTACTTCGCGGGTGATGACAAAACGACGGGTGTTTCCTCCGATCGGCTGACCCGTGGCATCTGTTGCCTCTCCCTCCTTGTTCAGGAAGCGGACATCAACCGATTCAATCTGGCCTTCTGCCACTACCAGGGTGACTGTGCCGTCGTCTCCTACTTGCGGGGCATCAGTGATTTGACCCAAAACATAGCCGTTCTCTTGATACCACGCATTAATTTTTTTCACTCCCTCCTCAAAGCGGCGGAGGTTGAGAATTTGGCCGTACTGATCGCGGAAGCTTTCGTCAATGACGCTTTGGGGCAGCACTTGCTGGCCGGTGATTGTCACTCCCCGCAACACCGGGTTTGGCTGCACAATAAAAGTCACCCGGACGCCCAACGGGGTGTCTTCCGGTACTGCCCGCACGTTTCTGAAAAAGCCCGTGGCAAAAATGGCGTTGATGTCTTGTTGCAGTTGGCTGCGGTTGGTCGTGCGTCCCGGTTGGGTGCTGATGACTCGGTAAATTTCGCTTTCCAAGTCTTTTGTCGCCCCGGTGACTGTAACTTCTGCAACTAGCACTTGCGGTTCTGCGGGCCCGGCGGGTGCGGGGGTTTGTCTCGGCTGCGGTGCTGGGACTGAGGGCAAGGCGGGAACGGTGTTGGCCGGCGGTCTGGTCGGGGCCGGCCTGGGGGTAACTTGGGCGTTTTGAGCGATCGCCCCTGATTCCTCTGGTTTCCTTAACTCTGCTGCGATCCAGGCTGGCGTTACAGCCGATTCATCGGGGGGGAGCGGGCTCTCCTGTTGGGCATCTGGCAGGGCGTTTTGGCTGCTAGAGGCGGGGGGGGGGTTGGATGCTAGCTCGGGTTTGAGTTGAAAGCTGGCAGGTGAAACCGGGGAGGGCGTGTCTGTGAATCGGTCTGGGGGCTCGCGGTCGTTCCCTCCTCTGGCAGGGGCCGCAGCTATTGTTAGGGCTTTCCCTTTGCTAGTTTTACCGGCTTTGGGGTTTTGAGGAGGGTTCTCGGTTAATTCTGGAATGGGGCGATCGGGTAATTCGATCGGCGGGGCGGACTGGGCGGCAGCCAAAGCTTCCTCTGCCGATTCAGAGTAGGATGTTTGGCCGGAAGCAGAATTTGATAACCCGAATGTTGCTGAGGCAGTAAAAACTGCCACCAATACAGCAGATAAACGCATTTTTGTTCACTTTTTTGGAATCCACACACCACATTAGTCATTAGTCATTAGTCATTAGTCATTAGTTATTAAGTCGGTTGAATCTCGCGCTGACCGCTAATTTATATGACTGTTGACCGCTGATTGCTGACATCGAAATCACAAGGGTGACAAACTGTGCAATTCTAGCGCATTGCCAAGGCCTCTAGACTTTCTGAGCTAGAACTCGTTGGAGAACTTGCTGGTAAGCGGTTTCTACCGATCCTAAGTCGCGCCGGAATCGGTCTTTGTCCATAACACGGGCGTCGGGGTCGGCTTCTGCGTTGTCCCAGAGGCGGCAGGTGTCGGGACTGATTTCGTCGGCGAGGATCAGATTTTGATGTTGGTCGATACCGAATTCTAGTTTGAAGTCTACCAGGGTGATGCCGCACTGGCTGAAAAATTCTTTGAGTATTTCGTTAATTTCGCGGGCGGCGATGTCTAGTTGGTCTACTTGTTCGGGGGTGGCTAGCTGCATTAGCAGCAGCCTGTCGCGGGTCAGCAGCGGGTCTCCCAAATCGTCGTTTTTGTAATAAAACTCGACCAGGGGCGGATTGATAATTGTGCCGAGGGCGAGTCCGGTTTGCTTGCAAAGACTGCCGGCGGCAATGTTTCTGACAACGACTTCCAAGGGCAAGATGTGGACGCGGCAGACTCGCATTTGGTTGGGGGCTGGCGTGTCGATGAAGTGGGTGGGAATGCCTTTGGCTTCTAGCATCCGAAACAGGTGGGCAGATACGGCATTGTTGATTTCGCCTTTGCCGGCGATGCTGCCGCGTTTCTGGGCGTTAAAGGCTGTAGCGTCGTCTTTGAAGTGGGTCAGCAAAATTTCGCTGTCTTCGGTGGAGTAAAGGATTTTGGCTTTGCCTTCGTAGAGTTTGCGATCGGCTGACATGGCGATTAATAATGTAGATGAGTTTTAGATTTTACCGTAGCTCGATCGGGCGTTATCGGCGAGTTTTTGGATTTCGGCTGCGCCCCTGAGAGCATGAGGGGCGAGTACACCTGTAGGTAGATACCGTCATCGGCCCTGGCATAAATGATTCTTGACAAAGGACAATAGATATTAAACCTGCTGGGTTCGCGATCCGTGGTGACTAAACACCGCCAACGAGACAAGCGCTTAAAAAACATCTATAAAATGGCTGATTTATGCAAGACAAAAAAATTCATATTCTGTTAGTAGAAGATGATGAGGTTGATGTGATGAATGTCCGGCGAGCGTTCAAAAAAAATAACATTGTCAACCCCCTCTACATTGCTGCCAACGGATTAGAAGCTCTAGCTATATTACGTGGCGAAGTAAAAATAGAGCCTCCAATGCCTCAAGCGCGCCGGTTAATTCTCCTGGACTTGAATATGCCGAAAATGAGCGGCATCGAGTTTTTGCAAGAATTGCGACTGGATGAATGTTTGAGGTCGATTCCGGTGATCGTCCTCACAACTTCTAATGAAGATAGAGATAAAGTAAAAGCTTATAATTTGAATGTAGCAGGCTATATTCTTAAACCTGTTACTTTTTCTAACTTTGTGGAAGTGATGGCTACCCTCAACAAATACTGGATGCTGAGTGAAATTCCCTAAACAACAAAAAAATAACTGGAAAAGTTTCAAGGTGGCTTTGGTGATTTTTCAGCGGTGCATTTATAGCAGTTCTCAAGTAAATGAGGTACGTAGTTGGGATGCGATCCTTCTTCTTTAGTCGTTATATAAGTTGTCAGTCATACCTCATCTACCTGAGAAGACCTATATTTTAATTACTTTTTCTAGGCCGCAGCTTTTTCGGAGTAATCCACAATTAGGTTTTTATGGACAAAATTCTCACAATTCTGATAGTTGATGACGATGCAGTCGATCGAATGGCGATCGGACGCTCGCTCAAGTCCGCTGGTGTTTCGGCAGAAGTTACTGAGGCAGAAGACTGCGCCGATGCCCTGGCAAAACTCTCAATATGCAAAAATTCTACCCAGGCGACCGCGAAACCATCCAAACAAAATAAATCTCTACATTTAAGCGAGGTTGAGGAGAAAGAAAAGGGGCTGCTATTAAATCAAATATTTGAGTGCAAATTTGACTGCGTATTGCTCGACTACGGATTGCCGGACGGAGACGGACTGAGTTTGGTAAAAAATCTACGAGAAGCGGGGCTGAAAATTCCCTTAATTGTGCTTACAGGTCAAGGCGACGAACAAATTGCTGTGGAATTGATGAAGGCAGGAGCTTCTGATTATATCGCTAAAAATAAACTTTCTCCCGATAGTTTGTCTCGCAGTTTGTCCAATGCGATGCGCGTTTACCGTGCCGAATTTCAGGCGTTTCATACCAGTCAAAAGCTCAAGGAAAGTGAGGAACGGTACAGGTTAGTTTTAGAGGGAGTGAACGACGGAATTTGGGATTGGGATTTAAGTAAAAATGAGGTTTATTGGAACGATCGCCTTTTGGAAATTATCGGTTTGTCGCGCCAGCAATTTGGCAGTAATATGGAAGCTCTATACAACCGCCTGCACCCCGATGACAAGGAGATAATCGTCGCGGCGATCGCCGCTCACTTGGAACAAGAAATAGACTATAATGTAGAATTTCGGCTGCTACACTCGAACGGTCTTTACCGCTACTGCACTTCTCAGGGAAAAGCCCAGCGGAATTCCAAAGGAAAAGCGCTGCGAATGGCCGGCATGATTAGCGACATTACTGAGCGGAAACAGGCGGAATATGCTCTCGAAAGGGAACGGCAGCAACTGAGACAAATTATTACTTGCGTGCCTGTAGCAATGGCGATGTTCGATACGGAAATGCGCTATTTAGCTAACTCGCACAAATGGCTGATTCAATTTAATTTTGAGTGGCAGTCGCTGACTAATCTCAGTCATTACGAATTGTTTCCAGATACCCCGAGTCGCTGGAAAGTAATGTATCAACAAGTGCTCAGAGGTGAGGTAGTTTCTGTGAGCGAAGATGCTTGGGAACGAGCAGACGGCTCTATTATTTACCTGCGCTGGGCCGCTCACCCTTGGTACAATCCCGACGGTAAAGTAGGGGGAATAGTGATGGTTGCCGACAAGATTAATGAGTTGGTGGAAGCGCGGGAAACTGCCTTAGAAGCGAGCAGGGTGAAGTCGCAATTCTTGGCGAACATGAGTCACGAAATTCGCACTCCGATGAATGGGGTTTTGGCAATGGCTCAATTGCTGCTGCGCGCTCCTCTGGAACAGAAACAGCGGGAATGCGCTCAGACAATTTACCGCAGTGCTGAACATTTGCTAAATGTTATTAATGATATCCTCGATTTCTCTAAGATCGAAGCTGGAGAAATGCGGCTGGAAAAGTCTAATTTTGATTTGGATAATTGCGTAGAGTCGGTAATAGAAATTATAGCGCATTTGGCCGAAGAAAAAGGTATTGAATTGAATATTTTAGTTGATAGCTCAGTGCCGAGAAAGTTGGTGGGCGACTCGGGCAGATTGAAGCAAGTTTTGCTGAATTTGACGGGTAATGCCATCAAATTTACGGATAGCGGTCAAGTTCTAGTTCACGTAACTGTGAAACAGGGCAAGCGACTGTCAGACGGTAGACAAGAAGCAAGATTGCTATTTTCGGTGCGGGATACTGGCATTGGAATTTCGGCCCAAGGGCAAACAAAGCTGTTCCAATCTTTTTCTCAGGTAGACGATTCTCCTACTAGGCCTTACGGCGGGACGGGTTTGGGTTTGGCTATTTGCAAGCAGTTAGTGGAGATGATGGGAGGGGACATTGGAGTTCGCAGTTTGCTGGGCAGCGGTGCTACTTTTTGGTTTACTGTACCTTTGGAAAAACAGTTGCCAGTTGAGCCTCACGATCCCGAACTTGCGGGCAAGAAGTTATTAGTAATCTCTGGAAGCGCTTTGAGGAGGACAGCAGTGCGATCGCTCGTTCAAAGTTGGGGTGCCGGCTGCGACGAGGCAGAAACTGCTGCTGAGGCTTGGAGTTGGTTGGAAAAAGCCCGGGGCGGGACTTCTCGGGATTCGGGGGAGGGGAGAAAAAGCTGGGATGTGGTGCTTGTGGACTTGCAAATGCCGGAGTTGGATGCGGAGGAATTTGCGAGGAAAGTGCGATCGACCTCGACAGTTGGATCGTTAATCGCCATGACTGCTTTGCGAGAACAGCCGAAGGCTGAATCGCTTTGCAGTCGGGGTTTTAACGGATATTTGATCGAGCCGGTGCGGCCAAGCCGCCTGCTTGAGGCAATGCTTGCACCGGTGAAGGGAACCGGAGATTTTGGGAGAGTGGAGGCTGCTAATACTTGCAAGTTGCCACCAGTTAATTCTCAGTATGTTACTCCCAATTCGCCGTCATCACTGAGAATTTTGGTGGCGGAAGACCACCCGATCAATCAACAAGTTCTTGTCGAACAGTTGGCAGTTTTAGGCTATCAGGCTGACTGCGTGGTCAACGGTCAACAAGCGCTGGATTTGCTGGCGCAAAAAAGCTACGATTTAGTGCTGATGGACTGTCAAATGCCGGTACTTGACGGTTACAAAACGGCGCAAAAGTTGAGGGAAATCGAAGGAAGCGATCGCCATACTTTTGTGATGGCTTTAACTGCTCATGCTATGCCTGGGGAACGAGAAAAGTGTCTGGCGGCGGGGATGGACGATTATCTCAGCAAACCTGTAGATTTAGATGCTTTGGCGTCGGCCCTGAAAAAGTATGAAGCCCTAAATATTCAGGGTGAAAATAAGTATGGAGTTAAAAGTATTAATTCGGAAAATAAATCTCAATTAGCAACAAATTATACAGAAGTTGTGGAAAAAGCCCAGGTTGTGGCTGGACCGACACCCAGGGCGATCGCTGTTCAAACTTGGGAACATAGAGACTACGACGGACTGTTCGACAAGAGCAGATTGGAGCAACTCGGACGAGTTAATATTAAATTGCCAGAACGACTTTTGCAAGCTTTTGTGGCAGAAGCCCAAGCTGATGTAGCTGCTGCCAAAATAGCCGTAGAAGCTAAAGATTGGCAAGCTGTGGAATATCAAGCACACCGTCTCAAGGGAACTTCGGCTAATGTGGGAGTTGCTCTGATGTCGGATTTGGCTGCACAATTGGAGCATCAAGCGCGAAGATTCCAATCTGAACCACCAGAGGTGGAATTGTTAAATATTGAGAGGGTGGAGAACCTATTAGTAAGTTTGTTCAGTCATTTAGCCAGGGTTCAAGAATTTGTGAAAACTCGAATGTTTGATTAATATCTTACTCGATCTCAGTCGATCGCAGCCGGCGATTGTACTCGCCATTACAAAAACGAAGTCGCTCTCTAAGAGACTAAGAAATAAAGCGGTACGGTACGGAGCGTGCATCCTAAATATAGAAAATCTAGGAAAATATTGTTGGTTTTTTTCTTCACTCCGTGCCCTCTGCGTTCTCTGCGGTTAATTTTAAAAATAATTAATTTAGCTATGAATTACGATACCAGTACAAATACTATTTTAGATAGCAATTCATTAGAAAATGATGAAAAACTGCTAACGCCTTTGATGGTTTTTGCTCGGAAAGTTTTATTGTACGAAAACGAGGCTATCTCTGAGCAAGATTCTGTAAATGCTGTGCCGTACCCGCTCGATGAAATCACTAATTTATGTGTTGACAATCTTATAGAAAAAGTGGCTCGCTGCTGTCGGGAAAGCAAGGTGGGAAAAAAGTTGCCGACGGCTTTTTACGTTCACGTTTCGGCTTTGCAGACACTCAACCCTGTCCTCGGAATCTACGAAAATTGTGCCAGACGCACTCTCGAAAATATTGAGGAAGCAACTTTAGTGAAATTTTTGCTCCATCAACCTAAAATATCTTATCTTTTTTACCCTGATTTCGATACAGATGCTCATCCTGCTTTGCAAACCAGCATCCAAATTAATCTAGCAACAGGGGAAGTTAAATATTTCGATTACAGCAACAGCGAAAACCCTCCGGTTTTGCACCGCAAGGAAACTTTGGTAGCTGCGGATTATCCCAATTACGAAAAGTTTGCGAGGCTGACTCGCTGCGAGGAAAAGTGGGGGCTGCTTGACAATACTAGCGTTATCGGTACTCGCGATGGTTGGCTCAAATATTTGGGATATTGCGGTGTAGAAATTCAAGATCATGCTGTTGTCGAGCGTTTGAAACAGGAGAATAGCGAGCTATCAATTCCTAAGATCGAGCGACACAAAGCTGCGATGGTACGCAACTCTCTTTCTAAACCTTTGCGTCTGGTTTTAGAAGCTGATTTAGCGAGGGACGACGCGACTTTTTTTGATTACGGTTGCGGTTACGGCGGGGATGTTCAATATATTGCACAAGAGGGTTATGCTATTTCTGGTTGGGACCCATACTATCAGCCGGATACTCCGCGAATTTGTGCTGATATTGTGAATATTGGTTATGTGATTAATGTCATTGAATCTTTGGCGGAACGGCGAGAAGCTTTGCTGAGTGCTTGGGAATTAACTAAGAATTTATTAGTTGTGGCGGCTCAGGTTTTGATTGATGATAGCGATCGAGGCCAAATTGCTTACGGGGATGGGGTGATTACTTCTCGGAATACTTTTCAGAAGTATTACGAACAAGAAGAGTTGAAGGTTTATATCGACCAAGTTTTGAATGTTGATGCAATTCCTGTGGCTTTGGGGATTTATTTTGTGTTTCGAGATGCTGCGGAGGGTGAAGGTTTTCGTGCTTCTCGGTTTCGATCGCACTTATCGACTCCCAGGGTTCGATCGCAAGTTAAGCGGTTTGAGGATTATGCGGAAATGCTGGCTCCTTTGATGGCTTTTGTGAGCGATCGGGGCCGCCTTCCGGTTAAAGGCGAATTAGCGGAAGAATCGCCAATTAAGGAGGAATTTCACAGTTTTAATCGCGCTTGGAGGGTGATTTTGCAAGCAACGGATGCGGATGATTGGGAGAGAATCGCCGACAAGCGCCGCCAAGATTTGCTAGTATATCTCGCTCTCAACGGTTTGGGCGATCGACCTTCAATGCGCCGACTCCCGGCTCAAATCCGCAACGACATCAAAGGTTTGTTTGACAATTATCAAAAAGCTTGCACTTTGGCTGATTTAATGCTGTACAGTTTGGGCAAAGCTGATATTGTTGCCGATTGCTGCGAAGATAGTGCGATCGGCTACAAACAGCCCGGTACTCTTTCAGTTCACGTCTCTGCATTAGAAGAACTAGACCCTTTGCTCAGGCTCTACGAAGGCTGTGCAAACCGCACAATTGGCAGGCTTGACGGCGCGACAATCATCAAATTTTACGCACGCAAACCTCAAATTTCTTATTTATTTTATCCCGATTTTGACACTAACCCGCATCCAGCCCTGCACACGGCTATGCACATACATTTGCGCGACCTTTCTGTCAGCTATCAAGACTATTCGGATGCGTACAATCCGCCGATTTTAGCGAGAAAAGAAGCTTTTGTTACTGCTAGTTATCCCCATTACGAAAAGTTTGCGAAACTCAGCCGCCAAGAAGAAAAGTTAGGGATTCTCGATCGCGGCTTAGTTAAAAAGCATCGGGAATGGGTGAAGTGTTTGGAGGAAAATTGCGTTAAAATTAAGGATCATAAGTTGTTTTGGCGATCGGATGCTGACCCGGAACGAGTGAAAATGTTGCAAAAAGCTGCCTCGGAACGCCAGCATAAAAAGATTGAGGATGCAGGAAAGATGGAAGGAACCGCAGAGGGCGCAGAGGACGCAGAGGAGGGGAAAGAAAAGGGAGAGGAATAGTTATGGAAGCAGAGTATGATTTTAGTTAGGGTAAGCGAGGGGCGATCGATCTACAATTACCTGGGAAAAATCGGATCTCAGCTATCACAAGTTTGACATTCAAAGAAGTTATGATTAATCTACGCTCCGCGACTTCTGCTGATTTGAATATGTTACGACACTGGGATGAGCAACCTCACGTAATTGCCTCAGATCCTAACGATGACTGGGCTTGGGAGGTGGAACTTGAGCGCGCGCCCGATTGGAGGGAACAATTGATTGCTGAAATCGATGGTCGTCCCATCGGATTTATCCAAATCATCGATCCGGCACGCGAGGAGACCAACTATTGGGGTGATGTGGCGGCGGATCTTCGTGCCATTGACATTTGGATTGGGCAAGAAGCTGATTTAGGCAAAGGCTATGGAACACAAATGATGCAGCTTGCAATTGTCAGATGTTTCGCAGATCCGGCGGTGAAGGCTGTCCTCGTCGATCCGCTTGCCAATAATACTCGCGCCCACAACTTCTATGAACGTCTGGGCTTTAAATTTATCGAGTACCGAAAGTTCGGTGACGACGATTGCTTTGTTTATCGCCTGAACCGAGTAGATTGACACATGAATTGATCTCGCATCGCTGTAGCAGCAGTCCGCGAGCGATCGTACAAATCTACAAGTTATTTTTTGAGCCGTGATTTGAAAATATTAGATGCTCCTTGACATAATTGATTAGGAAGTTGTTGTCATAGTCGCTAAAAATTGAGCTAAGTTCAGGAAAGATTGAACGAACCGCAGAGGGCGCAGAGGAGGAGAAAGAAGAGGGAAAAGAAGAGGGAAAAGAAGTACCGACTGCTATACTAGATTGAGTAGATAGGCTTACGATCGCTGCCAATGTTGCCTAACCATACGCTGCTGCAAACCCGGCTATCGTGATCTGGTTGCCATGATAGCCCCTCGCGGGGCAGGTAGCTGAGCTTGGTTGGATCGTTAGACTACCAAAATTTCATGTACAGCTTTGATTATGACAAAAATAAATCGTATGTCTTGGTTATATAAACTTTTTTGTAAAGCGATAGGTGTAGGTTTTATCATGGAGATTGTCTTAATAATGATCCCTACTCTTACTTCTGCATCAACAGCAGATCAGCTAGATACTTGCAAGAATGCTGTTGTAGGAATAGTTGGTATACCATCATCTATCGTAAAGGTATCAGTTAGAGTAAGCAATGACCATATTGTGTATCCTAATATTGTTGATGCTGTAGTAACAAAACCATTCGATTTGCCTAGAAATGATGTTACCATTCTGACTTCTAATGTCGGTAGCTGTGAGTTTAACTCCTCTGGCAAGCTTGTCAAAATTGATACATTCTTCTATTCAGGACAAAGCCCTAGGGAATTTAAGGATTTTGGCGAATTTCCCGATCTAGGTCGCTACATCGTTATCATAGCATATTTGGGAGAAAGAAAAGTAGGATTGTCCTATATGCTCTACTACCTTGAGACTAGACCAGATGGTGAAAATAGTGACATATTCTTCCCCGTGCTGCTTAATGACAAGAAGGAATGGTGGTGGACAGACTGTCGAACAAAAAAAATTGGTAGATTGAATTCAGATGGAATAAAGGAGATATCACTAACCTCTCAAAATGTATTGAGTACAGCAGTCAGTAACTTTGTCTGCGGTCAGTAACCTTGTTTGGTAATAGAAAAGTGTGCTCTAACATAAGCTTGCGATCGCAAAAATATTGCTACAATAGTTGTATAATTATAATCTTGCTAAAAATTCCTATGATCTCCCAACAGATTGAAGATCAATCTCCACAACTCGAATCGCGAGTTGCAACTTTAGAAACAGAACTAGCACAAATGAAACAGATGCTATCTGTATTTGTTCAAAAAAAAGCTCCTTGGTGGCTAAAAGTTGCGGGTAGTTTTGAAAACGATCCTACCTTTGACGAAGCAGTTCGCCTCGGACAAGAATGGCGTAAGTCTGCTAAATAGCTCAATACCTTCTTACGATGTATATTCTTGACACCGACCATCTCAGTTTCATCCAGCGCAATGGGCAAGAGGGAAAGCAAATCTTAGCAAGGCTGGCAGCCATAGAAGAACTTGAAGTTGCAGTGACTGTAATTACCTACGAAGAACAAGTTAGAGGACGGCTCAATTTCCTATCCAAAGCAAGAACATTAGATGAACAAATCTTGGCTTATAAAGGATTACAGCAACTTGCACTCGACTATCAATCTATCGTGATTATTCCTTTTAACCGTGCGGCTGCTTTGGAGCATCAACGCCTACGAAGAGTGTATCCCCGTCTAGGAAATATGGATCTGAAAATTGCCGCCATTACTCTAATTAACAACGCAACCTTACTCACCCGTAATAAGTCAGATTTTGGACAAGTCGTAGAGCTACGAATAGAAGACTGGTCAGCCACTGATAATCAATGAGTTCGTCAGTTTGTCTGTATTACAGGACTTATACACGCAGGGTAAAAAACCCGGTTTCTGCGTCAATCTCTCAAGGGAGCATCCAATAATTTTCGGAGAAACCGGTTTTGTTGGGGTAAGTCCTAGTTAAGCAAACTTAATCTTCAAATAATCATCCTCCATTTTCGCCCCCGAAGGTTGCAGCGCGGCTAAAGCCTGTGGCAAAACCATATTGCGGCGGTGATTGCCAATCCGAACATTCAACTCATCTCCAGTTTTGGTCAACTGAATCTGATCCTTGGCAATTCCCGGCAAGTACAGTTCTAGAACATATTGATTGTTGTCCTGAACAATTCTAATCGTATTTTCTGTGTAATAAACTTGACTGGGATCTTCATTGGCATAAAGCGTTTCTTTCAAGCGTTCCAAAGCTGGCAAACCGCACATTTCTTCGGAATAAAGCGGCACTTCTTTAACAGGTAGCGGCATGAAATCCGAGTGGATTTCCTGACGGTACTGTTCCTGGCTTTCTTTCCACCGTTTGAAAAATGGATCGGTTACTTCTGCGGGAATAATCCGGTTTGCTACTACTAAATCTGTGGCTACATTGTACAAACTCAAATAGGCATGAGCGCGCAGAGATTCTTTAATTACCATTTTTTCGGGATTGGTAACTAACCTTACCGAAGTTACAGTATTGTCAGTTAAAATCTTTTCCAAAGCCTCAATTTGTTCGTAAAATTCGTAAGGTGCATCCATCACCTCTCTGTCTGGCAAAGAAAAACCCGCAATCGGTCTAAAAATAGGTTCAACTAAAGGTCTAAGGGCGGCGGATATGCCTTGCAGCGGCTTGTAAAATTTTCTCATGTACCAGCCGCCAACTTCCGGCAAACTTAGCAGTCTCAATGCTGTACCAGTCGGAGCAGAATCGATAATTAAAACATCAAATTCGCCTTCGTCGTAATGCCGCTTCATTCGCACTAAACCGAAGATTTCATCCATTCCTGGCAAGATGGCTAATTCTTCAGCTTGCACCCCTTCGAGCCCCTGCGCTTGCAAGACTTGAGTAATGTAGCGCTTAACTGCTCCCCAATTGCCTTCTAATTCCCTGAGAGCGTCTAATTCTGCTCCCCACAAATTCGGTTTTACCAGCCGCGAATCGTGCCCGAGTTCCATGTCGAAACTGTCGGCTAAGGAGTGAGCGGGATCTGTGCTCAGCACTAGGGTTTTGTATCCCAATTCTGCACATCGCAGCCCAGTCGCAGCGGCGACGGATGTTTTGCCGACGCCGCCTTTTCCGGTCATTAATATTAAGCGCATTGATTGTTTAGCTCGCCTGAAAGTTTTTTACTCCTATATTGTAACGTTATGTAACATAAATTAATTTAGTGGGGTAATTAATTTGGGCGATCGCCCGCCGCCGGACACAGCAAATTTCCGGTGATTCACGAAATTGGTGCGATGTCAATATCAAGAAGTGTGGCAAGCAGTTAGTTTAAGTTTGGGGTTGAGTGTATAAAAAGGGCGATCGCACTTCGCCTCAGAAATCGGGTTTCTATCAATATCTAGTTTGAGACGACAATCTCGAAGCAGAAACCCGTTTTCTTTGATTGTTGGCAGAAAAGGGCGATCGCTTTCAACATGATACAATATGAATTACCAATTCAATTTCCACAAACTTTAAAATAGGATTATTTACCCATGCAACTCGAAGACTATTTCGACTTTCAGCGGCCCGATGATATTCGGGTAAAAGGAACGCGAATCGGCATTGAAACCATCCTATATGATTTCATTCATCGCGCTCGCACTCCCGAACAAATTGCTCAAACTTATCCATCTCTCAACTTGGAACAAGTTTATGCTACTATCCTTTACTACCTGCACAACAAAGAGGCGGTTAGTAACTACATTGCTGACTGGTTGGAGTGGAGCCACCAGCAACTTAAAGCACAACAACTTAACCCTCCACCTGGTATTGCTAGACTGCAAAAATTGAGAGCGGAACAAAAAGCTAAACAAATCAAAAATGAGTCTGAATTATCTGTTGGATGAAAATGTCGATCCTAGCTATAAAGCTGAAATCCTGACACGCAATCCCGATTTGATAATTTGGTGCGTGGGCGAACCTGAAACTCCGAGTCGGGGAACTTTAGATCCAGAAATTCTTAAATGGTGTGAGGAATATAACTTTATACTGGTGACGAACAATCGTAAATCCATGCCCGTGCATTTGACAGATCATTTGACTGAGGGTCATCATATTCCCGGCATTTTCATCCTCAATTATAAGTTGAGTATTGGACAAAATATTCGGCAATTGATTTTTATTGCTGAGG
This sequence comes from Microcoleus sp. F8-C3, assembly GCA_036704825.1. GTDB lineage: Bacteria > Cyanobacteriota > Cyanobacteriia > Cyanobacteriales > Microcoleaceae > Microcoleus. The sequence goes on along the minus strand of JAUBSN010000006.1, from coordinate 60,782 downwards.
CATCTTTTAATGATGAATATCAAGATCAAATAGTTCATTTGCGAGAGATTGTTTGAATAAGTTTGTCAAGAGCGATCGCACGTTTACTGAGAAACCGGGTTTCTGTCAAGATATCTGGTTTTCACCAACAGTTTCTGATCGGAAACCCGGTTTCTTTGGCTCCTATTATACCTCATCAAGGTTATTTTATTCATTCTGCCAAAAGATCATTTATTAGCCGGTCAATTTCCACCAACTTTAAAATAGGAGTATTCGCCCATCTCTACAGAATTTACTAATGTTGTAAATTGTGTGGGATTAAGAATGACATTTTCATACTCAAATCCGCCTACCAACTTATCGTTAGGAATAGCTAGATCGACTGCATATAATTCTGGGTTTTCGTAACATTCGACAATTGTTCCTTCCGTACCTTTGGGAATAATGCGATCGCGGTGGTCAAAATCGGCATTAATATCAACTAAGGTTTGAATGGTGTCGTAAAGTTGGGCTTTCATGTTTGACCTCCTATAATTATCGGTCTATTTCTAACCAGTTTGTAATTAGTCTTGGTATATCTTTTCCTACATCTATTTGCCAACTGGTGACAAGGGTTCCTTCTTGGCTATTTAGTCCTGTAATTCTGATTCGTACCTTAAATATTAGCCCATGAACTGTCGGTTCGCCAGGAATAGATGGTACATTAATCAAACCTTGACGCAACTGTTGAATCAGGTTTTTGGCAGCTTGGTTACGCTCTTCAAGTGTTTCTACATCATACCCTAACTGGGCAAAAGCCTGCCATTTCCCTTTATTGTCGGGATGATTTGGGTTGAGAGAGTATTCGGTAAATTTACGGGAATCAATTTCCGGTTCTGGTGTCATAATTTATTAGACTTGGGACGATCTTGACACACTTTTAACTTTTGTTTTTCCTCTGGACGAGTAACGAAATAATCCTTTAACCAGTTGCACCCTGTTGCTAATAGTGCATTTTTTGTTGGCTATTTTATTTACTTTGATTAATTCCGTCACAAAGATGGCGATCGCTCTCACTTACATTAGGATTAGTTGTCAGATAGTCGCGGATAGAATTGCAACCACTTGCTAATAAACTATCCACATCAAAACTCCAAAAGGTGGCAGATGGGAGATAGCCAAGGTTGCCGAGTCCTCTGAAAGCTTCATGGATCATACCAATAGTTTTACCATTAGGGCTGAAACGGATATCAGCAATTTCATTATCGTAACCAGAGATAGTCGCAATCAGCCTACCATCGAGACCCCAAAGATTCAAATCTTTGGAACCTGTAGCAACCATCTTGCCGTCAGGACTAAAGCTGATGCTTGTGACCCTAAAAGAATGGTCACTGATTCGATCTTGATGAATAAGCGTTTTTATCAAGTTACCTTTTAAGTTCCAGAGTTTTATGATGAAACCATCATTAGTGGCAATAATTTTGGTGTCAGGGCTGAAACTTACCTCATGTCTGCCATCTATGTTGAGAGTGTTAAGTAACTTTCCATCTAAACTCCAAAATTTTATTTTGTCATCAAAAGTAACAAGCGTCTTTGAGTCATAACTAAAATTAACCCCCTTTTTATAACCGTCAAAAATAGTTGTAATTAAGTTTCCCTCTGAATTCCACAGCTTAACTGTATTGTCCCTACTAGCGGAAGCAATCATCTTACCATTATGGCTAAAACTTATATCATTTATGGCTTCACTATGCCCTTTTATAGTATTGAGTAAAGTTCCCTCTAAATTCCAAATCGATATCTCTTTATCATCGCTCCAACCTCCAATAGCAGCAAAAGTTTTACCATCTGGACTGAAACTTATCCTATAAGAATTATTAGGTATATTGAAGGTTTTTAGTAAAGTACCATCTATCTGCCATATTCTCACATTATTACTATGATTATGACCCTTTTCCTTTTCTTCATAATCGCTTGCAGCAGTAGTAACAGTTTTACCATCAAGGCTAAAACCTAGACTAAACGCATAGCTGTGATTATTGCCACCATCTATAACATTTGGGTAATTCATACTCCATAGTCTTATCGTTTTATCACTACCAGCAGATGCTATTGTTTTACCATCAGGACTAAAACTGACGCTATTAACTCTCCCTACACGACCTAAAAATGTTATTAATAAGTCGCTATATTCATCTTCGTTTACTTCTAAAATTCTGACAGTTCTATCCCCGCTACTAGCAGCAATTATCTTGCCATCAGGGCTAAATTTCATATCACTAATATAATTGCCTATTTTTAGGATGTCAGACTCCTTGTTGAGAGTTTTCAAAAGCTTACCATCAGTGTTAAAAAGCTTTATAGTATTATCACCATCAGTCCATGCAATTATTGTGCCATCAGGACTAAACCTTACTTCCGCCCGCGATGTAATATCTCCATTTACTTTAAAACTCTTGATTAAAGTACCATCCTGCTTCCAAAGCATAACTACTTTATTATAAACTCTATCATCATAACCAGCCAAACCAACAGTAGCAATTATCTGACCATTCGGACTCCATGCGAAGTTATTTAAGCCTCTATCGTCTGAGATTGTTTTAAATAGAGTACCATCAAGATTCCAAAGTTGGACAACGTTATCAGCACTATAACAGCCAATCAGTTTGCCATCAGGACTAAAATTCACATAATTAACATCACTGGCAGTTACTTTTGCAGATACCTTTAGAGTTTTAAGTAAAGTACCATCAACGTTCCAGAGCCTTGCTGTTCCGTCCGTAGCCGATGAAATAATCGTCTTACTGTCAGGACTAAAACCGACACTAGAAACCCTTCCAGTATGTCCTTCAAAAGTTTTAAGTAAAGTACCATCACGACTCCAAAGTTTCACAGTTTTGTCAGCACTACCAGATGCAATTAGCTTGCCATCAGGGCTAAAACTGACAGTCTCAACGGAATCACTATGTCCCTCAAGGCGATTGCGCTCTTGAATTTTGTAAATTGGCTGCTGAATCTTAACCAAAGTCTGAATCCGATCATTCGCTGATAACCCGAAAGACTATTTTAACTGTCGTGCGGTTTTCACACTCGCCAATAAAGCTCCTAGCTGATCCTTTGCAGAAAAACGAGATTCAGCTTCTGCTGCCAAGGCATTGATTTGACCCTTGATTGCCTCATTTCGCTGCCAAAAGGCAAAAATACCTGCTGCACTAACAATAACTGTAGATGCTACTGCTACTCTAGTTCTTGTCTGAGCCGCTTTTCTTGCTTTTCTTTCCTGCTCTAACTCTCGCTGTTGACGTACTCTCTCCTGTTCTAAACTCAGATTAATAAACACCCGTTCCGCCTTACTTATCTCCTCCAACCGTTGCAACAAATACCCCTCCGCCTCTCCCAATGGTGCGCCTTGCAACAAATAACCCTCCTTATTCTCATTCCTTTCCCATTCCAGAAACGCCACCTTTAACCGCTTTTTCCATCTCAAAAAAGTATCATTTTCCTCAATCCATTTCCTCAAATCAGGCCATGCTTTAATCAAAGCCTCATGCACAATTTCCACCGTTTCTATCTTAGTCGTTTCATTGCGATTACTCACCACTAAACGTGCCGTCGCTAAACTGCACAAGTGATTGTTGAAAAAGCTCTGCTAAATACCACTGTTGATATCGACCTGTTATGGGTCGATTTTTTATTGCTAAAAAACAAAAGCCTAATCGTCAAACATTAGTCTGGACTGGAAATACCAATTGTTTGAGCACGTCCAACCGCGAACAATTCCAGTAATCGATGTGAGAAACGATTAAACCCTCGGGATTGACTTTAAGTTCGCTCCTACCGGCGATCGCCATTTGCGGCCGCCAAGGTAGCGGCGCTTTCCAACTCAGAGTCCAGCGAGTTTCGATAGTATCTCCCGATAGCGAAATGCCGTGCAAATCGAGATTTACATCCTGAAAAAAAGTCCCCATAAACCCGATCATTTTGCGGTAGCGATCGACTCCTGTAAATCGATTCACCGGGTCTTCAAAATAAACATCTTTTGCATAAATGCTGTAAGTCTGATTTTCTGGAAATCTTTGATAATCGTCTTCGAGAATTTTAATAATATCCATTATTATTACTTAATAGGCTGAAGTTATTATAATATAATTTTGACCTGCTTGAGAAACAAATCAATAACTTATGATCGACCTCTACACTTTTACCACACCCAACGGCCGCAAAGTCTCCATCATGCTCGAAGAAATAGGTTTACCCTACAGCGTGCACGTCATCAACATCACAAAAAACGACCAATTTAGCCCGGAGTTCATCGCAATCAACCCCAACAGCAAAATTCCGGCGATAGTCGATCGAGATAACGGCATCACCGTCTTCGAGTCTGGCGCCATCCTAATCTATCTGGCCGAAAAAAGCGGCAAATTTCTCCCCACCGAGAAACAAAAATATTTTCAAGTTATGGAATGGCTGATGTTTCAAATGGCCAGCGTCGGCCCGATGTTTGGTCAGCTAAACCACTTCAAACGCTTTGCACCCGAACAAATTCCCTATGCGATCGGGCGCTACGAAAAAGAAACCTTGCGCCTCTACGGAGTATTAGACACTCAACTAGCAAAATACGAATACATCTGCGGCGACTATTCGATTGCCGACATTGCTACCTATCCCTGGGTTGCTATTTACGAATTTCAAGGATTAACCCTCGACAACCACCCCCACCTCAAACGTTGGGTAGAAACCTTGCAGAAGCGTCCCGCAGTTGAGCGCGGCATGGCTGTTCCCGAACTGCAAAAATAGCAATTTTTTAACCGCAGACAGACAAAGATATTACCAATCTTATCGGCGTTTATCGGCGTTCATCTGCGGTTAAAAAATCTTTAAAACCTAATCAGCAAAGTGCTTAATAATCGCCTCCGCAAACTCCGAACACTTCAATTCCGGTACTGGCGGCTCCATCAACCTTGCCAAATCGTAAGTAACTTCACCGTTAGAAATGGCCGATCCCAAACCCTTCTTAATCAGGTCTGCTGCTTCCTGCCATCCCATGTATTCTAACATCATCACCCCGGACAAAATCAGGGAACCGGGATTGACTTTATCCAAACCGGCGTGTTTCGGTGCAGTGCCGTGAGTCGCCTCAAAAACTGCACATTCATCACCAATATTCGCGCCGGGACCCATACCCAATCCACCCACAATGGCGGCGGCCGCATCGGATAAATAATCCCCGTTCAGATTCATGGTCGCCAAAATCGAATACTCGGCCGGTCGGGTTTGAATTTGTTGGAAAATACTGTCAGCAATTCGGTCGTTGACCATAATTTTTTCTTTCCACTGGCCGCTGCCGTGACTGTCCCAAATTGCAAACAGAACGTCGGCTACTTCTTGACGAATTTTGACTTGTTTTTCTGGGGTCAAAGCATCGTAGCCCGGGTCTATTTGACGGGCATTATCTTCTAAGGTAATGTCGGGATTTTTTTCTTTGTTCCCCAGTATCCAAGACTCTCTTTCAGTTACGCACTGTTCGCGAAATTCGGTGGTTGCTAATTCGTAACCCCAATCTCGGAAAGCTCCTTCGGTGTATTTCATTATATTGCCTTTGTGCACCAAAGTCACTTGCTGCTTTTCTTTGGGCAACCGCAAAGCGTGGGTAATGGCGCGCCGTACTAAGCGCTGAGAACCTGTTTTGCTAATTGGTTTAATTCCGATTCCCGAATCGAGGCGAATTTGTTTTTTGCCGTGTTCTGGTGTTGCGGGAATTAACTCATTATTGAGGAAGTCAATCAATTTTTTACCGATTTCGCTGCCTTTGGCCCATTCAATTCCGAGGTAAATATCTTCTGTATTTTCCCGGTAAATAATTACGTCTAGGAGTTCAGGAGTTTTGTGTAGCGATGGTGTTCCAGCATAATACTTGCAGGGCCGCACGCAGGCGTAAAGGTCAAAGATTTGCCGCAAAGCTACGTTTAGCGATCGAATGCCGCCCCCGATTGGGGTTGTCAGCGGCCCTTTGATGGCGACTCCGTATTCTTTGATGGCGTCTAAGGAATCCTGGGGCAGATATTGGTAAGTACCGTAGACATCGCAGGCTTCGTCGCCTACATAGATTTTAAACCAGTTGATTTTTCGATCGCCGCCGTAAGCCTTTTCTACCGCAGCATCCATGACTTTCTGGGATGCAGGCCACAAGTCAACGCCCGTACCGTCGCCGCGAATGAAGGGAATAATCGGGTCATTGGGGACGATCGGCAAACCGTCTTTGAAAGTAATTTTAGAACCAGTTGTCGGGGCTACAATCTTTTCGTACATATCTTAACAGCGCGGATAGCAATGTTCCCTATTTTGCCACGATTGTCTGCCTAAACCTCCATAAATCCTAAATATTTGTCTAAATTTAAGTTTGATGTTTGGGCGATCGGCTGCTAGTCACTTTAACCATCTGGCGATCGTATACTTTAAAAGTAAATTTAAGAAAGTAGCAAAGATAGCAGAAAATTCTATCAAATATGCCACATATATTTCAGTGCTACTGTTGGGAAAATTCTAGAAGCGAGTCCAAAGGGTGGTTGCTTTTTAACCGCAAATTAACGCAGATTGTTGTGAGGATATGTGCGTTTACTTGCGATATTTTTCCTTCTGCATATTTTTCTTAACCACCCACAAAATAAACCAGATGACAATAATCACCGCAACTATTTTTGAAACAGGACCGAGATATTCATCTACAAGTGCATAATTTTCGCCGAGTTTATATCCGGCAAAAGTCAGGAAACTTACCCATAAAAGAGTGCCGCCTGTTGAGTAGAGTAAAAAAGGAATTAAAGGCATATTGTTGATGCCAGCGGGCAGGGAAATCAGGGTGCGAACTCCCGGTACGAGGCGACACAAAAACACGGCTTTGTTGCCGTGTCTGTTAAACCATCTATTCGCTTTGTCAATATCGGCGCCCGATACTGCGATCCACTTGCCGTATTTGTCGGCTAAATTCCTCAAGCGTTCTTCGCTCAATAATTTACCGGCATAGTACCAGGGAAGCGCCCCTAAAACTGTACCGATTACACCTGCTGCGATCGCCGGTGACAACTGCATATCCCCCTTCGATGCGGTGAATCCTGCCAGCGGCATAATCAATTCTGAGGGTATGGGGGGGAAAAGATTTTCTAAAAACATCAACAGCCCTATTCCGAAATAGCCCATCGACTGCATTGTGTTAGTTATCCATTCAACCATTTTGAGTCCCTAATTTGGTAAGAAGTCAGTAGTCATTAGTCATTAGTCATTCTTCCTTCCCAGGCACAGGCGGGAAACACATATTTAGAGGCTCTGCCTCGCTCGTGGGGAGTCGAGGCAGAGCCTCCTTGTATTCATTCCCAGGCAGAGTCCTGGAAGGAGAATACTATGATTAAGTGCCCGAAGTCCAAGAGTTTGTGTACTCAATTTGTTCGGCAGTCAAGGTATCAATGTGAATACCCATTGCTTCCAATTTGAGACGGGCAATTTCTTTATCAACTTCCACGGGGATTGAGTGAATACCGGGTTCTAGTTTGCCTTTGTTCGCAACCAGATATTCGCAGGCTAAAGCTTGGTTAGCAAAGCTCATATCCATCACGGCGCTGGGGTGTCCTTCGGCTGCTGCCAAGTTGATCAAACGGCCTTCGCCCAACACAATAATCGACTTGCCATTATTGAGGTGATATTCTTGAGTGAAAGACCGGACTGTTTTCACGTCGGTGCTTTTTGCGCCGAGGGATTTGAGGTCAATTTCAATGTCGAAGTGACCGGAATTGCAAACAATTGCCCCGTCTTTCATTGTCTCGAAATGTTCGGCACGAATGACGTGTTTGTTGCCCGTAACGGTAATGAAGATATCTCCGACTGTTGCTGCTTCGTCCATCGGCATGACGCGGAAACCGTCCATGACTGCTTCGATCGCCCGAATCGGATCGATTTCGGTGACAATTACGTTAGCACCCATGCCGCGGGCGCGCAGTGCCGTGCCTTTGCCGCACCAACCGTAACCTGCAACCACAATATTTTTACCGGCTAACAAAATATTGGTAGCGCGGATAATGCCGTCTAAGGTAGATTGACCGGTGCCGTAGCGGTTGTCGAAGAAGTGCTTGGTGTCGGCGTCGTTGACGTTCATTGCCGGGAAAGTCAGCACCCCGTCTTTCAACATTGCCCGCAGGCGCACGATGCCCGTGGTAGTTTCTTCGGTAGTTCCGATCAAGTCGGAAATTTGGTTCGGGCGGTGCTGGATTAATGCCGCTACTACGTCGCTGCCGTCGTCGATAATAATATTGGGGCGGTGGTCTAGGGCTGTGTAGACGTGACGTTCGTAGGTAGCCGCGTCTTCTCCTTTGAGGGCGAAGACGGAAATGCCGTAGTCTTCAACCAAGCAAGCAGCTACGTCATCTTGAGTGCTCAAGGGGTTGCTGGCGATCAGTACGGCGTCGCCACCGCCGAGTTTGATGGCGATTGCCAAATGAGCGGTTTCTGTGGTTACGTGGCAGCAAGCAGCCAAGCGAATGCCAGCGAAAGGCTTTTCTTTAGCGAAGCGTTCTTGAATTTGCCGCAAAACGGGCATTTCCCGACCGGCCCACTCGATGCGTTGCTTTCCCAAGGGGGCGAGGGACAAGTCTTTGACTTCGTGTTTAATCTTGACGGATGTAGCAACCATGTATGTTATTTCTCGGAAATCATCAAACTTTGTTAGTTTTAGCAGATTAACCCATCGGCGGGCAAGTGCTGTGATTTTACTCGATCGGGCTCGGCAAGGCTAATCTTAAATTTTGATTGTGTTTTAACGATTAGCGAACGAGTCGATGGAGTCACTCGCACAGTGAGAGTCAAACATTCTTGTCGGGCGATCGAACTCAATTTTTTGTGTTAGCGTGGCATTTTTGAATTATTTGACCCAAAGCATCCAGGATACAAGCCCCCGGATTCATCGGTGGGGTCAATGCTTCAATTCTAAAATCTAAAATCGCGCAATCGATTGACAGTCTCACTTGGGCTGCTGGCAGTTCGATCGCCCGCGCGATTGGGTTCTCAGCTTGGCTGCCTGCAAATATCATCAGTTGGTTATACCATTTTTCCAAAATCCTGCAACAGCAGTCTTCGGGTGCGTCGCTGCGAACAATCCCTAGATTTCACGCCATATCTCTCGTGCGACGCACCTTACACATTGGGTGGACGAAACAAACTCAAAAATTATCTTGTAGCAAAATTTTTTCTCAACGGTATTAGGACTTGGTTCAGTCGCGATTAGTTTCGCGTTCCCAGACATCTGCAAATACTTTTTAGCGGAAATATTTTTGCTGTTGCACGAATCGTTTCAATGGGGCGATCGGATAATTGTAGAAGGCCTTGAAGGTACTGTTGAAAAGATTTTACTGCGTTCAACTCAAATTATTAGCGATCGGGGAGAGCGAGTTATCGTGCCGAAGGCACGATCGTATTTACCTATTTAGTGCGGGTAAGCTAATCCGCATTTAAATTGTACAGTCAAATAAATCTTTACTTGTGTGGGGAGTAGGGGTTGGGCAGTAGAACCCGCCTTCAATGTGGGGAGAAGTGGTTGGGCAGTAGAACCCGCCCTCAATATACATTTTAAATGCACAACAGCTTACTAATATGCTTGCCCTACAGGCGAACTAACTTGCCTTTAAATTTAGCCTGTGATGTTGATACTTCAGGCTTTAGCGATGGTTCTTTGCATCTTGTTGTCGGCTATTGGACGCTGCGCGAACAAGCACAGGTGCGGCGGACAAACACCAGGGTTGTGCTGGCGGTTAAAGTAGCGTGCATCCGGGGGGACATTAAAATTCCTCAACCGGTACTGGTGACTTTGTACGATCGAACAATTTACCGTGAGTGAGTTTTGAATTTTGAGTTGGGAGAGGGAGAGAGTGGGAAGGTGGGAAAAATACTCTTGCTTGACGCTTGACTTATTCCCTCAACACCCATCCGTTAAATCCGTTAAATCTCGTAGACTTCGCGTTCTTGAAATTCACCCTGACATCAAATCCGCGCTTGGAAAGTCCGGCGTAAAATCGAGTCAACATCCAACACTCAACCATCATTCAGTTTTGCGACCCCGAGTCAACAGTCAACAATTCCGAGGAGTGCAACCAGAATTGATATGACTTCTGCCTTCTGACTTTTCCAATCAAGCAAAAGGCGAGCCGATTTCTCATTAGCGCGCCTCCTAATTGAATTTTATGTTGTAAAACGTAAAAAAGGAGATTGTTCCGGTTGACAAAATCATGAAGTCGTCTTGCTAGCGCGGCGGCGGCGCGCGGCAACCAAGCCACCCAAACCGAGAGCCAAACCAGTCATTGTCATCGGTTCGGGAACTGCTTCTGCGCTCACTGTGAAGTCTTGGAAGTCTGCGTCGTTGTTGTTACCGCGATCGTCGAAGCCAATTAGCGTGCCTCCGTTAAACAGAGAAGCGTATCCGTTTGTGAATTGTCCGGCAGCTTGGAAGACGTTCGTGGTTTCTTTGTCGAGTGCGTCCCACAGTTGCGATTGCGCGCCAAACACTGATTGCTGGCTGCCGCTGTTCAACGCTGAGGTCGAGTAGACACTGCCACCCCAGCCACTGTCGAGTCCCAAAGTGTAAACTTGATTTGCCAGGAATGTGAATACCGCCGAGCCAGAACCCACGACTGTATTGCCCAGAGTTCCTTTCCATTCGTTTTCCCACTCGTTGTCTGAGGATTTAATTTCCGAAAACAGGGTGCTAACTAGAGTGGCCGCCGAGTCCTTCACGCTGTAGATTCCCAAAGAGGATTGGTACATTCCGTGAGATTGTTTGAAGTTAAACTTGACGCTTGTATCTTGGCTGAATGTGATGCCGTTGGTACCAAAGGAGAAGGCTTGAGCTGGAGCTCCGGCGCCAAATAGAGCTGTGGCGGCTGCGGTAGCTGTTAGGGCGGATAAGAGTTTGGTATTCATAACCTGTTCCTGTTGTGCGAGGATCTTAATAATTTCATTATGCGATACTTTGTTGGTATTTGGTTCACTTTAGGTAAAGTTTGACATATTCTTTATCAAGCCTTTACATAACCTTCACAAATGCTGTCTGTCGCCCGCGATCCGAGGCGATCGCTCCCTAAAAATACACACCAAATAATTATAAGATTTGTGGCTTGAAACCTTGCAGTTGCAGGCATGGGAGCGCGGGTAAGCCTAAGTTATTGAGAGCGGGCTTCTGCTAATTTTTGATTAGATTCTCAAGTCTAAATCTTCAACAGCAAACACTTAAGTATAAATACGGTTATATTCCTGGGTACTGACAGTTACAGAAGTTTTCTATTAGCCAGAAACTGGCAATATTTGTTTTTTGGGCTTGTGTAGGAGAGTTAAAGTAGTTTATCTATCGGGTAAATTACGTACAAAATGCGATCGTTGGGTCTACGTATTTTGGTTGAATTAAATAGATCCCGTTGCGGGAGATATCCCAAAGATGCGATCGGCGAAATGCAATTTCTGCAGATTGAAGCGGTCAAAGAGCTGATTGCCCCTCAACAAAGATTGTATAGAGAAGCTCTCGCCCAGTCTCAGCTCCCGATCGCCCGCATCAAAACACACCGCTGTAGCGTTCCTCTGCCCAAGGTTCGCCCCGCCGGTGGTAGCCGTTGCGTTCCCAAAAACCGAGTTCTTCGGTTTCTGTAAACTCCAGACCGTTAATCCATTTAGCGCTTTTCCAAGCGTACAAGTGGGGAACTACGAGCCGCATTGGGCCGCCGTGGTCTGCGGATAGGGGTTCGCCGAAGACGGTGTGGGCGAAAAAGTTTTCTTCTCGGAGGAAGTCGGCGATCGCAATGTTGGTAGTGTAGCCGCCGTAGCAGTGTTCCAGGACGTGCATAGCTTTCGGATCGACTTCTATGCAGTTCATAAAATCGGTGACTTTGACTCCGGTCCACTGCACGTCGAGTTTTGACCACCGGGTGACGCAGTGAAAATCCGCAGTAAAGTTACTTTGGGGCATCGCCTGGAAGTCCGACCAAGTGAAGGTTTTTGGTGTTGCTAATCCCCAGACTTTAAATTCCCAACTTTCAATACTGACGGAGGGTGTATCGCCGTAGGTCAGCACGGGAAAGCCGTTGGCGAGGTATTGACCCGGGGGGACGCGATCGATGTTTTCTGATTCTGGCTTGCGAAAAAATTTGCCCAGCATTGATTCACGCTCTACAGTAACTGACTGCAATCCTGAGTATAACTTGCAGAGATGAGTGCATCGCCATTCATCTCAAGGTAGAAAGCTTTCATCACTTCTGCCGACATAAAAATCTCCAAATCATGCTTGATGCCCCCCTAATTCTGCCTTCGGAGAGAGCCTAAGCTAAAAATTTTAAAAATTTATCACCCCAGCGTATGAATTACCTAACCTTAAATTTTATCGTAATTAATGGTGCATTTCCGAATCTTTGATGTATTGTTACAATATGCTCAGATGCCATATGTAAAAAAATTGATGGGGTAAAAATCATGATCGCAAGTTGCTTGCTTCCGTTGACGGTATGCTTGATTGCTTGGTGGGTGACTGCCGGGACTGACAACAGAACGCTAGACGGAATTCCGGCTCCCATAGCTGCAATTATTGGAGTGTGTTCGTTAATTTGGTTGGTGGCGGTGTGTCCTTGGCCTGTTGAACTCGCTCTCGTCTTGGCGGTGCTGGTTTTGGGCAAAGCTTATTTGCAAAAAATCTTAAAAGTCGGCTGAATTTTCAGGGCTAGCGCTCCTATGATTTGCGGGAGCGCGGTGATCGAGTGCTGCTACTTTGTGGCAATTTTTCACGATTTCTCTGGCTAAGTTCTCAGAGGGGGTCGCAAAGGCGGAACTAACCCTAGAAGTGGTGAAATTCAATTTAGATATTTCGGTTAAAAATTAGAACATAAAAATTGACAGAGGAACCCAGTCGATCTAAAATCAACCGGGTTGGTGAGGGCATGAAAATTTGACACATCCGGCGACACTCGCTGAGGAATTCGACACTCGGAACCCAAGAAAAACCGGGTTTCTGAGTCCAAGAGTGCTGCTATATGTGCATAAAATGGCGATCTGTTAAATTGGCAAGCGATTGATATCTTTATTAGAACCAATTACTACCATCACCTCGCCTTTGCTCAAGCGTTCGCTGGGCTGGGGATTGATCTCGAACTTGTGGGTACGACCGACTGCTAGCAAATTTAAACCATACCTGCGCCGGAGTTCCAAATCGGAGATGGTTTTACCGTCAAACTTTTCAGGAACGAGCAACTCAACAATGCTGTGATCTGGGTCGAGGTCAAAGCGTTCTAAAATGCTGGGTTGTGTCAGAATCCTGGCCAAAGAGCAGCCCATTTCTCGTTCGGGAAAAACTACATGATCTGCACCGACTTTTTTCAACAGTTTTAAGTGAGTTTCCGAAGAAGCTTTGGCTATTACGTGACTTACCCCGCCTTCCTTAAGATTTAAGGTGGTGGTAATGCTTTCTGCTAGGTAATTGCCGATCGCAACAATCACTGTTTCAAATTCAAATATACCGGCTTCGGCAAGAGCGCTAGGCTCAGTAGAATCTAACTGCAAAACGTGAGCAGCAATGCGATCGTTCAAAGCTTGGGTTACTTTTTTTTCATCCGTGTCAACTCCCATGACTTCGTAACCCAAGCCGTGCAGAGTCGAACACACAGCTTTGCCGAAGCGTCCCAAACCAATAACTGCAAACTGCTTGTTGTCGGCGCGCAAAGTGCGAAAAAAATTCAAAGATGACAGGTTCACTCAATATCCAGCGCTGACAGTCTTGCTGTTTAAATTTTAGCAGAGACAGCGCCGCCTCCTTTTGATTTTTGGGTAAGTAGTAAAAGTTGATTTGGGTTGTCACCCATTGTTTAGATTATCAGCAACGAGGCAGGATTTTTTTATCCCACTAACAAACTTTCCTCAGCATACTTAAAAGACCTGGGTTTTGGGTCTCCGAAGGCAGCACTCATCAGCAGCAACACGCCAACCCGACCTATGTACATTGTAGCAATCAAAACCAGCTTGCCGATCGCTGACATCTTGGCTGTAATCCCTGTGGAAAGACCGACCGTGGCAAAAGCTGAAACTGCTTCATACAGCGCTGCGATAAATTCTACTTCGGGATTGGTCAGCTCAATTAAAATTGCAGATGCGAATGCGACCAACATGGAACCGAAGACTACGCTAATGGTTTTTAGAATCATTGCGGGCGGGATTTGACGCTGATAGCACTCCACATCTTCCTGACCTTCGAGAACTGCTGTGGTACAGCAAAACAATATCCTAAAAGTTGTGGTTTTGATGCCGCCGCCGGTGCTGCCAGGGCTGGCGCCGATAAACATCAGCGCGATAGTCAGAAATAGCGAGGCTTCGCTCATTTTGCCAATGTCAATTGTATTGAATCCCGCCGTGCGGGGAGTAAGAGATTGAAACCAAGCTGCCATCACCTTTTGAGGTAAATTTAGAGGGCCGAAAGTGTTTGGGTTGTCGTATTCCAGCACGAAAAATGCTAGCGTTCCTAAAACTAAAAGGACAGCCGTTGTAGTGGTAACGACTTTGAAATTTAGGGAAAAAACTGTGCAGATAGGGCTTTTGTTGAAACGATCGCGCAGCCACAGGTACATTTCCATAATTACTTGATAGCCGATTCCCCCAAATACGATTAAACCACTGACTGTGAAGTTAACCATAGGCGAACTGATGTAGCCGATCAAATTATCTGAATAGATGCTAAAACCAGCGTTATTAAACGAATTAACACTGTGAAAGATAGCAGACCACACACCTTCTTTAAATCCGTATTGGGGGACGAAAACCGTCATCAGCAAAAACACTCCTGTTAATTCAAACAAAAGCGTTGTTGCTAGAATTGACTGCACGAGTTGTACTACGCCGGCTAGCCCGGATTTGTCGAGAGATTGTTGCAGGGCAATTTTGTCTTTCAAACAAAAGCGGCGGCCCAATAACAGGAGCAAGAAAGTCGTGGCTGTCATGTAGCCCAAGCCTCCTATTTGCACCAGTAAAACTAGGCACAGTTGCCCCCAAAAAGAGTAATATTTTCCCACATCAACCACCGACAAGCCGGTGACGCAGACAGCGGAAGTAGAGGTAAACAGTGCTGTTATTGGATCGCTCCAAGTTCCATCAATTGTGGAAAAGGGCATCATTAGCAATAGAGCACCTGCGAGGATGACAGCGAGAAAGCCCAAAGCAATGGTTCGCGAGACAGTCATTCGATTTAGATTTTAGATTTTAGATTTGGGATTTGGGATTTGGGATTTGGGATTTGGGATTTGGGATTTGAGAGGGAACCCACAAATATATCGTCGGGCTGGAAATCAGGACATCTGTGTCTGGCGAAGGCCGGAGGCCGATCGAACTCAATCGCCAAATTCTATGACAACAGCGGGAAAATAACGGTAGAATTCCTTTAATAACTTGCGTTCCGGCGATGACATCAACACTTTACCAGCAAATTCAGCAACTTTACGACGCTTCTAGCGGTTTGTGGGAGCAGGTGTGGGGCGAACATATGCACCACGGCTACTACGGCCCGGATGGCAATTTGAAAAAAGAGCGCCGACAGGCTCAGATAGATTTGATAGAAGAACTGCTGGGCTGGGCTGGAGTACCGTCAGAGAAGGCTCTGTGTGAATCTTACCGCATTCTCGATGTCGGTTGCGGAATCGGCGGCAGCACGCTTTATTTGACCGAAAAGTTGAGTTCGATCGCTCAAAATAATTTAAAGTTGGATGGCGGGGTCGATCGAGATTTTAGCCGATCGCCCGAACCAAATAAAACGGGCGCTAGCGTTACAGCGACCGGGATTACTCTGAGTCCGGTACAGGCCAACAGAGCGACCGAACGCGCTAAAATTGCTGGCATGGAAAGCAATGTGAACTTTTTGGTAGCAGATGCTTTGAATATGCCTTTTGCTGACGAGTCATTCGACTTGGTTTGGTCGCTAGAAAGCGGCGAACATATGCCCGACAAAATTAAGTTTTTGCAGGAATGCTGCCGCGTGCTCAAGCCGGGAGGAACTTTGATTTTGGCGACTTGGTGTCACCGCCCGGTGGGAGAAACGGCGGGTGAATTAACTGATGAAGAGAGAAAGGAATTGGCAGAAATTTACCGGGTTTATGCTTTGCCTTACGTGATTTCTTTGCCGGAATACGAGGAAATTGTCCGCAGTTTGCCTTTGACAAGTATTCGCACCGCTGATTGGTCAAAAGCGGTTGCTCCTTTTTGGGATGTGGTGATCGATTCTGCTTTGACTCCGAGCGCGATTTGGGGTTTGCTAACGAGCGGTTGGACGACTATTCAAGCAGCACTTGCTCTCGGATTGATGAGCCGTGGATATCAGAGCGGGTTGATTCGTTTTGGGCTGATTTGTGCTGTAAAATAACAGGCATATATTCAGAGAAGTTTTGAGTCTTGAGTTGATGAGTAAGGTGCGTATTACGCACCCTACAGAATATTATTTGTTTGGTGCGGGTGTGAGATTTATGGGCAACGATTCGATTGGCAAGTCTTGGATTGATAAAAATGGCTCGGCTCCGCAAAGCTGGGTGAGGGCATTTTGGGAGTTTTCTCGGCCGCACACAATTGTGGGTACTAGCTTGAGTGTATTGGCTTTGTACGCGATCGCCCAAAGTGCGCGGCTGTTTGTGAATCCTGTATTTGAGTCCCTAGCTTTTGCCTGGTTGGCTTGCATTTGCGGCAATATTTATATTGTGGGATTGAACCAGTTAGAAGATGTTGAAATTGATAAAATTAATAAGCCGTATTTGCCGATCGCCTCTGGAGCATTTTCTCGGAAAACCGGGGAATTAATTGTAATTGCCACGGGAATTATAGCAATTTTGACTGCTGTTTTGCAAGGCCCGTTTTTGCTGGCTACCGTGGGGGTTAGTTTGGCGATCGGGACTGCTTATTCTCTGCCCCCAATTCGGCTGAAGCGTTTTCCTCTTTGGGCGGCGCTGTGCATTTTTACGGTGCGGGGCGCGATCGTAAATTTAGGGTTATTTTTGCACTTTAATTGGGTGTTGGGTTTGGGAAGGGCGAAAAGCGTTTTTTCTGGCTGGAGTTTGGAGAGTGTGTCTTTTGCGATTCCTGCGGAAGTTTGGGTGCTGACGGTTTTTGTTGTGGTGTTTACGTTTGCGATCGCCATTTTTAAAGATATCCCCGACATGGAAGGGGACAAGCAATATAATATTACTACGTTTACGATTGAGCTGGGCAAGCCGGCCGTCTTTAATTTATCTCGCTGGGTGTTGACGGTTTGTTATTTGGGCGCTACTTTGGCGGGAGCGATCGTATTGTCTAATGTTAATTTAGTGTTTCTGGCAGTTTCTCATTTGGCGGCTTTGGGTTTGATGTGGTTGTGGAGCGTCAAAGTTGATTTGGAGGATAAAATAGAAATTGCTGCCTTTTATCAGTTTATCTGGAAGTTGTTTTTCTTAGAATATCTGATTTTTCCCGCAGCTTGTTTGTTGGGGTAGAAGGGGAAGTTCGGCAACGAGCAATGTACGGGATGTAACGGATGTAACGGATGTAACAGATTTCAGTCCGATAGAAGAAGGAAGAAGGAAGGGGGAAGAAGGAAGGGGGAAGAAGGAAGTTCGGCAACGGATTCACTCGACGGATGTAACGGATGTAAAGGATAGAAGGAAGAACGAAGAAGGAAGTTCGGCAACGGATTCACTCGACGGATGTAACGGATGTAAAGGATAGAAGGAAGAAGGAAGTTCGGCAACGGATTCACTCGACGGATGTAAAGGATAGAAGGAAGAAGGAAGGGGGAAGGGGGAATAAGGAAGAAGGAAGGAAGAGTTAACAAATTAGAACAAGT
The DNA here is from genome assembly GCA_036704825.1 of Microcoleus sp. F8-C3. Taxonomy (GTDB): domain Bacteria; phylum Cyanobacteriota; class Cyanobacteriia; order Cyanobacteriales; family Microcoleaceae; genus Microcoleus. The sequence goes on along the minus strand of JAUBSN010000006.1, from coordinate 42,964 downwards.
TGGCAATTACAAGTTAGCGAACTCCCAAACAAAAAAGACAACTATGGCTTCTCAAAAAAAATCGCGGAAATCTGCCTGCAAACTGGGTGCCGAAGACTCTTTGAAATTAGCTTGGGAACATCACCAAGCGGGACGTTTGTTAGAAGCTGAAAAGTTGTACCGGCAGATATTAGAAGCGCAGCCGGAATCAGCAAACGTGCTGTGTTTGTTGGGAATAGCGGCGAGACAGCAGGGAAAAATTGCCGAGGCGATCGAGTTTTACGAACAGGCGATCGCCCAAAACCGCGATTTTGTAGAAGCACATTTAAATAAGGCTAATCTTTTGCTGGATCTAGGCGAGTATCAAAGGGCGATCGCCACTTACGAAGAAGTAATCAAAATCCAGCCAAATTCCTTACTCGCCTACAATAATTTGGGCTGGATTAAACAGCAGTTAGGCGAAATAGACACCGCTATTTTATATTACCAAACAGCGCTGCGACTCGACCCCAACCTGCACGAAACAGCTCACAATTTAGGACATTTATTTAAACAAAAAAATAAATTTAACGAGGCAATTGCCTGTTACCTGCACGCTTTAAAAATCAATCCCCAATTGACATATTCCCTGATGGGCTTGGGAACAGTTTTGCAGCAGCAAGGTAAATTAGCCGAAGCTTTCAACTGCTACCAGCAAGCTGTAAGACTAGAACCAAACAATCCCGAAGCTCACAACAATGTAGGAGCATTTTATCACGAACAAGGCAATGCAAAAGCAGCAATATCCCACTACCGACAAGCCTTAAACTTAAAGCCAGACTTCGTGGAGGCTATTAACAATCTCGGACACGCTTTGGTCGATTTAGGAGAATTTCAAGAGGCTTTTTCTTGTCACAGTCGAGCCTTGGAATTGCAGCCAGACAACGCCACCGCACACCTGGAATTAGGTTTAACTTTGCTATTGTTCGGAGATTTCCAGCGCGGTTTTGCTGAATACGAGTGGCGGTGGCGCACTCCGCAACTACAACCGAGGCAATTTAAACAGCCGGTTTGGGATGGTTCGGATTTGCAGGGGAAAACTATTTTACTGCACGTGGAGCAAGGCTTTGGCGATTCAATTCAGTTTATTCGCTACGCCCCAATTCTTCGCAGCCGAGGGGCTAAAGTTATGGTAGCTTGCTATCCAGAACTGATGCGGTTGTTTGCGACCGTTGCCGGCATTGAATATTTATCAGTCAGTCTGGAAGGTTTGCCAGAATTTGACGTTCACGCACCGCTGATGAGTTTGCCGCGAATTGTGGGGACAACTCTGGAAACAATACCTGCAAATGTTCCTTATTTATATCCGCCTGCTGAGTGCAAATTTGCGCTTTCTTCTGATGCCAAATTGAAGGTAGGGATTGTTTGGGCGGGAAGTCCGAAGCGCCGGAAAGACAATCAGCGTTCTTGCAGCTTGAGCGATTTTATTCGATTTTTGGATGTGCCGGGAATCGCTTTTTATAGTTTACAAAAAAACTTGTCCGAGAGCGATCGCACTTTGTTGAACCAACACTTAGTGCCGGATTTAACTCCGCATTTGAACGACTTTGCTGATACCGCTTCGGCGATATCTCAACTGGATTTAGTCATGACTGTCGATACGGCTGTGGCGCACTTAGCCGGTGCTTTAGGAAAACCGGTTTGGGTGCTGCTTTCTTTTGCTCCTGACTGGCGCTGGCTGCTGGATCGTGAAGACAATCCTTGGTATCCAACTGCGAGGCTTTTCCGCCAAAGTCAGCCGGAAAGTTGGCAAGAATTGTTTGAGGAAGTGCAGGCGGCTTTGAGTTTATTTGCGATCGCCAATAGTGCTAGTTATTCCGAGGATTCTGCCAAAGATTCGCTTGACTTCGTTTCACTCGCCATGACTGCTCATCATACGCCTGACCTCGATTCTGTAGCTCTCAAAATGACAGGTGCAAGCGTAGTTCAAGAGAGCCAACAAATATTTGTGATGGCGAGCGAAGGGTTGGCAGAAGGTTCCGCAGCTAAGCAATCGCAGGGGATTGAGACATCTGTTGCGAGCGAAAACGGCGGGGAGAATTTGGTTGTTTTAGAGGAGTTATTGCGGCAAGCAGAACAGTTAATGGAAACCGGAGATCGGGAAGATGCGATCTCCCTTTACGAACAGATTCTATCTATCGAGCCAAATTGCGTTCAAGCGCGGATTAATTTTGGTTTTCTCAAGCAAGAAAAGGGCGAATTGCAGGCCGCTATCCCGCACTACCGAGAAGCTTTAGCGCTCGATCCAAATATTCCTCAAACAGCTTACAACTTGGCAAAGATTTTTGAGGAACAAGGTCAAGTAGAAGAGGCGATCGCGCATTACGAGCAAGCTCTTGTAGCTCAACCGGATTTCGTACCCGCACTGATTAATTTAGCCGTGGCGCTGCAAGAAAAAGGCGAACTTTTAAGGGCGATCGAGCTGTACCGGCGAGCGCTGGAAATTCATCCGCATAGCTGGGAAGCTTACAACAATCTGGCAACAGTGTTGCAAGAACAGGGCAATTTAGAAGATGCGCTGGAGTATTATCACAAAGCTCTAGAATTGCTGCCGGATTTTGTGGAAGCTATCAACAATTTAGGCAGGACGTTTCTGGAAAAAGGTGCGGTAGAAGATGCGATCGCCTGCTACAGACGGGCGATTCATTTAAGTCCAAATCACGCTAGCGCTCACCTGAATTTATCCTTGGCTTTGCTGTTGGTGGGAGATTTGGAAAACGGTCTCGCTGAATACGAGTGGCGCTGGCAAATTAAAGAATTTCACACTGGTCATTCCTGTTTTTTGGTGGGATCGGATAATACTGTTTCGGCGAGAGAATACCGACCGCTGTGGGACGGTTCTGATTTGGTGGGAAAGACTATTTTGCTGCACGCCGAACAAGGTTTAGGCGATTCGCTTCAGTTTATTCGCTACGCTGCGATCGTCAAAAATAAAGGCGGTAGGGTCATTGTTGGCTGTTACCCGCAATTGCACCGTTTATTTGCAACGGTTGACGGCATTGATTTGCTAATAGTTAAAGGCGAGCCAATCCCGGAATTTGACGTGCAAGCGCCGATGTTGAGTTTGCCCTATATTATCGGTACAAAGCTGGAAACAATACCAGGAAATACTGCTTATTTATCTCCGCCTGCAGGTGCTGAATTTGCACTTTTGCCCGATCGCAATTTGAAAGTCGGGATTGTCTGGGCGGGGAATCCAAAACACCGCAAAAACAAGCAGCGTTCGTGCAGTTTGAGTCAGTTTCTGCCGCTTTTGGACGTTTCGGGGGTAAGTTTTTACAGCTTGCAGAAAGAGGTTTCCGAGGCCGATCGCGCGCTGTTGAATCAAACGCCGATCGTAGATTTGAGCCCGCATTTTGGCGATTTTGCCGATACTGCGGCTGCGATCGCCAAACTGGATTTAGTCATTAGTGTCGATACCGCTGTCGCCCATTTGGCGGGCGCTTTGGGCAAGCAGGTGTGGATTTTGCTGGCGTTTTCGCCGGATTGGCGGTGGATGTTGCAACGCGAAGACAGTCCTTGGTATCCCACGGCGCGGCTGTTTCGCCAGCATCAGCGGGGCGACTGGGAGGACGTTTTCGATCGGGTGGGGGAAGCTCTAGGCGCGGTTGCAGCAGCATTTGTGCCTTCGGATGCGGCGGAGGCAGAGTTTCGGCGGGGCGTGGATTTGCAGCAGCAAGCGGATTTTGGTGGTGCGATCGAATGTTATGAGCGGGCGATCGCGATCGATCCTAGTTACGCAGCAGCGCACAGCAATTTAGGCGTTGTCAAACAGCATACCGGCAGGGTAACAGAGGCGATCGCGCACTACCGACAAGCCCTCTTCATCGACGGTAATTTGGCGGAAACTGCGAGCAATTTGGGCAGCGCCCTCGCGGAAGCAGGGGAGACTGAAGAGGCGATCGCAGAATATCAGCGGGCGCTGTCTTTAAACCCGAATTGCGCGGAAGCGCTGATTAATTTGGGCCTGTTGCGGGAAGAGCAAGGGGATGTGGCGGAGGCTATAAGCTGCTACGAGCAAGCGATTCAAGTCAATCCTAATTGCGCGGTGGCTTATTTGAATTTGGGAATTGCTTTGGAGGCACAAGGGGAGGAAGCGATCGCGAATTACGAACGGGCGATCGCGAATTACGAACGGGCGATCGCGATCGATCCAAATTATGTGGAGGCCTTGCACCACTTAGCATACGCCTCGATCCGACAGGGCAAAATTGACCGGGCGATCGCATACTATGAGCGATCGACTGCACTGCAACCGGATTTAGCAGAAACTCTGATCGGTTTGGGGAGTTCCCTGCAACAGGAAGACAAGTTAGATGAGGCTCTAGCCGTTTGCCAGCAGGCAATTCAGCAATTGCCCGCCAATGCACAGGCTCACTGCAATCTGGGAATTGTCCTGCAAAAACAGGGCAAAATTGAAGATGCGATCGCCTGCTATCAGCAAGCTTTGAGCCTGAAACCCGACTTTCCAGAAGCTTTGAACAATCTCGGCAAAGCTTTTGAGGAAGCGGGAAAAATGGCAGAGGCGATCGATTGTTACCGTCGGGCGATCGAACTCAAACCCGGTTATATCCATCCCCTCTACAGTTTGGCAAGTGCTTTGCACAATCGCGGACAATTTGCGGATGCTGTCACCTACTACAGCCAAGCAGTTAAATTCAATCTCGCTAGCCCCGAATCTCACCTAAATTTAGGTTTAGCTTTGCTGCTGGCGGGAGATTTTCAGCGCGGTTTTTCGGAGTACGAATGGCGACTGCTGGTTCAACAAAAAGAGTACCCGGACTACAGTTTTCAACAGCCGGTTTGGGACGGCAAAGATTTGCAAGGAAAAACTATTTTGCTTTGCCCGGAACAGGGTTTAGGCGATGCAATTCAGTTTATACGCTACGCAGATTTAGTCCAGCAAAAAGGCGGTAGAGTAATTGTTTGGTGTTTGCCGCACTTGCAGCGCTTGTTTGCACAAGTTTCGGGAATCGATGCGTTAATAGTTAACCCAGAGGATGCGCCGGATTTTCAACTGCGCGCGCAGCTAATGAGTTTGCCTCACCTTCTGGGAACAACTTTAGAAAGTATACCGGCGAATGTTCCTTATTTAGCTTCGCCGCCCGGTTTGGAATGTACTATTCGCCAAACTGCTAATTTGAAAATAGGGATTGTGTGGTCTGGAAATTCTCAACATTCCCAAAATAAAGTGCGATCGTTACCGCTAAATTTGTTGTCCAAACTGTTAGATATTCCTGGAGCAGAATTTTACAGCTTGCAAAAGGAAATGACAGCAGACGATAGCGCTTTGTTAGAGCAAATGCCCGTAACAGATTTAAGCTCTAATTTGCAAGACATGGCCTATACTGCGGCTGTAATATCGGCTCTGGATTTAGTAATTTCTGTAGATACTTCTGTGGCACATTTGGCTGGTGCTTTGGGCAAACCCGTGTGGATTTTGCTGGCTTTTGTGCCGGATTGGCGGTGGATGTTGGAACGCGAAGATAGTCCTTGGTATCCCACGGCGCGGCTGTTTCGCCAGTCAACAGCGGGAGATTGGCAAGGAGTTTTAGATCGGGCTGCTTTGGCGCTGAAAGAAAGAATTGCCCAGCATCAAGAAGCTCTACCACTAATAGAAGCTCTGCCCAATGTTGACGTAGCTCAAGAACAGTTCAATTGCGGAAATGTTCTGAAAGCGCAAGGTAGATTTTCCGAGGCGATCGCTTGTTTTAAAAATGCTTTAGTTTTGCAGCCGCATTCGATCGAAGCCGCCACTAATTTGGCAGTGACACTGCACCAAACAGGCAATTTAGCCGAAGCTGCTACCTACTATCAGCGCGCGATCGAAATCGACCCGAACTGCGCTCAATCCCACAATAACTTGGGTATTTTGCTGCAAGATCGAGGCAATATAATGGCTGCTATATCTTGCTTTCAAAAGGCGATCGCCCTGAATCCGGTTTACCTCAAAGCTCTCAACAATCTCGGCGCGATACTCCAGCAGCAGGGCGAGTTGCCGAGTGCGATCGCCTGTTTTCATCAAGCACTTTCTGTCAATTCCAATTACGTGCCGGCGCTGCTAAATTTGGGTGCGGCGATGCAAACACAATCTCAGCTAGACGAGGCCCAACGGCTTTACGAGCGTGCAATTGGAGTAGAACCAAACAATCCTGCAGGACACTATCACCTGGGAACGTTATGCTTGGCTGCGGGAAAAATAGAACAGGCAATTTCTAGCTTGGAACGAGCCATATCTTTGAACCCTAATTATATAGAAGCTATTACTAATTTAGGCAGTGCTGTTGAACAATTAGGAGACGTAAATCGAGCTATTTTGTGCTACAGTAAAGCTATCGAACTTGATGCAAATTGTGTTAAAGCTCACTTCAACTTAAGCTTAGTATTGCTGTTGACTGGGGACTGGCCGCGCGGTTTAGCTGAATACGAGTGGCGCTGGCAAACAGAACAGGCAAAAAAATTACCGCGGTTGAATTTTGATCGACCAGTTTGGGACGGTTCTGATTTGAACGGAAAAACTATTTTGCTCCGATCCGAACAAGGTTTGGGCGATGCAATTCAATTTGTGCGATACGCGGCAATTGTCCAGCAAAAAGGTGGCAAAGTAATCCTTTCTTGCTATCAAGAACTGAAGCGTTTATTTAAGCAGATTCCTGGCATCGAACAAGTGGCGGTTCGGATGGATGAATTGCCGGATTTCCAAGTGCAAGCAGCCCTGATGAGTTTGCCGTATATTCTCGGAAGAAATTTAGAAAATATACCGACAAATATTCCTTATTTGGCGGCGCCGCCGAATTGGCAATTTTCGCTAAATTGCGATGGTAAGTTGAAAGTTGGGATTGCGTGGGCGGGAAGTTCGGAACATTTGAAGGATTTTCAGCGATCGAGCGATTTAAGCTATTTCCTGCAATTATTAGATATTCCCGGTGTCAGTTTTTACAGTCTTCAGAAAGAAATGTCGGCTGACAACCGTACTTTGTTAACTCAAATTCCCGTGATAGATTTGAGCGACAATTTGAACGATTTTGCCGATACTGCGGCGGTGATATCGCAACTAGATTTAGTAATTTGCGTGGATACTGCTGTGGCGCACTTAGCCGGTGCTTTGGGTAAACCGGTATGGATTTTGCTGTGTTTTATGCCGGATTGGCGGTGGATGTTGGAACGGGAGGATAGCCCTTGGTATCCGACAGCGCGGCTGTTTCGCCAGCAAACACCGGGCGATTGGGAGGAAGTATTCGATCGGGTAAAAACAGCCTTGAAACACCTAATTTCTACTCGTTCCCAAGCTGTTCCCGGTAAAGGAGATACCGAAGCTTATCCTCAATTTTCCTTAGCGCCCGCACAGGTACAATTTCACATAGCCAATGCCTTAGAAAAACAAGGTAAAAAAGCAGAGGCAGCAACTCGTTACGAACAAGTAATTGCCGCCTCACCCAGCCACTCAGAAGCCCACAGTTATTTAGGTTATCTAAAACAGGAAAACGGGCAAATAACCGAGGCAATTTCGCACTACAAACAAGCCCTAGAAACCAATCCCAACCTGAGCGAAGCAAACTTATACTTGGGTTCCGCCCTCGAAGAACAAGGAAAAGTCGCAGAGGCGATCGACTTCTACAATAAAGCAATTCAACTACGTCCCAACTCGCCAAATTGGCGCTTGAGACTAGCCTTAGCTTTGCTATTAACTGGAAATTTTGAGCGCGGTTTTGCGGAGTACGAATCGCGCTGGCACACTCAACAATTGGATAGGCGCTCTTTTGAGCAACCGCTTTGGGACGGATCTGATTTGCAGGGAAAAACAATTTTATTGCACCCCGAACAAGGTTTTGGCGATACGATACAGTTTATCCGCTACGCTCCTTTAGTTAAGCAAAAAGGCGGCGAAGTTATTGTTGCTTGTCATGTCTTGCTGAAGCGTTTATTTGAAGGAGTTGCAGGAGTCGATCGAGTAGGAGTCAAGCCGAGCGATTTGATAGATTTTCAAGTGCAAGCCCCCCTGCTAAGTTTGCCGCGAATTCTGGGAACGACTTTGGAAAATATACCGGCGAATATTCCTTATTTAGCTGCGCCACAGGATTTTAAATATTCCCTACAGCCGAACAATAAACTAAAAGTAGGTATTGTGTGGGCGGGCGGCCCGCTGCACCGCAACAATCATCGGCGATCGTGTAAATTGAGCGATTTTCTGAAATTTGTAGATGTTCCGGGAGTGAGTTTTTACAGTCTTCAGAAAGATTTGTCAGCGGGCGATTCCCTACAGGAGAGTGGCGCGGCGCGTAGTTTATTAAAGCAACACCAAATTGAAGATTTGAGCGAATATTGCGTCGATTTTGCCGACACCGCAGCAATTATTTCGCAACTCGATTTAGTAATTTGCGTAGATACTTCTGTGGCGCACTTGGCCGGTGCTTTGGGCAAACCAGTCTGGATTTTGCTGTCTTTTGTTCCCGATTGGCGCTGGATGCTGGAACGCGAAGATAGCCCTTGGTATCCCACTGCGCGGTTGTTTAGGCAGCAAAAAGCTGGTGATTGGGATGGAGTTTGCGATCGTATCAAAGCAGCCTTGCTAGAGAGGGCGGGCACGGGGGCATCGCCTTTACAATCTACTCGTCCCCAGACTCTGCCTGGTAACGCAAATTCTGATACTCCGCCTCAAATTCACCCCCCAGAAACTCCCCCACAAATTACCGGAATCGGCATTAGTTGGCCCCTCAGCATCACCAGCGGCTGGGGAATTTACGCGATGAATTTAACTCTACAACTGCGGCAAAATCCCGCCTGGGAAGTTGCACTTTTGGCACCGCCATCTATCACCTCAGAATCAATGAATCCGCTGCATAAATCGCTGTTGTTACCTGTAATTGAAAAGCACAAAAAATTTCAGGAATTAGTAGCAGCAAATTCCGACAAACAAATCAGTTGTAATTTTCCCGTACTTTACGCTTTGGGTAATAATTTAGCATCCTCTGGAGTTGACAATCAAATTACCAGCGCTTGTCAAATAGGAGTCATCTTTTTTGAAGACACGCGAATCACACCAGAAGCACTAGCAACAGCAAAAAAATATAGCGCGATTGTCGCAGGTTCCAACTGGAATGCGGATGTTTTGAGAAACTGCGGCTTGACTAATGTGGCGATGTTACATCAAGGAATTGACCCCACAATTTTCCATCCTGCACCCAAATCTAATCTATTTGGCGATCGCTTCGTCATCTTCTCTGGCGGCAAACTGGAATATCGCAAAGGTCAAGATATTGTAATTGCCGCTTTCAAGCGATTTCGCGCCAAACATCCAGAAGCTTTGTTACTAACAACATGGCACAACTTCTGGCCTCAGTATATGTTAGGAATCGAACAAACCGGAAAAGTTGTCGGACTTCCCAATATCAACCGCGACGGAAGTTTAGGAATTTCCCAATGGTTAGTAGCTAACGGTTTGCCGGTTGACTCTTTTATCGACATCGGCTTAATTCCCAATCACCTCACCGGACAAATTTTGCGAGAAGCCGACTGCGCTGTTTTCACCAACCGCTGCGAAGGCGGCACTAATTTAGTCGCGATGGAAAGTATGGCCTGCGGAATTCCGACTATTTTATCAGCCAATACTGGTCATTTAGACTTGATTTACAGCAACATTTGCTATCCTTTATCGAGCCAAGGACGAGTTAAACTGACTGCTCCTTTTTCCGGTGTAGAAGGTTGGGGAGAGTCTGATGTGGCAGAAGTTGTCGAGGCTTTAGAACAAGTTTATACTAATCGGGAAGAAGCAAAACGGATCGGTTTAGCTGCGGCTAACTTTATGCGGGATTGGACTTGGGAAAAACAAGTTAAGCGCTTTCTTGATGTCATTAACCAGCTTTAGATAATAGCTTGCTTTGAGGAATTGCATTCCTCACTACAAACCTGCGGGCATTAATATTATTTCAACTTTTGAAACCACACTCCTGTTTCATCAATCGTATGCAGAGAAAATGACTCCCCTTTCATCCTCTCAAAATCGTGTACTGCATCCTTGCAGCCCTCCCAGTGACCGTAATCATCAACTTGAATAAAACCCTGAGAAATAACACTGTCATAAAGCGTGTTAAATATATCCATTGTTGACTCGTACCAATCTCCATCAGCGTGCAGAAATGCAATACTTCCTATTGCTGACTTGTATTTAGGTAAAGTCTGGGCAAATAATCCCTTAACCGGTACAACAATATCTGTAACTTGCAGTAATTTACAGATTTTCTCCAAATTTTCACTAATTGAAGCTTTGAGAGTTCCTTCCCCAAAACCGGTAAGATTTGCAGGTATTCCCTGATGTCGATCGATCTCGGTAGGTGCCGGCATTCCTTCAAACGTATCAAAAGCATACAGCACTCTCGGACGGCGGCTGTAATGTTTAATCACAAATGCTATCAATGCTGCTGAGCCGCCTTTACAAGTTCCGCATTCTACAAAATTTCCCGGCAAATCTGCCACACATATTTGCTTGGTCAAACAATAAAGAGAAAACAGTCTCGATTCGCTAAGCAAGGTATAGGGGCGAACAATTGACAAAATATTTTTAAAGTTTGCTATAGAAGTCTGCTGTAGTGACGATTTGCTGCTTGGAAGAATTGTCTGCCAAGTTCGCTGTTGTAGGCTTAGCAACTTCTGTTTTGACAACTCTTTGCTAACGGGCATACCGCTAATTGAATAATCCTGCAAATGTGCTGGCAACTGCCAGGAAATATTGGGGTCTGGTTGATGTTTTACTGGCTCGACATTTCCCCGCCAAGCAGCACCCATAATTTGCATTGTTTGATATACTACCGTTTGCCATCCTCTTTGCTTCAAGTAATCTAAACCTCGCGCAACAGCGGGAGCCGCTAAATCGTGAAATAAAATTATCGCATCTTCTTCAGCCAATTTTTCACAGGCAACGGCATCGTTTAACGGGCCTTCACCTTCGTGTTCCCCGTCAATAAAAATTAACGACCATTTGCGGTTGAATTGAGCGGAAAATTCTTCGACTCTTTGGGGGCTGTAGCCTGGTATTAGCTCGACTGATGTTTGAACGCCCGACGCATTTAGAGCACCTTGAATGGAGTCTATTAGCTTTGTCTAATGTCCTCTCTTTCTAACAGCGGATCTACGACATCTAACGCAACTCCTGCCAGGGCTAAGTGACAGGCAGACCACCCCAGCCAGCAGCCTATTTCTAAGGCTTTTTTACCTTTGAATTGCAGAGCAGTATTGTAAAGAATATGTGCTTCGTCCCGACTGAGAAATCCGACTGAATTAGCACGGCGATCGACATACCAATTGTGCTGGATTTCTCGGCGGAGATAAGGCCACGAACAAGTCTGAGTGTCCCCCACAATCATGTTGGGAAAATACGCATCTGGGAGAATAACTTTCAATCCGGGCGAGACATAATCTCCGGCGGGTAGCAAAGTATTGTTTGTAATTTCAGATAACGGCGGTAATGTCATTTTTGGTCGTGTTAAATTAGGATACTTTTGCTTGTTAATCGGTTGGTAGCGGAGACTAATTTCTATTTGATTTCCGTCCGTTGTTGCTAATTTTACCAAGTCGTGTTTGTGACCAGTTATGTGCAGAATGCCGATCGCCTCCTGTGGCAAATACGGCTCCACAAAACAGGCTTGGTGCTTGTCCCAGACGGGCAAACCAAAGTTGCAGCTCCAGTTGCACCGAGCCGGCAGCATCTCTGTTTTGTCAAACATTTCAGTACCGTAAACTAACCGATTTAAAGCTATTTGGTCGGTCATTAAAGAAACGTGCCGCTGCAATCCCTGTGCCAGATATTCTGCCCAAATATCCCAATGGGGGGCGTCTTTTTGCAGCGCGAAAATACCTGCATTTATGGTTGGATAGCTGTGCAACTGTTGGGCTACTTCTTCGCCAAAAGCTGCTTGATAATCGCGGTAAACAAATTGCCAGTACCAAGGCAGTTTGCCGTAAGCTAAATAATAACCCCGATCGAGTTCTGCAACAACTGCTAAACCGCGTTTGGCGGCGCCTTTAACTAACAGTTCAACAGCTTGCCAATCTTGCACCCAAGCATCGGCATCTATCCAAAGGTAGATGTCAAAATTGGGAAAATAGCGACGGAGAAAGGGACGCGCTAAAAGTCCTTTGAGATAGTGAGGGGCTTCATTTTTGCCAGGAAAGTCAAAGTCCCAATCGGGCTTTTGAATGATATTAACTTGCGTTTTTAACCACTGCAACTGTTCGGGAGTGCAGCCTAGATCGAAAAAGCCGATCGCCACATTTTCACCCTCTGGTTTTTCCCGCACCGATAAAATAGTACCTCGCACCAATTCAAAGTAATTTGCATCGGCGGCCGTGATGATGATAATCTGCATAAATAGTGGGTGGGGGCGGGTTTATTTAACCTGTTTGCACCGTTGAGGGCGATGGGTGAACCCGCCCCTACAGGCTGCTTGAAAAGTCTGATTAAATTATAGGGTAGGGTAGGGTGCGCCGCAGCACCGCAATATTCATAAAACTATACTATCGAGACGATCGAGGAGGAATTGTGAAAAACCACAAAGGGAAAGTTTATCTGGTCGGTGCGGGGCCCGGAGATTGTAACTTGATGACAGTGCGATCGCACAAACTGCTATCCCAAGCCGAAGTTTTAATCTACGACGCTCTCATCGACATCCCGCAACTAGAATTAATCCCAGCAACTTGTCGGAAAATCGAAGTCGGGAAACGCGGCGGCAAACCTTCCACCCAGCAGCAAGAAATTAACCGCTTGCTGGTAGAACATTGCAAACTAGGAAAACAAGTAATCCGCTTAAAAAGCGGCGATCCGTTTATTTTTGGTCGCTCCAGTTCCGAAATTCAAGCATTAATCGCAGCAGGCTGCGAGTTTGAAGTAATACCCGGAATTTCATCCGCCTTAGCCGCACCTTTACTAGCAGGAATTCCCCTCACAGATCCGGTGATGAGCCGCTGTTTTGCAGTGATGAGCGCCCACGAACCGGATGCTCTGGAATGGGAAGCATTAGTGCAGATAGAAACTTTGGTAATATTGATGGGAGGGCGCAATTTAAGCGAGATAACTTGGCAATTGCTTCATCACGGACGATCGCCTGAAACTCCGATCGCCATTATCCGAGATTGCGGCCGCCCCGAACAGCAAATTTGGCTGGGCACTCTCTCAAATATTGTACAGCAAACAGCAGGTCAATCTCTATCGCCTTGCGTGATAATAATTGGAGAAGTAGTTAGATTGCGCGAATATTTAATCCAGCCAGGAAGCACAAATATGATCGATACACCAGTCACCACTAATAACAGCCAATTGCCGCTAGCAGGACAAACAATTTTAGTCACGCGATCGGCTTCTCAGTCGGCTGAATTTAGCGATCGACTCCAGCAACAAGGAGCCCGCGTTATCGAAATGCCCGCCTTGGTAATTGGGGCGCCGTCCACTTGGGAACCATTAGACAGTGCGATCGCGCAATTGTCAAGCTTTCACTGGTTAATTCTCACTTCCCACAACGCTGTAGACTGCTTTTTTCAACGATTGCAAGCAAAAGGCAAAGACGCCCGCAGCTTGTTTGGTATCAAAATCGCAGTTGTCGGCAAAAAAACAGCCGAAAGTTTGCGATCGCACTCTCTACAGCCAGACTTTATTCCCCCCAACTTTATCGCCGATTCCCTAGTCGAGAACTTCCCCGACAACTTGCAAAACTGCAAAATCCTATTTCCGAGAGTAGAAAGCGGCGGCAGAGAAGTTTTAGTTAAAGAATTCACCGCCAAAGGAGCGCAAGTAATAGAAGTGCCAGCTTACCAATCTTGCTGTCCCGAAACTATCGACCCGATCGCCCTCTCCGCACTCCAAAATCAAGCCGTAAATATCATAACCTTTGCCAGTTCCAAAACCGTCCACAACTTTTGTCACCTCCTAGAAAAAAGCCCAGAATTGTCCCTGTCTAAGGATTGGTTGTCAAGCGTTTGTATCGCATCCATCGGGCCGGAAACTTCCAAAAGCTGTCAGAAATTATTGGGGAAGTTAGATGTGGAAGCTAAGGAATATACCTTAGATGGATTGACTGAGGCGATCGTTGAATGGACACAATCGAGGTGGTAAAATAGTTGTACGCTCATTAGGAGGAAAGAAACATGACCGCAAAAGACCAACTTCTTCAAGAACTAGACCAAGTACCAGAACCCTTGCTGCTGAAAGTGCTTGAATTTGTCCGTTCCTTAAAGACTGAGGAAGAACAACAAAAACTAGAAGCCAAAGCATGGCAGGCATATCTAGATTCAGAACGCGAAAGAAAGGAGGTTTACCGTCGCCTTGCCAACTCCTAATTTTGTCAGCAAAAGTATGGTTTTAAGTATCCACGCCAGACAGATAGAGAGGTTTGGCGGCACTTTAGGCGTCAGAGACGAAGGCTTGTTGGAGTCGGCTTTGGCTCAACCGCAAGCAACTTTTGGCGGTCACATTTTGCATCCAACGATTAGCGAACAAGCTGCCGCCTATCTCTATCACACAGCGATGAATCATCCCTTTATTGACGGCAATAAACGAACGGCTTTTGCAGTGACAGATACCTTTTTGCGTTTGAATGGTTGCACTCTGAATTTGACCGACGATCGAGTATATGATTTAGTCATGCGAGTCGCACGGGGAACGATGACTAAGGAAGAACTAGCCACCGAGTTTGAGTCATGTATTGTTTAGTTTTAATAAGTATAGCGCCTCTCATAAAGATGAAGTATTTACTAATTAATTAACAATCCCCAAATCTAAAATATCAAATATAAAATATAAAATTTAAACTTGTACCTCATCTATCTGAAAAAGGCTATAAGTAGGGCCGCATTCATTGAGGTTAAGTAAGGTGCGGCGTACTCGCGCTACATGGAAATAGCGAATCGCGGAACAAAAAAGCGCGTAAAATTATCACTAAAGAACAAAGCCGATCGCCTTTGCGTCAAATCAGCAATAAAACTAAACAGAAAATAGCACAAACCGCCGATCGCCCTTTCTACCGCAAATCCCGCTACCCAACTACTAATTAGCAATAGCCATGAATATAAATTTTTCTCGTTACGACACCTTAAGCACCCTGCTAGCAGGAACTACCGCAGCCTTAACCATAGTCATCAGCCAACCGGCGATCGCCAAAACTCCCCAAGAAGTCGCCAACATTGCCGGGCCGCTGACAGTACAAATTAACAGTTCCCTCGGAGACGGTTCTGGCGTAATTATTGCCAAAACAGGCAAAACTTACACAGTTTTAACAGTCAACCACGTCGTAGAAAAAGCAGACGTGAAATACACCGTTCGCACCTCTAAAGGCAAAAACTATCAAGCAACCTCCGTCACCCGCTTGCAAACCGCCGAAACTGACCCGGATTTAGCCGTAGTCAAATTTGAAAGCCCCGAAGAATATCCAGTCGCGACGATCGCCGATTCCGATTTAGCCGTCATCGGCACTCAAATCTTCGTTTACGGCTATCCCGCTACCGGCGGACTTTTCGGCGCCGAACGAGAACCAGAACTCTCTCCCGGACTCGTTACCAGCCGCCCGCGCAACCGCCCGGAAGGTTACACTTTGCGGTATCAGGCCGTAACTTGGAGTGGCATGAGTGGCGGCCCAGTTTTTGACTCCGACGGCCGAGTCATCGGTTTACACGGACAAGGCGAATTCGGTTTCGCGCAAACGAGTTCCGGCGAAGTCGCCCCGATTAAAACTGGATTCAATGCAGCAGTTCCAATTAATACATTTATCGCCAAGCTGGTGGCGGCGGGAATCAACAAATCCGAGTTGAAAGTAGACAATACTCCCCCAAGCAGCGGCCCGGTATCCACCGCGAATCCGCAAGACGCCCAAGCCTATTATTTTCGAGGACTTTCGCTGTTAGATCGAGGAGATGCTTGGGAGGCGATCGCGGATTTCAACAGAGCACTGGCTTTCAAGCCCAAATATACCCCTGAATTGTATTTTAATATCGGTAATGCCCGCACTTTCATCACCGCCGGCTTGCCTCAAACCGAGCCCACACGCGGTTCCAATGCTATTCAAGCATACACGCGGGCGATCGAAGCCAATCCCGGTTTTGCCGACGCTTACTACAACCGAGCTTTAGCTTACCTGGACAACAAAGACCAACCGAAAGCAATTGCTGACTTTCAAAAAGCAGCAGAACTTTACAAGCAAGGCGGCAGAACGAGTGCCTATCAAGACGCGCTCAACAGAATCAAGCAATTGCAGTAGAATGATAAGTTAATAATTAAGAATTAAAAATGAGTAATCCCATTTTTAATTCTTAATGTCGTTTATAAAAACAGTAGGTAAATAACAATGACTGCTATCACCTTAAACCTCAATTCCATTATAAAACTAACTTCATAACAGTTTTATCAACTGTGCGAAGAAAACCCAGATTTAAAATTAGAACGCAGCGCCAACGGAGCATTAATCGCTATGCCGCCAACCGGAGGAGAAACAGGGAAACGCAATGTCAAAGTGACTGCACAATTGGATCTGTGGAACGAACAAACCGAACTCGGAGAAGTGTTTGATTCCTCAACAGGATTTACTCTGCCCAATAAAGCCGATCGCTCTCCCGATGCTTCTTGGGTAGAAAAATCACGATGGTCAGCTTTGACACCCGAACAAAGAGAAAAATTCATCCCGCTTTGTCCCGATTTTGTCATTGAATTAGTCTCGCCCAGCGACAGCTTGAAAAAGACTCAGGAAAAAATGCAAGAATATCTGGAAAATGGCTGCCGTTTGGGTTGGATGATTAACCGCAAAAAACGCGAAGTAGAAATTTATCGCCCCGGTCAAGAAGCGGAAGTTTTACAATCTCCTCTCACCCTTTCTGGGGAAAATGTTTTGCCGGGATGTGTTCTCAATTTGCAAAAAATTTGGAATTAATTTGAGTTATCAATTGTTTTAAAATTTCAAAAAAAATGCTATGAGTGCTATCACCTTAAACCTCAACTCCATAATTAAACTAACTTCCGAACAGTTTTACCAACTGTGCGAAGAAAACCCAGATTTAAAATTAGAACGCAGCGCCAACGGAGAATTAATCGCCATGCCGCCAACCGGAGGAGAAACGGGAAGAAGCAACTCAAAATTCAACTTACAGATTGGACTTTGGAACGAAGAAACCCAACTCGGTGAAGCCTTTGATTCCTCCACAGGATTTACCCTTCCCAATGGCGCCGATCGCTCTCCCGATGCTTCTTGGGTAGAGAAATCCCGCTGGTCAGCTTTGACGCCCGAACAAAGAGAAAAATTCATTCCGCTTTGTCCCGATTTTGCTGTGGAAATTCTCTCCCCAACGGACAGCTTGAAAAAGACTCAGGAAAAAATGCAAGAATATATGGAAAATGGCTGCCGTTTGGGTTGGCTGATTAACCGCAAAAAACGCGAAGTAGAAATTTATCGCCCCGGTCAAGATGTGGAAGTTTTACAATCTCCTCTCACCCTTTCTGGAGAAAATGTTTTGCCGGGATTTGTTCTCAATTTGCAAAAAATTTGGAATTAGCAGAATTCTATTTTGACTTATTATATCATATTCAATAAATAAAATAGCCGTTACCATTTCGTAGTGAGAAATGCAAGTCAGAGCGAGTTGGATCGGGAGGGGATCATCTCATAATTTGTAAAAACACTTCTTCTGGCTCCTTCCTTCTGGCTCCTTCCTTCTGACTCTTTCCCCGCAGCAAGAGAGCCTCAAAACTCCAATTTCTAGCTGGACTGCTTTCCTTGAGATCCTCCCCAGCCACTCCTTAGAACACTATAGCTTCTTTGTCCTTAAACTCGATAACTAAACTGGATTCGGGAGCAGAGGTCGAATTAACTCCACAATTTGGTCATACTTAAAGTTATTGACAGCATCAATTAGCATACTGGAAAGGGTTGATTGAGATGCGGGAATTAGTTTAATTAGCTCGTTCATGACTTCAGGATCGACATAGTAGGCAGCTTGATACATTTGTTCTAACCACTGAGATGACATCACGGCTAGATATTCTGGAGATAAAGAATCAACAAATAGTTGTTGGGAATCTTTTCCTACAACTGTGTAGATGTACTCTACTCCCAAGTGTTGAGCGAGTTTGTCAAAGACGACCCGTTCCTGAAATGGCTTGCTCATAAAGTCGTCACAACCAGCCATAATAGCTTTCTCTCGATCTTCTTCAAAAGCACTGGCAGTTAAAGCAATAATGACAGTTTCTTGTCCGTGAGGGTGTTCCCTAATGCGTTTGGTAGCTGTGTAGCCATCCACGATCGGCATTCGCAGATCCATCCAAATCAGGTGCGGAGACCAACTTTCCCACAGGGATAGCGCTTCAACTCCCTGTGTTGCTTGGCGCACCTCAAAACCGACTGAGGTAAGGATTTTGACCAATAAGCGGCGATTTTCCTCTACATCTTCAACCACAAGGATGCGGTAAGTTGGTTGTCCTGAAGCTATACCAATCACTCTTTGTTTAAGCAATTCTGAGGCAAGGCAGGCTGTTTGAGGTAACTTTACCCCAATTTCAAAGTAAAAAATGCTCCCCTGATTCAATGTGCTTTGAACCCGAATCTGACTGCCCATGAGTTGGACAAATCTTTGGCTGATAGCTAGACCTAGACCAGTACCTTGATTCAATTTATTCCCAGCTTCAGCTTGCACGAACGCCTTAAATAAGCTCCCAACTTCTGTTGGAGCAATTCCCACTCCAGTATCCTCAATTTCAAAACATAGGCGACAGGAAGTTTGGTCGATCTGTTCCGATCTTACTCGTAAGGTGACGCTTCCTTGATTTGTAAACTTAATCGCATTACCGAGCAGATTGACTAAGACTTGATAGAGTTTTTTCTCATCGCTATGCACGCATTGGGGAAGATTGGACTCTCGCTCGACAATTAGTTTCAATTCTTTAGATCGCGCTTTAATTTGCAACATTTCTTCAATAGAAGTTAGCAAAAATTTTAGGTCAAAATCAGAAAGAGAGAGTGTCATATTTCCGCTCTCAATTTTAGATAAATCTAAAATGTCGTTAATCAATTCCAATAAATGTGTCCCGCTACGATTGACGATCGCCAGATCTTTTTGGAGTTCGGGAGTCAGAACAGGATCGTAACTCATCAATTGCGTAAATCCCAAAATAGCATTGAGAGGAGTACGGAGTTCGTGGCTCATATTGGACAGGAACATACTTTTAGCTCGGTTTGCTGTTTCTGCTGCTTCTTTAGCTTGCTGAAGTTCCAACTCGGCTTGTTTGCGATCGCTAATATCAATTAAATATCCCAAGATTTCCACTGGTTTACCTGCACGATCTCGAATGAGTCTGAGTTGACCGAGTATCCAGCGATAGACCCCATCTGAGCGGCGAAGACGGTATTCATGGAAATAAAAATCATTGACGAATAGATTGGCTAAGCCATTAATTACTCGTTCTACATCATCTGGGTGTAAGTTATGCAGCCAAAATTCAGAATCTTCTAAAAACGCATTGCTTTCATAGCCCAATACATCTTTGATATTTTCGCTGATGAACGTTGCTCCATAATTGCCACCAGGTTTAGAGCTAAAAATAACGACGGGGCTGTAGTTCAGGAGAAAGTTGAGGCGATTTGTGGTAGCCTGCAAAGCTTGCTCAGCTTGTTTGAGCTCTGTCACATCATCCTGAACCGAAACATATACGGTTCCATATTCAGGATGCTCAAACCTAGACGTATGAACCCTGCACCAAAAAAGTCTGCCATCTTTTTTCTTATTGTAGACTTCATATTGTGCTTCTCCGTCCCGATCGATTTGAGTGACAATATCTAGAACGCTTGCGTCTGGTGTAACCTCTGTATCGACATAATTCAAGACACCAACGGGTTGACCTGCGAGTTCGCCATCTGTGTAGCCAAACATAGAGTCAAATTTGGGATTGGTGTAGACTATCGTGAGGTCTGAGGCTTTAATTAAAAACACTCCACCTGCCATGTTATGGATAATCAGACTCTGAAGCTCTAGCGTCTTTTGAGCTTCTTTTCGAGCGGTAATTTCTTGGATCTGAGAAATAAAATGCAGTGGATTTCCCTGTTCATCTTTTACTAGCGAGGCATTAAGCAGAATCCAAATTATATGTCCTTGTTTGTGGAAATACCGTTTTTCCATTTGGTAAGTTGAAACTGTTCCTGCTAATAGCTGATGTACGTAACTAAGATCCAGGTCTAAATCGTCAGGATGGGTAATGTCTTGGAAAGTTAACGCTAACAGTTCTTCTGAGGAGTAGCCAAGAATCTGACACAAGGCAGGATTGGCTTTAACCCAGTGCCCATCAAGTGAAACGATCGCCATTCCAATTGACGCATTTTCAAACGCATTGCGAAACTGCTCTTCACTGTTTCGTAAAGCCACCTCAATTTGTTTCCGTTCGTTTTCAGCCCGCTGGCGCTCATTGACCTCCTTCTCTAAGGCTTGAATTGCCACAATAAGTTGAGCTGGACTAGGTAAAGCTAAGGCTGATGGAATTAACAAGACTAGCTCAGATGCAGTATATATAGAAATCAGAGCAGTAATAGCTTTAAGTCCTCCCGAAAGCCAATAAGTAGGAAACCAAAGCGTCCAAATTTCCATGAGATGAGTTGTACCGCAGGCAATTATGAAGGCGCCAAACAGAAAAAATACTTTCTGAAATTGAGTATTTTGGCGCTGTCGCACAAAGTAGATTAGCATGATTGGGATGGAGTAGTAAGCTAAAGCTATTAAACCATCGGATAAAATATGTAATCCTACTAAGTTTGTTTGCCAGAGATAGCAGTGACCGTGAGGAATGAATCCTCCTGTATCAAAAAATCGTGGAATCATATCTAACCTGCATTATTCATGAGTGCTGAATTGCTTAGCGATTGAGTTCTGCCATTGCCGGCTTCATCGTCCAAGTCATACCGGGAAAACCACTTTTGAGTAGGGAGATACCAAATTGCCAACCCAGCAGCACCAGACATCCGATCGCAATGACGAGTAGACTTGCCCTGTAAGAAATGTGCTTGTTCATAAATCGGCTGCTTGGGTTGAAAAAGTGTTCTCCTAATGTTACCCGAAACGAAGAAGGGCAAACGCGGGGGGATTATCGCTACCTCAACAAGTCAGATTTTGTAGGGGCTGTGCCAGCGAGCCAGTCCTCGAACTCTGCAATCGCAGGACTTCTTTCTACGTCAAATGAGTTAATAATCTAATAATTCAAGTATACTCTTGTTCATAGGGTTATATTTCTCTAGCAGACAAGTATGGAAATCAGTAGGAGTGTCGATAGAACTAGCGATAGAGTTACCGATCCAGCTACCAACTACCGAGGCAATATTTTAATTGTTGACGATGTGCCCGATAACCTGCATCTTCTGGGCCGTACTTTGACGAAACACGGTTATAAAGTTCGCTGTGCCACAACAGGCGCAATGGCGATCCGAGCCGCCCAATCGCCGTGGACGGAACTAATTTTACTCGACATTAAATTGCCAGATTTGGATGGCTATGAAGTTTGTAAACAATTAAAATCTGACGAGGAAACCACAGGCATTCCGATAATTTTTTTGAGTGTTCTCAATGAAACTTTCAATAAGGTTCAGGGGCTGGCTGTTGGTGGCGTAGATTATATTGCTAAGCCGTTTCAAGTCGAAGAAGTATTAGCTCGTGTCGAAACTCACCTAACCATCCGACGGTTGCAACAAAGCCTCCAAGAGCAGAATTTACGTCTCTTGAGAGAAATGGAAGAACGCCAACGTCTCGAAGCATCCCTCTTTGCCGAAAAAGAACTCGCTCAAGTGACCCTCCAATCGATTGGCGATGCAGTTATTACTACCAATGCTCGAGGTAATGTGCGATTTTTCAATCCTGTCGCCGAGCAACTGACAGGCTGGAAGGCTCATGAGGCTAAGGGACTCCCCCTGTCTGCAGTCTTTGAAATTGTCAATGAAGTAACGCGAAAGCCAGTAGAGAATCCGATCGGCAAAGCTTTGTTGGAGAAGCGAATTGTGGGCTTAGCTAGCCATACTATACTCATTGCGCGCGATGGGACTGAGTATGCCATTGAGAATTCAGCAGCACCGATTCGAGACTGCCAAGGTCAAATTATCGGCGCAGTCATCGTCTTTCATGATGTTACCGAATCGCGCAATCTTGCTCGTCAACTCTCTTGGGAAGCCAGTCACGATGCTCTGACAGGTTTAATCAACCGTCGAGGATTTGAGCAGCGACTAATTGAGGCGATCGCCTCTGTTAAAGATAGCAATCAGCAGCACGCTCTTTGTTATTTAGATTTAGATAAGTTCAAAGTCGTTAACGATACCGCAGGTCATTGTGCTGGCGATGAGCTACTGCGCCAAATCACTACAGTTTTACAAAAGGGAGTCCGCGCTAATGACACACTGGCTCGCTTGGGAGGTGATGAATTTGGTCTTTTGCTTGCTAAATGTCCCCTCCCTAAAGCAGCTCAGATTGCGGAAAACCTGAAAGACCTAGTGCATCAGTTTCGGTTTATTTGGGATAGCAAAACCTTTATCATCGGGGTCAGTATTGGAGTTGTTGCCATTAACGAAGCCAGCCAAGATTTGAGGGAGGTTATGCGGGCAGCCGATGCAGCTTGTTATGCTGCCAAAGCCACAGGTCGCAACTGTGTTCATGTTTATCGTCTAGACGGTGGCGAACTAATATAATTAGACAACGTGGTGAGAGGCAGTTGATTTCCCACATCAGCCGTGCGTTAGAAACCAATCGTTGTTGTCTCTACTCCCAAAAGATTGGCTTTATTATACCATTTAGAAAAAATCTTGCTACAATAGAATTTTTGAGTTTGCTTCGTCTCCCAATGTGTAAGGTGCGTCGCACGAGATATCTGGCGTGAAATGCTCGCGAATTGTTTTCGTGCGACGCACCCGAAGACTGCTGTTGCAGGATTTTGGAAAAATGGTATTACCTCTAACCCATGATTCAAGCATTATGAAATATTGTTAAAAATGCTATAGGAAAACGGAGAAAGCGTTGCTCCCAATGAGTTTATTCTCGCCGCCGAGCATTATATCAAGTTCGGTTAATTGCTTATAAGAATCGGTCGGGCGGGTTTATGATATTGTCAATTTTAAGCAATTATTATTGGTGAACCCGCCCTTACAGGAATTATATCTATTTAACCGAACCTGATATTAGGGGTGGATAACCAAGAGCGATTGTTGTGGAGTCATCGAAACTTTTTGATTGAATTATCATAATTTATCGGGCTAAAACTTTTTAGGTATTCCCATCCTATGAGTTTTGCGACTTGTTCTCTCCCGGTTTTTTGGGCGATCGCACCCTCTTCCTTGAGAATTACCACGGCGAACCGATCATGGTAAAAGCGGCCCAATAATAAGGATGCGACAAATTTCGATCGCCCCTGGCGGTCAACTCCGACGGCAAAGGCAGAGCTTGATTGTTGCCCGATCGCACCAAATAACCGTCTTGCAACCGAACTTCTCCCCGCAGCATCGCCAACTGCGCTTGCCGCAAAGCCTCAGCCTTAATCGGCGCTGTACGCAACTGCTGGTAAAACTCAGTCATCAGCCCCAAAGTACCGACATCGCTGACATACCACAAACTCGCCAAAGCCGATTTTACCCCCGCGTGCACCGCCAGCCCCGCAAACCCCAACTCAGCTTGTTCGTCTCCCACCGCCGTAGTACACGCACTCAAAACCAACAACTCCACCTGCGGGTTAGATAACTTCAACTGATCCAACTGATTCAACTGCAACTTAGTATCCCAAAACTGAATGTAAGAATTTTGGGCCCCCCCAGGCTGAAAATCGCCGTGAGTAGCTAAATGAATAATTTTGTATTGCGGTTGATTGCGCTTCTGCTTCAAATTTGCCAAAGTAAAAGCTTCATTGAGAAAAGACGAACCCGGCCAAATCTTGCCCACAATTGTCGATATTTCCAGCGGCACTGCCGGCAAAGGATTTTGCTCGTATTTAGCCGGAAAATTCGACGCACCCATCGCCAAAACTTCAGAACCCTTAACATCGGCATAGCGAGTATCAGTTAAACTCAAACTCGGAATCAGCCCCAAACTGTACTTTTCTACCAAAAACTCCTTGCCGTCGTAAAGAGCAGCCAAAGGCAAAGTCCGCAAACCGGCATCCATCGAAAACACCAAAGTGTCAATCTTGTTAGCATCCAATTCCGGTTGCAGCGGTGCAATTAACCACTGGTAAAGTTCCTCGGCAGGTTCCTTGTAATCAGCAGCATTCAATCTCCTGGGAGTTCTGATAGCATTAGTAAATTCTTTAGCAACTTGCAGAACTGTCTCGCGGCTTGCAGGCACGCTTTTAAAAACATTTTTGCCGTCTGGCAATAACAACACAAGTTCTAAATGTTTCTCTTTTGCCCACACGTAAAGGATGGCGGGTTTCACTCCAGTCAACCGATTGACGCTGCTGAGAGTATCTCGAATACTTTGCTGCGTGACCGACTTTTCAGTGACAGTGCCGCCAAAGTAACGTTCAAATTCCCGGCCCTGACTTCTATCCCTTTGCTGCACTGCGTCGATCGGACTTAGTTGCGCGATCGAACTCGATCGAGAAATCTCAGGAACTATCGCATTCCCGATACTTTCTGCTGTTAACGCACTCGCCGGCTTCTGTGGAGTTGTTGCCGCGCTGCCGTTTTCTGTCGCCGCAGGCGTACCCAAATTGTCTTTTAACACCGACGGCGACAGCACTACCTGGCCGGCCGCAGTCGCGTTCGACCGCGCCTCAACAGACGCAGCAGCAGGTTCTGTCGAGACATTTGAGTTACTGCTCTTTGGCCCAGACGCTGCAGGGCCCAGACTCACCTGAGTCACAATTTGTTGAGAATTGTCTGTAGTTTGCAGTTCCACGCTGGTAGTTGGTGCCGGAGTCGGCACGATCGCCAGCGGCCCGATCGCAGTTGAGGAGGTGGCAGAGTTCGACTTCGAGTTTCCCGTCCCAACAGTCGCCGCCGTGCAGGTTCCCGACGGGCAAGTGCTTTGCAGCAGAGTCTGCGAGCCCGATCGATCCAGCCCGTCTGTAGAAATGCTGACCTGGGCGCGATCGGCATCCGTTCCCGTTCCCGGAGTCCGAAACGCTCCCCCAGCCTCGATTGCCACATCGCCGCCCGTATTGCCGCGGGCTTTGATCGAAACAACTTCAACATCTTTCTGCCCGATAATTTGGCTCGAACCGGCACTTCCCGATTGCGAACTCGAGTTGATCACCCCTGTCACGATCCGGCCCGGCGCCAGAATCGAAATATCTCCCCCGCTTCTGGCACCAAAAGCATCGATGTTGCCGGTTTCTACCGCACCGGCGCTGCGAATATCGATCGGGCCCGCCACCCCGGAAGTTGAGCGAGATGACACCTTACCAGCAGTCAACTTGCCTTGAGTGCTAGTGATCTTAATCCCCGCAGTCGAAGTAACGTCTCCGACGGCTACAGTACCGCCCATCAGAGAGATGGTGGCGTTATCAGTGCCGGCGATCGCACCCGTTCCCACGATCGATCCCGTTCCCAAGGGCGATTGAATCGTCGTCGGATCTTGAAATGTCAACGCCGCTGGCGTTGAATTTGGCGCTGAATCTGGCGTTCCCGAAGCAATCGAGATCGCACCGCTACCGTCAGCGCGCCCGATCGCTACGGAAGCAAACCCATTCCTAAAAGTGTTCAATTCAGCAGCAGTCAAGTTCAGAGCTTCTGTATCGCCAGAACCTTGAATTATAATATTTTGGCTCGGATCGGCCGGTTGCAGCACCAGATTGCCGTTGCTGGCGATCGAATTTTTGTCACCCGTCAAGTCAATTTCGTTGCCCGTCAGGGTAACATCTCCCCCTGTTTGGACGCCACCAGCTTCGATCGCCCCTGCCGTGACTCCATTGCGCCCCGTCAGCGTCACATTCCCCGCGCGATCGCCCCTGGTGTCGATCGCCCCGGCCGTCACCGTACCCTGTGCGGTAACGCTAACATCTCCCGCCGAATTGCGTGCATCTTGGGAAGAATTGACAGAAGTGTTGATGGTGCGGGCAGTTCCAGTACGTAGCTGACCGGTTGTGACATTGCCTGCGCTGCTGGCGATGCGAATTTCCTGATTGTTGGTAGTGATATTTCCGGTTCTGATATTGCCGTCAGCTTTGAGAGTTATTGAGGCATTGTCTGCCCCTGTCAGGGAACTCGTGGTAGTGATCGTTCCCAAACCCGCCGGCGATTGAATAATGAGCGGGTCGTAAAATGTAAAATCGTTGGCAATCAGAATCGAACCCATACCGTTACTGCGGCCGATCGTAATTCCAGCAAATCCATTTTGCAAACTTCCGAGGTCGCTTGCCGTCAGATTCAAATAAATATTAGTGCCGACATCTCCTGAACCGCCGACCGCAATATTTTGAGCGGAACTCCAAGGTTGCAAGACCAAAAAGCCTGTGCCGCTGACCGAATTTTTGTCACCTTTGAAATTAATTTCATTACCCGTCAAAGTAATGTTTCCCGAACCCCCTGCGACGAAGCTCACACCCAGAACGTTTCGAGCCGTCACAGTTACATTTCCCCTCGCTTCCGGGCCGCTGGCATCAATTTTTTGGGCCGTTACGTTCAGGCCTTCCAGTAAAATATTCCCGCTGCTGCCGGTGCTGGGATTCGATGAAGAAATATTGTTGGCAACAGTCGATCCCGGGCTAATTAAACTAATATTTCCGCCGTTGCTCGACAAATTGCCCGCAGTAATTTGGTTTCCCGAAATGGCGATCGCACCGCCAGCCGTGCTAATTGTATCTCCATAATTCATCGAAAAAACACCCGCGCCGCTGCGATCGGCATCTGCTCTAAATGTCACCGAACCAGTAGTTGCTTGAAAGCTCAACTGATTGTCCGCCAAATCAGCAATTGTAATATCATTGAGCGCTTCGAGAACCACATTTGCAGTCGCCGACATACTTTCCAAAGCTCTAGCCGAAATTGTCAGCGAAGGCTCAGAATTGTTTTCCTGTCCTGGTAGCGTTCCTGTTGCCAAAATATTATTGTTGGCAATTATTTCCGCATCGCCCGCCCCTTCTGGGGAATCTGTAATTAAGATATTTTCTGGATCTAACAGCAAAGTCCCCAAACCGTTTGTCCCGGAGGTATCGACAGTACCGTTAAAAATCAATTTTTGCTTGCCCGAAACTTCCACAAACCCGCCAACACCTGCTGTTCCCGTTGCAGAAACGCCATTGGCGCTGATGCTGCCTAAAAATGCTGTCGTGTTGTCAGCCCAGACAAAAACTCTGCCGCCGTTGCCTGATTCAGTTGCGCTGGCTGCGATCGAACTTTTGCCATCCACGTAAGTCATCCTGGCATTCGGCACAGTTCCCTCGCCTCGGTAATCTCCCCCGATCCGCACCGTTCCGCCGCCGTCGGGTCCCGAAGCCTCAATCTTCGCTCCCAACAGCCCTACCTTGTCGCCCAACACGTTGACGCTTCCTCCCGCGCCCCCCCTGGCAGACACGTCCGCAGCACCCGCTACCAGCGCAGTTCCAGCACCAGCAGGCACTGTTTGGCCGCCTGTGAGCACGACTTCACCTCGATCGTTCGCAGTTATACCCGTAGCGTTAGCCGCGCCAGGGCCCGATAGCAGCCGAGGTAAAGTCAGCGGAGAGAAGGGAACACCTTCGGAACCCGACACTCCCGCAGCCGGAGAAACTTCTAAACTCAGCAAAAGTCCGTTTTGACTGAACCGCACCAGATTTTCGCCCGGGACAGCCGCCACAGTAATTTGACCGCCCGGGGCCCAAAGTTGCCCTGTACTGATGACCGTACCGCCCAGCAAAGTCAAATTTTGCCCGGTTCCGACAGCCAAGTTACCTGCATTGACAATACTCCCCGGCTGCGATCCAAAAACAAAAGCATTCGGCCCTCCGACTAGGGCTGCGTAGTCGTTCGCCCCTGTACTGTTGAACCAGCGGTCGTCAAAACCGATACCGCTAGCAGTGGTTGCCAAAAAAGACCCGGACACGTCGAGTCGGGCATTCGATCCGAAGATGATGCCTGCGGGATTCATCAGCAACAAGTTAGAATTGCCGCCGCTAACTTGAATTAGACCGTTAATTAAGGAAGCGTCCCCGCCGACAACGCGGCCGAGGATATTTTTAACGCTTGGGTTGGAGATGAAATTGGCAGTTTCACCAGAATTCAGACCGAACCGAGTAAAACTGTGGAACAAATTTGCTCCGTCTCTGGAGGGAGTGCCGCCTTGAATGTCGTAGCGGGGGGGCGACCCTGCACCTGGGGCGGTGACAGCGGTTCCGGTGCCGTCTGGGGCTGGAGTAATAGATTGCGCTGCTGCAATTTGAGATTGGGGATAAATTGCCACGAGTACCCATCCGCTGCTGTTTTCTTTGAGGAAAAGCAGGTTGGGGAAAAAATCTAATATCAAAAATCCAGCAATGGGAATTGCTGCCAGAATCGACCGCACAGCACGTTGAGCATTCATAAGTTTGCCTCGGTCTAGACCTTAATTCGAGTTTAAAATTGAGATTTTAGGTAAAAAAGAGTCGATCGCACCCCAATGCTGACACTTCCTAACGCTAGTTCTCGATCGCAAATCTTAAATTTTCAGTCTAAATTTAATTGTGTCACCAACATAGCAAAGACTGACAGTAAGTGTCGAAACCCAGGAAGTTTAAACGCCTGAAAATTATGAGCGATGGAATTGTGCGTCTGATCGGTTTAACTGGGGGCATCGCCACCGGTAAAACCGCCATATCTAACTATCTGAGAGATGCCTGTGGATTTCCGATTTTAGATGCCGATATTTACGCCCGCGAAGCTGTGAACCCCGGTTCGCCAATACTGTACTCTATTGTAAAACGATACGGCGCGGGTATTTTGCTCCCGGACGGCAATTTAAATCGGCCAGAGTTGGGAAGTATTATTTTTTGTAACGCAGACGAGCGGCAGTGGTTGGAACAACAGATTCACCCTTATGTCCGCCGCCGATTAGTTGAGGAAACTCAAACCTGCATTGCTGCATTGAGTCCGGTATCCCAGGGCACACATGACTTAAGTACAAAAACTCAAGAAACCGGGTTTGTGCACCGCGATAGAAAGCTAGAACGAAGTATTGTTGAAAAAAACTCCGGTTTCTGGGCCCCGACTGACAAGTTAACTTTGGTTTTGGTTGTGCCGCTGCTGTTTGAAGCTAACATGACTGACTTGTGTACAGAAATTTGGGTAGTGTACTGTTCGCCCGAAGTGCAGTTAGAACGGCTGATGCAGCGAGACGGCTTGAGTTACGATCGAGCTAATGCCCGCATTAACGCCCAGTTGCCGCTAGCTCAAAAGTGTCAACAAGCTGATGTTATTTTGGACAACTCGTCAACCCTCGATTCGCTGTTCGTGCAGGTAGATGCACAAGTCAGTCGATTTAAGATTTGAGATTTGAGATGTAAGATTGACTCCACGATTTTGTGAACGGGCTTTTTTTTTCAGAACCGCTTTCGACTCGTCATTCGGCGCGCCAGCCATCTTGAGACAAAGCAAGAGAGACAAAAAAGAAAAAAGGTTCACAATTCATTTGAAAATACCATAACAACCATTTATGAAGTTAATCTGAAGGATGAGACATCGCTTTCTTTCAGGAATATCCTGCACCAAAATATTTAGGTGTAGGGTGCTGATGACGCGCCTCTGTAATCTGCTATTTTGTCTTTAATTCGAGGGTTGCTTCCTCTTCCTAATATCAATAAATTATGAAAGTAATCTGAAAAGTATTAAAACTTTATAGTTTGCTGTTTTTGTTGCCCGGTCTGCAGAGTGTTTCAAGAGGCTGCCAGGGTTTACACCATTTGAGATTTGAGATTTGAGATTTAAAAATTGGGAATGATTGATAACTACCAGGGTTTGGAGCACCGGCCTAGAGTGGCATTCTTTTTTTTTAGGTGGTATTGAATTTTGCTGGTTGGCCACAAGTAGCAGACAGCTCGAACTTGCGATCGAACAAGCGAGCTAGATGAGGGCTTTCGCCTGCTTTTAACGAAAAATCCCAAAAAGTGCAGGTGCCGTAAATTACTAATTGATGGTTTCGCCGCAATTAATTTTTTTTATCCTGATAGCAGAGTACAGACTTCGTATCAAGAAGGGGAAAATACAAATACCAAAATTTATGATCGGCGTTTACTCTTCCATCCTGATGTCAAGCCTGTTACTGAGCGGCACCGCAGTTAACACTCAAAGCTTAGAAACTCGATCGACCTTTTTTGCTCAACACAACTGCGAGCCCGAAATTTTAACTGCCGTAGCCGACACTCAGACCTTTTACGCAGCTAACGATAACGATAAAGATACGCCGCCAGAACGAGGAAGCGGGAGATAAAGCCGAAAAAAGCGATAATTGTCTGTTGGAAATTAGGGAATTAGGGGGAGAATGAGAAAATAGAAAGTTGGGAGAAGAAGGGAAAACTTGAAGATTTTGATTCATTAGACCTCCTACACGAATCATGAGGCATATGCCAGTTCGTAGTTGAGGAAGCCAGCAATTAGATTTAAACCCAAACCAAAGCGTTTTCTGCGGTTGCGATAACGACCAGAAAAGATACGAAAAATCTTGAAGCGGCGAATGACGTGTTCGATTCGTACCCGCATTCGTGCTAACGCACGATTATGTTGCTTCTCTACCTTTGGCAGTGATTGCTGACGAGGCTTCTTGGTGTGGATACAAGCTCCCGGATGACGCTTGGCAAACCCTCTATCGCCTCGCTCGGCTAAACACAATTGCGACTGAGTAAAAGGTAAACGAGTGCGCTTGAGTAGTTTAAAGTCATGGGTTTTACCCGTGTCAGCGGCTGTACAAATAATCTGTCTGGTTTCAAACTCCACCAACAGTTGCGCTTTCAGATTATGGCACTTCTGCTTGCTGCAGTAGTGGAATCAATCCTTGCATCTAAAATCTAAAATCCTCAAGCCCCCGAATTTATTCGTGGGGTCAATCCAAAATCCTTGCATCTAAAATCTAAAATCGAATGACCTGCTAGTGTGCCACACAAAATCAGGCAATACTCAAACCATTTGTACAGCAGTTATCACGCCTCATGAGGTGTACCCGATCGTTGAAATTTCGATTAGTACAAATTCTCTGGCTGCTTCCGCTCTGAAATCAAGTTTGCCATCATCGAGCTTTGAGGTTGCCACCCCCACAATCCTGTCATCAACCGCAGCAACATCTGCCGCAGGGGAAACCAAAGAATCATCAAATGCAGAAGGCTACGCCGCAACAGAACGAGCGGGAGCCAGCCGTTGGAAAAGCTGCGATTGAGCAAGTCCGTAAAAGCAAGCACCACCCAACTCTCATAGCGCCGCCAGGAATCGTAGCGTCTGAGAACCGCCAAACTGCCCAAGTCTTGGTTTTGAGTGGTTTGTAGAATTTGAGTTAAGGCAGCAGCATCACGTATTCCCATGTTTAATCCCTGACCGCCAACCGGGTGACAGACATGGGCCGCATCTCCAAGCAGTACCAAACGATGACTGCAATAGCACTTACTCTGCATTAAGCGGGCTGGAAAAATGAGAGGCTGACTCAACAGCGTTAAAGTTCCAGATTGCTCGCCGTAGCGGTTTTGCAGTTCTGCCATAAACCGATCGGGCGGCAATGCCACCAATGCTTCCGCTTCCGCATGGGGCGCAATCCAAACAATCTGGCAGCGATTTTCCGGTAAGGGCAAAATGGCAAACGGTCCACCTGCCCAAAACCGCTCCCAGGCAATATTTTGGTGGGGCCCGCTGGGAGAAACAAATGCCGTAATGCAAGACTGCCAATAGTTCCACCCGATCGTCTGAATGCCAGCCTGTTCCCGCACTTGCGATCGCGATCCATCGGCTGCGACGACAAGCTGAGTTTGAATCTGCGATCGCTCAGTTTGCCCGTTACTCAACAGCAGTTCTGCACTATCTGCTTTGTAGCAAACTTCCACAACTTGTGTTTCATAGTAGGTCGTAATGTTCGCTGCAGCTTCGATCTGTCGCTGAAGGGCTGCGAGTAAAACTCGATGTTCCGCGCAGTAATAAACAGCAGGTTCATCGATATCCTCTGGCA
Source organism: Microcoleus sp. F8-C3 (assembly GCA_036704825.1). Classification (GTDB taxonomy): domain Bacteria; phylum Cyanobacteriota; class Cyanobacteriia; order Cyanobacteriales; family Microcoleaceae; genus Microcoleus. The sequence continues at coordinate 10,873 of JAUBSN010000006.1, read as the reverse complement.
AAAATTCGACGCGGTAGGGATAGTCGGCATCGGATAGCACGACCTTGGGGAAATGGGCGATCGCGGGTGCAATCTGTTCCCACAGCCCCAAGTCTCGAAAAATCCGAGCCGAAAGGGGCGATAGCGCATAGGCGCGGGGGCGTTCGGTTCCCTGCTGGGCGGATTGCGCCTCGATGATGGCAATGTTTAGCCCGGACGATCGCAACCCGCAAGCCAGCGTTAATCCTGCAATTCCGCCGCCGATAATGACCGCATCGTAGCTGTTCATGAATTTACTGGCGTTCGATCGATTGAGCCAGCCCCGACTGTCTCAGTGACTCTCACATCTGCTCGAACTGCTCGGAACATCCCAAACCGACACAATCCTGCACCAAATGCGAGTCGCATCAGCAAAAAGGTGGGCACTTCTCGCAGTGACTTGATTAACCCGACTAGCCCGAACCGAATAATGCCTTCGGGTCGAACCACGCCTTGCCAAATCGAATCGAGCCAAGCGGGGAGGGTTTCCTGTGTCCAGTCAGTAGTGATGACTTCGCCTTCAACGAGTCCGGTTGCTGCTAATTCTTCAGCAAAGCCTTCAATACTGGCAAAGGCAGGATGAGACCATTGATCGAGCAGTTGCCGCATCACAGGACGCTCCCAGACATTCAACGGAATTTGGCGATCGTCCCGCTGATTCCAGTCCGCCACGACGAGAATTCCACCTGGTTTGAGAACCCGCAGCAGTTCTTTGGCAAACTGAGCTTTATCGGGCATATGAGGACCCGCTTCGATCGACCAGACCACATCAAAACTGGCATCCGGGAAAGACAACGCCAACGCATCATCGACCTGAAATTTTGCATTGACTTCGGGGGGCGTGAGTTCTTGGGCGCGTCTCACTTGTTGCGGGCTGATGGTAATTCCAGTCACATCAAAGCCATACTCCCGCGCCAAAATGCGGCTACTGCCCCCAATGCCACAGCCCACATCTAAAACCGTCGTTCCCGCAGGCAGATGTTCTAGTTGCCCCCAGCGCACCATTTCATGCACAAAATCGTGCTTCGACTGAAGAAAGTCTTTGCGACGAGGGGGCGACCCATAGTGACCGAGATGGATGTGCTCCCCCCAGTAGAACTCTAGAATGCCGTCATTCGTCCAGTCGTCGTAGGAGTTGGCGACAGAATCGCCGGACTGATATTTGCGCGGAAATAGCAGGTAAAGTACCAGCCCAATGACCAGAGTGGCAAGGAGTAGGGCGGTAGCGAGTAAGAGTAGGTTGATCATGGGGTTCGATCGTGTGACTTAAATGATGATTACTTTGACTGAGAAACTGCCCGCCAGATGGACAGGAGGTAGACTTTCAACCGAGCTAAGCCTCGACTTGTACGGGGAGGAGACGGCGCTCGGCTGAGTGCCTCTTGTTTCACAAAGGGATGAACTGAGGTGGGAATTTGCCCAGATCGATGGAGATAGTGTTTTAGCACGAGCGGATTTAGGAGGGTTGATGGATGGTTATCGGATAGATTCCTGTGGCAACGAACAAGCTGCGGGGTGAAATTCTTCCCAGATTTTGCAGACTTGCTCGTAGCATTGAGGCGGTGCGATCGGTAAGTTCTTCAGATATAAGAAAGTCACTTGGTTGAATGATTCCAGCAACAACACTAAGCCTGTGGTCGGATCGCAAGCATCCACTGCTTCTAGAATGTGAGCATTCATAAAGTGATTGCGCAGAATCACCGTGTCGGGAGCTGCTAACCAAGCATTTAAAAAAGCAGCAAGGCGCGATCGCCCAATGTAGTAAGTTTTGAAGGATTCGCCTGCGATGCCCACTGCAGGAGAATTCGTGCTGCAAACGATCGCGCCGCGTTCTCCACTTAAGTATCCTGACCAGGCGTTGTAGCCAAGCGCTAGTAAATTGGTGGCAATAAAGTCTTGCTGCCAGTCCATCAAATCAGAGTCTTTGTTCATACAAACCTCCGGGGGAGCGATCGAGTTGAAACTCTGCCCAACGCCGTTGCGCCTGCTGGTAACACTCAATTGGAGAAATTTTGAGGTTTAGCGGTAGGTTAATATCTGCCTTGCCATTTGCATTAATTAACAGCAGGATTGTTTGGGCAGGATCGTAGGTTTGAATCGTATCGATCGGATGTTCAATTAAGGTTGCTTCCAGGTTGAGAGCCTGCAAATAGGCTGAAACATCGGACATAGAAATAAACCAGACTGTATACTCCACTACGTCACTGCTCCAATTCACAGACTCAGCATTGGCGTTCGCGCAGCGTGCCGCAGGCATCGGCACATCGCATACCACCATGCCCCGTCCCTCAGTGATAAACCCCTGCCATGCAGCGTGTCCCAGCGGTAACAAATTTTCCCGAATGAATAGATTTTGCCAGTAGCCAGAGCAACCCTGCCAAACACTATCTTTAATCTGCATTGACTTTCTCCCGCAGCACTTTTGCGGCTGCCACCATGTTTGTCAATGCCGGAATTACTTCTTCCCAACGGCGTGTTTTTAGCCCGCAATCTGGATTAACCCAAATTTGCCGAATCGGTAAGTTTGTCATGCCCGCTTGTAATTGCTGGACGAGTTGTTCGGTCGTCGGTACAACCGGACTGTGAATGTCATAAACTCCATTGCCGATTTGATGCGAATAGCCTGCTTCAGTCACTTCTTGCAAAGTCCGATTATTGCTGCGGCTGTTTTCAATTGAAATCACATCGGCATCTAAACGTTCGATATCTTGGATAATGTCGCCGAACTCGCAATAGCACATATGAGTGTGAATTTGAGTCTGCTGTTGGGCGATCGCTGTTGCCAATCGAAAGGAATCAACTGCCCAAGATAAATACTCATTCCAGCGTTCCAATTTGAGCGGCAATCCTTCTCGCAAAGCTGGTTCATCTACTTGAATTACCGTTGCACCTGCTGCTTCTAAATCCGCAACTTCTTCGCGCAACGCCAAGGCAATCTGAAACGCTTGATCCTGTCGGGAAATATCGCTGGGCGGAAACGACCAATTGAGAATTGTCACGGGTCCAGTCAGCATTCCTTTCACAGGTTTTTGAGTTAAAGCTTGCGCGACTTGAAACTCTCGCACCGTCATCGCTTGCGGGCGGGTGACATCCCCAAAAACGATCGGCGGACGGACATAACGACTGCCATAGCTTTGCACCCAGCCATTGTCGGTAAAGGCAAAGCCCGATAGTTGCCGTCCAAAATATTCCACCATATCAGTCCGCTCGAATTCTCCATGTACCAGTACATCAATACCAATGTCTTCTTGAAGTTTGATGCACTCGGCAATTTGTTGGTCGATCGCACTTTGATACGCTGTCTCAGTCAAATCTCCGCGCTTGTATTTCACGCGCAACTGTCGAACTTCCGAGGTTTGAGGAAACGAGCCGATCGTAGTTGTCGGTAGTGGCGGTAAGGGAATTTGTTTGTCCAGTCGCAATGTATAGGAGAGCGATCGTTGAAAATCATCGATCGTTAAATTCTGCAACTTGATTTGAACGCTCTCACTGGCGGGACTAAATTGTCCGAATGCTTGCCACCGTTCTTTAATAGCAGACAACTGAGTTTGAGTTGCTTCACCAGATAATGTTTGGGCAAGTAACTTCACTTCAGCTAACTTTTGTTCGGCAAAACTCAAAACATTTCGGAGTGGTTCGGCAAGTTTAATTTCTCGGCGGGCATTATAGGGTACAAATTGCAGGGATGCAGAGGGCTGCACGCGAAAATTAGAGGTAATTTGCCCGATCGCGTTCAATTGTGTCAGCACATCATCGGGGCGAATTTGCCAAATGTTTCGCCCATCGACAATACCTGCGCCAAGTTGTTTTTCTGCAGGGAAGCCATGCTGTTTTAACAAGTCCAAATTCCGCCCGCGAGTGAAATCTAAACTGATGCCAGCAACGGGCAATTCTATCACCCAAGGGTAAGCCGAGCCCAAGTCGTCAAAATAGGTAACGAGGTGAATCGGCAAACCAATTTGAGCCATTTGAGTATAGGTAGCGGCGATCGCATCTCTCAAACTCTCTGCTGCATGGGTAACGAGAATCGGTTCGTGCCGTTGGATTTCAGCAATACCGAGTGCTTTGAGTTGAGTCAGCAACTCGCTATAAAGTGGCAGTAATTTTTCGAGATGGGTTGCTAGATCGCCGGACATACGGCTTAAGCGCAATAGAGTAACTGGACTGATAATAATTGGAACTGCCCGACGATCGCCAAGTTGGGAGAGCGATCGCTGCACCATTGCCAAAAAGTCAGCAAAGTTGGCAGTAGGTTCTGCATCGGCCGCAATTTCTGGCACGAGATAGTGATAGTTTGTATCGAACCATTTGGTCATTTCCAAAGCTGGAATGCCATCTTTACCCCGAGCCATTGCAAAGTATTGTTCCAGTCCAGTAAGTGACTGAAATCGTTTGGGAATTAAGCCGAGACGAACAGTCCAATCGAGGATCGGATCGTAAAGGCTAGTGTAGCCAATGCCGATGCGATCGATTCCTGCTTCGAGTTGAGTTTTCCAATTGCTTGCTTCAACTTCGTACACTGCTTGAAGCAAAGTTTCCACATCAGATTTACCATTCCAAAAGGATTCTAGCGCCTTCTTAACTTCCCGATTTTTACCAATTCGGGGATAGCCGAGCGTTGCAGTTTGAATCATTGTTGTAGCGTCCTAATTCTAAAATTGAATTGCAAAACTACCACTGCTCTCAGTCCAAAGCAGCACTACAATGTTGCAGTCACAAAATGACTGTCTTTCTGAATTCAAATCAGAACGCTACAGCCTCAAGCGCAGAAATTGAGTTCCAACCGACCACAAAAAAGCTGAATTAACTACCATCCGTACCTCGCAGATGAAATACAACAAGTTAGCAACATCGGCGGGCATCCTGACTCAGAGATCCTCAGAATCTCAATACAGTTGCGGGACAGCGGCAGGTTTGCACTGCTCTTTCCCCCTTGCGTCTGATGGCTGCTCCCCATCAGAACCGACAGTATTTTGAAGGATAACACAATCAAGCGCCGATCGCACCGCCTAATTCTACAATCGAAATCATCGCCTGAAATTTGCTCTTTCCCTACCTGTAGCGTCTTATAGAAAAAGAAAATCCATATTTAGCGAAAAAGTTGCGCGATTTTTAGATTCTCGATATATACTAGGACGGGTTCCGAACTCAGATAGATTTTCCTCAGTCCAAATCTGTCAAGCCAGTCTTTATTGCTATTTCGCGATCGCATTGCTCTGAACTTTGATGCGATCGCGAAATTCCTCAACTCATGGATTTCTATGCAACTTTCTCCTACCGACGATCTTCAGGTGATTCGCCGCGACGGTTCCGCAACCGGGCTCGACATCACCAAAATTCGCGATGTTGTGAACTGGGCTTGTCGAGGCTTATCTGCAAATCCAATTGCTCTAGAAGCTAGTCTCACGACTCGGCTGCGTCGCGGGATTACAACACGAGAAATTCAGGAGCATTTGATTGGCTGCGGTTTAGAACTCTGTAGCCCTGAAGACCCAGACTGGCGCTATGTCGCCGGACGATTGCACGTCTGGAACTTGTGGAAAGATGCTCAGGTGAATCGCGGCTACCAGTACGGACACTATGCGCGAACCGTTCAAGCAAAAGTCATAGAAGGACAGTACGATCGCAGAATTCTTACCTACACTCCCGAAGAACTAGAACTTGCAGGGCAGTGGATCGATCCTGAATGGGATGCTGACTATGACTATGCGGGAGTCGTGCTGCTGACAAAGCGATATCTGCTCCCGAATGAGTTGCCCCAAGAAGCTTTTCTAACTTGTGCTTTGTTACTGGCATCGGTTGAAGCACCGGAACATCGTTTGCAGTGGGCAAAGCAATTCTATGAAGCGATCGCCCGCCGGCAGTTGTCGCTGGCAACGCCTATTCTGGCAAATTTGAGAATTCCCGACGGATCGCTGGCAAGTTGCTTTATCACCGCAATGGATGACAGTCTCGATAGTATTTTTAGCAGCATTCACGATGCGGCTCGAATTTCTAAGAATGGGGGCGGAGTCGGCGTAAATCTTTCCCGAATTCGAGCCGCGGGTAGTTGGGTGATGGGCAAAGCAAATGCTTCGGGGGGTGTTGTTCCCTGGATCAAGTTGCTCAACGATACGGCGGTCGCAGTCAATCAGGGCGGACGCAGAGCCGGGGCAGTTACCGTCAGTCTGGATGTGTGGCATCTCGATATTCATGAATTTCTGGAGATGCAAACCGAAAATGGCGACCAACGACGTAAAGCCTATGATGTCTTTCCGCAGTTGGTAATCGGCGATGAATTCATGCGTCGAGTGGAGGCCGATACAAATTGGACATTGGTCGATCCCTATGAGGTCAAGCAAAAGCTAGGGATCGAACTCGCCGAACTGTGGGGCGAAGCATTTGAGACAGCTTACGCTCAGATCGAAGCTGGCTTAGACAGAGACATCACACTTTACAAGCGAGTCAGTGCAAGGCTGTTGTTCAAACAAGTCATGCGGACGCAGCTCGAAACTGGAATGCCTTACCTTGCCTTTAAAGACACCATCAATCGAGCTAACCCCAATCAGCACGAAGGATACATCCCTGGGGTAAACCTCTGTTGCGAGAGCTTTAGCAATGTCAAGCCCGGTGAAGAAGCTCATTCTTGCAATCTCGTGAGTATCAATCTGGCAAACTTAGACGATAAAGCTAGGTCGCATATCTGTCAAATTGCAGTTCGCGTTCTCGACAATACGATCGAGCTAACCGCGCCTCCCTTTGCTGCGAGCGCGACTCACAACAACAAATACCGCACAATTGGTGTCGGCTGTATGGGACTGGCGGACTGGCTAGCCAAACGGCATCTCACGTATACGCATCTTCAAGAGATTAGTCACTTATTTGAAGATATCGGGTATTACTGCACTTTTGCATCAATGGAGCTTGCAAAAGAACGAGGCGCTTATCCGGCGTTTGGGGGAAGTGAATGGAGTAAAGGTCATTTAATCGGTGCAAAACCTGTAGAGTGGTTTCTACAGCACGCAAGTGAGCCGGAACGGTGGCAAGATTTGAGTCAGTCGATTCAACAGCACGGTATTCGGAATTCTCACATCACTGCAATCGCGCCCAACACCTCTTCTTCGCTAGTACAGGGCTGTACAGCGAGCGTGCTGCCTACTTACAGTAGGTTTTTCTACGAAAAATGGGCGAAGGGAACGGTACCGATCGCGCCACCCTATATTCGCGATTGTTTCTGGTTTTACGCTGAGAATAAAACGCTGGATCAACAGAAGGTGATTCAGGCGATCGCCACGATGCAGCAGTGGATCGATACAGGTATCTCAATGGAGCTTTTGTTCAATCTGAATGCAGGCGTGTATTTTCCTGATGAACCCGATCGCACTCTAACGGCGAAGGAAATTTTTGAAACCTTATTGCTGGCTTGGAAAGAAGGCTGTAAAGCAATTTACTACATTCGCACCGTCCAGAAAGATAGCTTCAAAGAATCGAACGATGGCTGTGTTGCCTGTGCAAATTAGCGCGTCAAGATGCCCGTTTGAATTAATGAATACTGACATTACTAGAAATTGACAATGGTTTTAAGTATTTCGACTCGCGATGGTGTGACTGCTAAAAAAATGCCGATAAATCCGGTTTTTAACCCCAACGGCAACGATGCTATCGGACATCGCACAATTTGGTTCGGCGAGACTACGAATTTGATGCAACTCAATGATGTTCGCTACGGCTGGGCAGTGGGGCTGTACCGTCAAATGCGGGAGAATTTTTGGATTCCCGAAAAGGTTGATATTACGCAGGATGTAACGGATTATGTAAATCTCACCCCTGCCGAACGGCGGGCTTTTGATGGCATTTTGAGCTATCTAACTTTTCTCGATTCCGTGCAAACTTGCAATGTGCCGCACTTGAAAAATAGCGTGACTGCTCCTGAAGTTGCGCTTTGTATGGCAGAGCAAGTTTCCCAAGAAGCCATGCACAATCAGTCTTATCAGTACATTATTGAAACTGCTGTACCGAGCGATCGGCGTTCGGATGTCTATGAATTTTGGCGCAGCGATCGCGTTCTTCGGCAACGCTGTGAGTTTATTGCTGGACTGTATCAAAAGTACGTTGATGACCCCACGCCAGAGCATTACTTTGTTTCGCTGCTCGCTGATTATTTACTAGAAGGAATGTATTTCTACAATGGATTTATGTTTTTCTACAATCTATCGTCGCGGATGTTGATGTCGGGCAGTGCCGACATTTTCAGAACGATCAATCGAGATGAACTGTCCCACGTGCGCCTTTATCAAAAGCTAATCCCAGAGGCAATGCAGGTTATGCCTCACAGCCTAGATCGGATCTATGAAATGTTTGCGCTGGCGGTGGAGCATGAATGCAATTGGGCGAATCACATTGTGGGTGATGATATTCTGGGGATTACAACAGGCAGCACAGAGCAGTACACAAAATATCTAGCAAATCAGCGATTGAAGGCGATCGGCTTGGAGCCACTGTTTAACGACCCGCAGTACAAGAAAAGCCCCTACGCTCACTTAGAACGGTTCTCTGACACCAAGAAAGAAGCCAATACTAAGGCGAACTTTTTTGAAGCCAGCGTTACAAGTTACGTCATGTCTTCGAGTCTAGAAGGTTGGGACGACTTTTAGGCGATCGTCTAGTCTTGTACATAATCCTGTCCTGTCACTAACGCCAATTCGGCGCGAACAAACTCACGCCCTAAGTAAGCAGCGTGGTCGAGTTGGCTGACGGGGCAGGGTTTTATTTCCTCCAAAAGTTGAATGCAAATTTCTTTGGCAGTTCTGCCTGTGAATAGGGCAGTGTGTTGACGAGCGACTTTGACTTTGGCAGGAATTGGTTTCCCAGTCTCTGGATCGATCGCCAGCCCTTGTTCATTGATTTCATTTGTGAAATGCTTGGCGCAAATCAAATTCGCTTCACGATCGAGGTAGATAATGAAGTAACCTGCTGGATCGAGATCCAGGAAGCGCTTGGACAGTTTCTCATCAATGTTAGCGATCGATTCTGCTGTTAGTGTCATGGTTCAAGGCTCCTAATACTGAATGCTTAAAAGAACGTCCTAATTTTGAAAATGGGTATAAAACACAGTCAGCTTTGACACCGTATCTGGAGACAATGCGATGCTACTTCCTGACCAGCTTTTACAAGCAATATGCAGGGAAAGAACCACCTTTCGGGGTGGTCACAGGCCATTGACAGGCATTGAGTTCAAATCAGAACGCTACAATATCAGGTTCAGCTTTGAATCCCCAGAAGGCTTAAATTTTAGAAAAGCTAAATACACCATCATCCGTACCTCGCAGATGAAAAACGACAGGTTTTTTAATCGGCGGGCATTCTGACTCAGAGAGTTGCGCCTCTCCTCACAGTTGCGGGACAGCGCCGGATTTACACCGGACTTTCCCCCTTGCGTCTGATGGCTGCTCCCCATCAGAACCGATAGACAGCTAAAACTATAACACAGATAGAACAGACGGGTTAGAGGATACGGCTATAGCGCGTCGCGTGAGAACCCCGGTCTTTCAAGCAGGGGATGAAACGCAGTTGTAGCCTTTAGGCTACGAGTGTTCCATATTATTTATTCCTCTGCTCTTCGATATATTTTCTCACAGTTTCGGTTGAGACATTACCAACACTACCGACAAAATAACTGGGAGTCCACAAAGTAGGCAATTTCAACAATTCAGGAAACTCTTTCCTCAAGTAACTGGAAGCCCTGCCTTTGACTCTCTGCATGACAAAACTGGCGGAATCAGTCGGCTTAACGTTAACCAATAAATGTACGCGATCTGGCATAATCTCCAAAGCAATAATCTTCCATCTGTTTTCGGTCACTACCTCAAAAATAATTTCTTGTAGCCGTTCCGCGATTTTGCCTACTAGGACGGCTTTACGACGTTTCGGGATAAAAACAAAGTGCATATTGATTAGTGAAACGGCGTTACTCTCGTGTCGGTACTCTAAATCCTTTTTCGACAAACTCGCCATAATAATGATTGAGTCCGTTGATTAATCGTGTATAATCAACATATTACATCAACTCGGCTTAAATGTTTAGATGCCAGCAAATACTACTCAATCCCGATCCAGAACTCAAAGCAGTTCTAGAATATATTTGTCAAGAATCGAACAAGCTGCACAATTGTGCGGTCTACTATGCTCGCCAAATATACTTCAAAGCTAATATCTGCGTGCGTCCGTTTGACATAATTAACGCATTGAAACGCAATCCTCATTACGGAGCTTTGTGCGCTCAAGCTGCTCAACAGACCTGTGGGGCTGTTGGTGAATCAGTAAAATCGTTCAAAGGATTAATCAAATTGTTTTGGGAAGGCCAGCTTGAATTCAAACCAAAATTCCCCATTTACCGTACTCCTGGCGGATTTCATTTGATAGCTTATCCGAAACAAGCGCTTGGGAAAAAGTTGATTGACGGTCAAATTTCAATTCCTCTCGGTCAAAAAGTAAAAGCTTGGTTTGGACTGAAGAGTTTTCAGATTCCCATGCCTACTAACTTAGATTATGCCAACATTCGAGAAATTAGAATTCTCCCCAGGAATGGCTGTTTTTACGCCGAGTTTATTTATAAAATACCCAGCGTTCAAGCTGTTACAGACAGTCACAAAGCTCTAGGCATCGATCGCGGTATTGATAACTGGCTTACTTGTGTTAGCAACTCAGGGACAAGCTTTATCATTGAGGGCAAGCACTTGAAGTCGGTTAATCAATGGTACAACAAGCGAGTAGCAGCTTTAATGGAGGGTAAGCATAATGGTAAGGATTCAGGTCTTTGATTGAGGAATAAGAGAAGGCATCAATAAGTCACAAGAATGGGCAGATATAGCTTCAC
>JAUBSN010000005.1:0-154815 GCA_036704825.1 Microcoleus sp. F8-C3 | reverse complement strand
GACCGCCAGCGTTCATCCTGAGCCAGGATCAAACTCTCCGTGTTGAGTAGTTCTTTTTTTGGCTCGTCAAGTTCTTTTCAAAACGGTTTTACATTTCTGCTCAACTCGTTTTGTTTTGACTTGACTTTTTTCTCGTTGTTTGTAATAAATTGAGTATCAGCTCTCGCTTCTATCTCAATCTTGATTTTTAAAGACGAGGTTAATAGTGCTTTAAGCTTTCAAACTATTCTTTTTTCTAGGTTCAGTTTTTTACCTTCTGGTTGTGGTTACTTGAACCGCTTCCCTTCTGGCGCTTTATTAATATACTGATTCCGCAAGATGTTGTCAAGCGTTTTGTGAAAATATTTTTGATTGTTTTTTGAAGCCTTACACCGTCAGGGTTTGAGCTGTTTATTTCCGATTCTGTCTCCGCTGGCTGACTCCTCTTTCCGGGAAGGGGTCTTTTTTTTGGGCAACATTGGACTTTTGAGGGGAGTATCTACCGCGCATGGGTAGAATATCTCTACGTGTAGATGTTCTATATATAGATGTTCGATCGCCCGCTCATGAAAAAACCTACAGCCCGCCCTAGTGGCTTATTCATTACCTGCGCTTCACTGCTGATCGCTTGCAGTCAGACGAACACTCCCCAAACCTCTACTACAGCATCTCCGGCGACTTCGCCATCTCCCGGTACTTCGCCAGAGGGTTCACCTGGGGGGAGTTCCAAAACTATATCTATAGGTATTGGGGTGGCCCAAACTAGCAATGTGGCTTTACTGGGTCAGGAACAGGTGGCAGGGGCAAAAATTGCTGAGAAGTATTTCAACGATAAGGGCGGTGTGGATGGGACGCCTATTAAACTGGTGTTCCAAGATACCGGTGGAGACGAACAAGGGACGATCAATGCCTTCAATACTCTGATCAATCAGGATAAGGTGGTGGGTATTGTGGGCCCAACTCTCTCGCAGCAGGCTTTTAGTGCCGATCCGATCGCCGATCGAGCAAAAGTTCCCGTACTCGGACCCTCCAACACTGCTAAAGGCATTCCCCAGATTGGCGATTATGTCGCCAGAGTCTCCGCGCCTGTCGCCGTGGTAGCACCTAATGCGGTTAAGGAGGCCCTGAAGCAAAATCCCAATATTAAGAAAGCAGCCGTATTTTTTGCTCAGAATGATGCTTTTAGCAAATCTGAGACTGAAACTTTCCAGACAACGGTTAAAGATATGGGACTGGAATTGGCAACAGTTCAAAAATTCTTGACTACTGATACAGATTTTCAATCTCAAGCCACTAATGCGATAAATGTCAATCCCGATTTGATAATTATTTCTGGGTTGGCCGCAGATGGAGGCAATTTAATTAAGCAGTTGCGGGAGTTGGGATACAAAGGCGTTATCATTGGGGGCAACGGTCTGAATACTTCTAATGTGTTTGCAGTTTGTAAAGTACTTTGTGATGGAGTTTTGATTGCCCAAGCCTACAGCCCGGAATATGAAAGTGAAGTTAATAAGGCTTTTCGCGATGCTTATCGCGCTCAATTTAAGAAGGAACCGCCTCAATTTAGCGCTCAAGCTTTTACTGGCGTACAAGTTTTTGTTGAGTCATTAAAGGCACTTAATGCTAAGTCGAAGGTTAGCGAAAAGCCTTTGGCAGAATTGCGTACAAATTTGAATCAGCAGTTGTTGGGTGGAAAGTACGATACTCCTTTGGGGGAAATTTCTTTTACGCCTGAAGGTGAGATTAATCAGAAAGAGTTTTATGTGGCACGGATTAAGATGGAGGCGGATGGTAATAATGGTAAGTTTGAGTTTTTGAAATGAAGGCACGACACGGATTTTGACACGGATACACGGATGAGTTATTGAGTGTGAGTCTGATGTTAACCCCGCTGCCCCCCAAGGGGGCAGTCAGAAATCAGAGTAAAAATTGTATGCTGTTTGTTTTTGAATGATTTAATGTTGATGCCGAATCTCTAACTGGTGATGGACTTAACTCTGTTCCTGCAACAATTTTTGAATGGTTTGTCGATCGGCAGCGTGTATGCTATTTTTGCCCTGGGATACACGCTGGTCTTTTCTATTCTGGGAATTATTAATTTTGCTCACGGTGCAGTATTTACGTTGGGTGCTTATTTCACCTATGCGCTGATGGGAGGTGCTTTCGGTTTTAATGGGTTGTGGGCTAACGCTCGAATTCCCGTGGATTTGCCTTTTGCTGTGGCGTTAATTTTGGGAAGTGTCATGGCTGGTTTGGTGGGAGTAATTGTCGAACGAATTGCTTTTTTGCCTTTACGCCGCCGATACTCTGATTCTCTGCTGACTGTGGTTTCTAGTTTGGGTGTGGCAGTTGCGATCGCCAATATCATCCAATATCTTGTCGGTGCGGAAATTTACACTTTTCCTGCTAATACTTACGGCTATTTGCCGGCTGCAATTAACTTTGGAACAGCGGATAAACCTATTCCGATTCGGACTGTTCAAATAGTAATTTTTTTGGTATCAGTTGCGATTGTGGCTGTCTTAACTTACTTAATAAGTTTTACTAAATTTGGCAAAGCAATGCAGGCTGTGGCTGAAGATGCGACAACTTCTAGTTTATTGGGGATTGATACTGATAGGTACATTGTGTTGACTTTTTTTGTGAGCAGTTTTCTGGCTGGTTTGGCGGGGAGTTTGGTGGGTTCTAGTGTGAGTATTGCTGGGCCGTATTTTGGGATTGCTTTTGGTTTGAAGGGTTTGGCGGTGATTGTACTTGGTGGGTTGGGGAGTATTCCGGGGGCGGTGTTGGGAGGTTTTATAATTGGTTTAGTGGAGGCTTTTGTTCCTGGTGATTTTTCTGCTTATAAGGATGCTGTTGCTTTTGCGATATTGTTTATTATGCTATTGGTTAGACCGCAGGGTTTGTTTGGACGGCGTTTAATTCAGAAGGTGTAAGATACAGCGTATTCCATGTTTATGAAGTAGGGACAGAGGCTTTCGCCGTGTCCCTACGGTGGGGATAGATCGATCGCGCCTTGTCCTTTATAAATTTGGAATCTGCTGTAATTCGGCTATTAAATCGCTTAAGAGTCAAACTAAGTCTCTCTCCAAGAGACTAAGAAATAAAAAAAGTTATGAATGAATTTTTTACTACTTACGGGTTTTTGATTGTCTCGATGTTGCTGGGTGCGATGTTGGGAATGTCGCTGTATTTGCCTTTAATGACTGGACAGTTGTCTCTGGCTAGCCCTGGTTTTTATGCTTTGGGTGGGTATATTGCGGCGATTTTGTCTACGACGGTTTTTCAACAGACAGGGGGTTTATTTCCACTGCCGTTGTTGTTATTGGAGATGATAATTGCAGGGATTGTTTCAGGGTTGCTGGGGATTTTGGTGGGAATTCCGGCGCTGCGGTTGAGTGGGATTTATTTGGCGATCGCAACTATTGCTTTTGTGGAAATTTTGCGGGTTTTATCGCTGAATCTGGACATCACTGGCGGGGCTGTGGGCATTTTTGGAATTCCGCAACCGTTTGCGACGCCGATCGAGTATTTGTGGATTGTACTACCTTTACTCTTGGTAAATATGGCGATTGTCTATCGGCTGGAACGGATTCGGGTGGGGCGGGCTTTTGCAGCGATTCGCGCTGATGAGTTGGCGGCTGATGCGATCGGCATTAACCCAACTTTTTATAAGGTTTTGGCTTTCACGTTAGGTGCTGTTTTAGCTGGGGTTGTGGGTGCGGTTAGTGCCCATTTTTTGAATACTTGGAACGCCCGTCAAGGTACTTTTGATGCTAGTATTATTTACTTGACTTCTGTGTTGATTGGTGGTAGCAGAACGTTTCTGGGAGCAGTTTTGGGTGGGATGGTGTTTACTGCTTTGCCGGAGGTTTTGAGGGGGATGGCGACTATTCAGGGATTGCCGATTTGGTTGGCACAATTTCTGCGGGATGGGCGGTTAATTATTTTTGGGTTGCTGATTGTTTTGGGGACGATATTTTTTCCGCAAGGTTTGGTGACGCCGGAGTTGTTGAAGAGATGGAGGAAGGGCGATCGTACTTCTGTTTAAAATTAGATTTTTGGTAAAGAAAGGTGCGATCGCATCCCCACTTTTTATCGATCGCCTATTTATAAAAAAAGTCAAGGCGATCGCTTATCAGTAAAAAAAGCAAGTGCGATCGCAAGAAAACTGAAAATCCGCCAATGAATTAATCACGATCGGGAAATACATCTTCTCCAAATTCGGAGAGCAACCATTTTATATGAGCTACTCCTTCTCGTTCCACATAAATCCTATCAATTTGATCTTCGATCCGACCAAGTTCAGCCTCAAGGTTGTTTTTATGATCTTCATTTTTCTCATACTTCAACTGCTTCATCAAGTTTGTACGTTCTACCTTCAAGTTATACAGACGAATACTTTCTGGGTTATTACTTCTTCTCATTTTGATTACGCTTAAGGTACAAGTAGTAATGGACTATTAGGCTTGTCAATTTATTCCAGCCAAGTATGCTAGATGTTGGGCAGCCTCTTGTTTGTTGAGGAATGTTTGAATCTCGTAGTTATTACTATTAGGTCTAGCTACTAGCCACGAACTGCCTTGTCGAATAATAATGCCTACTTGACTTCCATTAACCAAGACCTCGTACTGCCCACTTTCCGTACCAGTCCCAGTTATGTCTCTGTACACGAAGCTCATGATATGTCTCCAAAGCAATAATTTACTGTATGTCTAAGTATTAAATTTTACGCTAATTCAATTGATAGCCTAAGACTAATGGCTCTGTCAGTCAGATATTGTCGGAACTTTTCACCCAAAAATTTCCAAAATGTCGGAAAAATGTCGGAAAGATCGGATAATATCAGAAAAACCTGACCCATTTGACTGCTCTATGGACATTGCAGAAGTCTTGAAACTCGCTGATGAACTGCTATTGGCGCATACAGGCGATCGCCCAAAACCTATAAGATAATTTAGAAGTGCGATCGCAACTCGCAACCTAGTAAAGCACTATCGGTCGCTATTGGAGATTGGGATTAGATGTACACTACCTTCTTTCAGCGAAGCTGATTTTTATCCTTTTCCACATCATAGACCGATCGCCCAAAACTGCAAAGGGGAAAAAAGACGGAAAAAGACGGGTATTTCTAAAATAGGATGCAAGGCGGAAAAAGACGGAAAAAGACGGAAAAAGTCGGCTATACTAACTGTGGTTCTCTAACACCCCTACTGATGGACACTGCCGACATTTTGAAATTTGTAGATGAAGTAGTCTGGGCGAAGACAGGCAAACATCTAAATGACTTGCAGCGTAAAATTATCGAGGGAATATTGAAGCGACAAAAGTATTCTGATATTGCAGATACTTACGGTTGTACGGCGGGTCATGCTAAGGATGTAGGTTACGAGCTTTTGCAAATGTTATCTGATGCTTTTGATGAACCAGTTGATAAAGGGAATGTGGAATCGGTTCTAGAACGGCAATTAAATCTGAATATAAATTTTGGCGATCGCAATAATAATACTCATTTTGGTCATAGCAATACAATTAATTATATCAATGGTTGCTCAGAACAACCCACTCCTACCCCAGATAAAAGTCAGCCTGCGACTCCTGACTACCAGGATGACACTAATCAAGTTAAAATAGAAATGGTTGGTAAATTACGATAGTTGGGATTAAAGGATGAGCAAATTGCAGAGGTGTTAGGGTTAGCCTTGGAGGTCGTGAAGCAGATGGATTGAAAAATTCGATCGCTCTTCTCAATGCGATCGCTAACTTGGACTCATTGAGAAGAGCTTTCTATTGTTTTTAGGAAGCAGATAGAAAATGCCTAACCTTGATTTACTGCACTGGGTTCCATGAACATAGTTTCCCAAATGTGACCATCTAAATCCTGAAAGCTATGACCATACATAAATCCGTAGTCTTTCGGTTCATTGTAGGTCGTTCCGCCAGCAGCAACTGCGTTGCCAATCATTTTATCCACTTCTTCTCGGCTCTCGGAAGACAAGCACACCAGCACTTCTGTACTCTTGGTGGCATCGCAAATTGGGTTGGGTGTAAATTCCTTGAACTTGGCTTCTGTCAAAAGCATGACGAAGATGTCTTCGCTCACAACCATACAAGTGGCAGTTTCGTCAGTAAATTGGGCGTTAAAACTGAATCCAAGTTTAGTAAAAAATTCGACAGACAGATCGAGATTTTTGACGGGTAAATTCACGAAAATTTTAGTGGCCATGTTTTCTCCTTTTTAACTTCGATCGCAAGGTGAAACATTAGCGATTTTTCGCTAATGTTTGAATTGAAGGGTAAGGCCTGTGAGCAAATTTGAAAGGGTTAGGTAGCTGGCTGGACATTAATCATCCACGGTGTGCCAAATCGATCGACAAGCATTCCAAAACGGGTAGACCAGAAGGTCTCTTGGAATGGCATCTTTACCGTTCCGCTTTCTGCCAATTGTTCAAATATCCGCTCCGCTTCGACCAGATCGTCAAATTGAAGATTCACAGAGAATCCCTGTGGTTTTTTAAAGCCATCGGGTGGAGTGTCAGAACCCATCAATACCATTGAACCAACAGTTAAGTTGGCGTGCATGATTCGATCGCGCTGTTCGGAGGGAATTTCCTCAGACACGGGCGCATCCCCATAGGTCATCATCCCGTCGATTTTGCCACCCAAACACTGTTCGTAGAATTTAAATGCAGCTTCGCATTCACCGTCAAAAAAGAGATAAATATTCGATTGCATCATGTACTCCTTTGGTTAATAGTCGATCGAGCAATCCATTCACGGGAAATGATGTGGCTGCCGGACGAAAAGTCAGGCAGTATTGATGCACTCAAGAACGCTGGAGTTGTTCTGCCCCCGCCCGAATGCGTTCTTCCTGTTCCCTGAGTTCGGGCGTCAAGCATTCGCCGAAGTCCTCTGCTGCAAAGATCGGGCGA
Source organism: Microcoleus sp. F8-C3 (assembly GCA_036704825.1). Classification (GTDB taxonomy): domain Bacteria; phylum Cyanobacteriota; class Cyanobacteriia; order Cyanobacteriales; family Microcoleaceae; genus Microcoleus. The sequence continues at coordinate 147,904 of JAUBSN010000005.1, read as the reverse complement.
ATTTCGATCGCGGATTCTCCAGGCATCGGGTTGGGGCAGCGTTTGACCCAGGCAATCGCTTCCTCCATCGACTCCACTTGCCAGATCCAGAATCCGGCAATCAGTTCTTTTGTCTCTGTGAACGGCCCGTCAGTCACGCTGCGATTTGTGCCTGAAAACGTCACCCGCGCTCCTTTTGAGCTGGGATGCAGCCCTTCGCCAGCGAGCATAATTCCCGCCTTGACCAATGCTTCGTTGTATTGCCCCATTTCTGTCAGAAGCTGTTCGCTGGGCATGACGCCTGCCTCTGAGTCTTCGGTAGCTTTGACTAGAACCATGACTTTCATCGTGAAATCTCCTGTTGTTTGTGGTTGTTGAGCTGGGCTAAGGTGCGGTGGTAAAAACGGCTTTGGACGTTTCTGGATCGAAGGGGACAGAGCAATGCTCGTGCACAATCTGCCATCTGCCCTGTTTCCGCTGGCACCCAGAGGTCATTCGCATCCACATCTGCGCCCCTGGGTGATCTTTTGGCATCCCTGTGAAGTGAAAAAGCCAGTGCGCGATTGCCAAATCACCGCTGACGGTGAGGCTGAGGTCTCGCATCTCAATCCCGAAGGAGTCCGGGAAGCAAGGCAGGCAGGCCTCCCACGTCCGTCGAAATTCATCTGCACCTTTGGTTTGGAACGGCGGTATGGCATCGAAAATAATCACATCTTGGGCGTAGTGCGCCATGATGCGCTCGAGGTCTTTGGCGCAGATGGCACTGGCCGTATCTGCGATGATTTGTCGAATCTGGGCTTCGTCTTGTGTTTTGGTGGTTTCGGTTGTCACAGTCATAGCCGTATCTCCTTATTGATGTCGATTGGTTTTCCGGGCGCAGATGGAAAACTGCTAACCCTTGCTCTACCATCTAGTCGAATAGAGGTCTGCGCGATCGACAAGTTGAACATTTTTTCTGAAAAAGTTTGTCAGTGCGGATGTGGAAGTTTGCCTTGAGCGGTATTGACGGCAACTACTGGTCTGATGGCAAGCCCGACAGTTCCACGATCGGGCGAATTTCCACCGTACCTTTACTGGCGCTTGGTATGCGTGCTGCGATCGCTATCGCTTCGTCAAGATCCTCGGCCTCGATCAGAAAGTAGCCGCCGAGTTGTTCGCGCGTCTCCGCAAACGGCCCGTCGGTGACAAGTTTTTTGCCGTCACGCACTCGAATACTGGTTGCTGTGGCGATCGAGTGCAGCGGCGAAGCACCCAAATATTGACCGTTCGCTTGCAGTTCTTGGGTTAGCTGCAAAGACTTGGCGTAGCATTGCTGCAGCTCGCTTTCAGTCCAGGCATTTTCGTCGCTGTAAATCAGCAATATGTATTTCATCGTTACCTCCAAAATTCGATCTGAGATCGTCGCCTTCATTTAGTAGTCGTTCGGCGAGGCTGCAAATCGACAGCGGGGCAAAAAATTTTTTCACCCTAACTCGCGAAGGCGTTTTTCGAGAAAACGACGCTCTGGTTCCTGTTTCACGATCGCCAGCGCTTTTTGGTAGGATTCTCTGGCATCAGCCGTTCTGCCCAGCCGCCGACACAAATCGGCTCGCGCGGAGTGTGCCAGATGGTAGTCTGCCAAATCGCCGCGCGCTAATATTTGGTCGATCGATTGCAGTCCCGCTAAGGGGCCATCGCGCATTGCCACTGCCACCGCCCGATTTAAGGCAACAACGGGGGACGGCTCTAACTGCACGAGCAGGTCGTATAAGCCCACAATCTGCGCCCAGTCCGTTGCAGCAGCACTCTGGGCTTCTGAATGCACGGCTGAGATCGCAGCCTGAAGCGTGTACGAACCAAACCGTCCCGATGATAGCGATTGCTGCACCAGTAACCTGCCTTCAGAAATTTGTGCTTGATTCCAGAGCGATCGATCTTGGTCTTCTAGAAGGATGAGGTCGCCTGTGGAGGAAGTGCGGGCGGTGCGCCGCGATTCTTGCAGCAGCATCAGCGCCAGGAGTCCAATTACCTCGGAGTCTGGCAACAGTTCCATTACCAGCCGTCCCAAACGGATCGCTTCGCCAGCGAGATCGGCCCGCGTCAGCGATCTGCCAGATGAGGCCGCGTACCCTTCGTTAAACACTAGGTAGATCGTTTGAAGCACGGTGTCCAATCGATCGGGCAAATCGGTTATCGACGGCACTTGATAAGGAATGCGCGCGTCGCGGATCTTCGCCTTGGCCCGCACGATCCGCTGCGCCAACGTGGGGGGAGCAATCAGGAAGGCGCTGGCAATTTCCTCGGTACTGAGTCCGCAGACTTCCCGCAGCGTCAACGCTACCTGAGCTTCTGGCGACAGGGCCGGATGACAGCAAGTGAAAATCAAGCGCAGGCGATCGTCCTCAACGTCCTCGTCATCCTCGATTGTGGTGTCGCTCGGATCGAGCTGTTGAGCGAGTTCTGCCAAGTGCGTATCAAAGCGGGCGCGACGGCGGATGGTGTCGATCGCTTTAAAGCGACCCGTAGATACCAGCCACGATCGCGGGTTAGCGGGAATGCCGTCGCGGGGCCATTGCGCTACAGCCGCAGCGAAGGCTTCGTGCATCGCCTCTTGGGCGCGATCGAAGTCGCCCAGGAGTCGGATCAGGGTAGCTAAAACGCGGCGCGACTCGGATCGGTACACAGCTTCCACCTGCTGGCGGATTTGATTGGCTGCTGTCTCATTCATAAAGCGTTCACAAAAAAAACATATATTATCGGCCGTGCCGCAGAGTACGGTGCTCCCATTGCGCCCGTGCAATCCGCCAATGGACCTCGCTCCAACCGCGATCGGACATCCATGATGACCCTGGGCGGGTAGCAACTACCTGTGCTCCTATCCACTCGGCCAACCGAGCGATCCGGGTATTTGCACTCACGGTAGACCCGGAGATCGCCTTCAGATCGAGTTCCGCGAACCCAAAGTCGAGCAGCGCACGCCCCACCTCGATCGCGTAGGCATATCGCCCCCAATAGGCTGGTGCCAGTTCCAGACCAAATTCCATCTCGCCAGTTTCGCACAACTTTCCCCGCAGTCCGCAGCAACCGACAAGCGCGTAAGGTTCCTGTCGTTGTACGATCGCCAGTTGGTAATTGAGTCGAGGGCGATCGGCAGCCCATGCCTGAAACATCTCGAATAGATGTGCGGCACGGTCGGGACTAGAGCGATCGGGTTCGTAAAATGTCTGGTTGCGCGGATCGGCTTGATACTCCAAGAATGGCGATCGATCGGCATCTACAAAGTCACGCAGCAGAAATCTTTTGGTTACAATCTTTATCATGATTTACAACTTTAATTATAGCACTTAAACAAACATCATATTTTGCCAAATCTTAATAGTTTTGTCACTGCTGCCGCTAGCCAAAAACTCTCCTTCCGGGCTAAAATTAACGGAATAAACCGAGTTAGTATGACCCGCAATATTACAAATTTCTTGACCGTCTTTCACTCGCCAAATCTTGATAGTTTGATTGCTGCTGCTAGCCAGAATCTCGCCATCGGGACTAAAAGCAATAGAATCAACATACCAAGAATGTCCTGCGATCGTTAAAACTTCTTGCCAATCTTTGACCCACCAAATTTTAATAGTATTGTCATGGCTGCCACTAGCCAAAAACTCTCCATTTGGACTGAAAGCTATGCAGCGAACGGAGTCTGTATGACCTGTAAGTGTGCGAATTAGCTTCCCATCTTTGACTCGCCAAATTTTAACTGTTCTGTCCCAACTGCAACTAGCAAGAGTTTCGCCATCAGGGCTAAAAGCAACAAAATAAACTAAATTAGTGTGACCCGCAAGCGTCCGAACTTCTTGCCCGTCTTTAACTCGCCAAATCTTGACTGTTTGGTCCCAACTGCAGCTAGCAATAATTTCGCCATCGGGACTGAAAGCTGCGCCGTAAACTGAGTTAGTGTGACCGATCAGGGTGCGGATTTCTTGTCCATCTTTCATCCGCCAAAGTTTGACAGTTTTGTCGTGGCTGCTGCTGGCTAGCATCTGTCCGTCCGGGCTGAAAGTTACTGTATAAACCGAGTTCGCGTGTCCTGCGAGGGTGACAATTTCTTGCCCGTCTTCAACTCCCCACACCTTGATTGTTTTGTCATCGCTGCCGCTGGCTACAACTTCTCCGTTGGGGCTGAAAGCAACAGAGTAAATTAAGTTTTTGTGACCTGTGAGGGTGTGAAGACATTGCCAGCTATAGGTTTGCTGTTGGGGCTGGACGGGAGTTTTTCCTGGTTTAACTAACTTGGAATTTGTTTGAGGAATTGCTAGATCGATCGCCACTTGGGGATTAATTTCTTTTAATACTTCAACAGCCGTTTGATAGCGGCGGTTGGTAGCATTTGCAATCATTTTGTCTAAAATTTTCCCGAGTTGTTCGCTCACCGGATTGTTGGCTAAATACTGCCGCCATATCCAGGCATCTTCACCAGGATCGAACAGGTCAAAAGGGGAAACTTGAGTTAGCAAGTACAAACAAGTTACGCCTAAACTGTACAAATCGCTGGTAAAAAATGCTTTGCCTCTAGCTTGTTCGGGGGCGATGTATTCGGGGCTGCCGATGCTGGTTCCTGTTTTGAGTAAGGCTGTACCTGTGGCAATTTTGGCGGCGCCAAAGTCTACTAAAACTAATTTATTGTCGGCGCGGCGGATGATGTTTCCGGGTTTGATGTCTCGGTGAATAACGTTGTGAGAATGGATGAAGTGAAGGACGGGTAGTAAGCTATTGAGTAAGTCTTGAATTTGATTTTCTGTAAAGGTGCCTTCGGTTGCTACAATTTGTGCTAAATTTTGCCCGTCGATAAATTCTTGGACTACATATTGTCTGCTGTCTTGGATGGAATAGGCTAAGAGTTCGGGAATTTGAGGGTGTTTCCCCAATTCGTCTAATCGCATTGCTTCTTGTTCAAAAAGTTCGGCTGCTTTTTTGCTGTTGCGATTGCTGGCTGAGGGGATGAGTTGGATTTCTGCGGGTAAAAATTGTTTGATGACGCAGCGGGGTTTTGATGGTTTGTCTTCGTCAACGGCGAGGAATGTTCTACCAAAACCGCCTTGTCCGATCGCCTTTATCGCCCGGTAGCGATCTCGCAGCAGCAGTTTCGATCGGCAATTCCTACAAATTTTGGCTGCGGGAGGGTTTTGTGGCTTGGAACAGTTGGGGTTTAGGCAGTAACTCATTCGATTTTAGATTTTAGATTTTAGATTTTGGATTTTAACTTTTTGAATATTTCCACAGCGCAGTAAATATTATACCTCTTGCACAAGTCACACTCCCATCCACTGGTAGGGTGCGTCAGACGAATTTTTAGGATTATTATCTAGGATGTAGATTCTGACGCACCTTACTATATATGCCAGTTGCGTCAGTTCTGTTTTAGAAGTTCCACATTACGGGATTGTCATTTAGATGGTCGGTGACGGTTCGCCCGATCGCATCAATTTCTTTTAATTCCTCTTCACTCAATTTGACCTCAGCAGCTTTAGCATTTTCGGCGGCTTGTTCCCCGTCGCGCGCGCCGACAATTGCATTTGTTTGCGGCTGGGAAATCAACCACGCTAAAGCTAAATTTCCTAAGCTTGTCTGGTGGCGATCGGCAATTGGCCTGAGTTGATTTAATGCTGTTTGCACTCGGTCGTAATTTTATTTGAGGAACAGCTTATTTTTGGCGCGGTGGTCGCCTTCTTCAAACTTGTGTTATGGCCCGAATTTACCTGTCAATATTCCTTGAGCTAGAGATGAATAGGCAATGATGGAGATATAATTCTCCACACAATAGGACATAGCATCTTTTTCTACCCAGCGCCAAAACAGAGAATATGGCGGTTGCAAGCTGTCGATGCGTTCGTATTGGGCGGCTTCTTCTATTTGGGCGCGGGAGAAGTTGGAAACGCCGATCGCCCGAATTTTTTCCTGTTCTTTTAATTTGTTCAGGGCGTCCATTGTGTCTGCAATTGGCACTAACTCGGAATTCCAAGTGCCGGCGGGCCAGTGAATTTGGTAAAGGTCGATATAATCGGTGTTGAGGTTTTTTAGCGATCGCTCGCACGCTTCGATTAACAAATCGGGTTTCAAGTGGTTGGCAAAAACTTTGCTAGCATCAACTACTTGCGATCGTACATCTGAAAGTGCTTGACCGATAATTTGTTCCGAATGCCCTTCTCCGTAAACCTCAGCCGTATCAAAGGTGGTAATACCTGCCTCAAAAGTGGCGCGCATTGCTTTGACAGTTTCAGCATCCTCAATTCCCACCCACATCCGCTTGCCAGCTTGCCAAGTCCCCATAATTATCGGGGTTATCTGAATTTCCGATGTCCCCAATTGTCGCTTTTCCATACCCTAAGTCCTTATTGAAATTTTTAGTATCCACCCTCAAGCTATCTAATTTTAACAGAAAAAAGTAGGGTAGTCACGAACAGTAATGATATGGTTTTCTTATGCAATAATTATAGCGATCTACCAAATCAAAATTTTTACCTATATGGTGAAAACAGTTTTTTTAGAAAGACAATTTTTTACGAATCAAACAATAAATTAGCCACCGTAAAGTATTATTAAGTGTTTCAAATATAACTGTTTTTCCCGATTATTTACCTACAGGTAGATGTCTTTTCAAAGGTAGCACTTCCTCATCTAGATTCCCAAAAATCAGTATAACAAACATCACATTGTCTATAGACAGGAGGTAAAGATTGCCAGAGTTCTTCCGCAGATTTTTTTGAGCGGTCTCCAATATAAAGTCCAACTATTTCACGGGTCTTTCAATCTAAAGCTATCCAGATCCATTGCTTTTTTCGCTGGTTTTTGACAAATGACCGCATTTCATCTAGCTGTAAAGTTAACTGATATGAAGGTTTTCTCATCACCAAAATTTCTGGGGAAATTTCGACAGAGTTTTTATTTACAACATAATTCTGAACCCATCGAATGGATACCCCTGTAGCTATAGTAATTCCGGCTCAAAAAAAAATCTAAAATTAGTCGATCGATTAAGGTTGTAGTATAGGAGTAAAATCCGTCTATAGTGAGAATTTTCCATAAGCTGACAGCTACAAAATTTATATTTAAATCGCTGTTTTCCGTATTAATTATTTCCATTTTTAATAAAAAATGCTTGGAAAATTAGGACATTAATACTTGTCTCTAGGAAACTTATGTTGATTTAATATTAAACCATTACTGTGCATCACTACCGAAAACCTTATATCCAGATGATGGAGAAAAAAGCCTAAGAAGCTGCTGAGATTAAACAACTCAGAATAATAGTACAGGACAATGATCCATACACCGATGTCATCAAGTCCAATAGTTACGATCGCAGTGGGAAAGCCAGGGTTTATACATCTTCTTTTGACCCAAATATTGTTCAGAAATGACTCCAATTGAATTGGAGTAGCAATACCTCAAAAAAGATGAATTAGCAGGACAAATATTTGAGGATGAGTGATAGCTTGCTGATGCCGTAATTGATAGTAGGGGCTATAGACAAAAAGGAAAGTATCGCAAACAACGTATTAAATGTAAGTCTCATTGCCTACTTAATGTTTTGTGACGCACTTATATTTTTTCCCACCCACCTACTTAAAAAACTTCTTTTATAGCCTTTCTCAAAAAGATGAGGTATGATTGACAGATTATATAACCACTTAAACGTATAGGTCTCGCATCCCAACTACGTCCGCGAATCTTTCTGAGAACCACTATATATAAATAGAGATGAATATTTGACTAGCACAATATAGCAATTATAAATCATGTGTGAAATTTTTACTTTCTTCCCTTGATAAGGGGAGGGTTGCGGTGGGGTAAAAATTTTACGACTCCTACCAGGATTGCTATACAACCTTTTGCTAACGATACCTCAATCCCTTATAGGGTAGTCTGAAACTACCTTGTAAAACAATAATGGAATCCTCTAAAATCAGTTTTTCATTTTGTATTGCTTGAGAACTTTAGCGGGACTGATAAATGAAATGCCCTGAGAAAAAGAGGTACTAATCATGACAGCTTCAATGACAGGCTCATAAACCGTTTTTTCTGCAACCCACTCCACAATAAAGTTTGCACCTGACCCTCCAATTGTATCATTTGCTGCAATGAAAAAGTCTGTGGAAGCAAGCGGCTTGAGTTCTACAGGACTCTTAATATCCTGCCTGATCAATTTCCCATCAGTATCGTAGTAACGCACAGAAGTGATAATAATTGAATTTGTCAGATCCGTATTGCGAATACTGAGCGTGGCTGACAATTCCATCACATCATCCTGGCTGTTGTAGTGATAAATATGCGAGTAAATAGGGACATATACGGTTTGTCCCATCACCACTTTTGTTTTATCTAACGTGACAGATTTCAGTGAGGTTTCACGTTTTGTATCAGGTTGTTGCCTTTGTGAGGTAGTTTGCTCTGAACAAGAGGTAATGACGATCGCGGCGATCGCCCAATAAGCCCAGAAATGCTGTTTCAGCTTCATCGGCATTCATCCAAATACACCACATACATTGCAGTTGCGCCTAAAGCAGAGTGCACCTTCTCTCTCGTTTGAGGCGGCTTAGCGATAAGGTTTGAGGGGCAGTTCAATCTGAAACGTTGAGCCTTTGCCCACTTCACTCGTCACGTGAATTTTTCCACCGTGGACCTCGACAATCTGTTGGACGATCGCTAACCCCAGTCCAAATCCACCACTATCGAGCGATCGCTCAGTGTCCACCCGATAGAAGCGATCGAAAATATAGGGTAAGTCCGATTCTGGAATGCCGATGCCCGTGTCGAGTACCTGAATGATTGCCCAGCCTGGATGGGAAATTAAGCGTAATTGTACCATTCCTCCAGCAGGCGTGTATTTACAGGCATTGTTGAGCAAGTTTTCGACTACCTGCCGCAGCAAATCAGGGTCAGCCCACAATTCGCTCCGCTGCTCAGAGGGTTTGTAAGTTAGTTTGAGGTTCTGAGATTGTGCAAGCGGAGCGAACTGGGTTGCTAAATTGCCCAGCAGATCGTTGAGATTGAGTAACTTGAGCGATTCAGGCACAAGCCGTCCTTGATGACGAGCTAACAGCAGCAAATTATTCACCAGCAGTCCCATTGATTTCGCACTGTCTACAATGTTTTCCAAGGGGGGGTGGTAGCGCGAGTCATCAATCGCAATCATTAACCCAAGCTGGGCATTGGTGAGGATGGCAGAGAGGGGCGATCGCAACTCATGGGAAGCATCGGCTGTGAACCGTTGAAGCTGCTGATAGGCTTGCCGAATCGGTTGCATAGCCAGCCCACTGAGAAACCAACCTGTGAGGGCAATTAAGCCCAGTGTCAGCGGGACAGCGAGAGTCATCACAATCTGAAGCTCAGTGAGCCTGTTTTGAGTTTCTGTCAGGGGAGTTGCAACCTGAAGATAGCCAAGCACCCCGGTTCTGCCTTCGACTGGTAATGTCACCTGACGCAGCCAGATCCCTTTTCCCAAAAGTGGATCAGTCGATCGAACAGTGAGATAACCAAAGGGCGTATTTAACTGCTCTGGGGAAGGAGTTCCAAAAAAACGAACGAGCCGCCTTTGTGCGTTAAACCAGCGCACGTAAATCAGATCTTCTGCAAGGGGATGAGACCCACTGCCTAACAAGGGGACATGACTCAGATCGACCTGGTTCTGGTTTTGGCGAACTTCATAATACACGCTGGCAGCCATGACTCTACTTTTGTCATAAAGCAGCAGGTCAAGCGCCTCTAGTTTATCTTTTACCTCAATCTGATAGATCGCCCCCGCAAACAGCACGAGAATGCTTCCCATTGAGAGGGTGAACCAACGAGCCAAATTGCGACGACTTTGATTGAACACGGCTTGCTTTTACGATCGTTACTTTTCAGGGGAAGTGAGGCGATAACCCATACCGTAAATGCTCTCAATCCAGTCTGCCGATCCTACAGCCTGCAAGCGTTGGCGGAGTTTGCGAACTAGAACGGCGATCGCATTGCTCTCTGGTTCAGTCCCCCATTCCCACACGCCTTGTTCAATCTGATTCCGAGTCAAAACTTGCCGGGGATGACGCATAAAATACTCGAACAACTGAAACTCGCGACAGGAAAGGGAAACGGTTGCACCTTGTCGCTCAACGGTAAGAGTATCGAGGTGGAGGTGCAGATCCTCAAGGCTGAGCGTATCTCCTTGCCAAAGGGGCGATCGCCGTCTTAATGCTCGAACTCGTGCCATGAATTCAACTAAATCGATGGGTTTCACAAGGTAGTCATCGGCACCTGCGTCCAACCCGGTCACTTTTTCAGGCGTGGTGTCTCTTGCCGTGATCATCAAAACCGGAGCTGTTTTCCCTGCGGCTCGATATTGACGGCAGAGATTTACCCCGCTGATATGCGGCAACATCCAGTCCAAAATCAACAAATCATAATCTTTTTCTGATAACAGCCACTGCGCCGTCTCTCCATCTTTTACCCCATCTACGCTATGTCCTGCTTGAGCTAGTACCGTTTGCAGCGGCATCAGTTGCTTTGGGTCATCTTCCACCAGCAAAACTCTCATATCTCGGCTCGCTTCCTTCACAGCTTGCAGTTTTCAGCATTAGAGTTTGAGGCGATTCGCGCATCTTCTTTAAGCTAGATTTTAGGATAGAGCAAGTTGTATTAAAGTGCAAAAAGATAGTAGGAGCCTCAAAACGGATGGGAAAGAATAGCTGATGATTAGACGTTGGCTAAAAGCATCAGGTGCAGAATTTTGGTTGCCGCTACCGTTTGTGGCGATCGCGTTTTGGGTTGGTTCCAGTTTCCTAATGGCTCAAGAATTACAACAACCCCAGATCGCAAAGAATAAACTTCAAGCAGATACCCAGCTTAAAGCAACGGTGTCTGTCAATATATTGCTGATCAACGCGGTGATTAACCGAAAACAAGGAACGACCCTGGTTGCGGTAGAAACAGCAGAACCCATTTTGAAGCGATTGGAATTAGAACTGCCAATGACTGACGCAACCCAGATAGAGAAAGCGATCGCGCAAGAACTACAGTTATCGCGTCAAAATGTTCGCCAGTTAGTCCGTTACGAGATCGTTGACTAAGGATCGCGAATTAAATAATTTACACTCTTGAAAGTCGGGTCGGATCTCGTAGCCCCTCCAGAAAGGGCTGGCTACGAGATCCCATCCCACAAGAACATCGCGCATTGTAAGTTATTTAATTCTCATTCCTAAGTTTATTGTTTCAATATTGCGATCGCATCCAGTCAAATAAGGTTGGCAAATCCATAGGTTTCCTCGCTGCGATCGCGCAATTTTTTAAGTGGCAAGAGCCTTTGGCGCTTGCCACTTCACTGTTAGGAACTACTGAGTGACGATTTCGTTATTGATCGAAACATTCGGTGCAACTTGCCGAGCGATTTGTTCTGCCAATGCTTTTTGTTCGGCCGTTTGAACGCGCCCGGTTAACACAATCGCATTAGCCCGATCGTCTGCGTCCAAATCGAATTGCTTGAGGGTGGTATCGGAGTCTAAGGCATCTTCTACGCGATCGGCAATATCGTCAAGGTCTTGATTCTGAGCCGTCTGTGCGGTCGTGGTTGCAGGCGCGGCAGGGGTTGGAGCCGTCGTATTTTCAGTGGCAGTTGTGGGAGCAGAAGTAGATGGAACAGTTGTCTGTGAAGTATTGGGGGGGGTACAAGCACCTAAACCCAAAATTGCAACTGTGCTGACACTGATTCCTTCCACAAATAGCTTTAATAATTGCATATTCTTTGTTTGTTTTGTTTGTTGTGAAACGCAATTTGACCGATTTACCTCAGCATGAAGTCTTTGAGGATTCAAATTTAACAAGTGAATGTAAGATAGTTCATCCATCAAAAGGAATGCTTTTTACAACTCTATCAATCAAAGGCAACAATAAATCACATCCAGTGAACTAAGGTTGTCAAATCTATAAGTTATCTCAATCGGTTGTCTGCCTAAGTAGAGGAAGCAAATGTGATCCAAATGTGAGCAACAGAAATCTATCGATCATTTTTCCCTCACTTTCATCAATGACGCTAGAAACAAGACGAAATAACAGAGAAGCACTTGGCTTGACAAGAAACGTTATGACTGCAACCAATGTAGAAAAATTACTAGAACACTCTTGGCATGACCTCTCCGTGGAGAAAGTGGCTCGGATTTTAGAGACCGACCTGGAAATAGGCCTATCTTCCGACGTGTCAGCCCAACGGCGCGAGATCCTCGGCCCCAATCAACTAACGGCTCAGAAGCAGAAAAGTGCTTGGTTGCGATTTTTTGAGCAACTGAATCAGCCGCTAATCTACATTTTGTTAGCTGCTGGGATAGTTACAGCATTTCTGAAAGAGTGGATTGATTCAGGGGTAATTTTGGGGGTGGCTCTGACGAATGCCACCATTGGTTTCGTTCAAGAATCAAAGGCAGAAAATGCGATCGCCGCTTTAGCAAAATCTGTTGCAACTGAGGCAACCATTCTCCGCCACGGTCAAAAGCAAGTGGTTTCATCCAGCGAACTGGTTCCTGGCGATCTCGTCTTGCTGTCTTCTGGGGATAAAGTGTCTGCGGATCTGCGACTGATCGAAGTCCGCGACTTACAGGTCGATGAGTCAGCGTTAACGGGAGAATCTGTCCCGGTTCAGAAGCAATCCCGGGCGCTAGAGGCAGACGCTGCACTGGCCGATCGCACGAACATGGCGTATACCGGAAGCCTGGTAACGTTTGGACAGGGACGCGGACTCGTCGTCAGCATTGGTGACATGACCGAGACCGGACACATCTCCCAACTCATGCAGCAAAGCACCACATTGGAAACCCCGCTGAGTCGCAAAATTGACAAATTTAGCACAACCTTGCTCTATATCATTTTAGGTTTGGCTGCCTTCACCTTTGCAGCAGGCATTGCCCAGAGATTTTCTTGGGTTGAGGTGTTCAAGGCATCTGTAGCGCTTGCCGTCAGCGCAATTCCTGAAGGCTTGCCCGCGATTTTAACGGTGACACTGGCGATCGGGGTTTCCCGGATGGCAAACCAACACGCCATTATTCGCAAACTTCCGGCAATTGAGACGCTGGGCAGCACCACCGTGATTTGTTCCGACAAAACCGGAACCTTGACAGAGAATCAAATGACTGTTCAAGAGATCGATGCCGGTGGAAAGCGTTATCGGGTTAGCGGTGGAGGATATGCACCAGACGGGGAAATTTCTGTAAACGGACATTCCGTTGACTTAACGAACGCGCCTGCCTTATATGAATGCCTGCAAGCAGGACTCTTGTGCAACGATTCGCATCTAGAAGTGCAAGATGGAAACTGGACTGTAGTCGGTAGTCCCACGGAAGGGGCGCTGGTTGCGGTAGCCCAAAAAGCGGGGTTAATTACTGAGAAACTGGAGGAATCGCTTTCCCGGATCGATACACTGCCGTTTGAATCTCAGTTTCAATACATGGCAACCTTACATGACGATCGTCCAGAACGGTTGATTTATGTCAAGGGTTCAATTGAGGCAATTCTGAAGCGGTGCCGCCAGATGCTCGATGAAGAGGGAGAGGCGAGATCTCTCGACAGGGCGCCGATCGAGCAAGCCGTGGAGAGGATGGCAAAAAAAGGGCTGCGAGTTCTAGCACTTGCCAAGAAAGTTGTACCCGCTTCTCAATCTTCTATTGACCATTCTGATATTGAGCAAGGGTTAACTTTTCTGGGTCTGCAAGGCGCGATCGACCCGCCTCGCCCCGAAGCCATTCAAGCAATTCAAGCCTGTAAGTCTGCTGGAATTCAGGTGAAGATGATTACCGGCGACCATGCCAAAACAGCGGCAGCGATCGCGCACCAAATGGGACTGTATCAAACCCAAGAAGCTCCCGTTTTTACCGGTCAAGAACTCGCTCAAATGAATCAGCAGCAATTAGCCAATGCTGTGGAACAAAGCAGCGTGTTTGCTCGTGTAGCGCCCGAACAAAAGCTCCGCATTGTCGAAGCACTTCAGTCTAAGGGCGAGATTGTGGCGATGACTGGAGATGGAGTTAACGATGCTCCCGCCTTGAAGCAAGCTGACATTGGGGTAGCGATGGGCATCACGGGCACCGAAGTCACAAAAGAAGCAGCGGATATGCTGTTGACAGACGACAACTTTGCTTCGATCGAGAAAGCAGTTGAGGAAGGGCGCACGGTTTATAAGAATCTGCTGCGGGCGATCGCTTTCATTTTGCCAGTCAATGGTGGCGAGTCGATGACCATCTTAATTGCCGTACTTTTGGCAGCCCCCCTACCCATTTTGCCAGTACAAATTCTCTGGCTGAATATGGTCAGTTCAGTTGCGTTGAGCTTACCGTTGGCATTTGAGCCGCCCTCTCCCGATGTCATGCAACAGCCGCCTCGACCTGCCAATGAACCGCTTTTGTCTCGCAGGCTGACGGCTCGGATTCTGGCAGTTTCGGTATTTAACTGGATTGCGATCTTTGGGATGTTTGAATGGATCGTCCAAACCACAGGCAATGAAGCTCTAGCCCGGACGATGGCAATTCAAACATTGGTGGCGGCCGAAGCTTTTTACCTATTAAGTATCAGTCGCTTCGTTCCGGCGATCGTCGCCAAACTGCGCGGTAAAAATGAATCAGTTAGCTATGCTGTGGCGATCGGCATTGGGGCTATTTTCATTCTCCAATTCCTATTTAGCCAATGGGGCATGATGAATCTGTTATTCAACACTGAAGCTTTGAACGCAATCCAAGGCTTAATTTGTATCGGATTCGGACTGCCAATGATTGCCGTGTCAGCTTTGCTAAAGCGTTTTGCACCTCTGAACTAAGTAGTTTTTGTGATGTGGCTTTCACAGCGGCTTTACCAGAAAGAATTGGTTTAAAGCCCCAAGCATAAGCGGGAGAAATTAAAAAGAAGACTATTCATTAGTCCAATCCTCGGACTTCCAGGTAGAGGTCGCTATCAACTGTCAACTGTCAGCGGTCAGCGGTCAACTGTCAACTGTCAACTGAAACACTATTTACCAATTTTGTAGCGTTGAATATTGAATATTTCTCATGAATGACCAAAATCTCAAACGTGCTAGCGGCCTATTTACCAATCACCAAAACGCAAAGCAGGCGCTAGTTGAGCTAAAAAGCCGGGGCTTCCCCATGCACAAGATTTCAGTGATTGCTAAACCTTCTGACAATGACGATGTGGACTCTCTGGGCGTGCAGCAAGTTTTAATCACAAGAGCAGCAGGGGCACAATTAGGCGCGATCGCAGGTAGCATGCGACTAGGTTCACTAGCCTTAATTGTTGGACTCAGCAGCCTGCTAATTCCCGGTATCGGTCAGGCCTTAGCGGTGGAAAGCATTGTAGCAACTTTCTTTGGAAGTGGGATTGCTGCAACTGCTGGCGGTCTATACGGTGCAGTTCAAGGATGGTTGGTGCCAGAAGAACAAGCAAGAATTTACAATAACAGATTTAACCAGGGAGATTATTTGATCGTCATGGAAGCCAGAGAAAATGAGATCGTGATTGCTGAACCTGTCCTAAAACGTTGGGAGATTCTGACGTGGCGTGTCTGTGATGCTGCCTAAATTCAAGGTAAGAAAGGACGAGGGAGCATTTCAACGAAAGCCGTTAAGCTAGAAATTGGAGTTGGGAGCCAGGAGGCAAGAGTCAGAAGGAAAGAGTCAGAAGAAGTGTTTTTACGAATATGAGATACTCCCAAGGGCAGATGCAAGGCAGGTGCATTTCAGGACTAGTTGACGACGATCGCTAAAATTGTCAAAAAAATTAGCGGGGGGCGTGAATTCACGCCCCCCGCTGCTGCTGGTTGAGTTTTTTCTTAACTCAACATCTGAGCATTGTGTCGATTAAACTTGGTTTTGGTAGCACCAGCCCAGCAGCGTACCCGCGACAGCCAACTTCAGGGCTTCCAATGCAAAATAGCCTTGGTGCAGTAGATTCATGCCGGCGGGCACTTCTGCTGCGGAATCGAACAGATTTAACTGTATTCCCAAGGCGCTCATTTGGGGTGTCAGGGCGTAGGTGTCCATCAGGGCGATCGCCAGAAGTACCAATGATAATAAAATTGCTGTGCGGTGGCGCTTGCCGAAGTCACCGACTAAATTGCTCAAAACCATCAAACCCGTTGCCACCATGCCCGAACAGATTAACTCAACGCGGTTGAATCCCCAGAACATTAAATTTCCTGCCGTTGCAAACTCGGGTGATGTCATCATGCCAGATACGTAGAGACTGGGCATAATTACTAGATCCAAAATCAGGCTAACGCTGAGCCAGAAAATTAGAGCCACCATGACAATTGCTTGCCAGCGCGGTTTGATTGATTCCGCTTTTGATGTTGTAATAGCTGTCATATAATTAGACCCTCTAAAATTTTTTTCTGCCTTTTCTAGAGTTTAACTAACTTTTTTCTAAAATTCTGTTAAGTATTTTTAAATTAATGGTAACTTTTGTGTAACAGACGCTGAAGAATTGTTAAGCTCACTTATGTTTGTCAGCACCTACGTTAACTCATACTAATTCGGAAAAAGTACGGAATAAATTAATAATTACTCGCAGGACTTGCGCACTGCGACCAAAGACACCGGGTTTTTGACCGTGATTAAAAGCTATAACGTATGTTCATCAAAAAAACCGGGTTTCTGCGTCCAGAAATAACTCCTAATTTAACTGTATATGCCTAAATTTCAATTATCCTCTTGGTTGCCCCGTCTCCCCCCTCAAGTCTGGATTCTTGCCGGTGGCAGGTTCCTCTCCCAAAGCGGCACCGGTTTTACTTTATTTTACGCGCCGATATTTTTTGTCGATCGCGTCGGTTTATCTGCTACTGCTGTTGGGATTGGTTTGGGTAGCGGTTCAGTTTCGGGAATATTGGGCAGAATTTTGGGCGGTTCTTTTTGCGATTCCAAATTTTGGGGAAGGCGGCGAACTTTATTGCTGGCGGCAATTATTTCTGCTGCGGCTTCTTTTATACTGGCGGCTGCTAATGATTTCGCTGGTTTAGTTGCGGGCAATTTACTGATGGGTTTGGGCGTGGGTTTGTATTGGCCTCCAACCGAGACGATGGTGGCGGATTTAACCGAGGGCGAACAGCGACAGGAAGCTTTTGCTTTGACGAGGCTGGCTGATAATTTGGGTTTGCAAGTTGGGATTATTTTGGGCGGTTTGTTGATTTCGGTAACGGGGAATTATCGATCGCTCTTTATTATTGATGGTATCTCGTTTTTAGTGCTGTTTGCAGTAGTGGCGATCGCGATCGCTGAAACCTACAAACCAGTTAATGCAGCGGGTAGAGGCAAAAAAAATCGGGAAAATGGCTGGATGGTGGCGCTGAGCGATCGCAGTCTTCTAGTCTATGCTGTAGTAAATACTCTGTTTACATTATATATTTCCCAAATCCAAACCACCATGCCGCTGTACTTTAGCAAGTTTGTCGCAGTGGGGACATCGGGAAAAGGCTTTTCAACGGGTACAATTACCGTTTTGTTTGCTTTTAGCACGTTTTTAACTGTGGCTTTGCAACTGCCGGTTGTTAAAGCTTTGAGGCGGTTTTCTTGCCAAAAAGCTTTGATGATTTCGGCGCTGCTGTGGGGAATGGGATTTATCGCGATCGGCTTGACGGGAATGGCTGCAACTGGCAATCTATTTTTAGCTGTTTTAGGCTTAAGCTTTTTGTCGGTTGCGACTGTTGCTTATACGCCTTTTGCTTCGGCTTTGGTGGTGGATTTAGCGCCGGAGTCTTTGCGGGGCGTGTATTTGGCGGTTAATTCTCAGTGTTGGGCGATCGGCTATTTAATCGGGCCGCCGCTGGGCGGTGTGGCTTTGGATAGGGGTAAATGGGCGGCGGATAATTTTTGGTTGGTTTTGGCTTTGAGTGTGGGCGCGGCTATTTTTATTTTGCAAAAGCTCGATCGAATGTTGAAAAAATAATTGCTAAAATACAACTTTTGTGATAAACCAATCCACCCGATAGATAAACAACTCGCAAAAAATGCCTAGCCGTCTTAAGCTCTGATAGCAGGCGGTTGTTTTACTTATTTTATTAAAGTTATTAAACATATAAAAAATATTAACTCACAACTTTGTGGTTGGCGATACCAAATAATTTTACAATTCCTAGAAAGCTAATAAGCTGCTACGCATCTAAATTGAATACAGAGACGAGCAGGATGCCCGTCCCACAAAAATTGTAGAAAAATTGACTGTCAATTTAGATGCACAACAGCTTAGCAATTTTACAATCAAATTTGTGAGGAGTTCTAGTGAAAGCACATCTACTATTTAGTGCGGGCGCAGTAGGTTTACTGTATATACTTGCCGGTTCTTTACCATTGGCAGCGATGCCTCCCGCCGAAAAAAAGACATTAGGTACTGAAGAGTTAAAAGAGTCAGAGGCTAAAACTAGCCTGAATACAACTGTTGAAAATCAGGTCAAAGCCCCTGAAACATCCGAGTTAAAATTAGTTGAGGGGCTGCAAGTTGACAACACCGTCTCAACAACCAATCAACTCGCCAATCTCCCCCAAGAAACTGCAAACCTGAATCTGCCCGAAACAGCAGCATTAACCGCAGAAAATGCCGGGGAAAACTCATTAAACTTAGCCGAAAAACCAGCAAACCCAGCCCCAGCCGTCCCAGAACAAGTATCTGTTGCCCCTTCCCAAAACTCGCAGACACCCGCAGAAGTCACAGAAAAAACATCTGTCATTCCCGCCCCTAACCCTGCACCAGTAATTGCCCAAACAGAAACTGCTACTTCCGAAAAGTTAGCTGAAATCGAAAACAGCGCTTCCTTAGAACCCGCCGCAACCAACAGCGAAACTTCAGAATCCAGCGAACTACAACAAGTAACATCTGTATCTCAACTCTCCGACGTGCGCCCGACAGACTGGGCATTTCAAGCTTTGCAATCACTCGTAGAAAGATACGGCTGCATAGCGGGATATCCAGACGGCACATTCCGAGGCAATCGGGCAATGACTCGCTACGAATTTGCCGCCGGTTTAAATGCTTGCTTGGATAAAGTTACTGAGCTAATTAGAGGAGGTACAGGTAACTTAGCGACAAAAGAAGACTTAACAAAACTCCAAAGATTGCAAGAAGAATTTGCAGCCGAATTAGCAACTTTGCGCGGCAGAGTCGATGCTTTGGAAGCCCGTACCTCCGAATTAGAAGCCAATCAATTTTCGACAACAACTAAACTCAAAGGCGAAGCAATTTTTAGTGTTGCCGATACTACCAAAAACAATCACAGCGATACTCAGACAGTCTTTAACTACCGACTGCGGCTGAATCTGCTGACCAGTTTCACGGGCAAAGATACCCTAATCACAGGCTTGCAAGCTTACAACATTCGCAGCTTCGGGCCTGATTTGGGTTTGTCAACGGGGGCATTTAGCGGTTTGTCTGACAGTCAGGCAAGGCTGAGTTTTGAGCCGCAATTCCCCGGAATCAATCCTCAGAATTTATCTAGCATTGGCACCAATACTGTTGAACTTTACAAACTGCTTTACGTTTTTCCAGTTTCTAACAGCATCACTCTATTCGCGGGCCCAAAAGCTGAAACTTCTGATGCTTTTCAAGCCATCACTCCTTTCGCTGGAGAAGGGCAAGAATCTATTTCTAGGTTTGGAGGTTACAACCCTGTAGTGCGCGTATCCGGCGGTACTTCAGGCAGCGGCTTGGCATCGGCAGGTGGGTTTATTTGGAACGTTTCCAAAAAAGTCAATCTTACAGCTTTGTACGGCAGTGTCAATGCTGCTTTGCCCAACGATTTAGGCTTTCCAGCTACTCCGTTGGGGGCGGGTTTATTTAATGGCAGTACCGTTGCTGCGGCACAGTTAACGATTAAACCAACTAGCAGCATTGACATTGGTTTGAATTACGCTTACAGCCGCCACCAATTGAATATTCTTGCCACAGGATTATCTGATGCGGATTTGGGTTCAATTTTGGGAAGAGATAGACAACCTGTTAGCGGCGGGGTGAAGATGAATTCGTTTGGCGGTACTGCAACTTGGCGGCTTTCTCCGAAATTGGCTGTTTCTACCTATGGAGGTTGGATAATTGCTGACGCTGAAAGAAGCAATGCTTCTACAACTTTTAACAGTTGGATGGTAGGTTTCCATTTCCGAGATTTGTTCGCACAGGGCAATAATGCAGGTATTCTGTTTGGACAGCCTTTGGATCGGGATTCGGTAAGTGGCGGTGCTCGTTTCCAGGCAAATAAGGCAACTCCTTATCATTTGGAAGCTTATTATCGTTTCAAAGTTAACGACAATATCAGCATTACACCGGGTGCTTTTGTGTTGTTCAATCCTGAAGGTACTAAGGATAATGATACTGTAGGGGTGGGGGTTCTCCGCACTACTTTTAGTTTCTAGAGTTGGAAAATATAGCCTCTGCATGGGGCGGGGCGGGTTTATTTCTCTTGTCTGTGAGTGGCAAATATTGTTGGTGAACCCGCCCTTACCTAGAGAAGTTTGAGAAAATATGAGGTACAAATTGAGATTGGGGGATTGAGGAAGTGTTAATGAATTTGTGAATACCTCATCTTTGTGAAAAAGGCTATACCAATTCTCAATTCCCAATTACCGATTATTTTCGCCGATCGCCCAATTTGCGGTAAACTGCTCTTAAATCTACTTGATGGTGAGCCAAAGCAACCAAAGCGTGATAAAATAAATCCGCAACTTCCCCAGCGATCCCTTCTTTGTCGTCATCTTTGCAAGCCATCACAACTTCCGCCGACTCTTCGCCAATTTTCTTGAGAATCTTGTTGTCGCCGCCCTCGAACAACTTGCAAGTATAAGAACTTTCGTTAGGATGGTCGCGCCGATCGCAAATTACTGCAAATAATTGAGATAACATATCCCCTGGGGGCGGTGAAATTTCCCCGTCAACTTGGTGAAAACAACTTCTTTCTCCCGTGTGACAAGCAATATCTCCAACTTGTTCGACAGTGACTAGCAAAGCATCGCTATCGCAGTCGTAACGCAGGCCTTTGACATTTTGAACGTGTCCCGAAGTCGCGCCTTTTGGCCACAATTCGGAACGAGAACGACTCCAGAACCAAGTTTGCCCGGTAGAGACCGTTTTTTGTAGCGACTCGCGATTCATCCAGGCCATCATCAACACCGTACCGTCCAAATAATCTTGGACGATCGCAGGCACTAAACCGCGATCGTCGTAACGAATCTTTTCAATTGGGATCGATCGGCTCAAACTCGATAAATCAGTAGTAGACATAATTTTATTTCAACTTGGTAATATAGATTAACGCTTTCCTGTCGGAGATTGTTTTTTTATTAACCGCAGAGAACGCAGAGGAGGCAGAGGAAGAGAGAAGATTAACCAAGTGATGGCTAAATTGTCAAGAACTATTTTACAAAAAATTACATTTTAGGGCGATTCCCTACGGGATAGCTTCGCTTCACGGTGCTAGTGGGACAAAGCCTAAAAAACCCAAGCTAGTATTGCTACTGATTGGTTTCTACCCTAAAATCTACTAGAATAGTTTCCTTGAATCGACCTAACCTTTATGTTGAACTGGCTATAAAATTATTCTACCAACAACAGACCTTCACTAAGGAGAAAACATTGGTTTCCACAACCTTGAAAACGACCAAATCAGAAGAAATTTTCGCAGCAGCCCAGAAGTTGATGCCAGGTGGCGTCAGTTCCCCCGTGCGCGCCTTCAAATCCGTAGGCGGACAGCCCATCGTCTTTGACAGGGTAAAAGGAGCCTACATTTGGGATGTTGACGAAAACCAATACATTGACTACGTAGGCACTTGGGGCCCGGCTATCTGCGGCCACGCCCACCCGGAAGTCATCAAAGCCTTGCACGAATCTTTAGAAAAAGGTACGAGTTTCGGCGCACCATCGCTGTTGGAAAACGTACTCGCCGAAATGGTCATCGATGCCGTTCCCAGCATTGAAATGGTGCGATTTGTCAACTCCGGCACCGAAGCCTGTATGGCCGTTTTGCGGCTGATGCGAGCTTTCACCGGACGCGATAAAGTGATTAAATTTGAAGGCTGCTATCACGGGCACGCCGATATGTTCTTGGTAAAAGCCGGTTCGGGCGTCGCAACTCTGGGCCTTCCCGACTCCCCGGGCGTCCCGAAAGCCACTACTGCCAATACCCTCAACGCTCCCTACAATGACTTAGAAGCAGTCAAAGCTTTATTTGCCGAAAATCCCGGCGAGATAGCAGGGGTAATTCTCGAACCAGTTGTGGGGAATGCGGGTTTTATTACCCCGGATGCAGGTTTTCTCGAAGGTTTGCGGGAAATTACTAAAGATAACGGTGCTTTGTTAGTTTTTGATGAAGTAATGACCGGTTTCCGCATCGCCTACGGCGGAGCTCAGGAAAGATTCGGTGTCACGCCGGATTTGACTACTTTGGGTAAAGTTATCGGTGGCGGTTTGCCGGTGGGAGCTTACGGGGGAAGGCGGGATATTATGGGGATGGTGGCTCCTGCAGGCCCGATGTATCAAGCGGGTACGCTTTCGGGAAATCCTTTGGCGATGACTGCTGGAATTAAGACTTTGGAATTGCTGCAAAAACCCGGCACTTACGAACAGTTGGATAAGATTACCAAAAAACTGTCTGACGGATTGCTAACAATTGCGAAGGAAGCAGGACACGCGGTTTGGGGCGGGCAAATTAGCGGGATGTTTGGCTTGTTTTTTGCGGCTGGTCCGGTTCACAATTACGAGGATGCGAAGAAGTCGGATTTGACGAAGTTCAGCCGCTTTCACCGGGGAATGTTGGAGCACGGAATTTATCTTGCTCCTTCGCAGTTTGAGGCGGGATTTACTTCTTTGGCTCATACTGAGGAAGATGTCGATAGAACTTTGGCTGCCGCGCGTGAAGTGATGGCAAGTATTTAACGTGTGTAGTAAGGACATTCGTCCTTACTACTCAGGAATAAATAATTAAAGTCCTTGCTGTTTTTTGGCAGTAAGGACTTTAATTTTTAACTGCTTTATCAAATAAATTCCTGAATCATACAGACTATTCAGGGCTAGCTTTTAATAAGGCTTACAGGCTTTTTGAGTAAATTTTCACGGGGGTAATTCCTGTTTAAGGCTGTGAGGAAATTAAAAATTAGTAATTATAGGAACTCTCTACTTTACGGTAGCAATCCCTAACTTAGCTCCCTTAATTTGGCGCAATCGATCCATAACTTCCACCACATTTCCGTGATTGACGCTTTTATCTGCATTCAGCACAATTAATGAGTTCTGATTTGACCCCATCACCTGTCGCACTGTACTCTCAATCTGGTCTAAGTTGACTGACTTTTTATCAACCATTAATTTTCCCTGAGCATCAATCGTGACGGTAATTTTAGCAGGCGAGTCCTGAACTTGAGAGGTTGATGCTTTCGGTAAATTTACGGGTAGACCCTCGGATTTGGATAAAGACAGAGAGGAAACAATTAAAAACGTCAATATGGCAAAGACCACATCAATCATTGGCACGATGTTAATCTGGGGAATACTATCAGGTTCATCGGGTAGGCGCATAATTAGATTCTCTTGGTAGTTTTTCGTAGCGGTGACGGTACAATAACTCTAGCTGGCCTCCCGCTTCCTGAATAAAAGCTATTTGCCGTAAGTAAAACCCGCGAAACATATTGGCAAATAGGAGTGTAAAGATTGCCACAACTAATCCTATTGCCGTAGAGACGAGGGCTTCGCTAATCCCAGAAGTAACGCCTGCGGCATTGGTGCCCGTGGCATTCCCCAGCTTGAGGGAACTAAAGGTAGTAATTAACCCCAAAACTGTTCCGAGCAACCCAAATAGTGGGGAAAGGCTGATAATGGTGTCAAATATTGTATTGAATCGCTTCAGGATGGGGATTTCTGCCTGAGCGCCACTCTCTAGGGCCAAACGAAATTCTTCGATGTTGGGCGAGTCTAATTCTAAAGCTTCTAAAAAAATCCGGGCTAGGGGTAAATCACTGTTTAGTTGTAACTTTTTGATTGCTGAATCGGGGTTTTGACTGTATAGCTGTAGCACTTCCCGCACGACTCGCCGCTGCCGCCGATTTACCCTAAACCAAAAGGCAAGACGCTCTATGATCAGGGCGACTGCTGCGATTGAGGAGGCCAATAGCGGCCAAGCAACAATGCCTGCGGCGCGAAAAATGTAAATGAAAGCATCCATTGATTTGTACTCTCGCTAGCTCTGTTGGACGATCGCAAGCTGCCTAATGGTGCAATTAGCCCGTGAGAAGGCTGGTAGAGCTTCTGCGTCAAGTCGGCACAAGTTATTCAGACGGAGAATTGTTTCACTCAAGCGCGATCGCGATCGTACAAACGCACTACCTGTATGTGACTATCTTCGTCTGTACCCAAAATGCTTCTACTGTGAGTCCGATCGAGATCGCGACAGATTGTTCTGCCAGTGCTTCTTTGCTAAATATTTGCGTTAGGACTTGACAATAATCTTCAATAATTTAAATGATTCTCAACTAGGTTTTCACAAAATTCAGGGTTTGTCAAGTCATGAACCAGATTATTTTAATAATATTTATTTATCTAAATTTAGTATAAAATTATATTTACTTATTAATAAATTTTGATGAAAAGCTTGAGAATGTGGAAATTTGTTGGTAGATTAGGGGCTAGAGTATTGCTATTCAGGCATTTTGGAACCTTGCCCTGCCAGAATCTGAATATTGACAGTACCCAGAAGAGCGACGTAGACGCCTCCAAAGGAAATACTGATTGGTAGCGTCAACTCGCTATATCAAAATTAAATAATGAAAATGAATTGCAAGAGTCTTGAACAGGGTGACAGTCTTCTTATAGGATGGGTAGGTTCATTATTGATAGCAAGCTCAACCCGCAGTTGGTAGCTTGTTTCGGGTTATGTCGGAGAGCCAGCGAGGATGTTGCCATCCATAAAGGAGAGTGAGAAGGCATGAGTTTTTCAAATATTTCGGCGACGCAAAGAGAACAACAAGAAGAAGCTCTCAAAAAAGTTCTGGCGCTCAGTCTGTTAGGCTCAGCCTTACTGCACGGTGTCGCGCTGCCGTTGAGCCTCAACTTGGTCAAACCTGCTGAATTTGAAGAGGATGCAATTGAAATTGTTGTGCTTGATGAGCCCACAGTAGAGGAAATCAAGCCAGAGCCGACTATTCCAGAAAAGGTATCTCCCCCGCCTGAGACGTTCAAACCAGAACCGCTACCAGAGCCAACTGCCCCAGAGGAGCCACCGATTGCCGCAACGCCACCGCCGATTCCAGAGGAGCCACCCGTAGCGGTAACGCCACCGCCGATTCCAGAGCAGCCACCCGTAGCGGTAACGCCACCACCGATTCCAGAGGAGCCACCGATAGCGGTAACGCCACCGCCGATTCCAGAGGAGCCACCGGTAGCGGTAACGCCACCCCCGATTCCAGAGGAGCCACCGGTAGCAGTAACGCCACCACCAGAGATTAAGAAAGAGCTGCCCTTAACGGAAACTTCGCCACCAACTCCGATCGAGCCTTCCCCCGCACCTCAACAGGATTTCAATTCCCCAGAAACTCCTCAAACCCCGATCGCCACCGAACCCGATCCTCCAAAAATCGAACCGCCCGTTACCGCCTCCCGCCCCAAGGGTGCTGCGAGTCTCCCAGACTTTACAAAAGATGCTGGAAATCCCAACTCCTCCGACAGCCCTGAAAAAAATAACCCCCTCTCGCCATCTGCTTCGGCGGGTAGCGGGGAGCCTTCCTCAGAGCCATTAAATCCTCCTTCCGGGCCCATACAGCGATCGCCCGGGGCTGGCTCGCCAGTCACAGCTACTAGGCCAGGAGGCAGTAGTAACTCTGGAAGTGCGATCGGGGATCTCACAAACCCCTCCTCCTCTGAGAGCCCCGGAGCAAGTGCGTCCAACTCAC
Source organism: Microcoleus sp. F8-C3 (assembly GCA_036704825.1). Classification (GTDB taxonomy): domain Bacteria; phylum Cyanobacteriota; class Cyanobacteriia; order Cyanobacteriales; family Microcoleaceae; genus Microcoleus. The sequence continues at coordinate 122,033 of JAUBSN010000005.1, read as the reverse complement.
CATCCGGTGGCAGCAAAAATGGCGACATACCTTCGGATGAGCCATTTGCGGCTGGTTCGGGGCGATCGCCCCGATCGCCTGCGGCTGGCTCGCCAGTCACGGCCACCAGGCCAGGAGGCGGCGGCAATTCTGGAAGTGCGCTCCCAGATGTAGGAAACCTCGCCTCCTCCGGTAGTCCTGGAGGAAGCGCATCAAACTCATCACCCGGTGGAGGTGGAGGTGGAAATGGTGGCGGGGGTTCGTCAGGGCCATTTGGCAGCGGTTCCGGGCCAATGCCAAAACCGACAAATCCAGGAAGAGGGGGGAGTCCTTCGCGCCCTTCCGGCCCGCCTCCCGGCACTTGCATTAGCTGCGGTAAACCTGAATATCCGAGCGCAGCCAGAAAAGAAGGGCGGGAAGGCCGAGTGCAAGTCCAGTTTGACGTTGACCCCAACGGTAAGGCATTCAACATCGCGATCTTGACTTCTAGCAACTACGACGACTTCGATCGCGCAGCGATTAAAACAGTAGAAAAATGGAAATTTGCCACATCCGAGAGTGGCATTCAAGGAAAAACAGCATCAATTACCTTCCAGCTCAATGAGTAGGGATTTTTTTGAGACTATAGCAATTTGGCTGGGAATTCTATAGCACCGTCCCAGGAATAGCAAAGTTAAAAGTTGAATTTTTTGTGAATTATGAATTTGGGAATGCCGTCAGCAATATTAAGCAAACTTCAGCGAGTTGGACTCGCTCTATTACTTGGTTCCAACTTGGGAATGGCTGTCTTGTTTGCCAACCCTCACAGTGCAATAGCAGGAGTAATTACTTTACCCGATGGCGGACGTTGCGAGGGAGAATTGAGTGAGGGAAAACTCAGCGGTCCCGGCAGTTGTCAATATGCCAACGGCGATCGCTACGAAGGCTCTTTTCTCAACGGCAAACCTCACGGTAAGGGCACCTACAGCTTTAAAGAAGAAGGTCGATATCTAGGAGAATTTGCTGATGGAGAATTCAACGGTCAAGGTGTCCGCGAATTTGCCAACGGCAACCGCTACGAAGGTACTTTTAAAAACGGTGAGTTCGACGGTACAGGCACTTTTACCTCAACTAACGGCATTCGTTACGAAGGCTCTTTTACGAGTGGTTCTCCCAGCGGTCGCGGGGCTTTTACGTTCAGTAACGGCACTCGTTGCGAAGGAGATATTAAAGAAGGAAAAGTTAACGGCAAAGGCGTCTGTCAATATGCTAATAAGAACCGCTACGAAGGAGAGTTGCTGAATAATGTGCCTCACGGGCAGGGAATTTATACCTTTGCTGAAGGAGGTCGTTATGAGGGGCAATTTAGTGAAGGACAATTTAACGGTAAAGGGGTTCGCGAATATCCGAACGGAAACCGCTATGAAGGAGAGTTTGTCAAGGGCAACATTCAAGGCCAGGGGTTGTTTACTTTTAAAGAAGGGGGACGTTATCAAGGGCCGTTTGACAATGGAGAATTTAGTGGTGAAGGTGTCCGCGAGTTCGCCAATGGAGATAGCTATAAAGGCACTTTTGTCAAGGGTAAGATGAGCGGGAAAGGAGTTTACGTTTTTGCGAATGGCGATCGCTGCGAAGGTCAATTTAGCGAGGGTCAGTTCAACGGCAAAGGTACTTGCATTTATGCCAATGGCGATCGCTATGAAGGTGAATTCCTCAACGGTCAGAAACACGGTCAAGGTTCTTACATTTATGCAGATGGAACGAAAGTAGAAGGAAATTGGCAACAAGGTCAAATTAAAAAATAACCTTATAACCTATCTCGCCCTACTTGTTTACCCCCTCCTCACCAATGAGATTAATGCGCTTTACAGCAGACATACCGGCGTTTTATAGCGCTTTTCAGGTTGGCGATCGTAGGGGAGGGCTTTTAATTTCACATCAGATTTACACAGGGTGTTTTTGAGGATTTTCTGCCGGGCTCGAAGATGTATTTTTTTAACCGCAGATGGACGCAAATAGACGTAGATAGGTTAGCTTTTTGAGCATCTGATTTTGTAAAATTTTGTGTCTTGTTATCCATAAAATGGCTTTCTTTAAATCTTCAGCGTTTTGTTCGTGCAGCTTGTTGAAAGGGCTGCAATATCTCAGTTTAACCCTAGCTAATTAATTTTAAGTGTTTCTACAAATCAAAAAACAATGCCGACAGATTGTCTGCTTATTGATGAGTTTTATTTTAGTTTTGCTCCTCAATAATTGGATTCAAGCCGCGCCTGAAACAGGCACTCAAATTCTTTGGGATACCTATGGAATTCCACATATTTACGGAGAGAATAGTAAAAGCCTTTTCTACGCTTTCGGGTGGGCGCAGATGCAAAGTCACGGTAATCTGATTTTGCGTCTTTACGGGCAAGCTCGCGGGCAAGCTGCCGAATTTTGGGGCGAAGATTATTTGGCATCCGATCGCTGGGTGCAAACTATGGGAATTCCTAATCGCGCCAAGGCGTGGTATGAAACACAAAATCCCATTTTTCGCAACTATATCGATGCTTTTGTTGGCGGAATGAATGCCTATGCAAAAGAACATCCAGAGGCGCTCACCGCAGAATTAAAGGTAGCATTGCCCCTCAAACCCGTAGATGTATTGGCACACGCGCAGCGCGTCATCAATTTTACTTTTGTAGTAGATCCAGAGCGCGTTGAAGATATTGCTGAAAATGATACCCCCAAAGGCTCTAATGGTTGGGCGATCGCTCCTTCGCATTCTCAAAGCGGCAATGCCATGCTATTGGCAAATCCTCACCTTCCTTGGTCGGATTTATATTTATGGTACGAAGCACAATTGATTGGCCCAGAAATTAACGCTTACGGAGCGACTCTCGTCGGATTTCCTGTATTGACGATCGCCTTTAATGACAACTTGGGATGGACTCATACTGTCAACACTCACGATGGCTGGGATGCCTACGAATTGCCCCTCGCTAACGACGGCTATCGCTTCGATGGCAAAGTCAGAAATTTTGACAGGGAAGAGAAGGTTTTAAAAGTCAAAGAAAAGAATGGGAATTTGCGATCGGAATCTCTAGTAGTGCGGCGTTCTGTTCACGGGCCGATTCTCGCAGAAAAACAGGGCAAAGCGATCGCCCTGCGCGTTGTCGGGCTCGATAAACCAGCAGCCCTTCAGCAGTGGTGGGATATGGCGCGTTCCAAGAATTTTTCTGAATTTGAAGCCGCTTTAAAGCGCTTGGAAATTCCCATGTTTACCGTCATGTATGCCGATCGTGAGGGGCATATCATGCACTTGTTTAACGGTCAAGTCCCCATACGCAAAAAAGGAGATTTTAAATACTGGTCAGGCACGATTCCAGGAAATACTTCAGAGACTTTGTGGACCAAAAATCATCCCTATGCGGATTTGCCGCGCGTTGTCGATCCGCCCAGCGGTTGGTTGCAAAATACCAACGATCCCCCCTGGACGACGACGTTTCCCAGCCCGATCGCACCGGATAAATATCCCGCCTACATGGCACCGCGCGGCCCGATGGATTTGCGATCGCAGCGATCGGCAAAAATGCTCTTAGAAGACGACAAAATCTCTTTCGAGGAACTCATTCAATACAAACATTCCACTCACGTAGAACTCGCCTCGCGCCTCCTCGACGATTTAATTCCCGCCGCACGGCAAGGCAGTGCTCAAGCGCGCCGCGCTGCGGAAGTTCTCGCCACTTGGGATCGCAAAGTCGATGCTGACAGTCGCGGTGCGGTGCTGTTTGCCTTTTGGAAAAAAGCGATGGATGGCGATAAGTTATTCGCTAAACCTTGGAGCGAAGATGCGCCGCTAAGGACGCCAGACGGGTTGGCAAATCCTGCGGAGGCGGTGCGGGTGCTGGAAGCGACAGCAACCAAAGTTGAGGTAACTTATGGCTCGTTAGATGTGGCATGGGGGGAAGTCTTCCGATTGCCTGGGGAGGCGAATCTGCCGGCGAATGGGGCTGACGGTGCTTTGGGTGTATTTCGCTCAGTCTGGTTCGCTCCTGGGAAAGACGACCGCTTCCAAGCTGTTGGGGGCGATTCTTTTGTCGCTGCGATCGAGTTCTCGAATCCGGTGAAAGCGATGGCGCTAAACAGTTACGGCAACGCCACTCAACCTGGTTCGCCCCACGCCGGCGATCGGTGGCAGCCCTTTGCTCGCAAGGAATTGCGCCCTGTATGGCGATCGCGATCGGAAATTGAAGCTCACCTGAGTTCGCGCCAAAAACTATAGCAGAAGGAAGTTCGGCAACGAGCAATGTACGGGATGTCACGGATGTAACTCACATCTGGCACCATTCTCAAGAACAGGCAAGATGCCTGTTCCACAAAGAGTGAATTTTTTTGTGGAACAGGCATCTTGCCTGTTCCTAAACAAGTAATTGAGAATGGTGCAACATCTCAGATATAACGGATGTCAGGAAGAAGGAAGAAGTTAAAAGTTAAAAGACCTCTCTCCGTTTCCGCTTTAGGCATCGCGCAGCAGCCGGCAAGCATACCCACCGACTGCTACGAGCAATAAGCCTAGCGCGGAGATAGCGTATAACAAGGCCATGCCAGCACCGGCACCTGTCCCGATAATTGGGCCAAAAATAGCTGCTAAAAAACCGGACGGTTGCATGGCGGGTTCAAAGACGCGATCGGCAAGCGGCCCTGCGATCGATAAACCGATCGCTGATGCCAATTGCACTATAACTGCTCTGGTAGCAAAAACGCGCCCTTGTACTTCTGGTGGGACTTTCGCTAACCAGATTGCCTCGTTGGAACTGCCGAGGATGGGGAAATTGAAAGACGAACAAAATTGAGCGGGAATCCAGATGAAAAGCGCCTGACCGAAACCAAAGACTATTTTACTCAAGCCCGCCCCTGCCATGCCGAGCAGAAAGCCCTGGATTCGGCGTTTGGGACCGCCCCAAATACTGATGAGCGATGCTCCTAAAACGCCACCGGCGCCGGCGGCTGAAAGGATAGTACCGAGGATTCTGGCATCGTTGCCGGTGCGTGCCAGAATCATCGGTGAGTAGAGGGCCGCGCCGATGTCGTGAGCAAACCAGAATAGCGAAACGGACGCCAGCAAGGCAAGCAGGCTGGGACGCTGGACGATGTAGCGGAATCCGAAGCTGAGTTCTTGCCACAGGTGGGGGCGAGTCTGCTGGGGATGGGAGGCGATATTGCTCCGCAACGCTGGCGCGATCGCGGGCTGGGGTATTTTGACAGATACTAGGGTGGCGATCGCTATTGTAAAAGTTGCCAGGTCGATCGTAAAAATCCCGCCGGCCCCGATCGCATAATAGAGAATCCCCGCCAGCGTCGGAGCAATAATACTCGCGCCGTAATCTGCCAAAAAACTTAAACTGCTAGCGCGGCTGTAATGCTTTTCTGGCATCATTGTGGCAATGGCTGCCGAGTAAGCTAACTGCTGAATTTGGTTAAAAATTCCGCCAACTGCACCCGCTAGATATATATGCCATATTTGCAGGTTTTGGCTGATATAAAGTAATAGGATAGCGAACGTTAACAGAGCTGAAACCGCATCGCCGATCGCCATCAAAAATTTTCGATTCCAGCGATCGACCAGAATGCCACCAACCGGAGCGAGCAAGATGCGCGGCAATTGAATAAAAAGCATCAACAAAGCCAAAGCCGTCGCTTGACTGGTGGACTCCCAAATCCAAATAGTCAGGGCAAACGCGGACATAGCGCTGCCAATCGTCGAAGCAGTTTGTCCGAGCCAGAGTAGAATAAATTTTTGCATTAAATAAGCGATTGATAGGATTTAAAATTCAGAGGATAGGGGTTTTTAGTCAGGAGAATTACAGCCACATCAAACCGCACGCCGCTCTCATTAAAACCAAGGCCATTGCTGGCTAAGGGGAGATAATTCTTCATATTGCTGTCTCGCCTCCTTGCGGTAAAATTTCGCCAAATGCCGCTGCCGCCACATCAGTACACCCGTCACAAACAGTACAATCGCTGCTAATCCTGCGATCGCGTGTACCAGCCGCAAGTAAATTCCGCCATAGCTGCCAATATGTAGCGGATAAAGCGAGTTGAGAATTCGATTTGCTACAGAAGCTGAATTTACACTGTCAGCCTGCAATATTTCGCCGCTGTATTGGTCGAGATAAATTGTGCTGCTCCCGTTTGGGTGCGGCTCATTGGGAAATTTTTTCCTTACTTGAAAAGTGGCTTCAGGCGTCAAAGGTAGAGAAATAAAAGTGGTTTTAGCTTCCGGCCAAACCGTATTAACTTGGTGTATTATTTCATCAAGGTTTTGCCTCGAACTGCTAGAGTGGGGATGAGAAGTCAATGCTGGCTGTGGCTTTTCATTCGTCAGCCAATACAGAGTCGATTCAACCGGCGCGTAAAAAATTATAGCTGTCCCTGTAGCGGCGATCAGCATGAGAAAAGCAACCGATACAATGCCAGAAACGTTATGTAAATCAAATAAAGTCCGCTGCCAGTGAGCTTTCCAATTAATAGAAAATCCGCGAGCAAAATTGCGCCAACCCGTCCACAATACCAAGCCAGTAAAAGTTAGTCCTAGCATTACTAGACCGCAAATGCCGACAACCAGATGACCAAATTCTCCTCCCGCTAATTCCGCGTGTAACGTAAAAATAAAACCTGTAAAAGTTTCTTTCCAAAGGCGCCCGCCCGTAATTTTTCCACTGTAAGGATTGACATAAACGCTAACTACTTCCTCACTCTTTGACAGCATGGAAACTTGGCAAACATCCTTCGCAGATCGCGGCAGCAAAATACTAAGAGCTTGATTTTGGGGATAAGCTTTTTCGACAATTTGCAGGACATTTTCTAGCGGTATCTGTTCGGCTTGAGGAATGACTTGCAGGAGTTGGGGATTGAAGAACCGCTCGATTTCGGGACTGAAAACCAGCAAGCTGCCCGTTAAAGCAATTACTGCTAGAAATATTCCTACCACCAACCCCAAATACAAATGCAGTTTGAATGCGAGTTTGCGGAAATTCATCTCGAAATTTTCCTCGAAGCTGTTAACTATTCTCATTCAGGTAAAACCGATAGTCCGACAGGGAATGAATTCCCTGTCTCAAAGCTAAAGTCCTCGCTTCCGAGGACTGAGAAAAAACACTTTTCAACTCATTAGTCCTATGCAAGAGGACTTTAGCTATTAGACAGGGGTTTCAACCCCTGGCGGACTAGCGGGTGGGCGCGAGGACTAGCGGACTAACAGCTTAAATTGACACGCCTTGGGTTCTTGGAGTGTCCCTACGGGGATATTGAATCTACCTCATAAACCTGCAATCTGCTGTAATTACCAGTTAAGGCGGTAATTAACACTGAGAGTCAAACCTCTCCCTGGATAATTAGAACTGTCCACGCCAAATCCAGCTAAGTATTGGGAGATCACGGGAAAATATTGATTGTTCAATAAATTCTCGACTTTGACTTGTAGCAGCCCAGAGCCAATTTTAACCGCGCTGACGTAATCCAATGTTAGATAGCTGCTAATTGGGCCGCCATCCGAGCCGTCTTTGAATGCTCGATCGCGATTTCCAGAATATAATAACTGTAACCGATTGTTCCATCCCGGTAAAGTTTCGTTTTCGAGATAAGCTGTTAGCTTGAGCGGTGGAATTCGGCTGCTATCGAGGGCGAGAGAACGGCCGTTGTCGTCGTCATATTCGCCTTGAATATAAGTAGCAGTCCCGCCGAGCGACCATGCTGGTGCAGGTTGCCAATCCACAGTTCCTTCTAAGCCGTAAATGCGTTCTGGAGCGCGGGTTAGTTCCAGGCGACCTGTGTTGCCAACTGGTTGAAAATTCACTCCGAGATCCGAGGTATTGTAAAAAGCAGCAAGCGACATTTGCACGGATTGCCACCCTCCTCGAATGCCAATTTCGTAGTTGTTGACTTTTTGGGGTTGAGTTACTTCTAACGAAGATTCAATTCCGGCAAAATTGTCGGGGGGTTCGCGGAGGATAGTCCCGAAATCTGGAACTGAGAAACCTTGAGAAAAGTTGCCAAATACGCTGAAGTTGTCATTGATTTTATAGACAGCCCCTGTATTAAATAGGGTGGCGTTAAAATTGCGCTCGCCTCCTTGGATCTGGCGATCGTTAAAAGTGGTATAATCATTGACTTCTAACCCGATGCGTTCGTGACGTATCCCGCCGCTTAGAATGACGATATCGTCAATATTCCATTCCAATTGACCGAAAAGACCAAGGCTGCTGTAAGTATAAGGAGGAACGAAAGGACGCGAGGAAATTTTCCGGTAAACCCGGCCGCCACTTGCGTCAAATCTCTCCGGGTCGTACAAGTCGAAACGCTGACTGCTATCTTCAGTAACATAGTCAGAACCCCAAGTTAATCGAAGATTTTCGGCACGGGATAAAGGAGTGGCGATCGCCAGTCTACCTCCTATCTGTTCGTTCTTGGCTCGCGAACCACCAACGCCGATAAACGGGCCAAAGAAATCGGACGTGCGAAAATCAGAGGGAACACTGACATTGGAATTCGTTCGATAGTAAATTTGGCTTTGAAGGCTGCTGCCAAAAAGGTTTTGGTTGGTGTAACTGAGGTTGAGCTGTGTACTTTTATTTCCCGGTGTTTCCCCGTCGATATCCAAATTTCCGGTTCGGATGCCGCGGGCTTTTTGCCGTCCTTCCTGGTCGTCAACACTAAAGTCTGGAATCACATTGGGATCTTGGGTTTCCCGATAGTGATTGACAGTTAATTGCAGCCGCTGTTGGGTGTCCAAATCTACCCCGACTTTGCCCATGACGTTGAAGAGGGTGCTGCTATCTCCGCCGAGTTCATAAAAGGGAATGCGATCGCCTTGGGCATCGTAAAAAGCTCCACTTCTAGAGAGCGAGACAGTGCCAGTGAAATCGAAATTGCCACTTCGGCCAGAAATCGTCTGCTGAGCGTTAAAGCCTAGGGCATCTTCTGTGTTTGTTAAAGCGCTATTGACGCCCACTTCAGTAATAGCAGTTAGCCTTTCCTCAGTTGGCCGGCGAGTAATAATATTAATCACGCCACCTGTAGCCTGAGCGCCGTAGATTGCGGTAGACCCCCGCACTACTTCAATACGTTCGATCGCGCTGGGATCGATGTTTCTGTAATCTCTGCCAAAAGATTGAAGATTAGTCGTTTGCGGCACGCCGTCAATCAGAACGGAAACAGCGCGACCCCGCAAAGTTTGTCCGTAAGTGGCTGTACTTTGAGTTGGCGGCGCGAAACCGGGAACCTGATTTGCCAGAGCTTCCCCGACATTTCTCGATGGCCCTGCGTCCTGCTGAATTTCTTCTGAGTCTACCACCGTTATAGAGCGCGGCACGTTCGTCACTCTTTCTGCAGTTCGCGTTGCAGTGACGACGATGTCAATCGAGTCTCTCCCCGCCGGTGGCGTTATAGCCGATGGCTGTGCCGGCGTTCCAGGCGGCTGTGCTGTCGGCGGCAAGGGTTCTGGGGGCGTCCCAGGCGGCTGCGCTGTCGGCGGCAAGGGTTCTGGGGGCGTCCCAGGCGGCTGCGCTGTCGGCGGCAAGGGTTCTGGGGTCGTCCCAGGCGGCTGCGCTGTAGGCGGCAAGGGTTCTGCAGGTATCTCTACCGGCTGCCCTGTTGGTGGCAAGGGTTCTGCTGGCGTTCCTGGTGGCTGCACTCTAGGAGTCGGTGCAGGCGTGCGAGCAGTCGTGCCCGAGGTGGGCTGTAAGCCCAGAATCAGACCCGCAGCGTTAGGAATCACCCGTGCCACTGGTTGACCCCTCTCGCCAATGACTTTGATTCGGATGCTGTAGCTATCTAAAGGAGTAACGCTGACAGAAGCAATACCCGCCACCGGCTGGTTTTGACGAAACTCATTTCCCCCTGGCAATCGCAGTTGAGCGGTGATGACATCAGCTTGTACAGTTTCGCCAAAGCTGGTGGTGAAGACTTCCAGGGCTCTGCCATCTTCAGTTTCTAGAATGATTTCAATGCCTTCTGGCGTCTGGTTCAGGCGAACCGCAGTCACCTGCGCGATGTTAGAAGCGCACGCTGACTGAGCGATTAGCGCCGACACGGCTCCTGCCAGCCCAAGGCTGCTTAGTAATTGCTGGGATCTGTTCATTAATCTTGAATCTGCAATTGATAGAACTTCGGATATGTGGTTTGCGTTGCTTGCACAACATGATTTGTGGCAGCGTTGCTGCTCTTGTGTGCCTCTTTAAACTGACCTGCGGAAGATCCGGCCGAGTTGTCGGGCGCAGTTCGATCCGATTCTCCCGTCGCTAGCGGCCTTTGTCTGGGAATCCAAAAGGCGCGTGAGGGCGAAATCCTCAGTCCGGTGGCGAGCGCGGTCGATCGACCGCGGTTGACACCTTCCTCGGTTAAAGGAAGTAGTCTCTGAGCGCTTAATGAGAAAGTGCCTTAATTAGATAACAGAGCTATTACATCTGTCAAGAGTTAACTAATGAAAACTAATTGCATTTTCTAAATAGGGGGTCACACCCCTCTAGCTAGTTGTACACACTTCCTATAAGGCTTAATTGTCAGGGCTAGACAAACGCTCGCCTGCAATGCTACGGCAAAAGTTAGAAAAGATTGTCATGTAAGAAACAACAGGAGTCAAGAAATTTATTCAACAACTCTTGACAATCAATATCATCTAGCCTACTATGCTTAAAGTCGATAGCCGTAAAGCTCCTGAAGCTGATATCGAAGCTGGCTCGGACTGAAAATCGCCGCGGAGCCATTGCCCAACAGCGCGATCGACCACAAAACGTGAAAACAAGCGCTAATACCCGAATTGAAGACTCAAACGGCTGATGGGAGACTCGTAACGCCCGACAACTGTTCACAGAAAGTCTATGTGGAAAGAATTTGGCGGAACTGGTTGGCGTACTGCAAACAAGATTTATAGGTAAAAAGAATTGATGAGTGACGCAAGCATTAAGGGAAACCAAGTCACCGAAAGTTGTACCAATTTAGTAGAACTCCTGCAAAACAGAGCGCTACACCAACCAGAGCAGAAATATACTTTTCTGTTAGACGGAAAAACTGAAACCGCCAGTTTGACTTATCGAGAGTTAGACGCGATCGCCCGATCGCACGCCGTGCGACTTCAGACATTGGGAGTCACAGGCGAACGAGCCTTACTGCTTTTCCCGCCAGGATTGGACTATCTCGCCGCCTTTTTCGGATGTTTGTACGCCAAAGTTATCGCCGTTCCCCTCTATCCGCCGAAGCTAAAACGGAATTTAGCCAAAATTAGCGCGATCGCCCTAGATGCAGGAGCAACAATTGCGATCGCTCCCGCGCGACACCTGGAAAATTTAGAACAGCTATGCCAGCAAGCGCCCGAACTCAAAAGGCTGCGCTGGCTGAGTGCAGAGGCGCTTGCCGGTGACGGCGAAAAGTGGCAGCAGCCACCCATCCATCCCGACGAAGTGGCTTATCTTCAGTACACTTCCGGCTCAACCTCCACCCCCAAAGGCGTAATGGTGAGCCACGCCAACGTTTTGTACAACATCGAATACATTCACCGAGGCTTTCACCACGATGCCGAAAGCGTTGCGGTAACGTGGCTTCCCCACTTTCACGACATGGGGTTAATTGACGGATTGCTCAAACCTTTGTATCTGGGAATTCCCTCTTACTTCATGCCGCCAGCGGCGTTTATTCAGGACCCGATGTGCTGGCTGCAAGCGATTTCGCGCTACAAAGCTACCCACAGCGGCGGGCCAAATTTTGCTTACGACTTGTGTGCTAGCAAAATCAGCAAAACCTGGGGCGACGGCGAAAAAATGCTCGATTTGAGCAGTTGGCGCGTGGCCTATAACGGCGCAGAACCCATCCATAAAGAAACCCTAGAAAGATTTACCAAAGCTTTTGAGTCCTGCGGTTTTCACGCGGATGCCTTTTGTCCTGCTTACGGAATGGCAGAAACCACGCTAAAAATTGCTACAGTTCGCAGCGGGACAACACCGACTTTCTTAGCTGTTGACGCTGGGGCGCTGGAAAATAATCGCATTGTAGAAGTTGTCGGAGGCGAGGGGGGCGCGAGAACTTTAGTCGGCTGCGGTTTCCCTGAATTTGGCACCAAAGTTGCGATCGTCAATCCCGAATCTCTGAGGCAATGCCAGCCGCAGGAAGTCGGAGAAATTTGGGTAGCTGGCGAAACAGTTGCGCGAGGCTATTGGAATCGCCCAGAAGAGACAGAAAAAACTTTTCAAGCATATCTTTCAGATACCGGCGAAGGGCCGTTTTTGCGAACGGGAGATTTAGGCTTTTTACGCGACGGAGAACTGTTTGTTACGGGGCGACTCAAAGATTTGATTATCATCCGAGGTCGCAATCTTTACCCCCAAGATATAGAAAGAACTGCAGAGCGCAGCCATCCCAGTTTGCGGCAGGGGGCGATCGCGGCATTCTCGGTGGAAGTCGCAGGCGAAGAACAGCTCGTTATCGTGCCAGAATTACAATCTCGCAAAGCGCCGGATAATGCCGAGGAAATTATCAGCGCCATCCGCTCCAGCATTGCTCAAGAATATGAAGTACAATTTTATGGAGTAGTGCTGATTAAGCCGGGAAGCATTCCGAAAACGACCAGCGGTAAAATTCAACGTCGCGCCGCCCGTGCTGACTTTCTAGCTGACAATTTGGAAGTTGTCGCGAGCAGCATTTTAGAGTTAGCTGATTCGGGGGAAATTGACAATCAACTAACGCGAGAAATTCTGTTGACAGCAGAGTTAAAAGAACGGCAGTCGTTGCTTGAGGCTTACCTTTGGCAGCAGGTAAACCGCCGGGAAATGAATTCCCGGGCTAATAGCCAAAGTCCGCTAAAGGCGACGGAACAGGAATCTTCAATCCATTTCAGTGCCAGCGGGAAAACACAAGATATTATCGATCGACCCGTCAGCAGCTTTGGACTAGATTCTTTAAGAATTTTTGAGTTAAAAAATCAAATAGAGAGTGACTTGGGCGTTACTGTATCGGTTGCCGATTTGTTTGAGGATAGGAGCATTGCTCGACTGGCAGTGCAAATTCTAGAGCAACTAACAGGCAATAGCAAAGCAGCCATCCCAAGGCCAGTTTCTCGCGAACGCCATCTTCCCCTGTCTTTTGCCCAAGAGCGCTTGTGGTTCTTCGACCAATTGGAACCGGGAAACCCCTTCTACAACCTCTGCGGTGCGGTTCGGATGACGGGGCAACTCAATGCAGAAACACTCAGGCAAAGTATTGAGAAAATTATCGATCGGCACGAGGTTTTGAGAACTGCATTTGCCGCTGTGGAAGGGCAACCGATACAGGTTGTGGCTGCTGCAGGCGATTTCCAAATGCCCCTGATAGATTTGAGCGATCGCTCCCCAGACGATCGCCAGGCAGAGGTGCAAAGGCTGTCAGCGCAAGAAGCGCGAGAGCCCTTTGACTTGGGGCAAAGCTCTCTGCTGCGGGCAAAACTGCTGCGCCTGGACTCTACAGAGCACGTCTTACTTCTAACGGTGCATCATATCGTATTTGATGGTTGGTCCCTGGGCGTATTTCTCCGGGAGTTGGCAGAATTTTATCAAGCTTTTGCTAGCAATGATTTACCCTTGCTTTCCCCGCTGCCAATTCAATACGCCGACTTTGCCGCATGGCAGCGCCAGCAGTTGCAAGGAGAAATATTAGAGACGCAACTGGCTTACTGGAAGCAGCAGTTAAGCGGCAGCTTGCCGGTTCTAAATTTACCAACCGACTTTCCTCGCCCCGCCGTTCAAACGTTCCAGGGTGCGAGAGAAACTTGGGAGTTGCCCTCATATTTGAGCTTGGCGCTGGCCGGGTTGGGCCAGCAAGAAAAAGCCACCCCATTTATGACGTTGCTGGCAGCTTTCAAGACGCTGCTTTACCGCTACACGGGGCAGACAGATATTTTAGTTGGCTCTCCCATTGCCAGCCGCAATCTTCGCGATATAGAAGCATTAATTGGATTTTTTGTCAATACTTTAGTGCTGCGGTCTGACTTAAATGGAAATCAGACTTTTCGAGAGTTGCTAAGAAGCGTGCGAGAAGTAGCATTAGGCGCTTACGCCCATCAAGATGTACCGATTGAGAAGCTGGTCGAGGAGTTGCAGCCCGATCGAGATTTGAGCTACTCGCCGCTGTTTCAAGTGGGGTTTGCCTTGCAAAACGGCTTGACGCAGACTCTAGAATTGCCAGGGCTGACCCTAAATTCCCACGAAATTGATACCGGCACGGCTAATTTCGACTTGATGCTATTTTTGGAAGAAACCGATCGGGGGTTGATAGCGACGTGGGAGTACAGCACGAATTTGTTCCAACCCAGCACGATCGCGCGGATGCACGGGCATTTTCAGATTTTGCTCGAAGGAATTATCGCCAATGCCGACACGCGCATTTGTGAGTTGCCATTGTTGAGCGATCGCGAACGGCATCAACTGCTAGTTGAGTGGAATAATACGCAAGTCGATTATCCAAAAGATTCCACCATTCACCAATTATTTGAAGCGCAGGTCGATCGAAATCCCGATGCCATTGCAGTCGTATTTGAAGACCAAAAACTCACCTACCGCCAACTGAATGAACGAGCAAATCAAGTCGCGCACTACCTGCAAAAACTCGGTGTAAAACCTGAAGTCCGCGTCGGAATTTATGTCGGTCGCTCCCTAGAAATGGTGGTGGGATTGCTGGGAATTATTAAGGCTGGCGGCGCTTATGTTCCGCTCGATCCGGCGTATTCAAGCGAACGCTTGAGCTTCATGCGGTCGGATGCCAAGGTTCAAGTGCTGCTGGCGCAGTCGCATTTAGAGGAGAAGATTCGCGATCGGGCGCAGAGTGTAGTTTTCCTTGATTCAGACTGGGAAAACATCGCGCGAGAAAGCAAAGAAAATTGTTTGAGCGATGTAACATCCGATTGTCTCGCTTATGTAATCTATACGTCAGGTTCGACAGGGAAACCCAAGGGCGTTCAAGTCAACCATCGCAGCGCCGTTCATCTTTTTGCAGCCACTTACCCCGTATTTAATTTTAGCGATCGCGACGCTTGGACTGTTTTTCACTCTTACGCTTTCGACTTCTCCGTCTGGGAAATTTGGGGAGCGCTCGTTCACGGCTGCAAGCTGGTTATCGTCCCTCTCGAAGTGACTCAATCGCCCTCGGCTTTTTACCAATTGCTGTGCACAGAGCGAGTTACCATTCTCAATCAAACTCCTTCAGCAATTCGCCAACTGATTGACGCTCAAAAAACTGCCGGTGGCGAGCCAAAATGGAGCGTGCGCCTAATTATGTGCGGCGGAGAAGCTTTGCCTGCAGAACTCGCTTCTGAGTTGCTTGAGTGGAACGTCCCCCTGTGGAACTTTTACGGCCCCACAGAAGCCACTGTCTGGACAGCCATCCATCCGGTAAAATCCGTTGCATCAAAGCGCGGTTCGATCCCGATCGGTCGCCCTCTTCCCAACACCCAGCTCTACATTCTGGACGCAAATTTGCAGCCGGTTCCTGCAGGCGTTTTGGGCCAACTGTATATCGGCGGCGCTGGGTTATCCAGAGGCTATTTGAACCTACCCGAACTAACTGCCCAAAAGTTTATTCCCCATCCCTTCAGTCAGGAAATCGGGGCGCGGTTGTACAACACAGGAGATATTGCCCGCTACCTGCCAGATGGAACGATTGAATTTTTAGGCCGCAGCGACAATCAAGTCAAAATTCGCGGTTTCCGAATTGAACTGGGCGAGATTGAAGCGGTACTGAGCCAGCATCCAGAAGTGCGGGAAAGTGTAGTGCTGCTTGGGGAAGATAATTCAGGCGAAAACCGCTTGGTAGCTTATATCGTTTCTAGCTCAGAATTAAGCACTGAGCAGCCATCTTTAATTAGCAAACTGCGCGGCTTTATCAAAGAAAAGCTGCCACAATACATGATTCCTTCAGCCTTCGTGCTGCTAGAGGCTCTGCCTTTAACATCTAATGGAAAAATCGATCGCCGATCGCTCAGAGCGCCGGATGTAGAAAGATCGGAATTAAACGCAGCTTCTGCACCTCGCACTCGGGAAGAACAGTTACTCGCTGAAATTTGGAGTCAGGTTCTCGGCGTCAAACAAATAGGAATTGGCGACAATTTCTTTGAGTTGGGAGGACATTCCCTGCTAGCAACGCAACTGATTGCTAAAGTTCGAGCAGCGTTTCAGGTAGAGTTGCCGCTGCGCAGTTTGTTTCAATCCCCGACGGTGGAAAGTTTGGCTGTAGCGATCGCCATTGCTAAAGCGCAGCAGGCGATCGAACCCTGCGCCATTGTGCAACTGCCGGAAATCGTCCCCGATCGTCAAAATCGCTACAAACCATTTCCCCTCAACGAAATGCAGCAGGCGTACTGGATCGGGAGAAATAGCTTTTTTGAAATGGGGAATGTCGCCATTCACGGCTATGTAGAAATTGAAGGCGACGATATAGATTTAGAGCGGTTTAGCCTGGCGTGGCAGCGATTGGTGGAACGCCACGATATGCTGCGCGCGATCGTCCATCCAGACGGGCAACAGCAAATTTTAGAAACAGTGCCAGCTTATGCAATTCCCGTATTAGATTTGCGCGGACAAAGCCCAGAGGCGGTGAATTCCCAACTCGAAGCAATTCGCGAAACCCTGTCTCACCAAGTGTTACCGCTCGATCGCTGGCCGCTTTTCGAGATTCGCGCCTCGCTTCTTTTCGATCGCCGCATCCGCTTGCACGTCAGCATTGACGCCTTGTGCATTGACGGTTGGAGCTATCAAATTCTCTTCGGAGATTTGGTGAGGTTTTACCGCAATCCCAACGCAGCGGTCGCGCCTTTGCAACTGTCATTCCGCGACTACGTTTTAGCTGCGATCGCGCTCCAAGATTCCCCATTTTTCCAGCAATCTTTAGAGTATTGGAAAAATCGCCTCGCCACTCTGCCGCCAGCGCCCGAACTCCCCTTAGCCTTGCATCCGAGTTCCCTGACACAGCCTCGCTTCAAGCGCAGGAGCGCTCAGTTAGAGCCGGAAACCTGGAAAAAACTTAAAGCCAGAGCCGCGCGATCGGCACTTTCTCCGACAGGCGTTTTACTGGCTGCTTATGCCGAAGTTCTGGGCCTGTGGAGCAAAAGCCCTCGGTTTACCCTCAACGTGCCGCGCTTCAATCGCCTTTCGCTGCACCCGCAAGTCAACGACATTATCGGCGAGTTTGCCTCGTTTACTTTGCTGGAGGTAGACAACTCGCGCCGAGAAAGTTTTGAAGTTCGGGCGAAACGCCTGACTCAGCAGCTTTGGCACGATTTAGAGCACCAGTACGTCAGCGGCGTGCGCGTTCTGCGAGAATTGACGCAACTGCTGGGAAGAACATCGGCGGCACCGATGCCAGTGGTATTCACGACTAATCCGCAGAACAACCCCGGACAAAGCGATTCTTCCATACTGGCCGCGATCGCAGAAATCGGAGAGGTTGTTTACGTCGTCGGTCAAACTCCCCAAGTTTGGATAGACAATCAGTACAGCGAAGCTGGCGGCACTCTATTCTTGAACTGGGATGCGGTGGAAGAACTCTTCCCCCAAGGGCTGATCGACGATATGTTTGACGCCTACTGTCGCCTGTTGCAGCGCCTCGCCACCGAGGAGTCAGCTTGGCAAGAAGAGGCGCAGTTGCAGCAGCAACCCGTCGCTAACGGCATCGAAGCACCCATTCCCGATGTATTGCTGCACGAACTGTTTGCTCGGCAAGTCGCCTCGCGATCGCACGAACCCGCCATCATTACGCGCGATCGCACTCTCACCTACGAGGAACTATATCTGCGATCGAATCAAGTCGCTCACCGATTGCGGAAGCTGGGAGCTCGCCCCAACCAGTTGGTTGCCGTGGTTATGGAAAAAGGATGGGAGCAAATCGTCGCTGTGCTGGGCATTCTCGCATCCGGGGCAGCTTATTTGCCCGTAGATGCGGCGCTACCACAAGAGCGGCTGCGGTATTTGCTGGCTGATGGCGAGGTGGAGATTGTTTTAACGCAATCTCAGTTAAATCAGCGATGGGAATGGCCGGAAAATGTGCGGCTTCTTTGTATCGAAACGGACGAATTGGCTGCCGAAAGCAGCGAAGCTTTGGAGGCGGTGCAGGAACCGGAAGATTTAGCTTATGTGATTTATACTTCCGGCTCAACTGGCTTGCCGAAAGGCGTGGCGATCGCGCACCGAGGTGCAGTCAATGCGATCGCTCAGACCAACCAAGTGTTTGATGTGGGCGAGTGCGATCGCGCGATCGCAGTCACCGCACTGCACCACGATATGTCGGTTTACGATATTTTCGGCATCCTAGCGGCCGGGGGCGCGATCGTCATTCCCGATGCCGCACAACGGCTAGACCCCGCTCACTGGGCGCAATTGATGGTAAAAGAGCGCGTCACCATTTGGAACTCGGTTCCCCCGATGATGGAAATGCTGCTCGATTACGCTGGCGGACGTTCTGAGGTGTTGCCAGAGTGCTTGCGCTGGGCGTTTCTCGGCGGAGATTGGATACCGATAACCTTGCCCCAGAGGTTAAGGGCGATCGCCCGTGAATGTCGCGTTGTCAGCGTTGGCGGGCCAACCGAAACTACCCTTTGGAATATTTGGTATCCGGTAGAAACTGTTGACCCTTCTTGGAAGAGCATTCCTTACGGCAAGCCGATCGCAAACACCCGCTACTACATTTTGAATGAAAGGCTGGAAGACTGCCCCGTCTGGGTGCCAGGGGAAATGTGCTGCGCCGGAGTTGGACTGACAAAAGGATACTGGCGGAATGAAGAAAAAACTCGCGCCAGTTGCCTCACGCACCCCGTCACGGGCGATCGCTTGTACCGAACGGGAGATTTAGGGCGCTTCCTCCCTGACGGCAATATCGAATTTTTAGGACGAGAAGATTTCCGCCTTAAAATTCGAGGATTCCGCATCGAAGCAGGAGAAATTGAAGCTGCTTTGAACGAGCACCCAGCAGTCAAAGCATCCATTGTCACCGCATTCGGAGAAAATCACAGTCAAAAGCGCTTAGTAGCATATATCGTTCCCCACCAAAATGCTGCCCCTGCGGTTGAAGAATTGCGCCAATTCCTGAGCGAAAAACTGCCCGATTATATGGTGCCGTCTGCATTTATAGTTTTGGACGCACTGCCGCTTTCGGCGAACGGCAAAGTTAACCGCAAGGCACTGCCTGAACCGGATGCTGCAATTCAACAAGAAAAGATTTTTGTCGCACCCCGCACCCCTATTGAGGCAATGTTAGCGAGAATTGGCTGTGAGGTTCTCGGCATCGAACAGTTAAGTATTGCCGATAACTTTTTTGAACTAGGAGGAAATTCGCTGCTGGCAATTCAATTAGCAGCAAAGGTACGAGAATATTGTCAGATAGAATTGCCTTTGTGCGATATTTTTGCAGGACGATCGCTCGCCGTACTTGCAGAAAATATTTCTGAAGCCAAAAACAAAAATGCGGTCGTTGAAGAACCCGCGATTGCGCCCGTTTCGCGATCGGCGTACCGGAGGTCGCTATCCTCTTTGCAATAAGTGATGAGTCGCGGGCGATCGGCCGATCGCCCATAAGTAATCCCCAATTATCGGCTGCAATCCTCTATTCCCAATTGCCAATTCCCAATTATCAGTTACCAATCCCATGACCGAGAATTTCTTGATGGTACAAGCCCCCTGATTTATCCGTGGAATCAATCCAAAATCTCAAATCTAAAATCCTCAAGAAATAGACTCGATCCGTGGGGTCAATCCAAAATCTAAAATCTCAAATCTAAAATCCCATGACGGTGCATTTTTCCGAAAAACCTCTAACAGATACTCGCGACTCGGCGAATGCTTCCGAAGAAGAAGTATTTGCATTTCCCACTTCTTTTGCCCAGCAAAGACTGTGGTTTATTGACCAATTGGAACCGGGAAACCCTTTTTACAACCTGCCGGCGGCTGTGTTACTAAAAGGCAGGCTAAATGTAGTAGTGCTAGAACGAAGTTTCAAGGAAATTGTGCGCCGTCACGAAGCTTTGCGGACGACATTTGCCACTGTAGACGGTCAACCCGTGCAGGTGGTCGGTCAGCAATTAAATTTCGGGCTGCAAGTTTTAGACTTGCAACAATTGGCGGAAAGTGAGCGAGAAGAAAAAGTAAAACAACTGGCTGTAGAAGAAGCTAGCCAACCTTTTGACCTAACTAAAGGGCCGCTGTTGCGAGCTAGTTTGCTACAGTTAGATGCTGAGGAATATGTCTTGCTGCTAACGCTGCATCACATTATTTTTGATGGCTGGTCGATCGGAGTTTTCCTGCAAGAATTAGCAGCACTTTACCAAGCCTTTTCGACAGGCAAACCATCCCCACTTCCCGAACTTCCCATCCAGTACGCTGACTTTGCTATTTGGCAGCGAGAATGGCTGGTAGGAGAGCGCTTGCAAACTCAACTTAACTACTGGAAAAAGCAGCTAAGTGGCGTTCCCCCCTTGCTGGAATTGCCAGCAGATCGCCCCCGCCCCCCAGTCCAAACCTATCGGGGTGCGAAAGAATCATTTCTCATCCCGAAAACGCTAACGGCAGCCCTCAAAAAGCTCAGCCGCCAGGAAAATGTCACCCTGTTTATGACGCTGCTAGCAGCCTTTAAAACGCTGCTCTATCGCTATACAGGACAGGCAGATATCCCCGTTGGCTCTCCCATTGCCAACCGCAACAGAGCGGAAATTCAAGGGCTAATCGGGTTTTTTGTCAATACTTTGGTATTGCGAACTGATTTGTCAGGCGAGATCGCTTTTCGGCAGTTGCTCGATCGCATTCGGGAGGTGAGTTTAGAAGCTTACGCTCACCAGGATTTACCGTTTGAGAAACTGGTTGAAGAGTTGCAACCCGAGCGAAATTTGAGCTACAATCCACTGTTCCAAGTTGCTTTTGTTTTGCAAACTCCACCTGTTGCGGCAGAATCAATAGCCGGACTCAATCTCACTCTTTTAGATGTTGAGAATCAGACAGCAAAAGTAGACTTAACGCTGTATTTAGAAGAAAAGCAAGAAGAAATTAGCGGTCAGTTTGAATACAGTACAGATTTATTTGATGCAGGCACAATCAATCGGATGTCTGGGCATTTTCTGACGTTGCTGGAGGGCATAGCAGCCAACCCAGATCGGCGGATTGAAAAGCTACCGTTGCTGGGGGAAAAAGAGCAGCATCAGTTGTTGGTAGAGTGGAATGACACCCGCGCAGATTATCCGAGCGATCGCTGCATTCATCAATTCTTTGAAGCGCAGGTAGATCGAACTCCCGATGCGGTTGCAGTCGTATTTGAAGACCAAAAACTCACCTACCGCGAGCTGAATGAACGAGCGAATCAACTCGCGCATTACCTGCAAAAACTCGGCGTCAAGCCAGAAGTTTTGGTGGGAATTTGTGTCGAGCGATCGCTCAATACAATTGTTGGCATTCTCGGTATTCTTAAAGCCGGGGGCGCTTACGTTCCGCTCGATCCAGCCTACCCGCGCGATCGCCTCGCTTTCACGTTAGAAGACGCTCAAATTTCGGTGCTGCTAACCCAGCAAAAATTGTTAGGAATTCTGCCAGAATGCAGCGCAAAAGTTATCGCATTGGATCGGTGGGAAGAGGAACAGAAGTTTTCAGAAAAGTCACATTCTGATTTTACATTTAATCAGCAAAACCCCTCTAAGTTAGCGTATGTAATTTATACGTCAGGTTCCACGGGGAGGCCCAAAGGGGTTGCGATCGAACACCGCAGCGCCGTTGCCTTTTTGCACTGGGCAAAAGAGGTTTTTTCGCCGGAAGAACTGGGAGGAGTTCTCGCCTCGACATCTATTTGCTTTGATTTGTCAGTGTTCGAGATATTCGCGCCTCTAAGCTGGGGCGGCACAGCCATCCTGGCAGAAAATGCCTTGCACCTGCCCACTTTAAAAACCGCGGGAAAAGTAACGCTGATTAATAGCGTTCCCAGCGCGATCGCAGAACTGCTGCGAATCAACGGCATTCCCGAAACAGTCCGCACCGTCAATTTAGCTGGCGAACCGCTGCCGAATACTTTAGCGCAGCAGCTTTACCAGCTTCCTCACATTCAGAAAGTCTTCAATCTTTACGGCCCCTCAGAAGATACCACCTATTCAACCTTTGCTTTAATTGAAAAAGGTGCCGAGAGAATGCCACCCATTGGCAGCCCGATTGCGAATACGCAGATTTATTTATTAGATCGAACTCTCAATCTCGTGCCGCTGGGAGTGCCGGGAGAACTCTATATCGGCGGCGCAGGATTGGCCAGAGGCTATCTGAACCGTCCCGAATTAACGGCCCAGAAATTTATTCCCAATCCTTTTAGCAACTCACCCGACGCGCGCCTTTACAAAACTGGCGACAGGGCGCGTTATTTGCCAGATGGAAATATCGAATACTTGGGGCGAATTGATAGCCAAGTGAAAATCCGGGGCTATCGCATCGAATTGGGAGAAATTGAGGAAACCCTGAAACAGCACCGCGCCGTGCGCGATGCTGTGGCCCAAGCGCGCGATGACACTTCGGGCAACAAGCGCTTAGTCGCTTATGTAGTGCTTAACCAAGACAAACTTCCAAGCATCAGTAACCTGCGCGGCTACCTGCAAGAAAAGCTGCCGGAATACATGGTGCCTGGTGTGTTCGTAACGCTGGAATCGCTGCCTCTAACTCCCAACGGCAAAGTCGATCGCAAAGCGCTTCCCGCACCGGATCGCGATCGACCCGAACTCGAAGAGGCATTCGCCGCGCCAAACACCGCTATTGAAAAAACCCTAGCAGAAATTTGGGCGCAAGTATTGGGGTTAGAACAAGTGGGAATTGACGACAATTTCTTTGAATTGGGCGGCGATTCTATCCTCAGCATTCAAGTCATTTCTAAAGCCAATCAAGCCGGGTTGCGGCTAACTCCTAAACAACTGTTTCAACACCAAACCATTGGACAGTTAGCAGCCGTCGCCGATACAACTGAGACCAAACAATCGGAACAGGGATTAATCGTTGGCGAAGTTCCTCTGACACCGATTCAGCACTGGTTTTTCGAGCAAAATCTCTCCGAGCCGCACCACTGGAATCAGGCGGTGCTTTTAGAGTTGCAGCAACCTCTCGAACCTGCATTAATTGAGTCAGTTTTGCAAGAATTGCTGAAGCACCACGACGCGCTGCGCCTGCGTTTTGCAGGAGGAGAATCTGGCTGGCAGCAGGCTATTTCCCATCCTGAAAAGGTGGCTGTGCTTACCTGCATGGATTTGTCGTCGCTACCTCCAGAGGAGCGAGAAGCCGCTTTCCAAACCGCCGCCGCTCAGTTGCAAGGCAGTTTGAATTTGTCAGAGGGGCCATTACTTCGCGCTGCCCTATTTGACTTGGGCAAACATCAGCCAAATCGCTTGTTATTTGCCATTCATCACTTAGCGGTTGATGGGGTTTCGTGGCGCATTTTAATTGAGGATTTCCAGACAGCTTACGGGCAGATTAGCCGCGGCGCAACAGTCGCGCTGCCGCCCAAAACAACCTCATTTAAGCAGTGGGCAGAACGTTTACAGGAGTGGGCGCGATCGCCCGAATTGCAGGGAGAGTTCGATTACTGGTTCGCCCTTTCTCACCAACCAACTTCTCGCTTGCCGGTGGATTTCCCAAACGCAGCCAATTTAGTTGCATCTGAAAAGACAGTATCCGTTGCTTTGAGTGCTGAAGAAACAAAACTGCTCCTGCAAGAAGTACCTGCCGCTTACCGCACTCAAATTAATGATGTATTGCTAACTGCTTTAGCTCAAGCATTTGAATGCTGGACAGGCAATAACTCACTTTTACTGGACTTAGAAGGTCACGGGCGCGAAGATATATTTGAAGGAGTAGATTTGTCGCGCACGATCGGCTGGTTCACAGCAGTTTTCCCCGTCCTGTTAAAAATAGAAAAACCTTCCGATCTAGGGGCGACAATAAAATCAGTTAAAGAGCAGTTACGAGCAGTACCAAATCGCGGTATTGGCTGCGGTGTCCTACGATATTTAAATCGAGAAATTGCAAAAAAAATGCACATATTGCCGCAAGCTGAGGTAAGCTTTAATTATCTCGGACAGTTTGACCAAGTGCTGCCGAAATCTTCTTTATTAATGCTGTCCTCCGAGCCTAGCGGCCCCATTCGCAGCCCGCGCGGAAATCGGCGTTACCTGCTGGAAATTAACGGATTTATTGCCAGCAGCAAGCTGCAATTAGATTGGACGTACAGCGAAAACATTCACCGACGAGAAAGCATTGAAAGTTTTGCAACGGGCTTTATAGAATCGCTGCGATCGCTAATTCAACACTGTCAGTCCCCCGACGCCGGCGGCTGCACTCCTTCTGACTTTGCAGAGTTTAAGTGGAGCCAGTGGAGCCAGGACGATTTAGACAACATTACCGAAATTTTGGGAGAGCTGTAAGATGAGCAAAGGCAATATCGAAGACTTTTATCCCCTCTCGCCAGCGCAGCAGGGCATTCTCTTTCATTCCATTTACCAGCCAGAATCGGGTCTATATTTCGGGCAATTGCTGTGCGTATTGCGCGGCGACATCAATGTTTCTATTTTTATAAAAAGTTGGCAAAAAGTTGTAGAAAGACATCCCATTTTACGGACTTATTTTGTATGGAAAAATGTAAAAGAACCCGTGCAAGTTGTGCGTAAGGAGGCTCCCTTGTCCTGGCAGCAAATGGACTGGAAATCGCTCTCTACCACTCAACAAAAACAGCAGCTAGACAAGTTCCTAAAAGCCGATCGAGAACAGGGCTTTGACTTGACATCAGCTCCCTTGATTCGCATTGCGCTAGCGCAGTTACAGGAAGATGCTTTCCAGTTTATTTTGAGCCATCACCACTTAGTTTTGGATGGGTGGTCGCTGGCGATCGTCCTCAAGGAAGTTTTTGCCTTTTACCAAGCGGAATGCCAGGGCGCCCAATTGCAACTCAAGCGCCCTCGCTCTTATCGAGATTACATCGCCTGGTTGCAGCAGCAAGATTTAGCTGAGGCGGAGTCATTTTGGCGGCAAACGCTCCAAGGATTTACGACACCCACGTCGCTTGTTGTCGGTGGAAAATTGAGTTGCAAAAGCGGTGAAGGGAGCCGGGGCGAAGCTGAAATCAAACTTCCCGATCTAGCGCCTCTACAAGGGTTGGTGCGACAGTACAAGCTGACTGTAAATACTCTCGTACAGGGAGCTTGGGCGCTACTTTTGAGCCGATATAGCGGTGAAGAAGACATAATTTTTGGCGTAACGGTTTCGGGGCGATCGCCTGAATTAATCGGGGCGGAATCGATGGTTGGAATGCTGATTAATACTCTGCCTGTCAGAGTATCAGTGCCCGCTGAAGACTCAATTATTTCGTGGTTACAGCAATTGCAAAACCACAGCATTGAAGTGCGCCAGTACGAATACTCGCCTCTGGTAGAAATTCAGCAACGGTGGAGCAACATTCCTCTCAATACGCCACTATTTGAAAGTATCGTCGTATTTGAAAATTACCCCGTCGATCCTTCATTGCAGGGCGGAAAAAGTGACCTAGAGATTGGCGACGTGCGATCGGTTGACAGCACGAATTACCCCATCACATTGATGGCGATCGCCCAATCGGAGTTAGCGCTCAAAATTATGTACGATCGCAGCCGCTTTGACGACAGCGCGATCGATCGAATGCTGGGACACTTGCAGGTATTGCTAGAAGGGATGGCGGCAAACCCTCACCAGCCTTTGAAAAATTTACCGCTGCTAACGCCAGCCGAAAACCAGCAAATTCTTGTTGAGTGGAACAGCCCCAAAGCTGACTATCCCCAAGATCGCTGCATTTATCAATTATTTGAACAGCAGGCAGAGCGAACTCCCGATGCGGTTGCAGTCGTATTTGAAGACCAAAAACTCACCTACCGCGAGCTGAATGAACGAGCGAACCAACTCGCGCATTACTTACAGCAACTAGGCGTCAAACCCGAAGTTTTGGTGGGGATTTGCGTGGATCGATCGTTGTTAACAATTGTCGGAATTTTAGGCATTCTCAAAGCCGGGGGCGCGTATGTGCCGCTCGATCCGGCCAATCCAATCGATCGCACGGCTTTCATCCTCCAAGATGCCTCGGTATCGGTGCTATTGACTCAAGAAACACTATTAGAAACTCTCCCCGAATATAGCGGCAAAGTTGTCTGTTTAGAGGCCGATTGGGAGGCGATCGCTCAAAATAGCACTGACAATCCTAACAGCCACGCTACGGCTGAAAATCTCGCTTACGTTATCTACACCTCCGGTTCAACAGGTCAACCGAAAGGCGTTTTAGTCGCCCATGCCAACGTCGTTCGCCTGTTCGCTGCCACGCAATCTTGGTACAATTTTAGCGAAAGTGACGTGTGGACTCTGTTTCATTCCTACGCTTTCGATTTTTCAGTTTGGGAACTGTGGGGCGCTTTAATTTACGGCGGACGCCTGGTAATTGTGCCTTATTTCGTAGCGCGATCGCCGATCGCATTTTATGAATTACTGTGTCAGGAACGAGTCACCGTTCTCAACCAAACTCCCTCAGCTTTTCGCCAGCTTATCCAAGCCGAAGAATCGGTGGAACCGGGCAACAATTTAAGCCTGCGCTGGGTCATTTTCGGCGGCGAAGCCTTAGAATTGCCAAGCTTAAAACCCTGGTTCGAGCGGCACGGCGATCGGAGTCCGCAATTAGTAAATATGTACGGCATCACGGAAACCACCGTTCACGTCACTTATCGCCCGTTAAGTTTAGCTGATTTAAACGGGCAAGGTAGCGTTATTGGGTGTGCCATTCCCGATTTACAGCTTTATATCTTAGATAAAAACCGTCAGTTAGTTCCGGTGGGGATTCCCGGGGAAATGTACGTCGGAGGCGCGGGGGTGGCGCGGGGATATCTCAACCGCCCTGACTTAACAGCCGATCGATTTATTTCTAATCCCTTTAGCGAAAAGAAAGAAGCGCGACTGTATAAAACCGGAGATTTAGCGCGTTACTTACCCAATGGCGATATTGAATATCTGGGGCGAATCGATACTCAGGTTAAGGTGCGAGGCTTCCGCATCGAATTGGGAGAAATTGAAGCGCAGCTAAACCGACATCGGGCCGTGCGGGAAAGCGCAGTTTTGCTGCGGGAAGACGCGCCGGGAGACAAGCGGTTAATAGCCTATATAGTGGCGAAGTCAGAAACAACTCTTACCTCTGGTGAATTGCACGTTTTCTTGAAGGAAAAGTTGCCAGACTATATGGTGCCTGCGGCGTTCGTGCTTTTGGAAGCTTTGCCCCTGACTATTAACGGTAAGCTAGATCGGCGATCGCTGCCTTCTCCCGACACAGCCAGACCCAATTTAGCGGAAGCTTTTATCGCTCCCCAAACTGCCGAAGAAAAAGTGTTGGCAGAAATTTGGGAGAAAATTATCGGCGTGGAAAAAGTCGGCATCCGCGACAATTTTTTTGCATTGGGAGGCGATTCTATCCGCAGCATTCAGGTGCAGTCTTTAGCTCAAAAACAAGGCTTGCGCTTCTCCTTGCAACAACTGTTCCAGTATCCAACGATTGAGGCGATCGTTCGGGAGCTAAAAGCCACAGAATTTAAAGAATTAGAACCTTCAAAAAGTCAAGCTTTCAGTTTAATTTTGCCAGCAGACAAACAGCAAATACCTGATAATGTAGAGGATGCCTATCCCTTAACAGCCCTTCAGATGGGCATGATTTTTCACAGCGAGTACAACCCGGAAAGCGCTATCTATCACGATATCTTTAGCTTTCACCTAAAAGCTCCTCTCGAAGTTCAGGTTTTGCAGGCAGCGATCGAGTATTTGGTAAAGCGTCACGCCGTGCTGCGGACTTCATTTCAGTTAACTGGTTTCAGCGAACCCCTGCAATTGGTTCATCAAAAAATTGAAATTCCCTTGCAGGTGGAAGATTTGCGCCACCTCTCCAATTCCCAGCAAAAAGCGGCTTTAAATGCTTGGCTTGAAGGAGAAAGAAATCGGCATTTTGATTGGAAAACTCCTCCTTTGATGCAGTTCCAGATTCACCGTTATACTCAGGAGACTTTTCAGCTAAGTTTTGCATTTCATCACGCGATTCTCGATGGATGGAGTGTGGGGTTGGTGTTGACAGAGTTGTTTCAGCAATATTTTTTACTGCTGGGGAAAACAGGCGGTTCTGCCGCTGTGCTACCTCAAAGCGCGTTCCGAGATTTTGTGGCGCTGGAGCGATCGAGCGTTGCATCTGAGGAACACCAGCGCTTTTGGAAGGAAAAGTTAAGCGACTGCACGATCGCGGTGCTGCCGCGCTGGCAAAAATTACCGCGCGAGGCGAGAATCCGGCAAATTTGCACCCACAATGTGGCGATTCCCCCGGAAATTTCTGAAGGTCTCAAACAGCTAGCTAATTCCGCCGGAGTTCCTCTTAAAAGCGTTTTGTTAGCGGCTCATTTGCGCGTTTTAAGCCTGCTCGGCGGACAGTCAGACGTGCTGACAGGTTTCGTGGCGAACGGACGCCCTGAAGAGACAGATGGAGAGCGAATTTGCGGACTTTTTCTGAATACTCTCCCATTTCGCTTGCAACTATCCGGCGGTACTTGGATAGATTTGGTACAGCAGGTTTTTGAAGCGGAGCGAGAATTGCTGCCTTATCGGCGTTATCCGCTGGCAGAAATCCAGAGAAATTTGGGCGGTCAGCCTTTGTTCGAGACAGCGTTTAACTACGTTAATATTCACGTTTATCAGAGCGTGCAAACTCTAGAAAATCTTGAAGTTTTAGGGGGAAGGTTTTTACTAGAAACGAATTTTCCTTTATTTGTTGAATTCAGCCTAGATGCTTACTCCGCGAAAGTACAGTTGTCTCTGGAATACGACAGCGCCGAGTTTTGCGGTGAACAGGTTGAGGCAATGGGAGGTTATTACGCCCGAACCCTAGAAGCGATCGCGCGCGAGTCATCCGAGCGTTACGAGTTGCGATCGCTTCTTTCCGAGCGAGAGCAACGTCAGTTGTCGATCGAGTGGAACGAAACCCGTGCCGATTATTCGAGCGGCTGCATTCATCAATTATTTGAAGCTCAAGTCGAGCGAACTCCCGATGCGATTGCAGTCGTATTTGAAGACCAAAAAATTACCTACCGCGAGCTGAATGAACGAGCTAATCAACTCGCCCATTACCTCCAACAAATCGGCGTCAAGCCAGAAGTTTTGGTCGGAATTTGCTTAGAGCGATCGCTCTCCATGCTGGTAGCCATTTTGGGCATTTTAAAAGTCGGTGCCGCTTACGTTCCTCTCGATCCTGCTTATCCCCAAGAACGCCGATCTTTCATGATGGCGGACGCAAAAGTTCCGGTGCTTTTGACTCAAAAAAACCTCCTAGAAACCCTCCCCGAACACAGCGCCAAAGTCGTCTGTATCGACGCCGAATGGCAGGAAATTTCCCGCCAGAGCGATCGCAACCCCGCTGTTAAAGTAGAAGCTGAAAACCTCGCTTACGTCCTCTACACTTCCGGCTCGACAGGCACTCCCAAAGGCGTACTCGGCACCCACCGAGGCACAGTCAATCGCTGTTTTTGGAACCCCTACCCTTTTACAGAAGCAGATATTTGCTGTCAAAAAACATCCTTAAATTTTGTCGATTCGGTTTGGGAAATCTTTGCTCCTTTGCTGCATGGGTTGCCGACTGTCATTATTCCCGATCGAGCCGTCAAAGATATTAACCAATTCCTTCAAACCTTATCCAAGCAAAATGTAACGCGACTGGTGCTGGTTCCTTCTTTGTTGCGCGCTATCTTAGATTCCTTCCCCGATTTAGACAAGCGTTTGCCTCAATTAAAATATTGGATTTGCAGCGGAGAAACTCTGCCGCTGGAACTTTGCCAGCAATTTCGAGAACAGATGCCCCAGCGGGTATTAATCAACCTTTATGGCTCTTCTGAAGTAGCAGCAGACGTGACGTGGTACGATGCTACTCACTGTGTCGAGAAAGTGCCAATCGGTCGCCCGATCGCCAATACGCAAATTTACCTGCTCGATCGCAATTTGCAACCCGTTCCGATCGGAATTCCCGGCGAGATTTACGTCGGCGGCGATGGATTGGCAAAGGGCTACTTAAACCGTCCCGAATTAACTGCTGAGAAATTCATTCCTAACCCGTTTTGGCAAGAAAAATTAGATGGGTTCGGTAATTCTCATCAAAAAGTTTTGTTCAAAACCGGCGATATCGGTTGTTACCTGCCGGATGGTAATATAGAATTTCTGGGTCGTGGCGATCGCCAAGTAAAAATTCGCGGTTTCCGCATCGAGCTAGGAGAAATAGAGGCAGCACTTTCTCAACATTCTTCTGTGTCCACCGCTGCTGTTTTGCTTCAGGAAAATACACCGGGCAGTCAACGCCTAGTCGCTTACCTAGTTCCTAACTCAGAGTTCAGAAATCAGCACCCAGAACTTATTTCCGAACTGCGTTCGTTCTTGAAGCACAAACTGCCCGATTACATGGTACCTTCAGCTTTTGTGCTATTAGAGGCGCTGCCGCTAACGCCCAACGGAAAAATTGACCGCCTCGCCTTATCTCAAAGGTGCGATCGCGTTTCTGATGAAACAGCCTTCACTGAGCCACAAACGCCCACAGAGGAAGAAATTGCTGAGATTTGGACTGCTCTTTTAGGGCTAGAAAAAGTAGGAACTAACCAAAACTTTTTTGACCTCGGCGGTCACTCTCTGATGGCGATGCAATTGGTATCGCGAGTGCGATCGTGCTTTGGGATAGAGTTAGCGCTGTGCGATTTTTTTGCCGCTCCCACTATTCAGAACTTAGCTGAACTAATCGAGGAAGAAATTCTGGCAAACGCCGATTCTAACCAGATAGATGAATTGCTAGACATCTTAGAAAAGAGTGATGGAGAGTCAGCACAAACTGTGATGGCGTCTGAGCAAATAGCGCGTTTGTAAAAAAGCATAAAAAGCCCTATCTCCATAAAGCTTTGCTTGAAGATAGGAAAAAAAAGCCATTAAAAAGGAGGGATTAGGGATGAGTAAACTAACAGTAAAAACCAAAGATTCTCAAGATGTAATGGAGTCCTTAAAATCCTCTGTTGCCCCACTTGAAGAAAAGTTAATGGAGCTATTCAGTGCCTCAGAAAAATCATTTTTGGCAGAAGAAGCAATGGAGGAGCGAATTTCTGCCCTAGTAGAAGATTTTTTGTACGCAAAAACCGCTAGTACAGATATTGACTTAGAGTTAATTATTCAGGAGTTTACGGAAAACAAAATTCCCGCCCTTTCTGCAGATGTTGGGAATTATATCGATGATTTGGCCCAAACCATCGTTGCCCATTCCATTCACACATCTTCCCCCCGATATATCGGTCACATGACGAGCGCACTTCCCTATTTTGTGCGCCCGATCGCGAAGCTGTTAATCGCGATGAATCAAAATTTAGTCAAGATGGAAACTGCCAAAGTTTTAAGCCCCTGCGAGCGCCAGACTTTGGCAATGATCCACCGATTAATTTACGATTTTTCTGAGGATTTTTATAACCAGCACATTCAAAAAAGTGACAGCACGCTCGGTATCATGACAACGGGCGGCACCCTAGCTAATATCACAGCTTTGTGGTGCGCTCGCAACGCTTCTTTAGGGCCAAAAAATAACTTTAGCGGCATTGAAAAAGAAGGCTTGTACGCAGCTTTAGAGGTTTACGGCTACAAGGGAATGGTGATAATCGGCTCCAATTTGATGCACTATTCTTTTGAAAAAGCTGCCGGTTTATTAGGCATTGGCGATCGCAATCTCCTAAAAATCCCCACCGATGCCAATCACCGCATGGATTTGGCAGCGCTGCGCCAAACTGTAGCCGAATGCCGCGATCGCAACCTGCACATTCTGGCAATTATCGGTGTTGCAGGCAGCACCGATTCGGGAAGTATCGATCCGCTTCCAGAAATAGCCGCGATCGCGCAAGAAGCAAACGCTCACTTTCACGTCGATGCCGCTTGGGGCGGCCCCGTGCTTTTTTCCGAACGTCACCGGCACAAATTAGCAGGCATTGAACTAGCAGATTCCGTCACCATTGACGGACACAAACAAATGTATTTGCCAATGGGAATCGGTATGGTTTTATTCCGCAATCCTCAAACCGCCAAAGTTATTGAAAAACACGCGCCCTACACGGTGCGAAAAGACTCGATCGATCTAGGCAAGCGCTCTCTCGAAGGCTCTCGATCGGGTGCGAGTTTGTACTTGCAAGCCGCCTTAAATATCATCGGCCATCAAGGCTATGAATTTTTGATAGATGCAGGCATCCATAAAACGCAGCACTTGGCCAATTTAATTCGGGAAAATCCAGCATTTGAATTGCTGCTAGAACCACAAATCAATATTCTTTTATACCGCTACATTCCAGAAAAATTCCGGCAAAAAGCAGCCAAAAAACAACTAACCGAAGCAGACAACCACTCGATCGATCAATTTAACGAGCGCCTTCAGGAGGCCCAGCGGCGAGCCGGTCACACCTTCGTATCGCGAACAACCCTGCAAAACACCTGTTACGGCAAAACCATTCCCATTGTTGCTTTTCGAGCCGTCCTTGCCAACCCCCTCACCGCGGAAGCAGATATCAGTTTTGTTTTAAACGACCAGCTAAAAATAGCAGCAAAGCTTTCCTTAACTATTGCAAACAGCGATCGCTGCGAGGAGGTGAATCATCATGTCTACTAATCGTTCAGAACGACTGAAAAACCTCTCGCCCCAGCAGCGAGCGCTCCTCCTCAAAGCATTGGGCAAAGAGGCAGTACAGGCCGAGCAATCCAAGCGCATTCCCAGGCGATCGCAGCAAAATTCGGCTCCCCTGTCTTTTGCCCAGCAACGGCTGTGGTTTCTCGATCGATTGTCTCCCGAAAACCCGGCCTACAACCTTCCTGCTGCTGTGCGTTTGCAAGGACAATTGAATTTGTCTGCACTGCAACAAACACTCAATGAAATTGTCAGGCGTCACGAAGTTTTACGGACTGCTTTTGCAGAAGTGGACGGGGAGCCTTTTCAACTGATTTCTCCTTCCTTGGATTTCGCTTTGTCGGTGGTAAACTTGCAACATTTACCAAAAAATGAGCAGCAAACTGAAATAGAGCAGCTTACTCTTGAAGAAGCCCAACGCCCCTTTGACTTAACGCGATCGCCCTTACTGCGGAGCACTTTGCTGCAACTTAGTCCGGCAGAATACGTGTTGCTGCTGACGATACACCACATTATTTCTGATGGTTGGTCGATGGGGGTGTTGGTGCGAGAAGTAGCCGCACTTTATGAAGCTTTTTCCAATAACAAACCCTCTCCGTTGCCTGAACTTCCCGTACAGTATGCCGACTTCGCCAGTTGGCAGCGGCAGCATTTCCAGGGAGAGAAATTAGAAAAACAGCTCGCTTATTGGAAACAGCAATTGGGAGGCAATTTAGCTGTGCTGTCAACAGATAAGCAGCGTTCTCCCGTGCAAACTTTCCGAGGTTCGCAGCAATCTTTTGTGATTTCTGCTTCTTTAACTGAAAGACTGAAAACGCTCGCCCAGCAACAAGATGTCACCTTATTTATGACGTTGCTAGCAGCATTTCAATCTTTGCTGTCCTGCAAAATAAAACAGGATAACCTCGCTATTGGCTCTCCCATTGCCAATCGCAACCGCCTTGAATTAGAGGAACTGATTGGATTTTTTGTCAACACTTTAGTGCTGCGAATTGACACCGCAGGCAATCCAACTTTCCGCGAACTCCTCGGTAGAACACGCGAGGTAGCGTTAGCAGCTTACGCTCACCCCGATGTCCCTTTTGAAAAGCTCGTGGAGGAATTGCAGCCGGAGCGAAATCTCAGCTATAACCCGCTGTTTCAAGTGTGGTTTGTACTCCAGAATGCGCCCATGCCACCCCTGGAGTTAGCTGGTTTGACCTTGAGCATTCTGCAATTCGATGTCGGTATGTCGAGACACGACTTAAGCCTCACTCTCTGGGAGGTTTCAGAAGGAATTCAAGGCTTATTTGACTGCAAAACAGACTTATTTGAGGCTGCGACCGTTGCCCGAATGGTGAGAGGTTTCCAAACCCTCCTCAACCAGGTAGTCATCCAGCCAGATATCAGGCTCGACGACTTGGCAGAAATTCTTGCCGAAGCAGAAAGGCAGCATCAAATCGAGCAGGAAAAACAAATTCAGATTTCGGGAATTCAAAAATTAAAAATGGCTCAACGCAAAGTTATGAAAAGTTTGAAATGATGGCTCATATCAATTCCGGTTGCATTGGAATGATTAAACCGCAGAGAACGCTCCAGAACGCAGAGTTCGAGAACAGAGAGATGAATAGTTCCGATGAAGGGCGGATTTGATATCAATCTCTCAGGTTTTTTCGGGAAAAAGAGATCAATTTTTCACCAAACCAAAAACTATGACAAATACAGAAACAAAGAATTTCACTTCCCAAAAGTTAGGCTCGGTTAGGCGCAAAGCCGTCAGCCTGTCCTCAGAGGAATTAGTCAAAACCGCCTACCTTCAGCCGGACAATCTTCTACCTCTGGTTGTTCAGCCAACAGTAGAAAAATTAAATCTCGCAGGTTGGGCACAGAACAATCGCTCATCAATTGAAACGCAGTTATGGAAGCATGGAGGAATACTTTTTCGAGGCTTTGAAGTCGGCGGGGTGAACGGTTTCGAGCAGTTTATTCAAACTATTGCTGGCGACTTGTTGGAATATTCTTTTCGCTCGACTCCGCGTAGCCTGGTGAGCGGAAATATCTACACTTCCACCGAGTATCCTGCCGAGCAATTCATCCCCCTGCACAATGAAATGGCTTATTCTCGCAATTGGCCGCTAAAAATTGCTTTTTTCTGCGTCAAGAAAGCCGAACAGGGAGGAGAAACTCCGATCGCTAACAGCCGCAAAGTGTTTGAAAGCCTGGATTTAAAGATTAGAGAAAAGTTTGCCCAAAAAAAGGTTATGTATGTGCGAAATTACGGCGGCGGCGTAGATTTATCCTGGCAAAATGTCTTCAATACCGATCGCAAAATTGAGGTAGAAGAGTATTGCAAAAAAGCGGGGATTGAGTTAGAATGGAAAAGTGGCGATAGCTTGAGAACGCGCCAAATATGTCAAGCGGTCGCCCAGCACCCAAAAACGCAGGAAATGGTGTGGTTTAATCAAGCTCACCTCTTCCACATTTCCAATCTCGAACCCGCCGTTCGCCAAGAGCTTTTAACTTCTTTTAAACAGGAAGATTTACCCCGCAATGCTTATTACGGCGATGGCTCGCCCATTGAAGATTTTATACTAGACGAAATTCGTCGCTGCTACCAGCAAGAAACGATTGTTTTCCCTTGGGAAGAAGGAGATGTCTTGCTGTTAGATAATATGCTAGCCGCGCACGGACGCACCCCATTTTCTGGTTCGCGTCGAGTTGTTGTCGGGATGGCAGAAGCGTTTAGCTGTCAAGATATTTAGGCTTATTAAAGGAACTATAGAAATGCAAAACGAAACAATCGAAGGGTTTAGACTTTCTCCACAGCAACGGCGCCTGTGGGGGTTACAGCAAAATAATCCTAAACAGACCTATCGCGTTCGAGGTGCAATTTTAATTACAGGAAATCTCGACAAAGAGATTCTTAAAAGTGCGCTGCAAAATATCGTAAATAGGCACGAAATCCTGCGGACTAGCTTTCACTGCTTGCCTGGGATGACACTACCCCTGCAAGCGATCGCCAGCAATGGTGAAGTTCCTATCTCGAAATACAATCTCAGCGGTTTGTCTCCCGAAGAACAAGAAGCTAAAATCGCAGCGCTTTTTCAGCAACTAAACCTGCTTCCTTTTGATTTTGAGCGCGGCCCACTTTGGCACATCTCTTTAGTCACTCTGGCGCAAGACAAGCACCTATTGCTGGCGAACTTCTCTGCCTTAATTGCAGATAGCGTCACCCTGAAAAATTTTACCCGCGAACTCAGTCTTTCCTACTGGGCCTGCGCGTGCGGGGAAGAATTTTCTGATGAGTCAATGCAATATGCCGATATTGCTGAGTGGCAAAATGAATTACTCGAATCAGAAGAAACGGCAATCGGCCAAGAATACTGGCGAAAGCTGAACATTGAATCTTGGGATTTATTAACGCTTCCTTGGGAGAAGAAGAATTCAGAAGCGGAATTTAAGCCGCTAGTAGAAAGGGTGGAAATTCGGGGTGATTTGTTCGACAGCCTGGAAGCGATCGCCCAAAAACACCGCAGCGATATTTCTACATTTCTGCTGGCTTGCTGGCAAATTCTGATTGCGCGGCTTACCAGACAGCCAAACCCGATCGTCGGCGTAACTGGAAACGGCAGGAAATATGAAGAATTAGAACACTCTCTGGGGCTGCTGTGCAAATACTTACCCCTACATTGCGACTTGCAAGACGAATTCAGTTTTGCCAAAATTTGGGGGCAAGTTGAGCTAAATCTCAAAGATATTCACACTTGGCAAGAATATTTCACCTGGGAAGAAACTCTAGAATCTGATAAAAGTAACGCTTTTTTGCCCATCTGCTTTGAGTACGAAACAAAGCCAGAGAAATATGGCGAGTCTGGCGTTTCATTTTTCCTCGATCGCCAAGATGCCTGCCTAGAACCCTTCAAACTTAAACTTTCGGGCCTTTCACGAGGCAATTGCTTAATCGCCGAGTTTCGCTACGATTCGGCTTTATTTGAAGCTGAAGATGTCAAGCGGTTGTCACAACACTTCCAGGCTGTGTTAGAAAGTGCGGTAAAAAATCCACAACTACCCATCAGTCAGTTAAATATACTCAGCGATCGCGATCGCCACCAGCTTCTCGTCGAGTTCAACCAAACCCAGAAAGATTACCCGACAGACAAGTGCGTTCACCAGCTTTTTGAAGAACAAGCAGAACGCACACCAGACAGCATTGCCGTCGTCTCTGAAAGCGAACAAATCACCTACAGAGAACTCAACGATCGCGCCAATCGACTCGCCCATCACCTGCAAAAGTTGGGAGTTGAACCAGAGGTAATTGTCGGCATTTGCGTCGATCGTTCTTTAGAAACAATCGTAGGAATGCTGGGCGTACTCAAAGCCGGTGGTGCCTATTTACCGATCGATCCAACGACCCCAATAGAGCGCAAAGCGCTAATGCTAGAAGACGCTCAGGTAAAGGTTTTGCTCGTACAAAAGCGGCTCATCGAAACCTTGCCGAAAACTCAGGCAAATATTGTTTGCATCGATACAGAAATTCCCACTGTTTCTGCCTCTTACACGCCTCGCGCCTCTTCTAACAATTTAGCTTACGTCATCTATACTTCCGGTTCCACTGGCACGCCCAAAGGAGTCGCGATCGAACACCGACAACTCCTCAACTACCTGTACGCTATTCAGGAAAGATTAAACCTGCCATCAGGTGCCAGTTTCGCCACCGTTTCCACCTTCGCGGCAGACTTAGGAAATACAGCGATTTTCCCAGCACTTTGTTCGGGTGGATGCCTCCATATAGTATCCCAAGAACGCGCCACCGATCCAGAAGCACTGGGTGAATATTTCCGCCGCCATTCGATCGATTGCCTCAAGATTGTTCCCTCGCACCTTGCTGCTCTTTTAACTTCTTCTGTTGCCGAGTCTATTTTGCCACGAAGACGGCTAATTTTAGGCGGTGAAGCTGCTAGTTGGGAGCTAATTGAAAAGATTCGCAAAATTGCTCCAGATTGCCTGATTTTCAATCACTACGGGCCAACAGAAGCAACGGTGGGCGTACTAACCTATCAAGTGTATGGCGAGGAATTGAAAGGAATTTCCGAGACAGTTCCCCTCGGCAAACCTATAGCAAATACCCAGATTTATCTACTGGATTCCCATTTGCAGCCAGTGCCAGCAGGCGTACCCGGGGAACTGCACATCGGCGGCCACAGTCTGGCGCGGGGCTATCTCAACCGCCCCGAATTAACCGCTCAAAAATTTATTCGCCATCCCTTTGACGCGCAGGGACATCTTTATAAAACGGGTGATTTGGCTCGTTATTTGCCAGACGGAAACATCGAATTCATCGGGCGAATTGACAGTCAAGTAAAAATCCGGGGCTTCCGCATTGAATTGGGAGAAATTGAGGCAGCGTTAGGGCAGCATCCAGATATCGCGCAGGCTGTAGTGGTGGCGCGGGAAGATGCGCCTGGTGAAAAGCGCCTCGCGGCTTATTTGGTTTCTAATCAGAAACAAGCACCAAGCAGCAGCGAACTTCGCCGTTTTTTAGCGACAAAATTGCCTGAGTACATGGTGCCTTGGGCTTTTGTAACGCTCAAAAGTTTGCCTTTAACTCCTAACGGAAAGGTAGACCGGCGATCGCTCCCAGA
This sequence comes from Microcoleus sp. F8-C3, assembly GCA_036704825.1. GTDB lineage: Bacteria > Cyanobacteriota > Cyanobacteriia > Cyanobacteriales > Microcoleaceae > Microcoleus. The sequence continues at coordinate 83,742 of JAUBSN010000005.1, read as the reverse complement.
ACCCGACAGTGCCAGAGCGAATTTAGAAGGAACTTTCGCAGAACCTCGCACGCCTGCCGAGGAAACTATCGCCCGGATTTGGGGGCAAATGCTAGAGGTTGAAAAAGTAGGAATTTACGATAACTTTTTCGAGTTAGGGGGAGATTCGATATCAAGCATTCGCATCGTCGCCAAAATCAATCAAGCCGGCTTGCGCGTAACACCCAAACAACTGTTTGAGTGTCCCACTGTGGCGGATCTTGCAGCGGTTGCAGGCACAATTGAGACGACTGAAAAACTGCTGCCTATTCTCCCCATACAGCAGGAATTTTTAGCAGAAAAAATTTCCGGCAAATGCCAGAGCTTTTTATTTAAAACAGACTCGGACATCGCTCCCGAACTGTGGCAGCAAGCAGTGCAAAAATTGCTCGACCGCCACGACATTCTTCGCCTGCGATTTCTCAATACAGAATCGGGGTGGGAGCAAATGTATGGAAGTTTGGATGAAGTTAAAACCGAGCCTTTTTCCTACATTGACTTATCGGTGTTGCCAGCGAGCGAAGGAAAAATTACTTTAGAAAAAACAGCGACCGAGCTAACAGAAAGTTTGAATCCAGCCGAGGGAATTCTCTGGCGAGCGGCTTTGTTTAACCAGGGAAACGATCGCCCTCATAGCCTGCTATTAACGATTCACGAACTGGCGGCAGATAGCGTTTCTTGGCAAATTTTGCTAGAGGAACTTTCCTGTGCGATCGCGCAGTTGAGTCAGGGGCAATCCGTAGAATTACCGCCCGCAACAGCAACTTTTAAACGGTGGTCAGAATTTCTGCAAGAGTACGCCAAATCGCCGCAAATTCAGCAAGAGCGAGATTACTGGCTGGCTGTGCGTCAACAAGTCTCGAAACTGCCCGTTGATTCTCCAAGCTACGATGAGGCGAGCATTGTATTAGTTTCGCTCGATGTTGAAGAAACTCGCACTTTACTGCAAAAAGTTCCCGCAGCTTATGGAACCCAAACGAGCGAAGTATTGCTGACTGCATTGGTGCAAACTTTTAATCAATGGACGAAAACGGATTCCTTGCTGGTGGATTTGGAGGCTTCGGGGCGAGAAATTTTTGCCAAAGATATCGATTTGTCGCGCACTATTGGCTGCTTTGCGGCTGTTTTCCCGGTGCAGCTAATTCTCAAGGGAATTTCTGGGCCTGGGGAAGCTTTGAAGGCGATTAAAGAGCAGGTGCGGGGCGTACCCAATCGAGGCGCTGGCTACGGGGTACTGCGCTATTTGGGCGATCGCGCAGCAGTAGCGGCGCACCTGCAAGCTTTGGATCGATCGCAGGTGAGATTTAACTACCGCGAGCAATTAGATCCGATTGTGCCTGAATCTTTGGCGTTTGAGCTAGTAGAAAGCGCGAGCAGCATCCTGCTAGGAAATCGGCGCTATCCGATCGCAATTGACTCCGGCGTGCGAGAAAATAAGCTGCAACTAGAGTGGAGGTATAGCGAAGCAGCCTACCGGCGAACCACCATCGAAAAACTAGCTAAAGATTTTGTGGATAATTTGCGATCGCTTGTCGCCCACTGTCAGTCTGCCGAAACAGGAACCTACACGCCTTCTGACTTCCCAAAAGCAAATTTGAGTCAAAAAGACCTCGATCGCTTCTTAACGAAAATCAACCAACGGAGGTAAAAATTAATGAAAGTAGAAAACATTGAGGATATTTACGAACTTTCGCCGATTCAGAAAGGCATTCTCTTTCATAGCTTATTCGCTCCGGAATTGGGACTGTATTTGTTCCAAATGCCCTTTTTGTTGCGGGGGAATCTCAACGTTGACGCTTTCTCTAGCGCTTGGGAGCAAGTAGCGAACCGGCACGCGAGTTTGCGGACAGGTTTTTTCTGGCAAGATATCAACAAACCGTTACAAGTTGTATATCAGCAAGTAACAGTTCCCTTAGAGCAATTCGACTGGCGGGGGCTCAATCTTGCCGAACAAGAGGAGCAATTAAATACTTTTCTGGATCGCGATCGCGCCTTAGGCTTCGACCTTTCCCAAGAGTGTTTGATGCGCCTGACTTTGTTTCGCCTTGCTGACAACTGTTACCAATTTATTTGGAGCAGACATTTTATCGTGATGGATGGGTGGTCAATCCCCACTATCCTCGCGGAAGTGCTTCAAATTTACGAGGCGATTTGTGATGGGAAAAAGGTAGATTTAGCACCCAGCATTCCCTACCGAGACTACATCGAATGGTTGCAAAAACAAGACGTAGCGAAAGCTGAGGCTTACTGGCGGCAGGTTCTTGGAGAATTGCGATCGCCTACTTCTCTCACCAATCTAGATGCTAGCAGCGCCTTCAATTCCGAGGAAAAATACGACGAACAGAGAATCTATTTATCGCCAGAAACTACAGCAGCGCTGCAATCTTTTTCGCGGCAGCACCAGCTTACATTGAGTACGATCTTTCAGGGACTGTGGGCGATGCTGCTGAGTTACTACAGCGGCGCGAGCAAAGTCGTCTACGGATGTACGGTGGCGGGACGCCCAGTAGAACTACTACAAGACGAGCCGCTAATTGGGCTATTTGTTAACAGCTTGCCCGTATGGATCGAGGTAGCTTCTGAGAAATCTCTGCTAGTTTGGCTGAAGCAGCTTCAAGAACAATTGCTGGAAATGCGCCAGTACGAATGGAGTCCGCTAGTTGATATTCAAGGGTGGAGTCAAGTGCCGCGAAGCAGGCCTTTGTTCGAGAGTATCTTGGTGTATGAAAACGCGCCTGTGGATTCACTCTTGCAAAAATGGGAAGGCAATCTAGAAATCTCGAACTCGACGATTTTCTCCAATGCGCCGACTTTTTACAAGACTAACTATCCCTTGACTGTTGCGGTGTATCCGGATCTAAAGTTCTGCATCGGCATCAATTACGATTTCCGCCGCTTCGATCTAGCCACAATTACTCACATTCTGGAGGATTTCGAGAGATTGATTCAGGGCATCTTGGCGCAACCAAACGCGCTCCTGAAGGACTTGATGTTGCCGATCGATCGCGAGTATCCCCTGACGTTAAGTCTGGAAAGAGAAGTAACGTTTAGTTTTGAATTGTCCGCCGCGTAACTAACAAATTAACTGGAGTGAGAAAGTTGCCATGCACCGCATCGCCCTACAAAAGCCAAGTCAGCAAGCGAATATTTTTGAAAGTCGCGAGTCTAATGTCAGAAGTTATTGCAGAAATTTTCCTGATATATTCCATCGGGCAAAAGATTCTATCATATATTCCGAAACAGGAGCGGAATATATCGATTTTTTAGCAGGGGCAGGGGCGCTGAATTACGGACACAACAATGACTATATCAAGCAGAAGGTAATAGCGTATCTGGCATCGGACGCGATCGCGCACGGATTAGATATGCACACCTCAGCCAAAAAAGAATTTTTAGAAAAATTCTTTTCCTCTGTCTTAGAACCGAAAAAGCTGGATTATAAAGTTCAGTTTTGCGGCCCAACGGGAACGAATGCCGTGGAAGCGGCTTTGAAATTAGCCAGAAAAATCAAGCAAAGACCGGGCATTTTCTCATTCATGGGAGCCTATCACGGCATGACGTTAGGCAGTTTAGCTGCGACTGGCAATATTGCCGCGAGAGCGGGGGCAGGCGTAACCTCAAATAATGTAACTTTTATGCCCTATCCCTATGGGTTCATGGAAAGTTTTAATACTATCGGTTATATCGAAGCTGTCCTAAACGATGTCAATTCTGGAATCGAAAAACCAGCGGCAATTATTTTTGAAACGGTGCAAGCTGAAGGGGGAATAATTGTCGCGCCCGTCGAGTGGATGCAACAACTCAGAGACTTGTGCTCGCGCCACGACATTTTATTAATTTGCGACGACATTCAAGTGGGTTGCGGTCGAACAGGGCCATTCTTCTCATTTGAAAGAGCTAATATCGTTCCCGATATGGTAATCCTTTCCAAATCGATCAGCGGTTACGGATTTCCGATGTCGCTTTTGTTGATTAAACCCGAGTTGGATATTTGGGAACCGGGCGAACATACGGGTACATTTCGGGGAAATCAACTCGCTTTCGTAGGAGCTACCGCTGCTCTAGAGTATCGAGAAAATATCAATCTCGAACGCGAAGTCCAATTGAAAGAGTTCTTTTTACAAAAATTCCTGGCGGAGGAAATTGCCCCGATCGACGAAAAAATAGATATCCGAGGAATTGGTTTAATTTGGGGCATCGATTTTGAAAAATTTGGCGCTGCTAGTTTTGCTAAAAAAGTAACTTCGCGGTGTTTCGAGTTGGGATTAATCGTGGAAAGAGTAGGGAGAAATGATACGGCTATAAAAATATTGCCTCCCCTGACTATCGAATGGTCAATTTTGCAAAAAGGCTGTGCGATTTTGCAACAAGCCTTGTCCGATTGCTTGAATTCCTAATTGCTCTAATTTTTTCCAATTTTTAAAATGTGAGGAGACGATCGATGATAGCCGCAGTTAATCAAATCAGGCAGCTTACCCCCATTTCAGATAACTTGTTGTCTCAAAAAATTTATTGGTTAAACAAGCTATCCGGGGAACTGCCGGAAACAACTTTGATAGCCGATTATGTAAGACCTGTGCTAGATAGCGGCAAAGAGCGAGAGGTCGCATTTGAACTGTCGAGCGAACTGTCTGAAGCGATTTTTAAGTTGGCGAAAAAATCCGATTTGTCAATTTATCTAATTCTCCTCGCTACCGCTAAAATACTGCTCCACAAATATACTAGCAATAGCGATGTTATTGTCGGCTCGCCGGTTTACAACCCAGAAAAAAGCGATCGCTTAATTAATCGAGTGGTTCCGCTGCGCTCCACTGTAACTCCTCAACTGACTTTCAAAGAGTTTCTGCTGCAAGTCAAAGATACTGCGATCGCGGCCTACAGCCACCAAAATTATCCGTTTGCTGAATTAGTGCGGTTGTTAAAAATTTCCGAAACTCAGAGCCGCTGTCCAATTTTTGACGTAGCCGTCTTATGGGAAAACCTTCATTCTGCAAGCGCTCTCGCGGAACTCGGCAATGATTTAACAATTGCTTTGAAAGTCGAGGGCAATCGGATTGTCGGCAAAATTGAGTACAGCGGCTTGCTTTTCAAAGAGGAAACCATCAGAAGACTGACGGCACACTATGTCAATCTTTTGGAAAACGTCACCAACAACATTCACCTGAAAATTGCGGATCTTAGTTTTTTAAGCAAATCTGAAATCCGCCAGCTATTAGAAACTTTTAACGACAATGCTAGAGAGTATCCTGTCGAGCGAACGATTCACGATTTATTTGAAAGCCAGGTAGAAAAAACGCCCGATCGCATAGCTGTTGTTTTTGAAGAAACTCAGTTAACTTATCGCGAACTGAACGCAAAAGCGAATCAACTCGCCAGATTTTTGCAGAGTTTAGGAGTCAAAAATCGACAACTGGTGGGAATTCTGCAAAAACGGAGTCCGAATTTTCTCATCGCTATTCTCGCTATTTTAAAGGCGGGGGGAGTCTACGTTCCCATTGACAGCACTTATCCTCCGGAGAGAATTCGCTATATGCTTTCTCACAGCGAAGTGGGAATTCTCTTAACAGACGCTTCATTTTTAGAAAGTTTGGCAAGCCAAATCGAGTATTGCCCTCAGTTAAAATATTTGGCTTGTTTAGATGTCAAGCCGGAGGGCGCGGCGAGATCCGCCGCCGAGGTTCAGATATGCGATCGCCGCGATTTCGATAAACTGCCCGCAGCCAATCTAGAAACTAGCAATCGCGGCACCGATCCAGCTTACGCGATTTATACCTCGGGTTCCACCGGATTGCCCAAGGCAGCTATTATCCGACACGGCGGCGCGATCAATCACATTTACGCCCAATTTGAGGCGCTGGGATTGACTGAAGAATTTACCTTTTTGCAAAGCGCTCCCGCTTCATCGGATATTTCGGTTTGGCAATTTTTAGCGCCTATTTTAATTGGCGGAAAAACCGTAATTGCCGGCGCGGAAACAATTTGCAATCCAGAAAAATTGTGTGAGGTAATTCAAAAACACAAATTAACCCTCGTCGAACTCGTTCCCACCGTTGTCCGAGGATTGACAGACTATCTTTCAAAATTCTCGCCGCAGCAACGAGCGTTCCCCAATTTAAAATGGATGATGGTAACGGGAGAATCCGTCTCGGTAGAGTTGGCGAATCAGTGGTTGCGTTTGTATCCCTCGATCGGCGTTGTCAATGCTTACGGCCCTACAGAAGCGGCTGACGATATTACGCAGGCAATTCTTGATAAACCTTTGCCGGAAAATCAGCGATCGCTATCCATCGGCCAACCCCTCGCCAATTTAAATCTTTACATCCTCGACTCTCAGATGAAATTAGTGCCCGTCGGAGTGCCGGGAGAGATTTGCGTGTCGGGATTTGGCGTCGGCGAGGGCTATTGGAAAGATGAAAAGAATACTCAATTAAGCTTTGTTGAAAATCCATTTCCAAATACGGCAAAACCGCTGCCAGGAATTGACAAAGATTTAATGTACAAAACCGGAGATTTAGGGCGGTGGCTTTCCGATGGAACGATCGAATTTTTAGGGCGCATCGATCGCCAGGTAAAAATTCGCGGTTTCCGCATCGAACTAGGAGAAATAGAGGCGGTATTGGAGCGGCATCCAGCGGTGCGGGAGACGGCGGTTATTGTCAGAGAAGATAGTCCGGGCAACAAGCGTCTAGTTGCTTATATCGCTGCGTACAAGGATAGTTTTTCAGAGTTTCAATCGTCGAGCCTTGTAACTGAGTTATGCAGCGATTTAAAACAAAAATTGCCGGAGTATATGGTGCCTTCAGCCTTCGTGCTGCTGGAGGCGCTGCCACTTTTGCCCAATGGGAAGGTCGATCGCCGATCGCTGCCTGCACCGGAAAAAAGCGCGATCGCAGCGGTGCGATCGCCCGTTGAGGAAATGGTTGCTGGCATCTGGAGCGAAGTGCTAGGCATCGAGGGAATTGGCAGCGAGGATAACTTCTTTGAATTGGGAGGACATTCCCTATTAGCCACTCAGGCGATCGCGCGCCTGCGAGAAGCGTTTAAAATTGAATTGCCCCTGCGCGTCTTATTTGAATCGCCAACAGTGGCAAGTTTGAGCGATTGCATTTCCCAAATCAGCAGCAGCGAGCAAAAACTGGAAGCACCCCCGATCGATCGCGCACCGCGAGGCCCAGAATTGCCCCTTTCTTTTGCCCAACAGCGGCTCTGGTTCGTCGATCGATTGCAACCGGGCGATCCGGCTTACAATATCCCCGCTGCCGTCCGCTTGAAAGGTGCGATCGACCTAACAGCATTAGAGCGCAGTTTCCAAGCAGTTATCGATCGCCACGAAGCCTTGCGGACAACTTTTGGCGAGGTAGAAGGGCGGCCCATTCAATTGATAATTCCCGAACCTACTTTCGCCCTCTCAGTTATAGATTTGCAGCACTTTCCTCAATCTCAGCGAGAAGCAGAAGCCATGCGACTCGCCGCCGAGGCAGCGCAACAACCTTTTGACTTAGCAAACTGGCCGTTAATGCGAGTCACTTTGCTACAGTTAAACGACACAGAATTTATCTTATTGCTAACAATCCATCACATCGTTGCAGATGGCTGGTCTCTCGGGGTAATCGTGCGGGAAATGGCAACCCTCTACGAAGCTTTTTGCACTGGCAAACCCTCCCCACTTCCCGAACTTCCAATCCAATACGCCGATTATGCCGTGTGGCAGCGCAACTGGCTCTCTGGGGAAGTTTTAGAAGAAAAACTTGCCTATTGGAAGCAACACTTAGGCAATCCCTTACCAGTGCTGCAACTGCCTGCAAAAAAACCGCGCGCCGCTGTTTCTACCTATCGCGCTGCCCTTCAACCTTTCCAGCTTTCCCCAAACCTTTCGGCAGCGCTCAACAAGCTGAGCCGCCAACAAAATGTCACCCTATTTATGACGTTGCTAGCTGCTCTGGAAACGCTGCTATATCGATCGACAAATCAGGATGACATGGTGGTCGGCACCGACCTCGCCAACCGCACCCAATTGGAAACAGAGGCTCTGATTGGTTTCTTTGTCAATATCTTGCTTTTGCGCGGCGATCTGGGCGGCAATCCTACTTTCATTGAATTGCTCGATCGCGTGCGCGAAGTCACCTTAAAAGCCTACGCTCACCAGGATTTACCATTCGACAAATTGGTGGAGGAATTGCGGCCCGATCGCAGCCAGAATCAAACACCGCTCTTTCAAGTCTTATTCGTCATGCAAAATATGCCGATGCCTGCTTTAAAGCTTGGCAATTTAACTTTGACTCCACTAGAAATTGACAGCGAAATTGCGAAATTTCATTTAGTTTTATTCGTGGGGGAAACCGAACGGGGAATTGCAGGTACGTGGAAATATAATACAGGCATTTTCGACAGCAGCACCATCGAGCAAATGTCCGGTCGTTTTGAAACCTTACTCAACAGCATTGTGGCGGAGCCTGACAGTCGTTTGAACACTTTAGAAATTCTCACAGAAGCCCAGAAGCAGAAACAAGCCATGCAAGAATTAAAGCGTGAAAAAAGCAATTTTAGTAAGTTCAAAAGCGTCAAGCCGAAGCCAGTGGCTTTGCCGCAAGGCGAATTGATAAAAACCGAGTACCTGCACCCCGACGAACACTTTCCTTTAGTGGCAAAACCCGCAGTAGCCGATGTCGATCTCGCAGACTGGGCAAAAAATAACCGCGAATTTATAGAGGCAAAATTGCTACAGCATGGAGGGATTCTTTTTCGAGGGTTCATCGGCCCTGTGGTTTCTGCATTCGAGCAATTTGCTTTCTCAATTTGTTCGGAATTATTTGGGGAGTACGGGGATTTGCCACGCGAAGGAGTTAGCGGAAAAGTTTACGGTTCAACTCCTTACCCAGCAGATAAAGCTATCTTGTTTCACAGCGAGAGTTCGCACCTGCACCGCTGGCCGATGAAAATCTGGTTTTTCTGCGTTCAGCCAGCGCAACAAGGGGGAGAAACGCCAATTGCTGACTGCCGAAAAATTTACCAGTTACTCAACCCGAAACTCCGAGAAAAATTTGCCCAAAAGCAAATTATGTACGTCCGTAACTACACAGATGGACTGGATGTAAGCTGGAAAGATTTTTTCAAAACAGAAGACAAATCCGTGGTTGAGGAATACTGCCGACAAGCTGGGATGGAATTTGAGTGGAAAGCAGGAAATAATTTGAGAACTCGCAAAATTCGCCCCGCAATTGCCAAGCACCCAAAAACCGGAGAGATGGTATTTTTCAATCAACTTCCCTTGCACCACATTTCCTGCTTAGATGCGGCCACCCGCGCTTCCTTGCTCTCTGTTTTTGGAGAAGAGAACCTCCCCCGCAATGTTTATTACGGTGACGGCACTCCTATTGAAGACTCGGTAATGGCACAAATTCATGCAGTGTACGCGCAAGCTGCTGTTAGTTTTCCTTGGCAAGCAGGAGACATATTAATGCTAGATAATATGCTTGCCGCTCACAGTCGCAATCCATTTATCGGTTCGCGAAAAATTGTTGTAGCGATGGGCGAAATGATTCCTGAATCAGGAATTTAATTCCCTCTCATATCATGTCCGGTCGATTACCCTGATTCCTGTAGGGGCGGGTTCACCAATAATATTTGCCAATAATTGACAATCTCAAAAACCCGCCCGACCGGGATATTATGGTCAATCGATCGGACATGATATCATCTCTTGCCGGCAAAGGTAACGAGAATAAAGTAGTGCTTTGATAAAGAGAAACAATGCAAACAATTAATGGATTTCGGCTTTCACCCCAGCAAAAATATCTGTGGCTGTTGCAGCAAGATAGCCCTGCTTATCGCATTCAATCTGCTATTTTTATAGAGGGTATTCTTCAAACCGATCGCCTAAAGAAAGCTTTAGAAAAAGTTAGCGATCGCCACGAAATTCTGCGGACGACCTTTCAGCGGCGATCGGGGATTAAATTTCCGATTCAAGTGATAAACGATCGCAGCTTAATTTCCTGGCACATCGTTAATCTCGAATGCTTTACCCCGCCAGAACAAGCGGCTAAAATCCCAGAAATTTTTCAAAACGAAAAGCGCTCAGCTTTCAACTTTGAACAAAATCCAATTTGGCGCTTATCCTTAATTTCTCTATCAGCAAACAGGCACATTTTGCTTGTCAGCCTGCCTTCCCTGTGCGCCGATTCCCGCACCATCAAAAATCTAATTCGAGAAATTAGCCAGTGTTATGCAGCTTGCTTGCAAGGTGAGGAACTGACCGACGAAGTGGTGCAATATGTCCAATATTCGGAATGGCAGAATGAATTGATTGAGGATGAAGAGGCTGCAGAGGGCAAAACATATTGGACCGATCGGGATTACTCGGCGCTAGCGAGTTTAAGATTGCCTTTTGAAAATAAAAATAGCAGCGCGTCCGATCCATTTGAGCCGAATTTTTTTGAGGTTAAAATAGAACAGAGTTTACTAACAGCAATAGAAGCGATCGCCCGCCGCTACAAAACCTCAATATCTGCTTTCTTTCTAGCTTGCTGGAAAACCTTGCTCTGGCGGCGGTTGGGAAAGGCAGAAATCATTGTTGGCACCGCCTTCGACAATCGCAAATATGAAGAATTAGAACCAGCCCTCGGTCTATTTGCCAAGTTTTTACCGCTTCGCAGCGAACTGCAAGAAAATTTTACTTTTCAGGAATTCTGGCAGGAAATTCAGCAATCCCAAAGCGATGCTTATAAATGGCAGGAATATTTCAACCGGGAAGATATAAATGCCTCGCCGGGATTTCCATTTTGTTTTGAGTTTGAGGAACAACTAGAAAAGTATGCCGCGGCTGGCGTAGATTTTTCGATTTACAAGCAGTATGCGTGCTGCGATCGCTTCAAAGTTAAACTCTCCTGCGCGCGCCGAGAGGATGCTCTCATCGCTGAGTTTCACTACGATCCGGCCTTGATAGGGGAACCAGCGATCCAATGTTTAGCAGAGCAATTCTACACCTTAATAAAAAGTGCAGCTAATCACCCAGAAACCGCTCTCGGCGAGTTGGAAATTCTGAGCGGTCGCGCCCGCCACCAAGTTTTAGTTGAGTTCAACCAAACACAGAAAGATTACCCAAAAGACAAGTGCATTCACCAGCTATTTGAGCAACAAGTGGAGCGCGTACCAGATCGCATTGCGGTTATCTGTGAAAATCAGCAACTCACTTACCGGGAACTCAACGCCCGCGCCAACAAAATCGCTCATTACCTACAACAATTAGGAGTAAAATCCGAAGGATTAGTGGGAATTTGTGCTGAGCGATCTGTGGATGCGATCGCCGGAATGCTCGGCATCCTCAAAGCAGGCGGCGCGTACTTGCCGCTCGATCCGGCCATGCCAAAAGAGCGTCTCGCCTTGATGTTGCAGGATGCCGGAGTGGCAGTGCTATTAACGCAACAACAGCTAATCGAAAACTTGCCAAAAACTCAGGCAAAAATCGTTTGCTTAGACGCAGAAATTCCCTCTGTCTCCCCCTCTCCCTCTCCACCTCTGTCTCCTGAGAATTTAGCTTATGTCATTTATACTTCCGGTTCCACTGGCACGCCAAAGGGAGTGGCAATTGAACACCGATCGCTCGTCAATTACCTTTACAGCATTCAGGAACAGCTAAACCTGCCATCAGGTGGCAGTTTCGCAACCGTTTCTACCTTGGCAGCAGACTTAGGAAATACAGTAATTTTTCCAGCTTTATGTACGGGAGGAAGCCTGCACATAATTTCCCAGGAACGAGCCACCGATCCAGAGGCGATCGCTGCTTACTTTCAGCAGCATTCTATTGACTGTCTCAAAATCGTTCCCTCCCATCTAAAAGCTTTATTAACTGCTTCCGATCCGGCGCAGGTTTTGCCGAAAAAGCGATTAATCCTTGGCGGCGAGGCCTTAAGTTGGAATTTGCTCGAAACTATTGAGAAATACGCCCCCGACTGTTCAGTCTTCAACCATTACGGGCCAACAGAAGCCACCGTAGGCGTGCTGGCTTATCCCATCAAAGACCGAGAAAATTGCATTTCTGAGACAGTTCCTCTCGGTCGCCCTATCAATAACGCGCAGATTTATTTACTTGATTCGCACTTGCAGCCAGTTGCCATTGGCGTGTCCGGCGAGTTATACATCGGCGGTGCTTCTTTAGCTCGCGGCTATCTCAATCAACCCCAATTAACAGAAGAAAAATTTATCCTCAACCCCTTCGACGCCGAACCAGGAGCGCGTCTGTATAAAACAGGAGATTTGGCTCGGTATTTGCCGGACGGAAATATTGAGTTTTTAGGGCGGGCTGACAGCCAAGTTAAACTGCGAGGTTTCCGCATTGAATTGGGGGAAATAGAAGCAGCGCTATCTCAACATTCCGCTGTGCGCGAAGCAGTAGTTTTGCTACTGGAAAATGAACCGGGGAACCAGCGCTTAGTGGCCTATGTTGTACCTGCGAGGGAATCGGCGATCGCTATTAACGAGCTGCGGTCATTTGTAAAAGAAAAACTGCCCGACTACATGGTTCCTTCTGCTTTTGTCGTACTGAAAGCATTGCCCCTGACTGCTAATGGAAAAATAGACCGGCGGGCGCTGCCAGCGCCGGAGGCGGCGAGAGCCGATTTAGCAGATACTTTTGTCGCTCCTAGCACTCCCGTTGAGAAAATTCTTGCTGAGATGTGGGCCGAGCTGCTAGGGCTGGAAAAAGTGGGAATTTATGACAATTTCTTTGATTTGGGGGGACATTCATTACTGATTACTCAGTTGCTAGCAAAGGTAAGAGATTCTTTCCAAAAGGAATTGCCCTTGCGCCGTTTTTTTGAAGCGCCTACCATCGCTGCTTTAGCAAAGAATATTGAGGTGAAGCACGGGGCGGATTCTGGGGGCGATCGCACTGCAAGTTTCGATATTAACGCTGAAGTTGTTTTAGATCCGGCAATTCGCCCTGCAACTCCATTGAGCGAGCCAAAAACTGAACCAGCTTGCATTTTCTTAACAGGAGCGACGGGCTTTTTGGGAGCCTTTTTGCTCCGCGATCTCTTGCAACAAACTCAAGCAGAAATTTATTGCCTAGTCCGTTCTGCCGATGCAGAATCAGCTAAAAAGCGGATTCAAAGCAGCCTGGAATCCTATTTAATTTGGGATGAAAGCAGGAGCGATCGGATTATCCCAATTGCTGGAGATTTGTCTCAACCGCTCTTGGGGCTTTCCGAGGAGCAGTTCCGAGTTTTAGCCAGTAAAATTGATGTCATTTACCACAATGGCGCGTTTGTCAAGTTTACTTATCCCTACTCGGTTCTCAAACCCGCTAACGTTTTGGGGACGCAGGAAGTTCTGAGATTGGCGAGTCAAAGTAAGCTAAAACCAGTCCATTTAATTTCTACGATTTCCGTTTTCTCGGCAATGGGAGAATCTGGGATTAAGGTGGTGCGAGAGGAGGATGAACTCACTCCGGGAGAGGGTCTCAAAGGCGCTTACACTCAGACGAAGTGGGTGGCAGAAAAGTTAGTAGAGGTGGCGCGCGATCGGGGGATTCCTGTTAGCATTTACAGACCGGGCCGCATTTCTGGGGACAGCCAAACAGGGGCCTGCAATCCCAGCGATTTACTGTACAGGTTAATCGCTGGTTGCGTGCAACTTGGATGTGCGCCCGATGACGATAAGCTGATGAACGTAGCGCCTGTTGACTATGTGAGCCGAGCGATCGTTCATCTTTCGAGCCAAAAAGAATTGCTCGGAAAGACTTTTCATTTAGTCAACCCTCAGTCTTTTCAAATGAGTGAATTGCTTGGCTGGATTTGCTCAATGGGCTATCCAATCAAACGAGTTTCTTCTGAGGCTTGGCAAGCAGAAATAATCAATCGCGCTGGATATTCTCCAGAACATGCTTTGTATCCGCTTGTAGGTCTTTTCTCCGAAAAAGTTTCGCCTGCAGAAATGGCTAAATCTGCCACGCTGCAATTCGATTGCCAGAATGCGTTGAAGGGACTTTCTGGAACAAATATTATCTGCCCGCAAGCGGATGCGAGTTTGTTTCGGACTTATTTTTCCTATCTCGTCGATTGTGGCTTGATAGATAGTCGCAATTAAAACCTGTAAGGGCGCAAAGCATTGCGCCCCTACCTGACTCAAACTCTGGAAAATTCAAAATGAACGAACAATTACAGCAAAGACACATGAAAGCCCTGATAGAGCGCTACACCGCTCGCACCAAGACCTCTAAGAATTTCGCGCAAAAATACCGTCCGGTTCTCGCTGACAATCGGGCTTCTGATGGGTTTCGCCTTCCCGTCAAGGAGATGTTTTATCCCATTGTTGCTTCGCGATCGCTTGGCTCTAAAATGTGGGATGTTGATGGCAATGAATACATCGATATCACGATGGGATTGGGCATCAATCTTTTCGGTCATAATCCGCCTTTTATTAAAGAAGCCCTATTAGAGCAACTCGATCGCGGCGTGCAAATTGGTCCTCAAGCAGAACTTGCCGGAGAAGTTGCAGAATTAATCTGCGAACTAACGGGAATGGATCGCGTCGCTTTTTCTAATACCGGCACTGAAGCGGTGATGGCAGCTCTACGATTAGCTAGAGCTGCAACTAAACGCAATAAAATTGCTTTTTTTTCTGGTTCTTATCACGGTCATTTTGACGGAACTCTCGCAGTTGTAAAAAAGATAAATGGCGATTTATGCACCATTCCAAAAGCGCCAGGAATTCTCGCTAATTTTATTGAAGATGTTTTAGTTTTGGATTACGGAAGCCCTCATTCCCTGGAAATTATCAAAGCTCATCAGCACGAATTAGCCGCGGTTCTCGTGGAGCCGGTGCAAAGCAGCCGTCTCGATTTGCAACCCAAAGAATTTCTCCAGCAACTCAGGCAATTAACAAAAGAATCAGAAATTGCGCTGATTTTTGATGAAATGGTTAGTGGTTTCCGAATTCATCAAGGTGGCGCGCAGGCCTGGTTTGGCATTGAAGCAGATATTGCAACTTACGGTAAAATTGTCGGGGGCGGTATGCCCATTGGAATTATCGCGGGAAAAGCTGCTTATATGGATAAAATTGACGGCGGTTTGTGGAACTACGGTGATGATTCCTACCCCCAGGTACAAAAAACAATTTTTGCCGGCACTTTTTGCAAGCACCCACTTGCTCTGGTCGCTGCGCGTTCCGTACTGCGATATCTTAAAAGTCAAGGCCCAACCCTTCAGCAGCAGTTGAATCAGCGAACTTCGCACCTCGTTGAAACCCTGAATGCTTATTTCAAAGAAAATGAAGTATCTGTCTGGCTGGTAAATTTCGGATCGCAATTTCGCGCTGCTGCATCCGTTGAGATAGATCCGCTACTTTTTCACTTACTCGAAAAGCGTATTTTCATATCCGAAGGTCGTAGCTGCTTTCTCTCCACCGCTCACACTCATGAAGACACAGATCGCATCATTCAGGCGGTTAAAGAGAGCTTTCAAGAAATGCGCGAAGGAGGCTTTTTCCCTATTCAGCAATAAACTTGGTTTTTGATATCGCATTTTTAACCGACTCAGATTTAACTCACCTCCGCACCTCAATTTTCAGGAATGGAGAACTGGGCGATAGTTAGGGACAGAAATTATTGAATATTTCTACTTACCATTGTCTCGGACGATTCACTATCTACTCAATCCATGTACGCTGCGCGTTGGGGATTGCGGAATGTGGGTTGAATTTTCAGTGCGTTGCATCTGCGCTTTCCTCGATCGAAGATTGAGGCAATAAGTCTCAGGACTAATGGCTACTAACTACTGACTAAATCAATCATTAATAAATTCACCTTCACAGATAATCGACTCTCGGTTCTCCAAATCTTCTTGATTCCAGACCGCGTTTAATGCTGCGGAACTTAAAGAAGTTGACATCGTATTTAATGTTGTGTTGTAGTATTCGACAGCATTATTGAGTTCTACCTGTGGCGCTTCCTTGAAGTAGGAATTAATATCAGGCGTACAGCGCTGGGCTTGGTAGTATAAATAAGCTTCAGCATTAATGCACATTACGTGGTAAAAATCCTTATTTGCTGCCGTAACATCTCCAAGTTTATACAGCGCTAAACCCCGGTTGAGATAAGCTTTAACATAGTTCGGATCGAGTTCTACTGCTTTGTCAAAGTCTTCAATTGCAAGCTGCATTTGTTTTAATTTATAGCGAACGCAACCTCTGTTGTAATAGGCATAAACATTTCGCGGATCGATAGCGAGTGCAATGTTGTAATCGGCCATCGCTTGCGTATTGTCTCCTAGTTGGTGGTAACAGAGACCTCGATTTATGTAAGCTTTGATATATTTAGGATTCAACCGCAGCGTTTCGTTAAAGTTTTCCGTTGCTGCCTCTTTTTCTCCTAAAAGGTAGTAAGCGCGCCCCCGGTTGTAATAGGTTTTATAATTGTTGGAATTGATAGATAGAGCTCGATTGTAGTCTTCTATTGCTTCTTCGTAGTTTCCTAAATTAGCAAGT
Organism: Microcoleus sp. F8-C3; assembly: GCA_036704825.1. Lineage (GTDB taxonomy): Bacteria > Cyanobacteriota > Cyanobacteriia > Cyanobacteriales > Microcoleaceae > Microcoleus. Next base: position 67,245 of record JAUBSN010000005.1, on the reverse strand, counting down.
ACAAGTCCCCGGTTGTTGTAGATAGCGTGGCTGTTAGGCTTATTTGCTAAAGCGCAGTTGAGATCTTCAATGGCTTTTTCGTGTTCTCCGAGATGACGCCAAGCATTGCCTCGATTCAAGTAAGCCTCGAAGAAATTAGGATTGATATCTAGGGCTTGGCTGAGGTCGGCGATCGCTTTTTGGTAGTCTTTCATGTAATAGTAAACCAAGCCGCGATTGTTGTAGGCTTTGGCATCGGCGGGATTGAGTTGCAGGATGCGATCGAAATCGTCGATCGCCGCTTCATAGTTTCCTTTCTTGGCGCTGTGCAAACCGCGCTTGTAAAATTGTTTGAGGTTCATAGGTCAACTTTCAGGATTGCTTGATGCTGGGGGTTGATTTCTTGGCAGTCAGTTTTGAGTTCGAAATCCGTTAATCTGTTGAAAGAGCATCCACCTGCTGTCAGAGTAACTCTTGAAAAATTACCGGCAATCTACCCTCAACAGGATTTTTGGTTTATTTTAACAGTAGTTAAATCCTGTGGAAAGGCTCTGCACCTCGGCTGAATTTACTTATTAGTCAGTTCGAGCGTTTACCCGACGATCGACTCGCTCTCAAAAGTCTAGTTTTGCTTGGTGCTCTGTATCTCTTGATGCGGCGGCGATCGGCTCGATCGGCAAATTAAGTTTGAGAACGCTACTCAGTATAAATTGTTGCCACCAGCCCTACCGAGTAAACTCTATATTTTTTTGACAAACTGCGTCTGAGTATTTGCAGCAGCACGTCTCTACAAACTTTTGTTGCCTAATTACCAATTAGCGATTGATTTCCTCTTCTACATAAACCCTCAATTTCTCCAAATCTGGAAGTTCGATCAATTCTTGTTCCTTTTCCTTAACCGACATCGGTATCCTCACTGGTTGACGCTGCTCGATCCAGCAACTCGCCAGCGGTAAAGTTTGTTCCAAATCTTCCAAAGGCCTGGGAATTACCATCACCGCGTTCAACTCGCCAATTCGCTCAGCTTCGTACATCCCGGCTTCTACGGCTACTGCTACATCTGCAACTGCACCGCGAATAATGGCCGTGCACAAACCGGCGCCAATTTTCTCGTAAGCTGCCAAGTGTACGTCTGCAGATTTGAGCATAGCATCGCAAGCACCGACCATTGCCGGAAATCCCCGGGTTTCGAGCAAACCGATCGCCTGATGGCTAAGCCGAGAATAACTGCCGCTTTCCGACAGTTGAGTCAAGCGAAAGCCGATCGGCAAAACCACTTCCAAATTAGCCAAAGGCCTAGGAATCACCAACTTAGAAACAAACTGCCCGAACTGTTCGGCAGTTTGAGCTCCAGCTTCCACAGCCAAACGCACATCCGAAATTCTGCCCCGGACGATCGCGGTACAGTGACCGGAACCAATTTTTTCGTATCCTACTAAAATCACTCCTGCCGACTTCAGCATCATGTCAGCAGTCCCCACAATTGCCGGAAAACTCTTGGTGGATACCAAACCCAAAGCAGTGTCTTTGAAGTATTCCTGGCGCTGCGATCGCTCTTCGTGACTGTTACGATCTGTTTGTCCGTCCATCTTCTATTACCCTTAGAAACTTCCCAAAATAAAAATTTGTTGATAGTTTATAGTTTCTCAGATGAGAAGACAGACTGCACGAGCTACAAGACACAGATTGCTGCTGCAAGGCCTTACAAATTGCTGAGCTACCAATAATATGAGATTACCTATTGATATTTGATCTTTCTGCTTTCAGCATAGCTGGCTTTTGCCGAAATGACGGCTACCCGGAATCGCCCGATATAGTTTTGCCGTTTTCCTCCGATCGATTAAAAGCCTGCCGGTGCGGAAACAGCGTCCCCAACAGCCGATTGATGTGAGCTTGACCGTACAGAATAGTGGGCGTTTCCCCTGGTTGGGGCGGCTCGGCGGCGGTGGATTCCGGCGGGTCTGGGGCAGTCTCCGGCACAGTTTGAGGCGGTGTTTGGGCCGGTTGTGGCGGCTCGATCGGCTCGATCGGTCGATCGACTGGTGGCGTAGTGGCTTCGGGGGTTTCTGGTGATGTTGGCGCTGCTGTTGGCGCTGTTGCGGTTGCTTCTTCTGCGGCGGCTTGGCGGCTGGTATCTCCGATTAGAGAACCTGCTGGCATAATTTGCATTTTGTCGGTACAAGGATTGATTAGGGTCGTCCCAGCGCCTATACAGGCATTTTCCCCGATCGTTCCCGCACCTACCACCAGCACCCCTGCACCCAGAATAGCGCCCGCCGCGATTTCCAAAGTACCTTCACGGGCGTGAAGGATAACTCCCATACCGATACAGGCGCCGGCGGCGATCGAGATTTGGCTGCCCGGATCTGCTTGCAGGATTGCTCCAGGGGCGATCGTCGCACCCTCATTCACAACTACATCGCCACTCATCAAAATTTGATAGTTGCTACTTAATTGCAGTGGCGATAAATACATTCGACTTCACCATGAAAGGAGCTATTTTTTTCGATAAAAGGACTTTCAATTATGGGTTTTTTCGACTGATAAATTTAACCCTGTCAATCTAAGAAACGATTATTTACTAATACTGAGAAGCTTGATGCTTTAACGTTTTATCGAAACTTTCCGAAGATTCTAGATTTTGACCGACATTTCTCAATCTAGCTTTTTAACTATCTCAAATCCAACTTCAATCCGCTTGGGTTTCTCCCGTTTGCCCCAGTGCGAGGGCTCAACGGAAGAAACAGGCTAATTACCAGACCAATTAAGGTCGTTGGATAATTTCTTCGAGTACCCGGCGCTTGGCCTTAGAGTCGATGCCCAGCAAGCGGACGTACTCGCCGCTGTGTTCTTTGAGACAGCTTTCGAGGGCAGAAATCACTTCGGATTCGCGGTTGGATGAGATCGGCGCGCAACTGCTCCAAGAACCGGTGCGGAAACGGCGCGCGTCGGCGTGTTCAGTGCCAATTTTGTAGCCTTGGGAAAGCAGGTTGCGGATTTGGTCGATCGTCTTGCCGCTCAAACTTCCGTTGCTCGCCGAACCAGTAGAAGCTGCTTTGTATCCCGATGTTCCACCCGGCTTAGATGTTCCACCCGGCTTAGCCGATTGAGCAACCGGGCCGTCGGGACGCTGAATAAGTTCTTCTACCACGCGCCGCTTAGCTTTCGGGTCAATCCCGATCAAGCGCACGTACTCGCCCGGGTACTGGTTCATCACAGCTTCCAAAGCTGCGATCGCCTCAGATTCATTTCTCACTTGCAGCGAAGCCCCGCTTTGCCAAGAACTGGTGCGGAAGCGGCGCGCGTCGGCGTGTTCTGTCCCCACCTTGTAGCCTTGAGCTAGCAAGCCGCGAACCTGAGCCACGGTTTCGGCACTCAATTTGCCGCTTGACACGGAACCGCTATTGTAGTCTTGGTGACGAGCTTGTGCAACTTTACCGTTAGACTTGTGAGTTTGCGCGCCGTTAGAACCGTTAGAGCCGTTGTCTCCCGGTCTTTGGACGATTTCTTCGAGTACGCGGCGCTTGGCTTTGGTGTCAATTCCGATCAAGCGGACGTATTCTCCTTCGTGCTCGGCCATGCAAGCTGACAAAGCCGCGATCACTTCTGAGTCGCGGGTTGAGGAAATCGGGCCGCAAGTGCGCCAAGAACCGGTACGGAAGCGGCGTGCGTCAGCGTGTTCTGCTCCCACGCTGTATCCTTGGGCTAGTAAATTGCGGATGCTATCGGCAAGAGTTGAACTCAATTGGGTGCCGGCATGGGTAGAATATTTGGTTTGATTCATATTTGGGTTTGTACTTTTCTCGTTGCGAAGTGGTGCTAGACAGGCGATGTTCTCAGCGCAGCGATAACCCGCTCTCAGAGCGTCATTGATGCCTATGACATGGGTCGCAAATTCAATGTCAGAATCTTGAACGTCAGGCAAGCGATCGGCTTGCTTCTGATTAGTGATGATCGCTCCCGAAGGTACGTACTTACCATCGGGAATCTCCACATCTTTAATTAGTACGTGCATCATCACAATGCAGCCGTTGCCCACTCTGGCATTGAATACCGTAGAGCGAAAGCCGATAAAGCAGTCGTCGCCCACGTAGGCAGGGCCGTGAATTAAACTCATGTGGGTCAGGGAAGTATTTTTCCCCACCCACACAGAATAGGAATTGCCGTCGTCTCCTGTGACTCGCCCTTTTTCTAGGCCGTGAATCACTACTCCGTCTTGAATGTTGCTTCCTTGTCCGATATGAAAAGGAGTGCCTTCATCAGCGCGGATAGATGTCCCGGGGGCAATCATCACATTAGAACCGATACGCACATCCCCAATAATGTTAGAAAAGGAATGTACGAAGGCGGTGTCGTGAATTTTGGGCTCAGCCAAGTTTTTCGACCAAGGCGTCGGGGGAGCCGCAACGTTGCGGACTGCCATAAATTAAGTTCTCCTAAGCTGAAAATTTTTTTTGTTAGTTGATTAGTTGTTAGTTGTTCGCTGTTAGCTGTTCACTCTTCACTGCTTTCCTGCCAACTGCTTTCCTGCCAACTGCCAACTGCTTTCCTGCCAACTGCCAACTGTCAACTGCTTTGCTGCCAACTGCCAACTGTCAACTAGCGGTACGGGTCGTCTTTTTTACTGTAAATGAGGCGGTTTTCTACATTGACAGTATCTATAATGCCTACTACCAGAGCATCGATCGGACGGTTTTCGCTTCCGGGCGCGATCCGGGCTGCGCTGCCTCGAGTTACTAAAACCCATTCATCTATACCAGCGCCCACACAGTCAGCGGCTACCTCATAGCCGGGAACTGGCGAACCTTCCTCATCGATGAATTGCAGCAGGAGAAATTTCGATCCTCTCAGCGTCGGCTCTTTTTGGGTACTGACAACTGTGCCGAGAACTTTGGCCATTTGCATTTTAGGTAATTGGTAATTGGTAATTGGTAATTGTCATTTTTTCACTGAGTCACTTGTCGTTTTTAAATTAGCTTTCTTCTGTCTGCTCGGCGCCTTTTAGAGTTTTTCGTCTAGTAGCTAATGACTCGCCAGAAACGGGTACAATCCCCCACTTAAGTGGATGGTCCCGAAATTTTAGACTAAGAGTTCAAGCTCCTCGATTCACTGCGCTGCAAGTCAATCTAAAATCTCAAATCTAAAATCGACTGATGACTTATGACTCATAACCAATATCCCATGCCCACCTCAATTAAAAATTAAAAATGCTAAATCAAAAACATCGCGATTTTTAATTTTTAATTACCAAACGCCCCTAACAGCCGTGAAGCGAAGCTATCCCGTAGGGAATCGCCTATCTTACGATCTGTTGAGAGGGCGAATGCCGCTGACGCCTTCGCGGAACTGTTCTACAGCTTCGGTATAGCGAATCGGCAGCACGTACTCTAAGTTTTCGTGAGGACGGGCGATAATGTGGGTGGACATCACTTGTCCGCCGTTAACGCGCTTGACTGACTCTACTCCGGCGGAAACGGAAGCTTGCACTTCTGAGACATCTCCTCTGACAATGACCGTAACGCGAGCGCTACCGATTTTTTCATAGCCTACTAAGGTAACGCGGGCTGCTTTGACCATCGCGTCAGCAGCTTCTACAACTGCGGGGAAGCCTAGGGTTTCGATCATGCCAACTGCAATTGCCATTGGTTTTACTCCTGATTGATTATTTGGGTAAACAGTTAATTTTTGACGGTCGCACAAATTTTCGTTCTACGTGCGCTAAGAACTTAGTAGCCTCGGAATTGTTCTACTGCTTCTGTATATCGAATCGGCAGAACGTATTCTAGGTTTTCGTGGGGGCGAGCGATGATGTGGGTAGAGACGACTTCTCCTCCGTTGACCCGCTTGACGGATTCCACTCCGGCTGCGACTGAGGCTTGGACTTCCGACACGTTGCCGCGCACAATTACGGTGACGCGGGCGCTGCCGATTTTTTCATAGCCCACGAGGGTAACGCGGGCAGCTTTGACCATAGCATCGGCAGCTTCCACAACAGCGGGAAAACCTTTTGTCTCAATCATTCCCACGGCAATTGACATTTTTGAATCTCCTTTGAGGATGAGCGAAATTACCGTTACAAATCTTTGAGAAATCTAAAAATTTGGACGGGGAGGCCCACATTCTTTAGTAATGCTGTGTAAAGCTTCCTATCCTTTAAGAATAGGGGAAGCTGTCCACCTTGACAATATAAACTAACATCATAATGTTTAATAACAAAAATTAAATTTTTTTATGTTACTTAAAAGAATTTAATATTTATTTAATAATCTTAATAGAGGGAGGGGTAGATGCCGACGGCAAGGGGTGATAAAAGTAAGTAATAATACTCATTAAGTAGAGTTCGGTATGAGAAGCAGGAGCCGATTACTGGCGGGAAACTTGGGGATTTCCAAAGGGGGATCGCGGGGAAATTGGCAAAAAAGGCAGTCTTGACCCATCGGCAGGCATTTTTTTCTTTGAGTGCCTCGTCTGCTGGGCCAGTAATTTTGTATTGAGATAATTATCAGTTTTGATGCTTTAATGTATAGTTAATCTGGAGTGCAAATTATTTTGCCACAGCTATACGATCGGGTTTAGTCAAAGTTTTAAGGCCTCGCGCGATCGCCCGCGACTGTTTTTGTATAAAGGCAGCCAGTAATTTGAAGTTTAAGGCATAAATTAAATGACTCAATTTCTCCTCCAAGCCTGTTGGTGGGTACCTTTATATGGCTTAATAGGCGCAATTTTAACTTTGCCGTGGTCTACCGGCACCGTTCGCAGAACAGGTCCGAGACCTGCTGCTTACTTCAATTTGCTGATGACGGTGGTGGCTTTCATACACGGATCGGTTATTTTTACAGCGACTTGGGATCGACCGCCCCAACAGTTGCTCGTCCACTGGGTGCAAGCAGCCGATTTAGATTTGTCTTTTGCAATAGAAATCTCCACGGTCAGCGTGGGAGCAATGGAGTTAGTTACACTTCTGAGTTTGCTAGCCCAAATTTACGCTCTCGGCTACATGGAAAAAGACTGGGCGCTAGCTCGATTTTTTGGGCTGATGGGTTTTTTTGAAGCGGCAATTAGCGGCATAGCCATTAGCGACTCGCTGCTGATAACTTACGCTTTGTTGGAAGTGCTGACGCTTTCAACTTACTTGCTAGTCGGGTTTTGGTACGCTCAACCGCTGGTAGTAACAGCCGCTAGAGATGCCTTTTTAACAAAGCGTGTAGGAGACGTGCCGCTGCTGATGGGAGTAGTCACGCTTTCAACTTTAGCGGGAAGTTTGACTTTTTCCGATTTGGAAAAATGGGCGGAAACAGCAACTTTGTCTCCCCTAGTGGCGACTCTTTTAGGTTTGGCTTTAATCTCCGCACCTACGGCCAAGTGCGCTCAATTTCCCTTCCATTTGTGGCTCGACGAGGCGATGGAAGGGCCAAACCCGGCTTCGATTATGCGGAATACGGTAGTTGTGGGCGCTGGGGCTTATGTTTTGATTAAACTTCAGCCTGTTTTAGCGCTGTCGCCCGTGACGGATGCGGTGCTGGTGGTTTTGGGTGCGGTGACGGCGGTTGGCGCTTCCTTGGTGGCGATCGCCCAAATCGACATCAAAAGAGCACTATCGCATTCTACCAGCGCTTCTTTGGGTTTGGTGTTTATCGCAGTGGGGCTAAATCAAGTTGACATTGCTTTGCTGTTGCTGTTCGTACACTCGATCGCCAAGGGCTTATTATTCATGAGCGTAGGGTCAATTATTACCACAACTAACACTCAAGATTTAACAGAAATGGGTGGGTTGTGGTCGAAGATGCCTGCCACGACTACCGCTTATTTAGTAGGCGCTGCGGGCATGGTAGCGCTGTTGCCTCTGGGCAACTTTTGGGCGATGCGGCGCTGGCTCAACGGTTTTTGGACGGTGCCTTTGTGGCTGGTAATAGTGCTGCTTTTAGTTAACTGTTTGACAGCGCTAAATTTAACTCGCATATTCGGTTTAGTGTTTGTGGGAAAACCGCAGCCTAAAACTCGCAGAGCTCCGGAAGCCGCTTGGCAGATGGCTTTGCCAATGGTAACTTTGACGGCGATCGGGCTGTTAGTGCCTTGGATGTTGCAGAAGTGGCAACTGTTAATTAGTTGGAGCGGGCCTTGGGTGGAAACGGGAGATATTGATGCTTTAAATTTACTTTTGAAGACGCTGAATACGCCGCTGTTAATGTTATCTGGATTGATGGGCGTTGCGGTTGGGGTGGCAATTTATTGGTACGGGGTTTTACCTCGACCGGTACGGCTGCCGGTGCCGGCGTTGCAGGATTTGTTTGCTTACGATTTTTATATCGATCGAGTTTACCGCTTGACTGTCGTTTGGGCTGTGGCTTCTATTTCTAAAATCAGCGCTTGGACTGACAGGTATTTGGTAGACGGGGCGGTTAATTTGTTCGGTTTGGCGACAATTTTCAGCGGCGAAGGGTTGAAGTACAGCGGCACCGGTCAGTCGCAGTTTTATGTGTTGACTATTGCGGCGGGGGTTGCTGTGTTGCTGGCGTTGATTATTTGGCAGTTTTAAACTGTAGAGGTTTGCAGATGAATTTTTCGGGGTTTGTCTGCTTTTTGTCTGATGTTATTTAATTTTAAACCGCTGATGAGGGCGGATGAGGGCAGATGAACGCAGATGATTTGATTCTGGGTTTGTCTGCTTTTTTATCTAATTTTACTCAAAATCGATGGGCCACAATTCTGTAACCGCGACTTCCCAACCGGGCAAAAGTTCGGGAATTGAAATCATGTCGCCGTCTCTCAATACCACTGGCTCTGCTTGGGGAGTATAAATTGTTATTGTGCGCTTGTCTGGGTCGATTAATATTCCTACTTTTGCTCCGAGTTCGATAAATGATAAAATTTTTTCTCGCAGGGGTTTGAGGCGATCGGACTGAGATTTGATTTCTACAACTAAGTCGGGAACGAGTTCGGCAAAATACCTTTTACTTTGTTTGAGGCGATCGGCTGTCACAAAAGAAACATCGGGGGCTGTAACATTTGAATTGGGGAGAATAAACCCGCCGCTGGACTCAAATACTCGTCCGAGTTTGCGGGGTTTGACCCAGTTTAGTAAAAGTCTGCCAAACTCTGCCCCAATTTCGCTCGATACAATGTCTGATGGGCCCATAATGATAATCTTCCCGTCTACGAGTTCTAATTGGTAGTCTAGATGCGCTTCGCAGAGTATACCTTGCAGTTGTTCCAAGTCGGCAACTGTTAGGCGGGTGGAAGGAGAACCGGATTTAATTTGCAAATCTTCTCGATCTGTAAGACTTGAGGTCATAGGAGGATTCCAGAGACATTTGAATCTATGTTAACAAGAAAATCAGCCGATCGCTTTTATATGTAGTTGCTTTGCGTTAATGTTAAATATAGCTCTAAATACTGTGTAACAAAGGAAAGTTTTAATTGATGCTCAGTGCTTTAATCTGGATACCTATTTTGGCGGCGGCTCTGATTGGACTCTGGCCCGGTGCGATTAGTTCTAAAATAGTTCGGAATGTCGCGATCGCCATTGCGGGTCTAACTTTTATTCTCTCGGTGATTTTGGCAGTTCAGTTTGATGCCAGTACCAGTCAGTTGCAGTTTTCGGAATTTATTCCTTGGATAGATGTTTTGGGATTGAATTACAACCTCGGCGTTGATGGTTTGGCTCTGCCTTTGGTAATTTTAAATACTCTGCTGACAGGGGTAGCTATTTACGCTACGGATGAGTCTATCCGCAGACCTCGACTTTATTATTCTTTGATTCTGTTAATTACAGGCGGCGTAACAGGGGCTTTTTTATCTCAGAATTTGCTGCTGTTTTTCCTGTTTTTTGAGGTAGAATTGATTCCGCTGTACCTGTTAATTGCTATTTGGGGAGGCGAGCGCCGGGGTTATGCTGCTACTAAGTTTTTAATCTATACTGCATTTTCGGGAATTGTGCTCCTGGCTGCTTTCTTGGGCACTGGTTGGCTTAGCGGTGCTTCTAGTTTCGATATGGTGGGTGCAGCGGGCGCATCGCATTTGCAAGGAGGATTGCCATTGCCTTTGGTCAGGCAAATTGTTTTGCTGGCAGGGGTGTTGCTGGCTTTTGGAATTAAGATGCCTTTGGTGCCTTTTCATACTTGGCTGCCGGATGCTCACGTAGAAGCTTCGACGCCGGTTTCGGTGCTGCTGGCGGGGGTGCTTTTGAAGCTGGGAACTTACGGAATGCTGCGCTTTGGTTTGGGTTTGTTTCCAGATGCGTGGGCGGTGGCGGCCCCGACTTTGGCGAGTTGGGCGGTGGTAAGCGTGCTTTACGGGGCGAGTTGCGCGATCGCCCAAAAAGATATGAAAAAAATTGTAGCTTACAGTTCGATCGCTCACATGGGCTACATTTTGTTAGCTAGCGCCGCAGCTACTCCGATTAGTATGCTGGGAACAGTTTTGCAAATGGTTAGCCACGGTTTAATTTCGGCGCTGCTATTTTTGAGTGTCGGCGTTGTTTACAAAAAATCCGGCACCCGCAACATCGATGTACTCAAAGGTTTGTTCAATCCCGATCGCGGTTTGCCAATGATTGGCAGTTTAATGATTCTGGGCGTGATGGCTAGTGCCGGCATTCCGGGTTTGGCTGGATTTATTGCTGAATTTTTGATGTTTCGGGGCAGTTTGCCAGTGTTTCCCGTGCAAACTTTGCTCTGCATGATCGGCACTGGTTTAACTTCAGTTTACTTTTTAATTATGGTCAACCGCGCCTTTTTCGGCCGCCTTTCGGATTTGGTGGAAAATTTGCCGCAAGTCCGCTGGGACGATCGCATTCCTTCGCTGGTTTTAGCAATAATTATTGCAATCATGGGAGTGCAGCCGGGAGTTTTAGTTGCTTTGAGCGAGAAAACTGCGATCGCAATGGCAGCTAATGTGCCACCCCAAGTTAAAGTGATTGCTCAAAACTTAGACTGATAGGATCTCCGGTCGAGCGACCGCACTCCAATTCGTTTGTAGTGAGTATGACAGTCCTCAGAATTGTATGATGACTTGCATTCCTCACTACAAACAAACGCGCCCCCAGAAACCTAAACAACCCACTTTTGTCGATATAGAGTACGTCTGGGAGAGTAGGTATGTTTATTATATCAAAACAAAGTAAATATTTGTGTTTTTAGGTAGCAAACCTTGCTAAAAATGATATAATACCAGAGCTATAAGCAGTAAGAAAATAGTTATTAAATTCAGGCTGAATCCAGATGACAAGTACCGTATTAAAACCATCTTCTCATCCCCTATCCGCATACATTGACATCTTGGAATCAGGCAAAGCTTTGCTGCCTGAATCGGCGGAAAATGTAGTAGAAGTTGTCGGCATTCTCAAAAGTTACGGTGTGGTTCTCGATGCCTATTCTCGCAATCTCAATTATATTGCAGAAGAACAGTTTTTAGTGCTTTTTCCGTTTTTTAAATATTTCAATGGGGAAGTCACTCTGCCGAAGTTAATGCGCTATTTGTGGCACGATCGCATTAATTTTGAGTATGCGGAGTATTGCATGAGAACAATGCTTTGGCACGGCGGGGGCGGTATGGACAGTTATTTGGATTCCCCGGAATTTAGCATTTTAGTCGAAAAGGCGATCGCGGCTAAATTGAAAGGCAATTTTTTCATGCAAGGACTACACAAAGCATTTCCTGAGTTTTTGCCGGAACAAGTGCGGATGCTGGCTTACTACAGCGGTCTCGGTCAGTTTTGGCGGGTAATGAGCGATTTGTTTATCGACTTATCTGATTCCTACGATCGAGGAGAAACTAAGTCTATTTCTGATGTAGTTGATTTTATCAAAGCCGGTTTAGTCGCCGCAGCCAGCCTGCCGATTACCTACAGCGTCAAGATTGGCCCTCAAGTCTACGATATACTGCCAGCGACGGCTAATTTGACATTTTTACCAGATGTAGCCGTGCCTTATGTAGAGGCTGTTTTCTTTCGGGGCACTGCGTTTTTTGGCACAGTTTCATACAACGCTCAAGCTCATCAAATCCCGGAAGAACAAAAAGAATTTGCCTACGGGGCTTTGTTTGCTGACCCTTTACCGATTGGAGGTGCAGGGGTTCCGCCAACTCAATTGATGCAAGATATGCGCCATTTTCTGCCGGATTATTTGCACGAAATTTATCGCAGTAGCTGTCGGGGTGAAGACGACCTGCGGGTGCAAATTTGCCAGAGTTTTCAGAAGTCGATGTTTTGCGTGACGACGGCGACTATTTTGGGTTTAGCACCTCATCCAATGAATACATCGGATTATGAGGAAAAAAAGGCTAACCGGGCTTATTTGGAAGGTTGGATGGATCGGTTTGGGAATTCTCGCTTGGATTGGGCCAATCAGCCAACTAACAGGGCCTGTCAGTTGTTCCCAGAACGGTAGACAGGTTTCAACTTGCTAGATTTGATAGAGAAGAAGGAAGAAGTCATTAGTTAGTTGTGAGTTGTGAGTTGTTATTTGTTGGTTGTTAGTTGTTCGTGATAATAACTAATAACCAATAACCGATGCCCGATGCCCAATGCCCAATTCCCGAAATATCTAGATTCGGACTAGAATACTCAGCCCGTGAGAGTCCGTTCCGCAAGTTCCCAGCAAACCATAAGTTTCTGCTAAATCTTTGACTAAAGCAGTTTGTATTGGACTCGGTTTCCAAGGAATAGGATTACCGTAGGCATAGTAGATTTCTACCCCGTCAATTCCTAAACGAGCGGCTTCTGGGATTAATTTATCTGCGGTAGAACGATAGCGGCAAGGATGGGCGAGAACTGCTAAACCTCCTGCTTCCTGAATAGCATTAATTACCTTTGATGCTGGATAATTATCGCTACCGACTATACCCCGATCGCGTCGCAAGTATGGTTTGATAATGGGATGTTGCGGATCGAAGCCATAACCGAGAATGTGTACGTCATTGTTGAGCAATTCGGCATTAATTTCAGCGCCTGTCCAGAGACTTGGTACTGTGACATTACTGTCGGGATTGTTGGATTTCCAATTATCCAACCAAATTTGAGCTTGAGCGTAGCCTTTGGTGCAATGGTGGTCTGTAATAGCTAAGCCTTTGAGACCCCCGGCTATGGCTTGTTCCATCAATTTCTCTGGCTGCAAACGCCCGTCGGAGTACACTGTGTGCATATGGAAGTTGTAGGAACCCGGACAGCTATCGGCATCAATTGTCTGCAAGACTTGTTTGAGTGCTGAGATATTTTGGGCTTCAGGTTTGAGACTAGAATCGTGGCAGGGAGCGAGATTGACAGTCATAAGGGTTTCTATAAAAAAACTAGCCTTGTTTAATATATCCAATAAATTGATATGCTGCACCGATCGCGATAGTCGCAATAGCGATTTACCGTGGCGCGGGGTCGGGTTTATGAAATTATTCATTTTAGGCAATTATGGTTGGTAAAACCCGCCCCTACAGGTTGGTTGAGAATGCCACAAGATATCAATTCAATCGCACTTTAAACCTGCGGCTGCGGCTGTGGGAAATTCGATAGGCACAAAGGTAACGCCATATATTGCTGTAGAACAGGGTACAATATGCGCCACTCGTTTAGGAGGGTTTTTCCGATTTCCAGTCTTCGGGTCAAACTCAATTATACCCGTGGCTCCCTCGGCTTTAAAATTTGGATCTGCTAAGGTTTGTTGCATTCCTTCGCGGCTGGGTTCTGGCTGCATTTCTAGGGCTTTAATCAGCGTCCGAGCAGCATCGTAGGTTAAAGCCGATCGAGTATTGACCGGGCCTCCCCACAACTTTGCAGCGTTGACAGGAAACTTTTTGTCAAAGCTTGCTAGCGGATGCCAAAATAGGGATATTCCCAGTTTTTTAATAGACTTTAGCTGTTTTGCTACTTCTAGCGTTCTCGGCTCGTACAGAGTCCAGGGCCCGACAATCCAATTGCGATCGCCGTTAGCTTTTATCATTTCGATCGCATTTTCCAGGGAATTAGTGACTTGACCGTCGGGAATGACAAGTAAGGCTGTTTTTCCTGCTTTCTCAACTTCTTTGATTGCGGCTTCGGCGTTAAAATTATTTTTAGATAAGTCGTAATAATTACTGATTCTAAAAGTCGTGCCTCCTTTAGCTTCAAATTGCTTTTTGAATTCTTCCCACAAAGAAGCGCTGAACGGACTGTTGGGATTGTAAAATACTGCGACTTTTTTCTCGCCGACTCCTATCAGTTGATTTACTAAAGCTTCAGCTTCTATGCTAGTTGTCGGAGCCGTCCGAAAGAAATATTTTCGAGGTTTGCGCGTCAGTTCTTCTGTTGTGCTTCCCGGAGAAAGGGCGACGAGTTGATTTTGATTGTAAATATCTACTGTTTCCACAGTCATGTCGCTGGTGTAGTGTCCGATGACTGCTAGAATATCGGGCTGGGCGACCAGTGAAGTAGCCCTTTGAACGGCGTAGGCTTTAATATTTCCGTCATCAGCAATGATGACTTTGAGACCTTTTTTTCTAAGACTTTTTGGTTCTAGAAATCCTTGACCGGGAAAATCTTTATTGCTGCTGTCATTGGGTTTGATGAGACTTAAATTAACTTCGGTTTGAGCTTGAGCAATGCCGCGCAGCAGTTCTTCGGCTAAATTTGCGTTGAGGATGCTGCCGTCCAGATTTCTGCGAATGGGAACAACAATTGCGATCGTGTAATATTCTGCATTTATTGCCTTCAGCAGAGCATTGTTGATGTAAATTAAAGTTTCTGGATCTCTGCGGTCTTCCCGCCAAGACTGTTTGAGCAATTTTAAAGCTGCGGGATAATTGGAGTCGGCAAACTCATTAATTCCCCTTTGTTTTGACCAAAGGGCGGAGGTTTGCACTAAGAGTTTTTCGCCGGAACTTACACCATCTGGAGAGGGGGTAGGCAGCGTTGGTTGCGGGGAATTTCTGGGGATTAGGGTGGAAATTCTGGGGATTAAAAGTACGATCGCCCCACAAGCCGCAATTCCCGCAACAGCTAACAGCAGCCAGCGAAAGCCCGATCGCAACTTCCGCGAAGTTTTGGGTAACTCGGGCCCTGGGACGATCGGCAAATCCAAATCTTGCAAAACTTCATCAACCGATTGGTAGCGGTCTTGAAAGTGGAAACGCACCATCTGGGTTAAGATATTTTTGAGCTTGTCGCTAATCGGTTCAGATGTTAAATAATCCCAGACAATTTCACCAGTTTCGGGGTCTTGCGGCAGATTGGTGGGACGCCGCCCGGTGAGAACTTGAATCGCGATAATTCCTACTGCATAAATATCATTGTATGGTTGCGGGAGAGACTGCGGCTTGTATTGTTCGGCAGGCATATAACCGCTGGTGCCGATCGCCTGCGAGGTGAATATTTCACCTGTAGAGTTGGAGGTAAAAGTGCTGATTTCTCTGACTGCACCAAAATCAATTAAAACAATTTTTCGATCGGTTTTGCGCCTAATTAAGTTAGAAGGTGTAATATCGCGGTGAATAATATTTTGTTGGTGGACTGATTTTAATATTTCCAAAACTTCCCGCAACAAAGCAACAGTTTTTTGCTCGTTCCACCGATCGCCCGCAGTGAGTTCTTGACTGAGCCGATGTCCTTCAATATATTCTTGAACTAAGTAAAAATAATCGTTTTCTTCAAAACTATCGAATAATTCGGGAATGCGCGAGTTTTTGCCGAGAAGGCGCAAAGCGCTAGCCTCCCTTTCAAATCGCTTCCTTGCCCTCTCCAAGACGCGCGGATCGTTCGATGGGGGAAAAGGAATTTCCTTAACAACGCACAGAGGATTATTAGGTTTGTTTATTTGTGCAGCCGTGTAGGTTCTAGCAAACCCTCCCTCTCCCAACAAAGCGATGATTTTGTAGCTTTCGTGCAGGATATGCCCTAAGTTGACACACATAAATTTTCCAACACCTCTTGACAGGCTGCGGCTTTTAATGTTGATTATAAGCTTTTTTTGTTGCCAGATACAGCTTAGCAACATATCAATTTCGTCTGTGTCTATCTCAAAAACACTATAACTCTCAGCAATTCGCAATTATACATTAGTGATGACTGATGGCTAATTCCCAATTATCTTTCTGCTAACTTGCTGAGTACAAAAGCAGCTAAAAACTCGCAGACAGTAATTAGTCCAGCAAAATGGCATTAACCCCTCAGAAACGCTGTTTTTATCAACGGGGGATGAGGGCTGCAATTCACATCCGGTCTAGTTCTTGGCTATCTTTGTCGCCCCCCCGGGATGCCGTCCATTTTAAGATGTCACAGTAAAGAGTATATTGACCCAAAGCTGGCTCTAAATCTGCAATTATAGACTCTCCGATCGCACTTTTAAAATCAACGGCTATCTTGCGATCGTTGTTCTCAGCAGCTAATAGCTGTTCGGCACCAATATCGATAGGTTTCTCTTCGCCCAAGCCAAGGGATACGGATCGCGGGTAATTGTCCGGCCAGCCTTAATGAGAGCCTGTTTGACAACTTGACGGTCGATGTCTCTTGCTGGCACGAACGCTATCTTGTGCTTTCAAGCTTGACACTGACTATTATAGTCAGCAGAAGTCTCAACCATTATCCGAGAAAATCAATCTGAAAAAACACGATCGCCCGTTAGCGAAGCCCTCGAAGAGGATCGCCCCGCCCAAATAGTTGTGAACCCGCATCGAGGCCAGAAACCCGGTTTCTTCCTATATCTCTAGCCCAGAATCTGGGATTTTTCATAGAAACCCGGTTTCTGCGCGTAAGTCCCACCAAATCTAAATCCAGCAATACGCTAAATATAATTAAAATTTGTTAAGATTAACTCGACCTCAGCGCCGGCATCCCATCCGCCGCTAAACCAGCCCTTCCCCAGTCCCCACAACAATGCTGCGACTCGAACACATCAGTAAAATTTACCCCACAGGCGTCGTACTCAAAGATGTCACCTGGGAAGTCAAGCCAGGCGATCGCATCGGCTTAGTAGGCGTCAACGGTGCCGGCAAATCCACCCAACTCAAAATCATCGCCGGCGAAATCGAACCCACCGCAGGCGAAGTCATTCGCCCCGCCAGCTTACACATTGCCTACCTCTCCCAAGAATTTGAAGTAGATCCGACTCGCACCGTCAGAGAAGAATTTTGGCGCGCCTTCAGCGAAGCCAACGAAGTCCACGAATCCCTGATGCAAGTGCATCGAGACTTGGAAACCTCCACCCCAGAAAATCTCGACGAACTGATCCACAAAATGGATCGGCTGCAACGGCAATTTGAAGGCTTAAACGGCTACGGTTTAGAAGCCCAAATCGAAAAAATTCTTCCCGAAATTGGATTTGAACCCGAAGACGGCGATCGATTAGTCAGCGCCTTCAGCGGCGGCTGGCAAATGCGGATGAGTTTGGGCAAAATTCTCCTCCAAAAACCCGACATCCTGCTGCTAGACGAACCTACCAACCACCTCGACTTAGAAACCATTGAATGGCTGGAAGTTTACCTCAAAGGGCTGACAACCCCGATGGTAATCGTATCCCACGACCGCGAATTTCTCGATCGGCTTTGCACCCAAATCGTCGAAACAGAACGCGGCGTTTCCACCACCTACCTCGGCAACTACTCCTCCTACCTGCTGCAAAAAGCAGAAGCCAGAGAAGCCCAACTCAGCGCCTACGAAAGCCAGCAAAAAGAACTCGAAAAACAGCAAGCATTCGTAGAAAAATTCCGCGCCAGCGCCACTCGCAGCACCCAAGCCAAAAGCCGCGAAAAACAGTTAGACAAAATCGAACGCATCGAAGCCCCCACCGGCGGATTAAAAACTTTGCATTTCCGCTTTCCCCCCGCACCCCGCAGCGGCCGCGAAGTAGCAATAATCGAAGATTTGGTGCACACCTACGGCGACAAAATCCTATTCTTGGGAGCCGACTTATTAATTGAAAGGGGCGATCGCATTGCCTTTCTCGGCCCCAACGGCGCGGGCAAATCAACCCTGCTGCGGATGATTATGGGCTTGGAAAAGCCGACTGAAGGTACGGTCAAATTAGGAGGTCACAACGTCATCCCCGGTTACTTTGAACAGAATCAGGCAGAGGCCTTAGATTTGAATAAAACCGTGATGCAAACGATTCACGACGAAGTTCCCGACTGGAAAAATGAAGAAGTTCGGACTTTGTTGGGCCGTTTCTTATTTACGGGCGAAACAGTATTTAAACAGGTTGGCGCTTTAAGCGGCGGCGAAAAAGCCCGCTTAGCTTTGGCCAAAATGCTGTTGACTCCCGTGAATTTGCTGATTTTGGACGAACCGACAAATCACCTCGACATTCCGGCGAAAGAGATGATGGAAGAGGCGATTCAGAATTATGACGGTACCGTAATTATCGTGTCGCACGATCGCTATTTCATTTCCCAAGTCGCCAACAAAATAGTCGAAATCCGGGATGGAGAGTTTCGCACTTATTTGGGAGATTACCACTACTATCTGGATAAAATAGCCGAAGAAAAAGAGCAAGCAAGAATCGCCAAACTTGAAGCTGAAAAAGCGGCTAAAAAAGCCGAGAAAGAGGCGAAGAAAAAAGCAACAGCTAAGCAAAAATAAAGCGGCAACGATCGCAGATAAACCTTACATCTGCGTTTACCTGCGTTCATCTGCGGCGGTTAGAAAGAAACAAATCCCTATTTCTAACCGCAGATTCTATTAATCATCTGATTCGCCTGCGACTCATAACTTCCACCAAACAAATTAAAATGATTCAAAATGTGATATAGATTATATAAAGTTTTGCGCTGCTCGTAGCCTCCATCCAACGGCCAAACCTGATTGTATCCTCGATAAAACTGCGGCGCAAACCCGCCAAATAACTCCGTCATCGCGATATCAACTTCTCTATCTCCAAAATAAGTGGCCGGGTCAAAAATGACCGGTTCTCCCGCAGATGTCACCCTCGCATTTCCCCCCCACAAATCCCCGTGAACTAGCGAGGGTTGAGGTTCATAACCCGCTAACAATTCAGGAATCACATCTAATAAACGTTCCGCTTGCGGAAAATGGCCGCCCCGACGCTTAGCCAATTTTAACTGATAACCAATTCGATGTTCTGCCCAAAATTCTGCCCAATTTGCCGTCCAACTATTGATTTGCACCGTTGAGCCGATCGTATTATTCCTATCCCACCCAAAAACTCCCCTCAGCAAAGTAGAATTAGCCTCTTCTCCACCCCTTAGCAAGGGGGGGCTGGGGGGGGTGTATTTGTGCATTTCGGCGAGTTTCCGACCCATTTCTTCCCAAACTTTATCGCCCCCGCGTCCTCCCAAATCCAACCATTCCAACACAATATAAGCTGAATTCCCCTCAGTTCCCCAGCAAATCGGCTCAGGTACTCGAATCGTCTGGGTTGCGCGCATTTGCTGCAAACCCAAAGCCTCGGCTTGAAACATCGCAATTTGGGAAGCTTGATTGATTTTCGCGAAATAAGTGCGGGAACTGCTGCTGATAGCATAGCCTTGATTGATGCAGCCGCCGCTGACTGAACGGCGGTTGTCAAGAGAAAATGTTTCTCCGCTTGTTTCAGAGATGTGCGCGACAATTTTGTCCCACATAGTATCAAGTCGTTTTGAGGGCGATCAAAATTAGTTTAGATGACTGCCGACACTTTACTGTTCATATTTTTAGTTAATTTGCCGATCTAATTTTCGCTCCGGGAACCAATAACTCACGCCACCCTCAAGTATTATATGGGTGGAACAGGGGTTAAGGGCGATCGTACAGGCTAAAGATTCAGCAATCTAAATTAGCCTGGAGAAAACTCCTGCTCAGTTTCATCTCATATCCAGTTGCTTCATTCTTTGAGCAGCGAAAATCTCCCAAGGGCAGGTTGACGCCCTGGGGGAGTGACAAAGAGGCTATTGAGATAGACCGAATCAGGGTTGCAGCCCACATACCTTGTCGATCGAAGCGGCGTTTAACCCAACCTACGTATATTATAGTAATCGACCGGACATGATATAAAAGCTTAGTTCAAAAACTGGTCAAGCAACAAAAAATAGAGGGGAATTTACAGCCGAAACCCAGGGGAAAACCGAGATACAGTCATTTGAATAATTCCACAGCAGAGTTGAAAGTAGATTCAATTAAGCCCGTAGATTGAAGCGGTGGGTGCTTCTTCAGAAATTGCTTTATGCCCGCTTTTATCTGCTAGTTGGAGGCGATATTTTCTGACTCGTTAAACAAATAGGTTGGGTTTCCTCAAAGTTCAACCCAACCTATTTATTAAATGAAACTTAAAAATTTAGCCTTGATTTACCACAGTCGGTTTAAAACTTTCCTGCAACTTCGATCGATCTAAACCATTTTGCACTGCCACAGATTCCTTAATCGGTTTCCGGGCTTCAATTAAACTCAAAGCTTTGTTGACACTTTCAGGTAAAATCACTACCAAACTGCCGGCGTCCGCCTCGTCTAAAGCTTTGTTAACTGCTGTTGTTTCGTCGAGAATCAACTCGTATTCAACTTGAGATTTCTTTGCGGTTCCAGCAGAAATTGCCTCTGCAATTCCCTGGCAAATTAACTGTGCCACAACACCGGGTTCACGCCCGCGCCGATCGCTATCTTCCTTTACAATAATGCGATCGAACATCTCGGCCGAAAGTTTGCCCAGCGTGACAAAATCTTCATCTCGCCGGTCTCCGGGCGCACCTACTACCCCGATCCGCCGTCCCGGCCAATTCAGCACGAAACTGCCCAAAGCTTTGTAGCTGTGGGGGTTGTGGGCGTAGTCGAGCAAAGCGTGATAGCTGCCCAATTTAAACAAATTCATCCGTCCGGGAGTTTGACCGACGGATGCTTGGAAGCTGGACAAAGCAGCGCGAATGTCTTCTATTTTCACTCCTTGGGCAAAAGCTGCCAAACAAGCTGCTAAAGCATTGGCAATCATAAACGGCGCCCGCCCGCCCATCGTCAGCGGCACGTTCACAGCCTGCTCAATTCTCAGCGTCCAATCGCTTTTCAAAATCGACAAATACCCATTTTCGTAAATCGCTGCCAGCCCGCCCGCAGCGGTATGTCTGGCAACCAGTTCGTTGTCCGGGTTCATCGAAAAATAGGCAATTTGAGCCTTGACACGCTGCGCCATTTGTGATACCAGCGGGTCGTCTGCATTCAAAACTGCATAGCCTTTGGGCATTACCGACTCGACGAGGACGCTCTTGAGTTTGGCCAGTTGTTCCACGGTGTCGATGTCGCCAATTCCCAAGTGATCGGCTGCGACGTTCAAGACGACGCCGACATCGCACTGATCGAAGCCCAGGCCCGATCGCAAAATTCCGCCTCTAGCCGTTTCCAGCACCGCTACTTCTACCGTCGGGTCAGACAAAATCAATTGAGCACTCTGCGGCCCGGTATTATCTCCGCTTTCTACCAAATAATCGCCGATGTAAGTGCCGTCGGTAGTCGTGTAGCCGGTAATCTGACCGGTCTGCTTGATAATGTGGGCAAGCAGGCGAGTGGTTGTAGTTTTGCCGTTGGTTCCCGTTACCGCTAAAATCGGCACCCGGCTGGGTTGAGGCGAGGGGAAAAGCATATCGAAGACGGCGCCGGCGACGTTGCGGGGCAAACCCTGACTCGGGGCGACGTGCATTCTGAAACCCGGTGCTGCGTTGACTTCGACGATGACGCCGTTGACATCGCGCAGGGGTTGGGAGATGTCGGGAGTTACTACGTCAATGCCGGCGATGTCCAAACCGATAATTTTGGCGACTCTGGAAAACAGCCAGACGTTTTCCGGGTGGATTTCGTCGGTGCGATCGACTGCAATGCCACCGGTACTCAAGTTTGCTGTCGCGCGCAAAAATACTCTTTCCCCGGTCGGCACTACGGAGTCCATCGCGTATCCTTGTTTTTCCAGCAAATCCAGGGACAGTTTGTCGATCGTGATCCGGGTGAGCACGTTGTCGTGTCCGTCTCCTCGCTGCGGGTCGCGGTTTACTTCTTCAATAAGCTGTTCTACTGTAGACCTGCCGTTACCTACGACGTTAGCGGGGACTCGTTCTGCGACTGCTATGACTTGCCCGTTGACTACCAATACTCTGTGGTCGCGACCGACGTAATAGCGCTCGACGATCACGCTTTTTGTTTTTGATGCCGCGCTGGCTAAATCGTAGGCTTCTTCTGCTGCTTCCCAGGAATTGATGTCGATCGTAATGCCGCGGCCGTGGTTGCCGTCTAGGGGTTTGAGGACGATCGGATAACCGCCGACATCTTCGATCGCCCCTTGCAGTTCGTCCAAATAATGAATCACCGTCCCTCTGGGAACCGGCACGCCCGCGCTGCGGAGGATATTTTTGGTCCCTTCCTTGTCGCAGGCAAGTTCTACCCCCAAAACTCCCGTGCGGTTGCTCAGAGTTGCCTGAATCCGCTTTTGGTGAACCCCGTAGCCGAGTTGAATCATAAACCGGGCGCTCAAAGGCATCCAAGGAATGCCGCGCGCTTCTGCTTCCTTGATCAGTGTTTCCGTACTCGGCCCGAGTGCCGCCGACGCAGCAAACTCTCTCAGGTCTCTCAAATCTTGGACTAATTCTGCTGGTGGATAAGTTCCAGTCTCGGCAATGCTTTGGCACATCCGTACCCCCGCCCGGGCGGCATAGCGACCTGCTTGTTCGTTTTGATATTCAATTACTACTTGGTAAATGCCTGGGGTAGCAGTCTCGCGGGTGCGGCCGAACCCGACGGGCATTCCTGCCATTTGCTGAAGTTCTAGGGCGACGTGTTCGATTACGTGTCCCATCATTGTGCCTTCTCTGACCCGTTGCAGGAATCCTCCCTGATGACCTGGAGAACAGTGATGGTCGTTCAAACTCGGAAGTGTGGCGATCAACCCTTCATAGAAGCCAGGAATTTCAGATGTGGTTTTATCTGCCCACTCCTCTAAATCCAGACGCATCAGAACGAGTTTCTGGCGTCGGATGCTCCAGTAGTTGGGGCCGCGTAAGGTCTGGATTTTAAGTATTTTCATGGCTGTTAGAGGGGTATGGGGCGCGAAATCTTATAGATAATGGGAGCATTTATTCAATTTCGATCTAGATCGCTCGATCGACTGTTCGCTGCGAACAGTTTGGGAGTGAATTTCCAGTTATGGGCTACCCAATTGAAAATTCATGCCCCTGCGATCTGCTAAAAACAAGTACAGGTCAATGGCTAGCAAAAACTCAAAGCCCGATCGAAGCCCGAAGCTAGAATCTTCTGTGGCTCGGCCTCTTGGCGTCGGCCCGTGGCTGCTTCGGAATCTATTCTATTGTTTTATCCATGATTCGGCCGGAATGCCGCCTAGTTTCTGCCGAATCAATAACAAGAGATGTTCTACGTTAGTTGGCTGTACGGCATTCGGGGGGCCAGCCCGACTCGGAACACGCTCCTGATGGCATTGGTTTGCCTAGGGGCATATTGTAGCAATCTCCGTGACATAGAACGTGCAAGCGCATATTGAAGAGACTTAAGGGTTCTGTGGCTCCTACCATAGACTCATTGGTATAAAAATTTTCCCGAGAATCAACAATAGTCACAGTGCCTTTACCGAGAATTTTCATAGTATCGTCTCCCTCAAACAAAGCGCAGGTGTCTTCGTCAATACCAATAGCGAGGCGATCGGGATGGCAAGCCACAGCCGACAGCAAGCGAGCCATGCGGTTGCGGTTGTGAAAATGCTGGTCTACGATGATCTCGGGAATAATGTTAAGTCCGTTTGCCATGTCTACTAAAGAGCGGTTCGGCGGCGCGCCACTCCCCCCGCCTGCAATCATGTGATATCCCATCACCGCAGCACCCGCGCTGGTACCGGCGAGGGTAATCTTGCCTTCGAGAGTTTCTTTGCGAATTTTCTCCATCAGCGGGGTGTCCGCCAGCAGCCCGCAGAGCCGCAGTTGGTCGCCACCTGTGATGAATACGCCCGTACAGTCTTCTAAATAATCTTTCCAGACGGGGTTTTCGCCTTGTTCGCGTTCGCGGATGTCCATTACTTTGACTGCGCTAACGCCCATTTCCTCAAATATTGTGCGGTAGCGGTTGCTAATTCCTTCGGGATCTCGCGAAGCGCAGGGAACGATCGCCAGCCGAGCGTTTGCACCCCCAGCACGGCAAAAAAAGGTATTCAAAATCTCTCGCCCGTGAACTTTGTCTTCGGCTCCCCCGATGACCATAATCGAGGTTTTTGTGCGCTGGGGAATATTGTGTTCGAGGGCTTGAGATGTCAGCTGCTGCATGGTGTGTCTTCCTCTGTTGGATGTGAAATTCAATTTTGCCGTGGCTGTGGGTAGAATAGGGCTTTTTAAGAATAAATATTTGTTGGTGCGGTATCGTGCGATCGCCGATCGCGCGATACCGCAGTTGTTTGGCGGCGAGTTTGCTTGCAGTCGCTGTCATGAAAAACTGATGATTGTTGTACAAAACTAGTCCGCCGACAAAGGAAGAGAATTTAACTTGCAAAAATTCTCAGAAATTATAAGAAATTATAAAGAATAAAGCAATTACTGAAAACCGATCTGCCTCTAAGGGTCAAACTAGAGGTGATGTATCAATAAAATTCCAATAATTGTGCGATTTGACGTTGTTACCCTATTTCCAGAATTTTTCCGGGCTCCCCTAGAGTCTGGACTGATGGCTAAAGCCTTAGCTAAAAATATTGCCGAGGTGAATTTTGTCAATCCCCGCAATTTTACCACAGACAAGCACCAGCGAGTCGATGATGAGCCTTACGGTGGCGGAGTGGGGATGTTGATGAAGCCGGAACCGATTTTTGCTGCGGTGGAGTCGCTGCCGGTTTTGCCGAGGCGGGAGGTGATTTTGCTGACTCCCCAGGGGGAACCGATGCAGCAGGTGATGTTTCGGGAGTTGGCGGCCGATCGCGATCAGTTGGTGTTGATTTGCGGTCATTATGAGGGTGTGGACGATCGAGTGCTGCACTTGGTAACTCGCGAGGTGTCTTTGGGGGATTTTGTACTCACGGGGGGCGAAATTCCGGCTTTGGCTTTGATTAATGGGGTTTTGCGATTGCTGCGGGGAACTGTGGCGAAGGAAGATTCGCTGAAATTTGAGAGTTTTGAGGACGGACTTTTGGATTATCCGCAGTACACTCGACCGGCGGATTTTCGGGGATTGAAGGTTCCTGATGTTTTGCTGTCTGGTAATCACGCGGAAATTGCTCGCTGGCGCAGGGAACAGCAAATTGAAAGAACTCGATCGCGCCGGCTGGATTTGTACGATCGGTGGTTGGAGGAAAGGGGAGAATAGGAGAAGGTAGAAAGAACAAGTTATCCCATACGATCGATCGGGCAAACTCATAGCCCAATTCGATCGGCAACGCCGATTGTTGCAACACTTCTGCATATCTCAGCTTTCAAACCTTCAGCAGCTAAAAGCTGTTTTAATCGATTTGTCTCAGATTTAGTTCCGATAAAAACAGAACCAGGCATCTTCTTTTTTAGCTTCATAGCTTCAGCTAAAGACAACGACATAGCCTCACGCATAATTTTTGTTACAACTGTTGCACGTTGTTCTTTTTCCAATACAATCAAGTTCCAAGTCCCTTCTTTTGCTAAAATCTCTTTTCTCATTTCGTTAGGTATAGCATCAGTATTATCTAACTCGATTGCCTCAGAGCAATAAGGACAGCTATAAGATAGATGCCAGACAACTTTTTTGTCGAAGACAGACTGACCAACCGACATCTGTATGTCTTTGCTACAATTACCGCAAAGTCCGTAAATCAAGACCATTATTTTTCAGCTATCTCCTCACAAATATGAAATAATTGTTTTTTGCTATACTTCCCAAACCTCATTTTTACATGAACATCCGCATCGGCAATGGCTACGACATTCACTGCTTAGTTCCCGAACGCCCCCTCATCCTCGGCGGCGTGCACATTCCCCACGAATTAGGCTTATTAGGGCACAGCGACGCAGACGTACTCACCCACGCTATCATGGACGCTATGCTCGGAGCTCTCAGCTTAGGAGATATCGGGCTGTATTTCCCGCCAACTGACCCGAAATGGAAAGGTGCTGATAGTCTCGTATTGCTCGCACAAGTCAATCAGTTAATATTAGATAAAGGCTGGGAAATCGGCAATATTGATTCTGTGGTGGTGGCGGAACGTCCAAAGCTGAAACCGCATATTGAGCAAATGCGCGATCGGCTGTCTGCTGTCCTACAATTAAAACCCGACCAAATCGGCATCAAAGCTACTACCAACGAAAAGTTAGGGCCGGTGGGTAGAGAAGAAGGAATTGCGGCTTACGCTGTAGTTTTGCTGGGCAAAAAATAAAAATCGGGTTTGATAGTAGAAGTTGAATTTACTTAAACTTATACGCTAGGAAGGCTGAAACCATGCAAACTGAAACCTTGGAAGTAGAATTACCCATAGACGCGGATATTATCGCGTTGGATAAGGACGATCGCATAGTCGTGCTGATCGAGGTCAAAATTAATCAAGCTAAAGAAAAGGCAGCAAAACAGAGGATTACCGATCGCGCGCTCAAACAAATAAAACATTTCCTCTCAAAACTCTCAGAAAAAAAGGTGGTAATTCCTTATGCTATGATTGTCACTCTCGAAAATATAATCGTTTTTAAATGGGACGGCAGTGTTTTGTCTGAAGCTGTTTTATCGTTAAAAACGGCTGACATCCTTCACTACTATGACTCAAAATTAGGCGATCAGCGGATATTTGAGCCATACCTAACTAGGCTGATTGAAGCATGGTTGCGTGACTTAGCTTATAATTGGAAGTCTGAGATTCCACCAGCATCGGAACAGATAGCAGCAATCGGTTTGCTGCCGTTGCTAGCAGGTGGAACAACAAAGTCAGAGGTCAAAATTGGTGGCGATTTTATATATAGAAACTAACTTTTTGATGAGTATTGCTACAGGACGCGATCCTGATGCCAATAACTTGTTACTGAGTGTACCAACATCAGTCCGCATTGCCATACCTTCTATTTGCTGCATGGAAGCTCTCTCGGCTTTAGAAGACGATATCAAGCGCCGCAACCGTTTTGCGGAGGAACTGAAAAAACAAATTAGCCAGCTCAAGCGCGATCTTACTTCGCCTTATGCTAAGTCTCTTTTATTCCATGTAGAAGAGTCTTTGAATGAAAATGAAGGATTGCTCAATAATATTAAAGTACGTCTTTATGATGCTCTTGAATTATTGGCTGACAATGTGGAGATGATGGAACTAACAGCAGATACACTGCGAGAAAGCTTGAATACAGTTTTTATTGAAGAAGACCCGACAGACAATTTGATTCTCCACTGCATCTTGAATCACGCACACTTACACGCTAATGAAGTCAAGGCGTTTTTGAGCAATAATACAAAAGAATTTGGTCTACCGGAAGTTCAAGATGTTTTGCGAGAAGCGGGGATTACAAAGTATTTCTCTATCACTAAAAACTTTCTAGGTTGGCTACAATCTCAGTCATAGTTGCACGCAGGTGGTAAACTAAAAAAATATGAAAATTTCTATGATGCTACATTCAAGACTGCGCTGGCTGGCGATTTTACTGGCGGCAATTGCCACTATAACTCTGTCTGCGTGCACTCCAGCCCGATCGACTAACTTAGCAAACAGGCTCATCGTTCCCACCCCCAGCGGTCCGGCTACCTTTAACTACCCGCTAAATCAATCTGCATACAGCGTTTTTGGCTATATGTACGAGGGATTGATTAACGAAAACGGCTTGACATCGAAGCTAGAACCCGGTTTAGCCGAGTCCTGGGAAGTTTCTAAAGATGGCAAAAAGATTGTCTTCACCCTGCGAGAGGGGTTGAAATGGTCGGACGGGGAACCCCTGACTGCGGATGACATTATCTTCAGCTATGAAAAGATTTATTTCAATGACAAAATTCCTAGCGGTTTGAAAGATATTCTGAGGGTTGGCATCAGCGGCCAATTTCCCAAAGTCAAAAAACTCGACAGCCGCCACGTAGAATTTTCGGTTGCAGAACCCTTTGCTCCTTTTGTTAGATATGCTGGGGGAATCCCGATTTTACCAGCTCATATTTTACAGGAAGCTGCCGAAAATACAGATGCAGACGGCAAGCCTAAATTCCTGACTACTTGGAACACGGATACTGACCCTAAAAAAGTTGTCGGCAACGGTCAATACCGAATGCTGAGCTATACTCCAAATCAGCGCGTTGTTTTGGAACGAAATCCGTATTTTTGGCGCAAAGATGCTGAGGGAAATGTCCAGCCTTACATCCAGCAAATTGTTTGGCAAATTATCGAAAATACTGACAATCAAATGCTGAATTTTCGATCGGGCGATTTGGATACTCTGAATGTGGAACCGGAAGTGTTCCCGCTGCTGAAACGGGAGGAAAAACGCGGCAAATATACGGTCTTCAACGGCGGGCCGGATACTGGCAGCGTGTTTATGTGTTTCAATTTGAATAAGGGGCGCAACGCTCAAAATCAGCCGTTTGTAGACCCGGTTAAATCTCGGTGGTTCGCGACTAAGGAATTTCGGCAGGCGATCGCCTACGGCATCAACCGATCCGCCATGACTAACAATATCTATCGCGGACTAGGCGCGCCGCTGCATTCCCCAATTCCGCCGCAAAGCCCGTTCTACCTTTCCCCAGAAGAG
The DNA here is from genome assembly GCA_036704825.1 of Microcoleus sp. F8-C3. GTDB lineage: Bacteria > Cyanobacteriota > Cyanobacteriia > Cyanobacteriales > Microcoleaceae > Microcoleus. The sequence goes on along the minus strand of JAUBSN010000005.1, from coordinate 38,685 downwards.
GGATTGAAAACTTACAGTTACGATCGGCAAAAAGCCAAAGAGTTACTGTTAAGTGCTGGTTTCAAGTATAATAGCAACGGCGAATTGTTGGATGCTGATGGCAACAAAGTGCGATTTACTTTGTTGATGGCTGCAGGTAAAAAAGTGCGGGAACAAATGGCAACGCAAATTAAGCAAGATTTGGGCAAACTGGGGATGCAAATTGATACGCAGTTTCTGAGTTTTAACACTTATGTGGAAAAGCTGCGGTTGACGCGGAATTGGGATACTTACCTCGGCGGTTTTACGGGAGGTACTGAACCGCACAGCGGCTACAATATTTGGTCTGTTAACGGCACGCTGCACAGTTTCAACCAGGGCCCGCAAGCCGGAGAACCGCCGATTAAGGGTTGGAAAGTTGACGACTGGGAGCAGAAAATCGATGACCTTTACGTGAAAGCTTCCCAGGAACTCGATGAGGCGAAGCGCAAGGAACTTTATGCTGAAACGCAGCGGATTATAGCGGAACAAGTGCCTTTTGTTTATATGGTGAATCCGCTGACTTTTGAGGCGGTGCGCGATCGCGTTTCGGGAATTCGCTACAGTGCCCTCGGCGGTGCTTTCTGGAATTTGTACGAGCTGAAAATTGCAGAATAGTCAGTTGTTACTGGTTATTTGTTAGTTGTTATTGGTTATTTTTCACTAATCACAACTAACAACTAACAACTGACAACTGACAACTGACAACTGACTAATATTCATGGAACCTAAAATTTTACAGGATTTACTCGAATCTGTGGCTGCCGGCGATATTAGCCCGATCGCAGCTTTGGATAAATTAAAGCACTTTGACTTTGAACAAGTCGGCGATTTTGCCAAAATTGACCACCACCGCACTCTCAGAACGGGTTTTCCAGAAGTAATTTGGGGCCCGGGGAAAACGCCCGACCAAATTGTTGAAATTATCGAGGCGATGCGCGGGCGAAATTCTGCGGTGATGGCGACGCGAATCGAACCGGAAGTTTTCGAGCAATTGCAGCAAAAAATACCCGATTTGTGCTACTACCAAAAAGCTCGAATTTGTGCAATTTCTGCTAATTTCCCAACTCCGCAGCATCCGGGTACTGTGACTATTATCAGTGCGGGAACGGCGGATTTACCTGTAGCCGAAGAAGCGGCAGTAACTGCGGAACTTTGCGGTTTTCAGGTGCGGCGTTTGTGGGATGTCGGAGTTGCCGGCATTCACCGCTTGCTGAGCAACCGGCACGTGATTGCTGATGCTGATGTGTTGATTGCTGTGGCGGGTATGGAAGGCGCTTTGGCGAGTGTGGTGGCGGGTTTAGCCGATTGTCCGGTAATTGCTGTGCCGACGAGTGTAGGTTACGGGGCTAGTTTTGGCGGGATTGCTCCTCTTTTAACTATGCTCAATTCTTGTGCGGCTGGTGTGGGTGTGGTGAATATTGATAACGGGTTTGGGGCGGCGATTTTGGCTTGTCAAATTCTCAGAACTGCTGGCAGAGTGGGAAAAAGAGGAGAGGGGGAGAATGGGAGAGAGGGGGAAGAGTTAGAAACCCCCTCGATGAGATCGGACTAAGGCCAACTGTCACAGGACGATCGATTTTTAAGGTGCATCTTGCACCATTCTCGCTCGCGCAGGCTTTCGGGCAACTGAAGCCAAGAGTGAGTTTTCTTGTGGGGAGTAGGGGTTGGGCAGGAGAGCCCGCCCCTAAAAAACCTAATTGAAAATGGTGCAACATCTCGGATATATCAGACTCCGTTATAGAAACTTTATTGAAGATTTCCGGTAGCAGAGCACCTTACTATATATGCCAGTTGCGTCCAGGACTGCCAGACTCGGAGGTTGAAACCGCGTCTAAACTTGCCTGTCGTCCCAGCAGAGGGCGACTAAAAAATACAGGAGGTACGATCAAAGCCGGGTTTGATATTACTTGCTGCCCAGCCAAATCGGATAAGCAGAAGAATCCTCAGCTTTCAACTTTTGCGCCTGATAACTCTTGCTAGTCCAACTAGCTACTGTTTGCAGGCTTTCTGTCAAACAACTTTCGCTGCCAAACGCTTCAAATCCCAAAGTCCACCACGCGCTGCCGTTAATGTTCAACTGAGTAAGTTCCACGGTGCAACCTTGGGGAATTGGGGCTTCCACAGGGACAGACATCAGGACACCAGGGGCCGAAACTTGATAAAGACGCTGCGCTCGCTTCTTCTTGACTCCTACCCACTTTCCTGTCGCCACTATATCCGCCGGTATCGGTCCGATGGTGTCGGCACAAACCCATTTGAGCCACTTCTCGGCTTTGCCTTCCCAGCGGTTGCCGAACTGCATCGCCCCCAACTCTCCCTGACGCCACTTTACCTCTAAGGTTTTTCCGCGCAGTTTCACTCCCAAGTAGTCGCAGTTAGGTACTAGCAAATATATGTCTTCCCGCTCTTCTGGAGGCGAAAGATACCCGCCGAGACTGTCGCTTCCAAACCATTGACCGATCGATTTTGGCAGCGCACCGCTATAAAACCACCGCATTTCCAGACTGGCCCGCATAAATTTTTCCTCCGTTCCACAATTTTCGTCAAACCCAGACTGGATTTGCCATACACCATCGACTTTTGTGCCTCTCCACTCTATCCTCCCCCCTCCGGAGCCCAGAGTCTACCCACAGTCATACCATTTGAGATTTGAGATTTGAGATTTTAGATGTGGGAAAGACTGACTATATAAGGGTTTAGAGCTTGCCTACAGTTGCATTTTTTTTTGTTGCTGGTGTCAGAGCGAGGTCTTTTAAAAAAATTTCTCACAATCCTTTACATATCTTCACAAGTCTGTTACATTAATTTACAGTACGCTAAAAACATTTAGGAAAAAAACATGAGTAACCGAGGCTTAATGCTGGACGACCAGGGCAAAATGAACAATTTTGCGATCGAGCCGACAGTATACATAGATGACGAGCCCCGCACCGGCTTTACCCCCTACGCAGAACGCTTAAACGGTCGCCTTGCCATGATTGGCTTTGTTTCTCTCTTGGCTTTAGAAGTTTCGACCAAGCACGGGCTGATTAGCTGGCTGACTAACCTCTAATGATTTTGTTAACAATTAAACTATCTGGCTATGCCTCGCGGGCGGTACACTAACTGCGAGCATAGCTTAACTATTTTTAGGGGCGAGGTTTGGTGAGACAATTAAAATTAAATATTTTAGTGTTACCCTACCCGTAAAAATAATGCTCAAACGAATTGCAGCAATACTTCTGGTTGTTCTAAGCATTGCCTTGACCGGTTGTGTGTCTAAAGTCACCGGACTCAAAAGCTACGTTGATACTGGCGACGGCTATCAATTTCTCTATCCTAACGGCTGGCTGCCGATCGCGGTTTCTAACGGGCCTGATGTGGTGTTCCGCGATTTGATTCAGCAAACCGAGAACGTCAGCGTGGTAATCAGTCCAGTCCCGGAGGGCAAAACTCTGGCAGATTTGGGATCGCCGACGGATGTGGGATACAAGCTCAGCAAAAGTGCGATCGCCCCGGCTGATTCGGGCCGAGAAGCTGAATTAGTTAATGCAGAAGCTCGCGAAGCGCGATCGAAAAACTATTACATTTTAGAATACGCCGTTAAGTTGCCAAACCAAGAACGGCACAACTTAGCGAGTGTAGCCGTCAGCCGCGGCAAACTTTTTACCCTTAACGTTTCCACTACCGAAGAACGCTGGCCAAAGGTAAAAGAAGCTTTTGAGAAAGTCGTTAAATCTTTCTCTGTTTATTAGGGAATTGGGCATAGGGCATGGGACCTTATTGACGGTTGACTGTTGACTGTTGACTGTTCGCTGGAAAGCGAACCACAGTCAACTGACAACCGTCAACTGACAACTGACAACAGACTTCTTAACTTATGAAAATTCCCACTTTTGTATTAGCTTCAGCTTCTCCAGCGCGTCGCAGCCTGCTAGAAAATGCCGGCATTCAAGCTGTGATTTGCCCCAGCGACTTTGATGAAGGGCAAATACAAATGAGGGATGCCACTAAATTAGTGCAGGTTTTAGCAGAGGGAAAAGCTGAGGCTGTAGCTAAGTTTTTACTAGCTAATTCTCACCCGCAAATCTCCAATTCCAAATCGTGTTTGGTGTTGGGATGCGATTCAATTTTGCTCGTAGATGGCGAAATTCACGGCAAACCCAAGGATGCGGAAGAAGCAATCTCGCGCTGGCAGAAAATGCGCGGTAAGGTGGGCGAACTGCATACGGGTCATGCTTTAATTGATACTGGATTCGATGATTTTGATGAGGCAAAGTCGCGATCGCTCATTCGCTGTCAAGTTACCAAAGTTCATTTTGCCGAAATTACCTCCCGCCAAATTGCAGCCTACGTCGCTACCGGAGAACCATTGCAATGTGCAGGATGTTTTGCACTGGAAGGTAAAGGCGGCTTTTTTGTCGAAAAAATCGAAGGATGTCACACGAATGTAATCGGTTTAAGCTTGCCTCTGCTGCGGCAAATGCTTACCGAAATTGGATATGATGTGGCCGATTTCTGGCAATCTTAAAGTTGGGTGGACAGGGAACAATTTACATGGCTCATAATCTCAGAAATTGGGAGGCAGAGCAACAGTGAAATGTGTTCCCAGGCCTAGCCTAGAAAGAGTATGAATTTTGCCTTTCCTCTTGTGGAATGGGTTTTTAGCCCGTTCGTGCTGTGCAGGTTAGCCTTGCCCACCAGTTGGTAATTATCCTAGAGCGATCGTTCCCTCCGATACAGATATAAACTGAAGTCGATCCGGCGAAACATCCTTCACCAAACCCAAGATATTGCCGCTGCTAGCTTCCCGAATCACCGTCGCCTTAGTATTTAAAATTCTAAACTCCAGAGTTCGAGGAATTCCCGGAGGAAAAGGGCCGCTGCTATCGTAATCTCTGGCATCACCAATTGTTAAAAACCTTTCGCTCAAAACAATATCATTTCGCGTCAATCCAGACGCCAATCCAATTACATCACCTTCCGCAGGATTGTAATCGAGAATAAAATCGGCAGGCACTTCATCTACATCAAAATTGCCGCTAGGAGGCGGTTGAAGCGAACCAATTTCCCCCGAAGTTGCTTCCGCATCTGTGCGGAGGACAAACAAATCGGCGCCTTCGCTTCCCCAAAGTTTATCAATTCCAGCATCACCGATTAGAGTATCGTTTCCACTTTCTCCTACTAAAGCATCATTGTCTTTACCGCCCCGAATAAAGTCATTGGCCGTGCCTCCATACACGTAGTCATTACCTCGATCTCCGCTGACAAAATCGCTGCCGCATTCTCCATAAAGAATGTCAAAATCTTGGCCGCCGCGAATAGTATCGCTGCCGCAACCTCCGATTAAAGTATCTGTGCCGCTGTTACCGTTCATCAGTTCCGCACCGCCGGAACCTCTGACAAAATCGTTACCATCTAAAGCCCGCAAACCTCCGGGAGTATTCCGCAGAACTCCGTTTGCTAATTGAAATTCGTCGTCATTGGGAGTTAAGTCAAAAAAGTTGGGGTCGCTGCCTGGATTTGGCAATGGCCCTGTGAGTAATTTGATGTTTGGGGGATCGGCAATAATTGGGTCTGAATCTTCAGCTAATGCTCTAATGTCTCCGAGATTTGTTTCTAACATCCTAAGTTTCTCCTTTTTTGATTGACTTTGTTGACCTTCTGATTTTAACAAAGGTTTCAATTAAGAAATTTGCGGGAATCAGGGGTTAAAACAATCAAATTATTGTCAAAATTGCTGGAGCTCATTGTTCAACAAGCAGAGGTTATTGACACCAATCTGCTCGTCCAAATCCGCAAATATTTTGAACTGTGTACCAATAATTCTGGGGATCGCGTACTCTATTACCCGTCAGCAGTCAGCGCGGGAAAACCCAGAGACTGCTAATTGTCATGAAACCTTGAGTTAAGTGCGGAATAATTAATATGCTAGACACTGCGATCGATTCTATTCAAGCCAGAGAAATCCTCGACTCCCGCGGCCGCCCCACCATTGAAGCTGAAGTTTACCTCGCCAACGGTGTTGTAGGACTCGCCCAAGTCCCCAGCGGTGCTTCTACAGGCTCTTTTGAAGCCCACGAACTCCGCGACGACGACAAAAGCCGTTATGGTGGCAAAGGAGTCCTAAAAGCCGTCGCTAACGTCGAGCACAAAATTGCCCCTGCTTTGGCTAATCTGGATGCGCTAGACCAAGCGCTGGTAGACAAAACCATGATTGAGTTGGACGGTTCCCCGAACAAATCCCACCTCGGCGCAAATGCCATTCTCGGAGTCTCCTTAGCCACAGCAAAGGCGGCCGCCGAGACTTTAGGACTCCCCCTTTACCGCTATTTGGGCGGGCCCTTAGCTAACGTTTTACCCGTACCTTTGATGAACGTCATCAACGGCGGCGCCCACGCCGACAACAACGTAGACATTCAAGAGTTTATGATTGTGCCGGTGGGCGCGCCATCTTTTAAAGAAGCTTTGCGCTGGGGAGCAGAAGTATTTGCTAGTCTAGCTAAAGTCTTGAAAGACAAAAATTTGCTGACAGGTGTTGGCGATGAAGGCGGTTTTGCTCCTAATTTGAAATCGAATCAAGAAGCTTTGGATTTGTTGATTGCAGCTATTGAAAAAGCTGGCTACAAACCGGGCGAACAAGTTGCTTTAGCTTTGGATGTTGCGGCTAGCGAATTTTACACAGATGGGCAGTATACTTACGACGGTGTGGCTCATTCGCCTGCTGAGTTAATCGATTATTTGGATGGTTTGGTGAGTCAATATCCCATTGTTTCCATTGAAGATGGTTTGCATGAAGATGATTGGGACAGTTGGGTAGCGCTGACGCAGAAAATGGGCAGCAAAGTTCAACTGGTAGGTGACGATTTGTTTGTTACTAATCGCACGCGCCTGCAAAAAGGGATTGATTTGAAAGCTAGCAATTCGATTTTGATCAAGCTGAATCAAATTGGTTCTTTGACGGAGACTTTGGATACGATCGACCTGGCTAAACGGAACAGCTATCGATCGGTCATCAGCCACCGTTCCGGTGAAACTGAAGATACCACAATTGCCGATTTGGCGGTAGCGACTCGCGCCGGCCAAATCAAGACTGGTTCTCTGTGTCGCAGCGAACGGGTGGCTAAATACAACCGTTTGTTACGGATTGAAGACCAATTGGGCGATCGGGCAATTTATGCAGGGTCGATCGGTTACGGGCCAAAATAACTCTGGATAATTGGGAATTGGGCATCTGGCAATTTTAGATTGAAGAATTGAAGAATTGAAGAATTGAAGAATTGATTAGTAACTTGAATCTAAAATCAGCAATCGGAAATCTAAAATCGGATGGGTACCGGGCATCGGGAATTTATATCCTGTAGATACAAGGGGCGGGTTTTACAAACAATAATTGCCTAAAAACCAATCATTTTGTAAACCCGCCCCCCACCCAATGCCCAATTACCAATTAAGGATAGAAAGCCAATTGAGGCAAACCCAAAGTTTCTTCCCAACCCATCATCAAGTTCATGCACTGGATGCCTTGGCCGGCTTGTCCCTTAATTAAATTGTCGATCGCCGATAGTACAATCACCCTGTCAGTACGCGGATCGACTTCCACACCGATGTAACACAGATTTGTGCCGCAAGCCCATTTTGTTTGCGGATAAACCCCAGCCGGCAATACTTTTACCCAAGGACTATTGCGGTAAAAAGCGCTGAAAATTGTGATTAAATCTTCCCGCACCAAACCCGGATCGCGCAAAGTTGCGTACACAGTCGCCAGAATTCCCCGCACCATCGGAATTAGGTGAGGAGTAAACTGAACTTTAATATCGTGTCCCGCTAAATCGCTGCAAATTTGCTCGATTTCTGGCGTGTGGCGGTGGCGGGCAACGCCGTAAGCGCCCAGAGAACCCTCTGCTTCAGCCAACAACAGATTAACTTCGGCTTTGCGGCCCCCTCCCGAAGCACCGGATTTGGCGTCTATGATTGCTGTTTCTGGCACAATGAGGCCTTGTTTGAGCAAAGGTGCCAGGGCTAACAAACTAGCAGTGACGTAGCAGCCGGCACAGCCTACTAACTGAGCGTCTTTAATGCGATCGCGGTACAATTCTGGCAAACCGTAAACAGCCGTTGCAGCTAAAGCAGAGTCCGATCGCTCGCCGCCGTACCAAGCTTTGTAAGTTTCCAGATTTTCAAATCTGTAATCAGCCGACAAATCCAAGACTTTGCAGCCTTTTGCGATCAGCGTCGGTGCCATGTTGCAAGCTAAACCGTTCGGCAGCGACAGAAACACAACTTCACATTTTGCCGCTATTTGGTCTAGGTCGATCGCCTCGACTGTCAAGTCAATGCAGTTAGTCAAATGCGGATAAAGGCTGGAAAAAGGTTTTCCCGCACTGCTATCCCCGCCCAAATAGACTACTTCAGCCGCTGGGTGATCCGCCAGCAGTCGCACAAGTTGCACGCCGCCGTACCCTGAAGCGCCGATAATTCCTACAGGCACACGTCCAACATCTCCCATTTTCCTTTATCCCCTCAGCCGTTGAAGTCAAAAACGCTTGAACTTTTGCTGCATTGTAGTACCAAACGCCAACTTTGGTGGCAAAGAATTGTGTTGTTTTGTTTTGGAGGTGCATTTTTGTTAATTTTCGGCTGTTCGACACCGCCCAAAACCCATACAAAGCCCCGACTCCTTTCTTGGAGATCCCAAAATTTTAGACCAAAGTGCCATCTTCCAGATTCACTGCGCTGCAAGTAAATCTAAAATCTCAAATCTCAAATCTCAAATCTCAAATCAACTGACCGATCGCCAAAACCCTAAAATTAAGCAACGGACGTGCGATCGTGCTATAAAAAAACTTACCTTAACCCATCCACAAACCGGGGATTAACTTTTTTACCTCTTGCCTCTTGCCTCTTGCTTCCTGTATCCTGCGTCTTCCCTGTTCCCTCTTCTCTCTTCCTTTTTCCTACCTATGGGCATCGTTGTAGAAAACGTATCAAAACAGTTTGGCAGTTTCCAAGCACTCGATCGAGTCAGCTTAGAAATTGAATCGGGTTCCCTAGTCGCATTGCTGGGCCCGTCTGGTTCCGGCAAGTCTACACTGCTGCGGCTGATTGCCGGTTTAGAAATGCCCGACTCCGGCAAAATCTGGCTGACAGGCCAAGATGCGACCAATACTAGCGTCCAAGAGCGCAAAATTGGGTTCGTGTTTCAGCACTACGCGCTATTCAAGCACATGACAGTGCGAAAAAACATCGCTTTCGGGATGCAAATTCAGAAAACACCGCCCGCGAAAGTCAAAGCGCGGGTAGAAGAATTGTTGAATTTAGTGCAATTGGCAGGATTGGGCGATAGATACCCGTCGCAACTTTCAGGAGGCCAGCGGCAGCGGGTGGCCCTCGCCAGAGCCCTGGCTGTGGAACCGAAAGTGTTACTGCTAGACGAACCTTTTGGGGCTCTAGATGCCAAAGTTCGCAAAGACTTGCGCGCTTGGTTGCGGCGACTGCACGACGAAGTTCACGTTACCACAGTCTTTGTGACGCACGATCAAGAAGAAGCGATGGAAGTTGCCGATCGAATTACAGTAATGAATAAAGGAAAAATCGAACAAGTCGGCACACCCGCAGAAATTTACGACCATCCCGCTAGTCCTTTCGTAATGAGTTTTATCGGTCCAGTCAATGTATTGCCCAGCAGTTCAAGAATGTTTCAAGACAACGGCTTTGACTCAGCCAACCCAGAGATTTTCTTGCGCCCTCACGACGTAGTAATTGAAACTACAGAAAATAGTGCAACAGTGCCTGCAAGAATCAGTCGCTTGATTCATTTGGGATGGGAAATTCAGGTAGAATTAACCTTAGATGACGGTCAAGTAGTAAACGCTAATGTGACGAGAGAAAGATTCGATAGCTTAAACTTGCAGCCCCAGCAAAGAGTCTTCGTAAAACCCAAAGATGCCAAGTCCTTTCCACTTTTTTATTCCATCTAAAACTAATTCTGAAAACTCAAGCTAAATTGAGATTGGATACAGTCTTTCACAGGACGCGGCGCGGTGCGGTGTCTCTAAACAAAAATTTTTAGGGACACCGCACCGCGCCGTGTCCCTAATCTTTTATACTGACAACTTTTCGCTGACTGCGGCGCGCTGAGTTAGTCTTTAATTTTGCTGACAGCTTTTTTGACTTGTTGCTCAAAAGATGTAGCTTGTGTATTGGAAGGATTTTTCATTTTTTCAATGTCAGCGTCTCCCTGAACTTCGTTGGGTCCTTTGCTGGCTTTTTCTTGAGTTTCTTCCAAGGACATTGGTTTTTTCTGAACCACTTCTTGAGATTCTTTTTCTATACCCAAAAGTTTGTCTTCACCTTTGGTGGGGCTGCTCGTAACGGCAAAAGCCGGGAAAGCATTAGAAACAAACATCAAGGCACAAAAACAAACAGCTATTAAAGTGCGAACTAAACGCTTGGCAGGGAAGTTAAAGCTGATAAAAGACATACAAAATTTCTCCGTTTTTAGAAGTTTCGATCGCTAAGATTGTGAACAGGCTGAATCTCACTCAAATTCTGCACAATCTTTAGCTCTAATTTGAGAAAAGCAACCGTTGCTCTCTTTCAAATTGAGCTAACATATAATATTTAGCTTAAAAAGCGGGCATTTGAAATCCTTCTCAGGGAATATTTCTAGATGACTGAGGTCGATCGCCCCAAGACATTTATGTAGAAGGCACTTGTGTAGAATCACAAAAATTCTCTATAAGTGCCTTCGGATGCGCCTCACATAGCCGTATCTATGTCAGTAACTGCTTTCATCGCGGGGAGGAGGCGGGTTTATCAAAGGAGTTGGGTCTAAAAGCCCGTCCTTTTAGGACGGCTTTAATTTATTCCTAAGACTTCTGGTAATTCCAGTAATCGTGGTAGACTGCAATAGTCGAGGTTAAACTCGCAATGCCCTCGTGAAACGGGACATGAGACACACTTTTAGGCATAAACCGGGGGGCAAAGAGCAGCGAAAACTCTTTAAACAGCTAGAGGCTTAACACAGTCTCAAAACCAGAAAAACAAACTATTCTAGTCTTGTTAAGTAGGGTGGGGCACACCCAAACTCGCTTGTCAGTATCCTAGTAAGCTTTTGGAGATAGACCCTCTGGGGTGGCTGCGAATCAGGCTCGTTAATTGGTGGAATTCCCACGGTTAAAAGGTTTGAGTATTGCCGAAAGGACGTAACACTTAAAGGTCAGTCGCTGAATTAAGAATCCCCTCGCCTTTAGGCAGGGGAGTGTCAATTAGCCTGTTTGCCATGTCAGAGGGCGCTTGAGTGAACCCGCAGAGCGGTTTGTTGAAAATGTTCCAAGATACGATGAGATGCGCCCCACTCTGCACGGACTAATGAGTAATAACTAATGGCTGCTGCTGTCGCACGGGAACTTGACATTTTGCTAGATAAGTTTTAATTTCTCCTACACTGAGTTGCCCGTAATGCAGCAGGGAAGCCAGCAGGGCTGCTTCTGCTTTGCCCTCTGTCATGGCTTCGTAGATGTGGTGGCAGTTGCCGGCGCCACCGGAAGCAATGACCGGAATTTCGACAATTTCGGCAATGCTTCGAGTTAATTCCAAATCGTAACCGGCTTGAGTGCCGTCCGAGTCCATGCTTGTCACCAGAATTTCGCCGGCACCGCGCTGTTCGACTTCTTTGGCCCAGGCGATCGCATCTTTTCCGGTATTCTCTCGCCCTCCGCGCACGTACACGTCCCAACCGGGATTATCTGCGTCTTGCCGTTTGCGAGCGTCGATCGCCACTACAATGCACTGATTGCCAAATCGATCGCTGGCTTTGTCAATTAAACTCGGATCGCGCACCGCCGCCGAATTAATACTCACCTTATCCGCGCCCGCCCTCAATAAACTTTTAATTGTCTCTAAAGATTGGATGCCGCCGCCCACCGTCAAAGGGATAAATACTCGATCGGCCGTTCGGTACACCACATCGATCATAATATTCCGGTCTTCGTGAGTCGCCGTAATGTCCAAAAACACCAACTCGTCAGCACCCGCATCATTGTAAACCTGAGCCATTTCTACCGGATCGCCAGCATCCTGAAGATTGACAAAATTGACACCTTTGACCACGCGACCGGCTTTCACATCCAGACAAGGTAAAATTCTTTTCGACAACATACGATTCTCTTCCAATTTAACTTACTCGGCGGGAAGTGCCCCGCTATAACTGTACTCATCTTAGCGGTGGGATGAAAGCCAGGGTTGTTTTTTGCCGTCCTCTTTGTGGTCTTCACTCCTAGCTGGAGAACGAGTTAGACAGGCAAGAAATAACCAATCTCTCAGCTATCACAAGACAGTAACAATAAATAAAATTAGTTTAAAAAATTTGATAAATCATCATAAATGTTGCAACGATTTCCACAACCAAGCAGTCAAAAGCGAGATATATGGCATTTAGCACCTATTTTAGCAGAGAGGATTTTTACCCTTAGTGGTTGCCTAAGCTCCTCACCAACAGTTAATCTCATAAAAACAGACCTTAATCAGTCCGATTCGGGGTCTGCTAAAAAAATATTAAAATTATTCAAAACCTTTCTGCTGGAATAGACTTTGACACGCCACAGCTTCTTGCTGTTTTGCCCGATTTCTTAAAAATCGCTGATGGTCAACCGATCTTAGATTTTAGATTAAAGAATTGAAGCATTGACCCAGCCCAAAAACGGATACCGTGCCACGTACTTAAGTCGTGGAAAGATCAAAATTGTAGACCCTCGTTCAAGCTCCCAGATTTATCTGTGGGGTAAATCTAAAATCTAAAATCTAAAATCTAAAATCTAAAATCGACTGACCCCACGGATCGAGTCGGGCGATCCTGTATCGGATACAGGTTTTTTATTTCTGGACGGCTGAATCCGGGGGCTTGTATCCTGAATGCTTTCGGTCATAAGAATGGCGGGATGTAAAGTACGCACTCTTCTAAAAATTGTTTTTTACAGTGCAAGTACGAACACAGGTTTTACTTTGGCAGTATCACTTCTTCTGGCAGTATAATAGTAAAAGTAGAACCCTTACCAACCTCGCTTTCAACCAACGTATCTCCACCCATAATCCGAGACAAATTTCTAGTAATTGCTAACCCTAATCCAGTACCCCCATACTGTCGTGTAGTTGAAGCATCAGCCTGGGTAAATGGTTGAAACAGTTTTTCTATTCGTTCTGGAGCTATACCAACGCCAGTATCACTTATCTTAAATAAAATATAGGGAATGGCTGATTTCTCTTCTTCTCCCTCGCCTATTCCCGATTTTATATACTTTTTTTCTACTTTCACAGTAATTTGACCTCTTTTTGTAAATTTGCTGGCGTTACTAAGCACATTAAATAAGCTCTGACGTACCTTAGTTAAGTCAGTTTTCATATCTCCCAAATTGTCTGCACAGTTAACTACCAATATATTAGCATTCTTCTCCACCAATGGCTTAATCATCGTGATGACTTCCCTAATTAAATCTGATATCTTAACGGTTTCTAAGTAAAGTTCAACCTTCCCCGATTCAATTTTTGACAAGTCAAGAATGTCGTTAATTAGTCCAAGCAAATGTGTGCCTGCACGGTTAATTTTTTTCAGATCTGGGATAAAAAATTTTTGATCTAAATCTTCGGCTTCTTCTTGCAACATTTCGCTATAGCCAATAATCGCATTGAGAGGGGTGCGGAGTTCATGGCTCATATTGGCGAGAAACTGGCTTTTGGCAATGTTGGCTGCTTCGGCGGCTTCTTTAGCTGCTAATAATTCCACAGTCCGTAATTCAACTTTTTCTTCTAGTAGTTGCTTCTGTTGTTCTAGTGTTTTAGTTAGATTATATAATTTTAAATGAATTCTAATCCTCGCTAAAACTTCTTCACTTTGGAAAGGCTTAGAAATATAATCAACTGCTCCTACAGATAATCCATTAACTTTATTATGTGAATCGGATAAAGCACTTAAAAAAATTACGGGAATTTCGCAGGTTAAGGGATTGGCTTTCAATCGCCGGCAAGTCTCAAAGCCATCAATACCGGGCGGCATCATTATATCTAATAAAATTAGTTCGGGCGGATGATATTCTACTTGTTCAATCGCAGTTTCCCCATCAATAGCAACGGAAACTTGATAACCCACGTCAGTCAATATGTGAGCGAGAACTTCTAGGTTATTGGGATTATCATCTACAATCAAAATAGACTGATTATCTGAGTTTTCAGTCATACATACTTTACTGGGAATGGGATACATAAATTTACCAATTTTTGGGGCTAGGGAGTATTTAGGTATTGCTCTATGTAAGTTCGTACCTGTTTAAGCTTGAAAGCTTTAGCAAATTCGCGCAGATTTTGAATAAAAGGGGTAAACTCCTTGTCTATTAGTTCAATCCTCGTCAACTCTTGTACTAAATCGTTAATCAACCCCTTGCGACTCAGATTATACAAGATTAGCAAGTCATCCTGCGAAGGCGGCACAATCTCAACCACTTGTTTGGTCAATTCTATTGTGCTTTGCCGCTGTAATTTATCTTCATATATCCATTCTAATTTCAGGAGAGATTTGATCGTATTTAACAGGCTATCAGCTTCGATTGGTTTGGGCAAAAAATCATTAGCTCCAATCTCTATACTTTTTTGGAGATCTGACTCGAATACACTAGCTGAAGACACTATAACTGATAAATTAGCAGGTGACGCTAATTTTCGCAAATTTTTAACCATTTCATAGCCATCCATAATCGGCATAACAATATCTGTAATAACCAGATTTGGCTGAACCTCAGCAATCTTATCCAGTCCTTCTCGACCATTTTCAGCCTCAAAAAGTATAAAGCCAATAGGGCTGAGTAAATTGACAATAACAGAACGGTTTTCCCAATGGTCATCTACTACTAGAACTTTGGGCTTATCGCCCTTTAAACCAATAATAACACCCCGATCGGAACTTGTAGAAGTTTTTGCCCATTCCTTAGCTTCGGGTAAATCTATCTCAAACCAGAAAACACTACCTTTTCCTAATTCACTTTCAACTTCTAAGGTACTGCCCATCATATCGACAATCTTTTTGCTGATAGCTAATCCTAGTCCAGTCCCTTCGGATTGCTTCTTTATAGTACCAGACTGCTCAAAGGGCAAAAAGATATTTTTCACGTGAGCGCTAGATATCCCGATTCCCGTATCTTCAACTTGGAATATAATTCGATATAAGCGTAGTTTCCTGACCTCATCTTCCAATTGTTTGGATTTAATTATAAATCTCACACTACCTCGATCTGTAAACTTAATAGCATTGCCTAATAAATTAATCAATACCTGTCGCAATCGTTTTTCATCCGCAAAAATGCCAACTGGGAGTTGACCTTCGATGGTATAGATAAAATCAATTCCCTTTTGATCTGCCCTAATCCGACAAATTTCAACGACTGCTTGCAGAAAAGCGGGAAAATGAAAATCTGTAGCATGTATTTCCATTTTTTGGGCCTCGATTTTAGAAAAATCAAGGATATCGTTAATCAGAGTCAGTAGGTGGGAGCCACATTGGTTAATAATATTAATTCCTTTGCGATCGGACTCAACTATGTGTTTCGATCGCTGGAGAATTTGGGCATATCCTAAGATACCGTTGAGAGGTGTTCGTAGTTCGTGGCTCATATTAGCTAGAAACTCGCTCTTAGCACGGTTAGCAGTATCGGCAACTTCTTTCGCGTGTTTAAGCTCTACAGTTCTATCTTCTACTCGCATTTCCAATTCCTCATTAGTTTTCGCAAGCGCGGCAAAAGACTCGCGGACTTGCTGAGCCATTTTGTTAAATAAATATCCCAAACGACCCAATTCATTGTGGCGGTTTACATTAACTTGAACATTAAGATTGCCAGCAGCAATACTCTCAGTTGCAGCCATTAATTTATTGAGTGGCGTAGAAATTTCTCGCCGTAAAATTAAGAACACAATAATAATTTCAATCAGTAATGCACCTAGCCCTAGCACTAAAATCATGCGAGCAGTAGCTAAGGCTTCTTGCGTCAGCAGAGATTTGGGGAAAACTGTGACCAAGTACCAATTTGGCTCATCAATTCTAGTCACACCCAAGTATTCATCATAGTCAGGATTGTCAACAATCATATTGTCCTGTTTATGAGCCGTGACTAAGTCATAAATTCGCCGCAGATGAGCATCTCCTGATTGGGCGATGGAGAATTGTCCATTTCCCTTTTGAATACTTTGCATAAGTTCTGGGTGAGCTACTAGCCGGCCATCGGCTCGAAAAATCATGTTGTATGTGCCTTTCAATCCTTCATTAATAGTCCGTTTCTGCAAATCATCTATTAAAATATCATGCCCGATTGTAGCAATATGCTTGCCATCTACATCTAATGGTGTTACACATGATGCCATCCAAGCTACAGCTACTTGGTCGTAATAAATACCTGTCCAGACTGTTTTGCGTTCAGGATCGTAGATAGGTCGGGTAATTTGGAATGATTCATCATCTGTGACGCGGAACGATTCACTAGAAGGTGCTTTTAACGACCAGGGATACTGGTGCATATACATGACCATACCATTTTCAGGAATTTGCGTATAGGTGTTAGCAAAGCGATTGCGCCATGCTGGACCATAAGCATTTATTGTTTTATAGAAAGCAACTATTCGTCGCTGCATTTCAGTATCAACATTGACATTTTTTCCGAGGAACAAGCCCCCTGTCTTGTCGATTTTAAACAGTTCAGGGCGATTGCGAATTGAGCCATCTGGATATTTGACAAAGTTTCGATCGAATTCAGGTTTGGGGTCGCGCTCTGCTTCTGCTTTTAGTTGATCTAATAAAGCTTGTTTAAGCAACTTGTGGTTATCTTCAGCTAAAGTAAATATTGCTCTTTCGCGTTTGGAGCGCAATTCCATGTATTGCTCTAACTGCATGAGTGAATTAGCAGTAATCCTTGAGATTATTTGGAAATAGCTAATAGCGGTGGAGGCGAGAACAACCATCCCCATGCCAAAAGCTATCTTCAATAGTGTTTGTTTGGTCAGCGACTCTTTTGATCTATTTCTGTTTTTGCGATTTGGGGAGAGGAGAGACTCAGACAATTTTAAGTTCGGGAGCCAAGTTCTATTCATTTATTATCCTCTCTATAAACCTAAACTAGCTAGGTAAAACTATTATATAGCATTTATAGCGGTTCTCAAGCAAATGAGGTTGGTAGTTGGGATGCGAGCCATCTTCTTTAGTCGTTATATCAGTTGTCAGTCATACCTCATCTAGCTGAGAAGAGCTGTATCAATAAATTTGGTAACTTTGGGTAGGGTAATTTCCCTGTGGTTAACCCGATCGATGGGGTAGGTACGAATCACTGCCCTACAATAGTCGGACAAATCATTTAGTTTTACTAAATCACAAAAAACCTTGACGGTGGAAATAGGATAAATAAGCCTTTAATACGGAGTCATTAATGGGAGGACAGAGAATATCAGTACCGAGCAGTCCATCCTGAGTGTTGCGATCGTCAAACTTTTGATAGACAAAAGATGTTGTCTCGATAAAAGTTTTTTGGCTATTAGATATTTTTTTGACAAATAGAGAAGCCATCGGAGTTAAAGCATTGTCGGGAGACATATTGAGTAGTTTTGCCTGCCACTGCGGGTAAGGAATAAAAGGGATGGCATAACCAAGAGTGTTAAGATTCAAGATAAGTGCGTTCATCGGTAATACATGGGGGCTTAATACATGAAATGTCTTGTTAAGAGACTCTGGTTGATGCGATAAATACCGAATCGCCTGAACTATATAATCCACAGGAGCGAGACTCATCTTGATATCTAATTCAGGGCCATAGCCTAATTGAATCAAGCCCTTGATTATCAAACAAATCGTATTGCTGAGTTGAAAAGCACCTGTTTTGCTATGACCTGTCACCATTCCCAAGCGATAGATGGAAACTGGTAAACCGCGATCGCGGGCAGCCATAACTAATTTTTCAGCCACCCATTTACTTTGAGCATAACCATCTGAATAGCCTTCCGCACTAAGTAAATCGTCTGTTTCCGCAATTAATGTCATACCGTCATAGTTCGATGATTGAAAGACATCCAGAGTAGAAATATAGTGGACAGGTGTAATTTTAGTCATGGTAGCTAGACGCAATATCTCTTTTGTTCCGCCCACATTGGCATCCCGTAACGCAGTGTAGGGATAAACCAAATTGACATAAGCACCACAGTGATAAATCACATCAATGACATCTGCTAATTCACTAAAATTTGATGCCGAGAGTCCCAAGAATGGCTTTGATAAATCTCCAATTACGGGTATAATTCTCCTACTAAATTCTTCTTCCCAAATTTCGTAATTTTTTAGAGTGCTACGCAGTCGAGATGTCGCGGATTCAAAATTATCAGCACGAACTAAACAATAAATAGTCGCTTGGGAATTATGCAGCAACAATTCGTGCAATAGAAAAGCACCAACAAAACCCGTTGCCCCTGTCAAGAAAATGTGCTTTGGTCTAAATCTGGTAATTGTCAATGGTTGAATAGTTTCATCTAAGATTGCATCAGCAGATAATTCAGCAATATTTGTTTCAAAGATAGCCGTAGAGCCCGAAGACTGCACAGCCTCAATTACTTCAGCTAATCCAGCAATTGTCGGAGATTTGAACAGACAATCTAAAGACAATTCGACTAGAAAAACTTGCGATACTCGATTCAGTAATAAGGCGGCGCGTAATGAATTTCCACCTGACTCAAAAAAGTTTTGATGGATGCCAATTTGCACTCCTAAAACAGAAACCCAAATTGCAACCAATTGTTTCTCTATTTCCGTGCGTGGAGCAACAATTTTTTCAACATTATCAAGAGTTGGTGTCGGTAGTGCCTGCCGATCTACTTTACAATTAGGTGTTAAGGGCAAAGCATCCATAAAGACCACAAGCGCGGGAATCATGTACTCAGGCAATTTTTCTTTGAGCATTGCTCTAAAAACTGCTGAACTCTGCTTTAATGGTTGTGAATTTAACACTACATAAGCAACTAAGTAATCGTGTCCGTGAGCATCATTACTAACAACTACTACCACATCCTTCACCGCAGGATTATCGAAGCAGGCTGCTTCAACATCTTTTAATTCAATTCGGTGTCCCTGAATTTTGACTTGGTAATCACTGCGCCCAATAATGGCAATATTACCATCTGGAAGATATCGAGCTAAGTCACCTGTTTTATAAAGACGACCGCCCGGTTCCTTGTTAAAAGTATCATCAATAAACCTTTCCTCAGTTATCTCTGGACGGTTAAGATAACCTCTGGCTATTCCCATACCACCAATGTAAATCTCTCCATCAGATCCATCAGTAACAAGCTCAAGATTATCGTTGTGAGAATGGCGTGGATACTTGAACAGATAAATTTGAGTATTTAAAATGGGACGACCAATTGGTATGGTTTCCTCACCAGCTTCTACCTGATGAATGGTTGACCAAATAGTCGTCTCAGTCGGCCCGTACATATTCCAAAGAGAGGAACTTCGCTCTAGTAATTGATTAGCTAAGTGTCGATTGAGAGGTTCTCCTCCACAAAGAATTTTTAAATTGCGATCGCCCTGCCAATTAACCGCTAGTAGCATTTTCCAGGTTGCAGGAGTTGCCTGCATGACTGTAGCGCCAGATTCAGTGATTGTTTTAGATAACTTGATTGGATCTATGGCAACTGCGCGACTAGCAATCACAACGCGAGCACCAACTATTAAGGGTAAGAAAAGTTCTAAAACAGCAATATCAAAGGATATCGTAGTAACTGCTAGTAGTACATCTCGTTCTGTCAATCCTGGTTCTTGTTTCATCGAGAGTAGAAGATTGACTACAGCACGGTGAATAATTTGCACGCCTTTTGGTTTACCCGTTGAACCCGAGGTGTATATTGTATAGGCTAAATCATCAGGTGTGACTTCGCTATCTAAATTATCTTGGTTGAATTGCTCAATTTTTTGCCAATCTGAGTCTAAACATAGCACTCGCATACCATTTCTTTTAGGTAGGCAACTGAGAAGATGGGTTTGGGTAAGTAGTAGCGGAAGCTGGGAGTCTTCCAACATAAAAGCTAACCGATCTTCGGGATAAGTTGGGTCAAGAGGGACGTAAGCACTACCGGCTTTTAAGACTCCCAGAAGTCCGATTAACATATTCAGCGATCGATCGACGCATACTCCAATAAGCGTCTCTGAATTAACCCCTAAGCTTTTCAGATAATGTGCTAATTGATTGGCTTTATTATTTAATTGTTGATAAGTTATTTTTTCTGTTTTAAAAATAGCAGCTATAGCATTTGGTGTTTGCCTGACTTGGGATTCTACTAACTTATGAATGCCGCCGATTTTTTCGATGGGTCTCATGACAAACCTTGATAAATAAGTTATTGCGAACCTAGCTCACGACGCTCTGTAGGATTTTAAGGATTGATTAGGTAGCCATTGCTGGTGCTTTACGGTATTTATTTTGCTTGCAAAGGCGGTAATCAATGACATTAAACTTTTGGTCGCGGTATAGGCTTACATAATTTACTAGACCTAACTATTTTCATCCGGAATAAAAGGAAAATTTAGGTAAATTTATAATTCCCTTCCGCGCCCTTAACTGTCACATCGGTTATTTCGAGTTGATGGGGGTGAATCTATTTGGAATTCTTAAGTGAAAATACTGAGAAAATCAGTTATTTTAGAATGACGATCGATCCCGGAAAGAATGGCGATCGTTACGATCGGACAATGCACAATAAAAGATATCAGCTCAGAGATGGTTCCTTTAAACCATTGCCTGGTAAGTTTTCTAGCTTGCTTTTTACCCCGCTAGCTCAGTTTTGCTTCATAAAGTGCTATTGACCAGATGCGATCGCCCTGTTACCCAAAATTGTATGATTTGAGTTCACTAAACCTATTGAGAGCATTCATCAAGTTCTTTGAAGGACGAGCATCTTTCCCGAAGTTTTAGTCAATGTATGACAAGCAATCAATTGAGTGCCTACAAAAGTACAAATAGTGCGTGAAAACCTCCTCTATTTTAGATTAAAACATTTTTTTTACACCGTTTAATATAAATCACAAAGCGTAATTTTAATAAAAAATATCGCAAATATTAATGTTGAAATAGTTGCCAAGAAACAAAAAAAAGCTATTGCTGACAAGAAGGCAAAAGCAAAAAGTAGTAATAAAATTAAGTAAAAATATTCAAGAATATGCAGCAAAAAAAGTTATTTATGTCAAACAGGATGCAGGCAATAATGCGGCACAAAATGAAAAATATGTAAAAGTAATTAGCGATTGCGAATGGGCAAATTTGACAAGACAATTGAAATACAAGGCTGAGATAGACGGTAAAAATTCCCTCGAAATTGGTCGGTTTTTCGCACCGTCAAGTAAGAGTTACCACGTAGGTCTGAATCAGGTTGGTACGCAGCGGTTAGCAGTGCGTAGCTGGAATTGTTCCAATTGCAAAACTAAGGACGATAGAGAGGTGAATTCTGCTATCGTTATTGGCGATGAAGGGATTGGATTGTGAGCGTTAGGAACTAGCACTACTGCCCGTGGACTGAATGTAAGTTCGACGTTGGGAAGGAAATCTTCGGTACGATCGGCTGTTCCGGTTGAAATTGGAAGCCTACATCATAGGAAGTAGCGGACAGAACTCTGGATCTGGATACCAGCCCACACCCCCTACCCCCCGCCTAGCTCTACCGTGTACAGACAAGTCGATCGCTGACCCATATTGTAGAAACCCTGTTTCCTAAAATCTTGATTTGTCGTTTTCCCGAATCAATAACTTAAAATTAATGAAAATAAGCTTCCTTTCTGAGATTCATGCGAAACTTGGGTTTCAGGAATGGTGTTGAAAGATTTAGGAGTTGTGCGTACACGCTAGCCAGATAGCCAGATAGCCATTTTCCCACTTTTTTGTGGTCCATCAAAATAAATAAAAGTTGTCTTCGCTCCGGGGCAGGCAGTATGATCGGGTACAATCTTGGTAGACAGTCTGTTTTTACGGCCTACTTTGGTAGATCGAATCATAAATACCTTCGGTCGCTCGATCGAATTGATGGTTCACAAATCCTGCAGGGGCTAGGTGCATCGATGATGGACTAAAAAATCTAAAATCTGAAGTCTCAAATCTCAAATCGGTTAATTTTGTGTCGTTTCTAGGACTGTTGTGACGAGTGCAACCCAATCCACATATGGTACTTCGCACAGAAGGCGGCAATCGCTACTTGCCGCTCTCCGGCAGCAATTGCTGGACAGTAGGGCGGAGCGATGACAATAATTTTGTACTGACAGATCGCTGGATTTCCCGCAATCACGCGATGTTACAGCAAATGGAGACAGGAGAGTTCTACCTGATCGACTTGGGAAGCCGCAATGGTTCCTTTGTCAACGGGCGGCGCGTCAGTATTCCCGTGACTCTCAGAAATGGCGATCGGATTATTTTCGGTCAAACGGAATTGGACTTCTACAACCCAACCGCCGGCCACCGACACGATCCAATACACGAGACAGACTCTGAAGATTTTACGGCGACTTTGACGGTGCGTAGCCTGATTAGCGTCATGGTAATGGACATCCGAGACTTTACAGTTTTGACTAGGCAGCTAGACGAAACCCTCCTCTCGGAAGTCATCGGCAATTGGTTCCGCAAAGCAGGACAGATCATTCGCGAACACGGCAGTTGGGTGGACAAATACATCGGCGATGCCATCATGGCCGTCTGGTTCCACAAAACCAGCGGTGTCAGCAGCGAGGAAATGATGCGGATTTGCCAAGCTTTGAGCGAACTGCACAAGGCAACAGACGAACTCAGCAGCCGTTACCCGTTGCCTTTTCCTTTGCGAGTCGGGGCCGGCATCAATACAGGTTATGCAATGGTGGGAAATTCTGGCAGCAGCGACCGATCGGACTATACCGCTTTGGGAGATACTGTAAACGCAGCATTTCGCCTGGAATCTTGCACCAAGCAACTCGGCAAGGATATCGCTGTGGGAGAAACTACCTACAAATACCTGACGCAATTGGGGGCCCAGGGCGCTTTCGAGCAGCACACCGTTGCTTTGAAGGGTTACGACCATCCCACCGTGACTTACGGCGGTACTTATGCTGATTTGAACGCTTTTCTCGAAACGAAAGGAAAAAGTTCTCGATAGCTAGAAAATTGGGTGCAGGGCAAAAATTAACCCCTTAAAATCGGAGTCCGAGTTTTTCAGTGGCAAGGCCTTCTATAAACTTGTCTGCGATGCCTCAATTGCAGGAGATATCATATATCGTCCGTGGTGTCAATACCATAATGTACATTTTATAACAGCCCTCTACCTATTGCGGATTTATCTGAAAAACTGCATAAGCAAAATGGTAGTCTCTACATAAATGCTGTGTATGAAATTGGGAGACAAAACTTCATGAAACGATTGGGTCGTCTATTGGCAGTATTGGGCTTAGTGCTGGGCTGCTTTGCATGGGCTGGAGACCAAAGCGCGATCGCGGCGTCATTAAGCCGTATCGTCTTGCCATCATCCTCGCTCCTAGCTGTTGAAGCTCCGGCTAGAACCAATCGCGCCGATGATAAGCTTGCCACAGAATACGGCAAAAAACTTGATTTGAACAACAGCGCCGTCCGGGACTTTCGGGAATATCGAGGGTTGTATCCCACTTTAGCTCGACTAATTATTAAGAATGCTCCTTACGAAAATGTTGAGGACGTACTCAATATTTCAGACTTGACGGAAGCTCAGAAAAAACTGCTGCAAGCTAACCTGGACAAATTCACCGTAACTGAGGTTGAATCAGTCTTTATTGAAGGAGACAACAGGTTGAATAATGGTCTGTACGACTAGGTAGCAGCGGACCTCATTTGAAGGCAGAAGTCATTGGGCAGAAGGCAGTCGGCAGAAAGAAAAGATTTTTTTTCTCTTAGGCTGATGACTTCTGCCTTTAATTTCTCAAGACTTACTTTCAAGCACCATTGGGCAAAGGCCGACCAAAATTCGCTAGATTGAAATAAGGGGGTTCCCCTGATTCATCTAAAATCTAAAATCTAAAATCTAAAATCTAAAATCGACTGGCGGCAGTTCAAGTCCCCAGATTCATCTGCAGACTCAATTCTAAAATCTAAAATCTAAAATCTAAAATCTAAAATCTAAAATCGACTGGCGGCAGACTTATGACTGACAAATTTGACGTATTGGTAATAGGTGCTGGCGCGGCGGGTTTGTACACAGCACTTTGCCTCCCAGAACATTTGCAGGTGGGCTTGATCAATAAAAATACCCTACCTGTTTCTGCAAGCGATTGGGCTCAAGGAGGGATTGCCGCAGCGATCGCCCCTGAAGATTCCGCAGCGCTGCACGTTCAGGATACACTGGCTGCAGGAGCGGGTCTTTGCGATTTGGATGCGGTGAAATTTCTAGTTGAGGAAGCTGTTACTTGCATTGACTCCCTGGTGAAAATGGGCGTTGCATTCGATCGCACCGGTCCAGATTTAGCCCTCACCCTAGAAGCAGCCCACTCCCGCCGCCGAGTTCTCCACGCCGCCGACACTACGGGCAAAGCCGTTATCAGTACGCTGACAGCAAAAGTATTGAGCCGCAAAAACATTGAACTCGTATCCCCTGCCTTTGCTTTAAGTTTGTGGCTAGACGAAACCGGGCGCTGTCAGGGGATTAGTTCGATTTGCGGCTCACAAGTCAAGTGGCTGCATGCCGGGGCCGTGGTGCTGGCGACAGGTGGCGGCGGACAGGTTTTTGCTCAAACGACCAATCCGCCGGTAAGTACCGGGGACGGGGTGGCAATTGCGTGGCGCGCCGGGGCGCTGCTGCGAGATTTAGAATTTGTGCAGTTTCACCCGACGGCACTCAGCAAAGCGGGTGCGCCTCGGTTTCTCATTAGCGAAGCGGTGCGGGGGGAAGGAGCTCATTTGGTTGACAGTAAGGGATATCGCTTTGCTTTTGACTCTCACCCCAGCGGGGAACTCGCCCCTAGGGATGTTGTCAGCCGCGCTATTTTCCGCCACTTGCAGAAGACGAGGGAACCTCATGTTTGGCTGGATTTGCGCCCGATTGCGGTCGATCGACTGCGCTACAGGTTCCCCAATATTATTCAAGTGTGCGCTGACTGGGGAATTGATATTTTTTCCGAACCGGTGCCGGTGACGCCCGCCGCCCATTACTGGATGGGAGGGATTGTGGCTGACAAGTTCAACCAAACATCCATTCCGGGTTTGTACGCGGTGGGAGAAACTGCGAGCACGGGGGTACACGGCGCTAATCGGTTGGCGAGCAATTCGCTGCTGGAATGTCTGGTTTTTGGGGCGCAGATGGGACTTTTGCAGCTAGAAGGTGGAAGACCAGAGGTATTCGCCGATCGGTTGGAGGCAGGGGAAATTTTGGAAAAATCGATTTCTGAAAAGGACATTGAGGCGATCGAAAAGTTGCGGGTCGAATTGCCGAATTTGGTGTGGCAGAGTGCGGGAATTTGCCGAGGACAGCGGGATTTGGAAAGGGCGATCGTCCAACTTGAGATTTGGCGGCAAGAATTTGCTTCGTTGCCTTTGAGTCAAACGCTTGATAATTTACGACCCGGACAAATTATTGATTTTACCCCTGCTGAGACGGAGAATAGCTCAATTTTGCGAAATTGGGGAGAAGTTGGCAATTTATTGGATATCGGCTATTTAATTGTCAAAAGTGCTGCGTTTCGCACTGAAAGTCGCGGCGGTCACTACCGGGTGGACTATCCCCTCACCGATCCGGATTGGTGCAGCCATACTTTAATTAACCAATCTAATTGGTACAAATCTCCGCGAATAGAAGATTGAAAATTTATTGCAAATTTGGGGTCAGCGCGTTCCCGTACCGTCACTTTTGGGGTTCCCGTTCGGGTCTGGTTCGTATTGTCGGGGATTTCCAAACCTAGAGGTTGGTGTAACTGTCCCAACTTTGGGGGTCGATGGCGTCGGGAACTCGCCCCTGCTACGGGCTTTTGTGAAATTGCTAGCTGAGTTGCTGGCAAGTCGAGCCGCATTTGCGGTGCCGACTACATTCACTTGCAGGCAGGCCGCCAGGGTTGCCGTTGTTGTGAGCTGAATCAATGTACGCATAGTATTCACAGCCTTATTCAAATCACCGCAATAGATCCACGTCTGTACCACCTATTATATCTATCAATTTCCGTATTTCCACTGATATTTTTACCTTGACTTTAATTAACTTTCATAATTTTACACAAATTTGTTACATTAAGGCTTTTGGCCATTTAAATTTGGTTTCTGATTGTGACTTATTTTAATATTTTGTAACATTTAGATGAGACGGCAAGTTGCTCTCATAAGTTTTGTCTGTTGCTAAATCTATCTAATGACAGATGACAGAATAAAGAATTATAAGTTATGAGATTTGAGATTTCATTACTTTGGACATTTTTTTGAACGGTTTCAAAAAGCTTAGAGGGCTTACGACTTAAGGCTCGATCTAGCTATTTTTTTGAAGTTAGCTGCATAGGGTACGCCTGAAAATAATATCTCCCTCACTGCCCAATTAGGATTTGATATCATGTCCTGTCAATTAACAATGATTCCTGTAGGGGCTCTCCTTAACAAGGTATTGAATAGAAACGGGAAAATCTGTAAATCCTTCCTAAGCCTTTAATCGCGGTCAATCGATGGGACATGATATGAGGTCTAAAAATTGCTCAAATTTAGTCCGAACTATTGAGAAGTTAGATAAAAAATTGAATAAATATAAATGATCGATCGAGCTAGGTGTGGGGACTTTACCTACACTTGTATTAGGTTTTCTACTGGTTTTAATTAATAAAAGTGATATTGATTTTTCCCGCGTTCCTTAGCACGATACATCGCCACATCCGCATTCTTAACTAAAATCTCTGGCTCTCGAGCGTCAAGGGGATATAAACTAATGCCAATACTTGTAGTTACAGAAACTGTATTTTCTTTTAAAATAAAAGGCTGCATGATGGCTTCGCAAATTTTTTCCGCTACTTTCGCAGCTTCCTCGCGACCTGGAATTGCGGGCAAAATGACTGTGAACTCGTCGCCGCCCAACCGCGAGATACTATCGCTGCCGCGCAAGCACTTTTTGAGCCTGCTGGCAACTGTTTTTAAGAGTAAATCGCCCACATTGTGTCCGAGGGTGTCGTTGATTGACTTAAATCCATCTAAATCTAAAAACAGTAAAGCTACCAATTCCTGATTGCTGCAGGCTCTTTCTAGAGACTGATGCAAGCATTCGTAGAACATTTGGCGATTGGGCAAACCGGTAAGAGCATCGTGATAAGCTTGGTGGCTGAGCTCAGCATTTTTTTGTTCTAGAACTTTTGCCCGAAGTTGGCGCTCGGTAATATCTCTGATTGCTCCGACTAAAAATAAGTTGCCGGCAGCATCTTGATGCAGGGATCTTTTAGTCGCAATTAGATGCGTAATTCCGTGAGCGTCAGTAAAGTATTCTTCATTTTCTCGCGGCTGATGAGTTTGAAATACTAATTCGTTTTGCTGCCAAAATATCTCTGCTTCGGCTTGGGGAAATAACTCGTAATCGGTTCGGCAAGTTAAAATTTCTAAAGGATAGCCAATAAACCGACAATATGCCTGATTCAAAACTACGCAGCGGTGATTTCGATCTTTGACAAAAATGGGGTCTGGAATTGTATCGATTAGCGATTGTAAAAATTCTTTAGACCGTTTTAATTCTTCTTGCAAGTGAGCTAAATAACCCACAACTGCCATACCAGAACCCACAAGACTGAGGATCGGAGGAATTAACGGCAGCCACCAACCTGCTAAAAATGCTAAGTATAAAATGGCACTCAAACCTAGACAAATACTTAATAAACAGTAAGCCGATCGACCGAGCGATCGCAAATTCCAACTCACATTTGCTCCCGCCCAAGACCACAGTAAAATCCACAGCAACTCCGCAGCCTCTGGCCAGACATTGATACCCCCGCGCCCGTCGAGGGCTGCACTCAAAATTTGGCTCGAGAAATGAGCCTGAAGCTCGACTCCGGCTATTTGTTGGGGAGGACCAAACCAACCGGAACTGTAAGCATTTTGGTAAAAGTCTCTGAGGCTGGGGGCATTTGAGCCAATCAAGACAATGCGCGATCGTACAAAATCAGCAGGTACTTTGCCAGAAAGCACATCGCCCATCGATGCAGTGCGAAAACTGCCTCGCGGGCCGCGCAGGTTGGTCAAAATTTGATAGCCGCGGCTGTCCGCTCGAACGTAAGCACCGTCATTCGGTTGAAAAGGTCGAAAAACCCCCTTACCTAACTGCAAGTATTTAGGATTGACTCTTGCTCGTTGAGGGGAAATTCCTTCGCTTTTGAGGTAAAGCAAAGCCAGTCTGAGTGCGAAACTTTGATGGGTTTTGCCGTCTCCGGGCCAAGCGTAGAGCAAAGTTCGCCGCACTTTTGAGTCAGCGTCGATGACAACGTTGTTGAAACCGATTCGATCGAGCTCGTCAAGTACCGGAGGCGGGCGAACTCCGAAGCGGGTTTCGTCTGGCATCAACTCAATGCCGATTAAGTTGGGAATAGTTGCAAAAGTTTTGAGCAATTCGGCGTTACCCGGTTGAGTTGGCAAATCTCGGTAAACGTCGAGGCCGATCGCCCGCGGCTTCCCAGCGTGCAATTTTTGTAGCAATTGGGCCAAGACAGCATCCGAAATTGGGTAGCCGTATTTTTGCAAGTCAGCTTCCTTGATTTCTACAATGACGATGCGCGAGTCAATGGGTTCGGCCGGCCGCCAGCGCACAAATTGGTCGAAAGCAGCCCATTCCCACACCTGAAAAAATCCAAACCAGCGCATTACAATGACCGTACTAGCAACGGCGCTCGCAGTAATCAATACTCGGCGTTCTCGAGCGACCCATTTTTTGATAGTTTTTAGCATATTTTGGGGATTTTTGCCTCGCCCTGCGAGCATCTAAACTACTACTACGTATCATTGGTGACAATTTAAGACTTAATTGCATTTGTCAATCAGTAATCTTACTCAAAGAAACTGCTGTTTTAGGAGTAGAAAATTCACGATTTGAGAGGGAGTAGATATAAATATCACCTTCGGCACGATCGCACGATCGCCCAAATCTCAGTTTTGGACCCAAAATCCGAGTAAATCTCGAGCATAATTGCTGATTGACAAATGCTTTTTTAGCTTAACTTGTTACCAATGACTGCGTATGGGTTTTACATCTCCGGGGCAATCTGCTCAGTCGATTTTAGATTTTAGATTTTAGATTATCCAATTTTTGGGTTGTTCGGTGGGGGCGAGTCGATTTTAGATTTTAGATTTTAGATTTTAGATTATCCAATTTTTGGGTTGTTCGGTGGGGGCGAGTCGATTTTAGATTTTAGATTATCCAATTTTTGGGTTTTTCGGTGCGATCGGGCTGCAAGAGTAGAAATCGGGTTTCGCCGCTAAAATATGTCATTTTAACAATCATTCTGGAAGCATAAACCCGGTTTCTTGCATTTTTATGTAGGGCTTGCTGAATAATCGATCGCTTTCTGGCGAGCGGGAGTGATCGATATATTCAAGCAGCGTTAACGATGAGTTTTTCCTGCCTTATTTTTAGTGAAATATAAGCGCAAGTTATGTTAAGTCCAAAAACAGGCATTGTTTGATCCGCTCGACATAAAAACACATAAAAAACCCGGCGCCACCAGGTAGAAAGGTTCATGACTAAAAAAGTGATAGCAATAGTGGTTTGTGAAGTATTATCAAGTTTTGCCATGATACGATTGAGACCGAATCTTCGTTTACCTTCCCCGAATTTACCCTCAATCGCATTCCTAATTCTGTCATCTTCCAACGCTTGCCTCTTTTTTGATTTACTCACATTTGCTGGCGGTCTTCCTAATGGCGGCCCACTCAGCCTAATGCCTTTTTCTTTACACCATGCTCGGTTTTCCCGATTTCGGTAAATGCGATCTGCATGAACTGACTCTGGATAATACCCTGTGAATTTATGATATGCTTCTAAAGAGTGTTTTTAAGTCCCCTGATTCGTTAAAGTTATCCCAGCTCATCCGGTCTAAAAATACATATCCCTCAAAACAACTGGCTGATAGTTTGGCTCGCCTCTCTACGCTTTTTCCTGCTTTTCCTCTGACAATAGGACGAATGTGGGGTTGACTTAAACTTACTATTCTATCCTCAATGCTCTGTTTTTTGTTATCAAATAACCATTGCTTTTGGCGATAGACCTCTGTGAGGACTAGCAAGGTTTTATATTGCTTTTTTCTCAGGCGTTCGAGGGTCGCACCTGACTCGATTAGCTATTCAATATGAGCGAGGTTTCTTTTGATATATTGAAGTTGTTTTTTAATTGCCTGTCTTTTTTTGTTGCGGGATGGTCTTCTTTGTTTGGCTATTAATAAGTAATCTTTTCGGGCGAGATTACGGTAGGTTCTTGGTTTTTTACTAGTTTGACCTTTAATCTGTTTATATAGGATATCTATAATTTTTTCGGTATGAACTCTGGCTTTGTTTAATAGTCCTAAGTCAGTCGGATAGGTAATGTCGGCTGGGGCACAGGTAGCATCTATGATTAATTTTCCGCGATTGGCTGACTCATTCTTGGCGTCCGAATCCTTTTTTTTTCTGGTTTAACTGGGGTTATGGAGCGGATTTTTTCAACCATTCGTTCGTTCACTTTATTAATTAGGTTCGGACTAATTCTTTGCCGAAAATGAACTAATAGAGATGGGTCAAAGGGTAGCTCGTTACGCTCTGCTTGATTGACCAATAAAGTATTGTAGATAGGGGTTTTCCCGGATCTGTTCTACTGTTTCACTCGGAGCTAATTCCTAATTTTTCTTTAATAATTAATGCCCCCAATGCCATCCTAAACGATTTGGCGGATGCCCCCATTTCTGTGGGGAAGTTTTTAGCATATTCTGATTCAAATTCATCCCACGGGATTAGTTGGGCCATTTTTACCCAACGGTTAAGGAGTGACAACTTTCCACATGAGGGGAGTTCAAAGTCGGAGGGTGAGGGGGGAGCAAGCTCAGCTTTTCTGTACACGAGCGCACTGGGTGATGCAAAGGTTTTGTACTATTTTACCTGTTTATCTTGCACACTTTTCTCGCTCGCGCGATCACATAACCAGGCTGTGTAACCTTTCTGCACTTATCCAGCAAGCCCTATGTAGTTTTAGTAATTATTCGCCGCTCTAAATATATTGGTGACGAGTTAAGACTTAATTGCATTTGTCAATCAGTAATATTACTCAAAAAAACTGCTGTTTTAGGAGTGGAAAATTTACTATAGCGCTTCTCATAAAGATGAGGTATTTACTAATTAATTAACAATTCCTCAATACCCCGATCTCAAATCTCAAATCTCAAATCTCAAATCTAAACTTGTACCTCATCTTTCTGAAAAAGGCTATATTTGAGAGGGAGTAGGTATAAATATCACCTTCGGCACGATCGCACGATCGCCTAAATCTCAGTTTTGGGCGCAAAATCCGAGTAAATATCAAGCATAATTGCTGATTGACAAATGCTTTTTTAGCTTAACTTGTTACCAATGCTCTAAATACTAGAAACCGACAACTTATTTTAAACTTTTTCGTTTTCACTAATTTTTACTATTTTTTTATTGGTCGCTCTTTCATCACTCTGGATAAAATAAAACAGCGGCATACCAACTTTATCCAGAGTCTAATGTTGTATATCCACGAAACTTATTCATCATATTTAATAGTTCGATCGATCGGGATTTTTTGCTCGTGAATATCAAAAATCAAGAGCCAAGGCTTGAGGAAATTGTAAAATATATAGGGTTGAATTATCAGTCGCAAATTATTTAACTTAGATTTCCATCCTCCACTAAAATTCCACCACTCATGCTCACTATATTTTAATGGTTCTTGAGATATACCCTGTGGCCCAACGCAATTTAAGCTCTGGGATTCCTCTGACACACTCTCAGGTGTCACTTGATTATTTCTCTGGTTTGTTTGTAACCCACATTCCGCAAGTCTTTAAATAGAATTGATGGTTATAAATTGAAAAAATTCAAGCCTGAAGTGATTGCCCCGTAATCACTTCAGGGTTTTTTGAGTTACAATGAACGAATTAGTAGCCAAGAAGAAAAAACCATGAATGAGCATCAAGAAGCCATAAAAGTCCTAGATTTAGACCATCTAGGTATAGTAGCAGGCATAATAGACGAGATGGAATTAGTAGAAGAAGTCAATAAAATAGTAGGAATAACAACCCAAGAAATTGTCAGCCCCGGACAAGTCATGAAAGCAATGATTTTGAATGGACTAGGCTTTTTAAGCGCACCACTATACCTATTCGAGCAATTTTTTGAAGGAAAAGCAACATCACATCTAATCGGAAAGGGAATACTACCAGAACATCTAAACGACGACAGGCTAGGAAGAGCCCTCGACAAATATTATCAAGCAGGAACTACAAAACTCTTCACAACAATCGCCATGAAAGCCGCCCATAATTTCCAAGTAAAAATGAACACCATCCACTTAGATGGAAGTTCAATGTACGTACAAGGAGAATATAAAACCCAAGTTGAAAACAGCTACCAAACAGAAAAAGAACGCGACCCAGAAACATCCGAAATAAAACCAATAGAAATAGTTCACGGATACTCCCGAGACCATCGACCAGACCTCAAACAATTTATCATAGACACGATCTTCACAGGAGACGGAGACATACCACTGTATTTAAAAATAGATTCAGGAAACATCGACGACAAAAGCGTATTTGTATCAAGACTAAAAGAATTCAAAAAACAGTGGACATTTGAAGGAATCTGCGTAGCAGACAGCGCCTTATACACTAGGAAAACCTATCAGCAATGAGAGGAATCAAATGGATAACAAGAGTACCATTAAGCATAAAATCAGCCCAAGAGAAAATCGTAGACATCCAAGAAAGCGAATGGCAATCAAGCTCAAAAAAAGGATATAAGATAGCCGAAAAGAAGAGCGAATATGGAAATATCCAAGAAAGATGGTTAGTCATAGAAAGTGAACTTAGAAAACAAGCAAGCATCAAACAAATAGACAAACAAGTAAACAAACAAGAATCAAGCGCCCAAGCCTCACTACGCAAACTATCCCGGCAAATATTTGCCTGTGTTGCCGACGCAGAAACCGCCATAAAAAATCTCTCAGAAACATGGAAATATCACCAAATTACCGAAATTGAATGTCAAGAAAAAAGCCATAAAAAACAAAAAAAAACCACCACCAAAGCTAGTAATATAGACACAGTATCCTATCAAATAAGCGGTAAAATAGAAACGAAACCCGAAATAATATCAGCCGAAAAAATCAAAGCAGGGAGATTTATACTGGCAACAAACATCTTAGATAAAAACGAAATAACCAACCAGCAAATATTAGAAGAATACAAAGACCAACCAAGTAACGAAAGAGGATTTAGATTCTTAAAAGATCCATTATTTTTCACCTCAAGCGTCTTCGTGAAAAAAACCGAGAGAGTAGAAGCAATTGCCATGATAATGGGAGTATGTTTATTAGTATATAGTCTCGCCCAGAGAAAGCTGAGGCAAGAATTAGAATCAGCCAATGCCAGCATCAGAAACCAGGTAAAAAAATTGACAAATAGACCGACAATGCGGTGGGTATTTCAGATGTTTCAAGCCGTACATTTAGTCAACATAAATGGAGCCGAACAAATCAGCAACTTAACAAAAGAACGTCGGTCGATACTAAATTATTTAGGAAAGGTTTGCAGTCAATATTATTTAATAGTTGAAGATGGGTAATTCGGAAAACAAACCGGAGAATATTGTTGAATAAATTCAAATAATTGGCAACATAACAATCAGGCTGCCGGAATTTTTATGTCTAATTTATGGAAAATTAGTTCAGATATTGCCGCAGGAATTTATTAAGAAATATCTGTGAATTCAAATTTATTATATCTCGCCAAAATCGCAAAATAATGATACTAAAATTAGAAAAGGTAGGCACAGATATTTTTCCTACAGTGAATGTATGAAAATCCTTAGTCATCAAAGCCAGAACTGCGGAATGTGGGTTGTAAGCTAATTAACAAAAATGCACAACTAACTATTTCCCACCACTTCGCTATTTGCTGATAACTTGTTACCCGAAAATCTGCCCAGCCTAGTTCTTTTTTTTGCTTGCATCCGTACTCAATCCAATTCCTAAAACCATAGTGATTCCCAATACTCGAATATAAATCTCCTGAGAAATTAGTCATTAAATACCAAGTATTAGTTTTTCCTTCCCGCAAAAAATCACTGGCTATCTTCCAGTATCTGACCTCGTCCGAGCCAGGACAAATGATTTATTGAATAAATCTTGTCTGTTCGTTGCCATTAGAAAATACCCGGTCAAATGTTTGCCAGTCACTGTAAGTAACTTCTTCTTTATTCAACCAAGCTTTGTGATTGGAGCGAATTGCCACTACATATTTGACGTGCAATTTATTTAACCATTGTATAAATGTAGAGCTTTCCCCATATAGACTATCAGCTAATACCTGCTCGATTTTAAATCCCATCCCCTCTAGTTCCGATATAATTTCTAGGGCGAGTTGAGGTGGAGTCTTATATGTGTCTTCTGATAGGAGAGTTGCTTGTGGTTTGAAAACTTTAAACATTAATGAAAATAGCGTGTTTCCGACTACACCACAGGCATTAACAGATACTATTCCCTTCTCTACCTTGCCGAGATTCCCAATATATTGTCTCGCCACATAATCGGTAGTATTTCCCTTCTTTTTGTCTCCGGTTTCATCTATTATTAATATGACTTTTTCCCCAGCGACCCTCTCTAGTATTAACGACAATCTTAATTGTTGACAAGCCTTAATATCCCAGGGGTAAACTGTTAAAAAATGATGGAGAGATTGTTCGTTTTTTAACCCGACCACTTTCGCTATTTCTGTTAGCGATTTTCGCTTGATTCCCGAAATCATACCTATAATTAGATACTTGAAGTTTTCAAAACTTCTTACCTCGGGAAATAGATGTTGATAGGCAAGACAGTATTCCTCTACAAAACTGACTGCAGGAACTGGTGGACGGGGTACTACCATACATTTTAACTACTCGAACACTTCAGGAATATTATACTATTATGGCTGAAGTGATGAAAGAGCGTTATAGATGCAAGATTTTAGATTATTTTCGCAGCACGAACACACGCTAAACTAAGTTAAAAACCGGATATTTCCTGCCACTAAATCTAAAATCTGTCATCTAACATCTCCAACTTTCCTGTTAGTTTTGAAAGTTGCGCGGGCCGGTGTAACCGGATAAATCAGCGAGTTTATCCAAAGATTGTGTCCCCGAATAAAACTGACCGTTAATCTCCCAAGTCGGGAAACCTTTAACATTCGCAGCAGCAGCTTGGCAAATGTCAGCGCGGGAATTTTGCCCCCTGGGATCGCATTCAAAATAATCAATTATTTTGGCTGCTTCTTTGCCGAACAGGATTTTTTGGTCGTGGCAGTGGGGACACCAGTAAGCCCCGTACTCTTTAGCGCCTATTTGTCGGAGGTGGCGGGCCAAAGCAATTTGTGCCGGGCCGGAGGTTGTAGTGACGGCAGGGGGTGCAATTCCGGGGGTAGACACAGTAGGAGGAGGTGAGTTGACGCTGTTATAAAGTCCCAAGGCGCCGATCGAACTCACCATTGCCACCAAAATGCCTGTAAACACCAACTGTCCGATATCTTCCCACTCGCGCCCGACTAGCACCAGCACAAACAGCGACAGCGAAAATAAGGCAGAAGTGATGCAGTAAATGCACAGTTCCTGAATTTCAAAAGCCATCAAATACATCAAATAGCTGCTGAAAATTACCATCGCAGCAGTGATGATAAATAGCGCTTGCCAAGTTTTGTTTTCTAGTTGAGAGTGCAGTCCTTTATTGGTGTTGGGATTTACAGCTTTGGGAGCCAATGCCAGGATTGCTATGCTCAGGTAAGCCAGACAGCCTAACAAACTTAAAGGGACTGTGCCGCTTACTGTAGCGTAGGGACTGTTGAGAACTTTGTCGCAGCCGCTGGTGGGGCAAATGACCGAGCCAGTCGTGAATTTAGCGATCGTGAGATAGGCCGTTTCTACGACGCCTATGGCTGCGATCGCTGCCATCACAGTCCTAGACCAGCGATGAATCCAAGGGGTTGAACGTCGGCGAATCATTTTTTGATTTGATAATTGGGAATTGGGAATAGTTAACTGTTGACTGTTGACTGTTAACTAATGACTAATGACTAATGACTGATGCCAACTGCCAACTGCCAACTGCCAACTGCCAACTGCCAACAATTCCCATTTTAGGTTTTACTTGTGACTTTGCCCGGTTCCGGTGTTGGTCCTCTTGAGCCATTAGTATCTCTATTTTCCTGTTCGCGCTCTTTCTGTGACAAGCTGCGGCGGGCGGCTTCTACAAACTGACTGACGCGGATCGGATCGATGGGCTGCTCGATGCGGCCGTTTCGTTTCAGGGAACTCGATACGATTACGCCGTCAGCGGCCTGCATAAGGGTGGAAATGTTTTCCCACGAGGCGCCGCTGCCGATGAAAACTGGAATTCCCGCCGCTGCTGCACTCGCGAGTTCTAAGTCTTCGAGATTGGGAGGGCTACCAGTTGTCCAGCCGGAAAGGATTACGGCGTCGGCTAAAGCGCGCCCGATCGTCTCTTGGACGGCTGTGGTCAAGCTGGGGCTGCCTAGGGGTCGCCCGTGCTTGACTAACACGTCTGCTAATATTTTGACATCGCTGCCCAATTCCCGCCGATAGCGCAGTAGCTGGTGAGCTTGGCCTTCAATTAAGCCTTGGTCTGTAGCCATGATGCCGTTGAGGACGTTGACGCGGATGAATTGAGCTCCTGTGCAGGAGGCGATGGCGATCGCGCTGTGGGCGTCGTTTCGCAGCACGTTAACGCCGATCGGCAGCGTCACGAGATTTGTGAGCCTCTCAACTACCAGAGTCATGGCACTTACCACAGCCGGATCTACGCTGTCTTTGGCAAAAGGAGCGTCGAAAAAGTTCTCGACTATGATACCGTTTGCGCCACCAGAAGCCAGCGCTGTAGCCTCTTGCTCGGCTCTTGAGATAATAGCTTTGAGGTTTCCGCCCCAGCGGGGAGAAGTTGGCAGAGGCTGTAAATGTACGACACCGATTATGGGATTCGGGGTTTTGAAGATTTGTTTTAAGTCCACGGGTTTTCCTGAAACCACCAAGTTGACGCTACGGCGGCCGGCGGATTTTGACGGTATACTCTAGAATTTTATATCCACGCAGGCGAAACGATTTGAGATTTTCGATCGTCCCTGGAGCGCGGTGCACCGGAAACCGGGTTTTTTACGAAAATATTGGGTTGTAGCGGGCCGATGGGTTGGCATCCTCACTGTTTTGGAATGACGCTGAGTCCCAGAATTAGCCCAGCATCGGGAGTTCCCGGCAAAAGACGTTGAGTGCGCGCGTGTCCCACGGTAATTGCTGAGAAATTAAGAGTAAATTGCATTTGTCAATCAGTAAGATTACTCAAAAAACTGTTGCCAGAATTGCAGAAAATTCGCGATTTGGCAAAGGGCGGGTATAAATATGACCCGAGGCTTGATTTCTCGATCGCCCCGATCTTGATTTTCTACCCCTAATCCGAGTAAATCCATCAGTACGATCGCGATCTTACATCTAGTAGGCAATTTCGGTGCAACCGGACGATATCTAATTCTTGTTAATTCTTTGTAAATTTTTTAATCACATTTTGTTACAAAAAGCAATGACAGAGATCGTAAGTATTTGTCGATCGCGATCGTATACTTTTTGTAACTTGCTGTTGCATCATAACCACTAGCTTTAGTTAATTGCCACCCACCAAAAGGCTTATTTTGCAGACGATCGGGCGGTAATTCCATAAAGGTATGCAAAAACGAGCAGGTAGGAGATGCTGTCTGAGGCGTCGGATGCACTCTGCTAGCTCGGCAGATGGTTAAATATCGATCGCCTGCTGCCATCAAAGCACATATGTCCCACCTAGCGATCGTCTGATGCTTGACAGATTCAGGCGACTTGCAAACCTTCAAGATATCCAAACTTGATGCTCCAAAAAGTCCACTTTATCTCGGGACTACCGCGATCTGGTTCTACCTTACTAGCAGCCATCCTGCGACAAAATCCCAGATTTCACAGCGCCATGACTAGCCCCGTCGGTGGTTTAGTCGATCGAATGCTCGAAACGATGAGCGAAGATAATGAGTTTTCCGTGTTTATTTCCCAGGAACAAAAACGGACGCTGATTGCGAGCATTTTTTCGGTATACTACAGTCCGCAAGCAGACAAACAAGTAATCTTCGACACCAATCGCCTGTGGTGCAGCAAGTTACCATTAATTCAGGAACTATTTCCCGGATCTAAAGTCATTTGCTGCGTCAGAAATATCGCTTGGATCATGGACAGCATCGAACTGCTAATTCGGCGCAACGTCTTTGATGTTTCCAGGTTATTTAATAGTCCACAGGAACGGGCTACAGTCTACAGCCGCACCGAAACTTTAAGTCAAGGTGGGCGGTAAGGATTCAGGTCTTTGATTGAGGAATAAGAGAAGGCATCAATAAGTCACAAGAATGGGCAGATATAGCTTCAC
>JAUBSN010000004.1:0-171742 GCA_036704825.1 Microcoleus sp. F8-C3 | reverse complement strand
TAATTTTAAATCACCCTAACCTTCCGTCAGTCCTATCCTATGGTACTCTCGCTGCTTAAAAACTGTCCGAAGTATTGAATCTAAAGATTTAACTACAAATGTTATCGGATACCTTTCAATTTTATCAATGTCTAGGAAATATTTATTTACATCTACAGTTTCAGTCACCTGAAAAAAACGTCCTAGGGGTTTCATTACAAAGTCAATTCCCCCATCATTAGCATTTGTCCTACCTGTTTTAAACAGCTTTAAATTTTCTTGCTGGAGTCTGTCTAGTGCATAACCCCAATAAATAAATCGGTCATTGTAGTAGTATTTTAATATACTGTAGCTGACTATCTCGAAAATTCGAGCATCTACATTTGGCGCTACCATTTGTTTTATAAATTCTCTGACTTGAACCTCTGTCAATCTTTGAGCATCTTTACAAATCTGAATAAACTTTTCAAAGCTATCTCTCTTAGCTTCAACGTAAGCATCAATTATGTGGATTACTGTTTCTGCTATATTGTGTTCATTCTCATTGATTTTGACTTTTAATAAATTTTCGTTAAACCAATACCTGTTATTTTTCTGATTTCTCCAAATTGGGATGAACTCACAAGTGGGAAAATATTTTTTAAATTCTTCATTCATTCTATGGTTCAAGCCATGATTTTGAAGCTTTTGCCCGAATGGTAATTCACGCTGTCTCTTAAAAAGATTCGTATAAACTGCACCTTCATAATCTGAATACATTCCTGTCCGAGCAAAATTTTTCACCAAATAATCTTCAACTAAAACATAGATTGCGTATAAGTTGGCAAAACTTCCTCTTGATTTTGAGCCTTTATTTGAAGATTTAGTCTTGATATTCAAATATAAAATTAGCTGGCTTTCACGCAATATTTGATACCCCACGTCGCCAAACTTATCCTCTAAAATGGTCTTAATTATTTTTGTAAATTCATGTTCCATTTTTATTATAGTTGTAAGTTTAGTGTTAGCTGCTGTGGCGAAACTTCACCGGAGTTGACTTCAGACATGAGAGCCTCTTGACTCTCATCCAGGGTAATTTGCAACCTCCGCAATCCTATTTGTAGATACTTTTCTTGCAATTCTATGCCGATTGACTTTCTGTTAAGCTGCTTGGCAACAAATGATGTTGTAAAAGTTCCAGAAAATACATCTAGTACAACGTCGCCCTCATTACTACTGGCTTTGATAATTCTTTCTAACAATGATGTTGGTTTTTGGGTAGGATGTTCCTCATACTCAGGCATACGATATCTCACTCTCGGAAACTCCCACACATTACCTGGAACTTTTTTAGAATTATATACTGATGGTGTAGTCTTGCGGTAGTCAATTAGTTTTCTAACAGATCCGGTTTTCGCCTCTACCAGAATATCTGAGGAATTAAATGTATAATTTCGTTTGTCCTTGACACAATATAAAATTGGTTCGTACAGAGAACCGTAAAATTTTTTTGCTTGTACGCCCGAACTGTCATAATACCACACTATTCGAGACAGGATTGTTAAACGATCGCGCAAATATAAATCAAAGTAGGGCATACTTTGAGTTGACGCCATCAGATACAAACTGCCGTTATGCTTGAGCTTATTAATACATAAGTTTAACCAACTATAACTCCATTCTAAATAATCGTTTTCACATTCCCACTTGTCTTTAAAACCATTGAAATTTTTGCCAATATTATAGGGAGGATCGGCAAAAATTAAATCGATTGAGTTGTCTTGGATTTTACTGCCAAGCACTTCTAACACATCTCCTAAAATGAGCTGGTGGTCGTCAACTTTAAAAGTTTTCATTCAGCCTAACCTCTTCCCATTAATATTGGCTATTGCCAACTGTCGTGAAATATGTTCTATAAATATTTAATAGAGTTCATATTTGAGCAAAGTACACGGAATCGAGCCATTAAAAACGGGAATCCGCCGCGAGGTCCTGAGTCCCACCTTTTTAGCCAACTCCTTATTTCCCGTCAAAATAAACGCATTCCAACCTTTAAAACGATGCTTGAAAATATCCCCCAACATTTTGTACAAATCTCCCAATTCGCTAGCATCTCCCAGGCGCTCTCCGTAGGGAGGGTTGCAAATTAGAACGCCTCTGTCTGCGGGGGCTTCCAACTGAGATAACTCGGTTTGAGCAAACTGAATTTTACCGGAAATACCGGCTTGCTGCGCGTTCGTGCGAGCTTGAGTTAACATATCGGAATCGCGATCGCACCCTGCAATCACCTCTTTAAGTTCCGGTAACTCACTATTTTCAGCTTCGGCCCACAATTTATCCCACAAAGGTTCGTCAAAATCCCGCCAAGTCATAAATCCAAACCTTTCTCGAAACAATCCCGGTGCAATATTCAAGGCTTTTAAACTCGCTTCCAAAGGCAAAGTTCCCGAACCGCACATCGGGTCTAAAAACGGCAAATCAGGCGTCCATTCTGCCATCTCCAACAAAGCCGCAGCTAGGGTTTCTTTGAGGGGAGCAAGCCCCATCGCCGGTCGATATCCCCGGCGGTGCAAACTGCCACCAGAACTGTCTAAACTTAAAATAGCTCTATCTTGATGAATGTGAATGTTAATTAGCAAATCGGGATGCTCTACATCGACATTAGAACGCTTGTTAAATTGAAGCCGCTGTTGGTCCGCGATCGCATTTTTGACCTGCAAAGCTGTATAGTGAGTGTGGTTCAACTTTTCGTTGCCGCCGGTGCAGTTTACTGCTAAAGTATTGTCAGGATATAAGTATTCGTCCCAAGGGATTTTCTGCACTTCGCGGTAGAGCATATCCGAGTTGTAACACCGGAATTCGGCGATCGGCATTAGCACTCGAAAAATAGTTCTCGACCACAGATTGACGCGGTACAATAAAGCCCGATCGCCCGCAAAGTAAACCCCAGTAAAATCTGGCTTGACATCCTGCGCCCCTAAACGTTCTAATTCTTGGGCGGCAATAGTTTCTAAACCGCGCGCAACTGTAGCAAAAAATTGATTCATTGAGAATTGGTAATTGGGAATTGGTTTTTATCGATCGCCCTAAATTATATCAAATCCGGTACCATCGGAATTGTAAAATCGACTCAACAGTCAACAATCACCGATGGTGCAACCGAAATTGCTCTAATTCATCTGCGTTAATCTGTGTTTATCTGCCCTCATCTGCGGTTTAAAAAAGAGAATGTATTAACCGCCCCGGACAATGGATGGACGCGGATTTACGCAGATAAAGATAAGAGAGATATGAATAATTCAGACTCCTCCGGGTGGGTTTCCGCGCACCTCACCGCTGCAAGTCACAAACTGTCAGTAATACTGGTGAAATTAAAAGCTTTCACGCGCACTCCGGGCACGACACTATCGCCGTAACGCTTCACCCCACTAACTGCATCCACATCGCGCAACATATCAGGTAAAACTTGATTGAAACGCAGGTTTTTAATCGGGTAAGCAATTTTGCCATCCTCAATCCAAAAAGTACCGTCGCGAGTCATTCCCGTTACTTCCAATGTTTTCGGATTAACGTAGCGCACGTACCAAGCTCGACTGACGAAAATTCCGCGGTCGGTTTGAGCAATTAAATCTGCTAAACTTTGGTCGGAACCTGTCATCACGATCGGGTAATAAGCACCTTTTGCCTCTTTGCCTTTTTGTGCGGCCCAGTAGCGGGAATAAGACAAACTTTGAGGGACGCCATCTTTGATGATTTCCAAATAGTTATTGCTCAATCCGTCGCCGAAAAAAGTATTCGATCGCAACAAAGGATGAGCCGGATCGCGCTGCACTTGCACTAACGGGCTGAAAAGTTGTTCCCCCGCGCGGTTTCCCGCTGGTTTTCCCTCTGCATCCGCGATCGACATAAACGATCGCCCCTCATCCGCCGCCCTCGCATCCAAACTCCAAATCACCCACGGTAGCAACTTCGCAAAAGCAGCACCGTCAAGGATTACAGGATAAATGCCGGGAGTGACTTCGCGGGGGTTGCGGGATGAGATCGCCCGATCGAGCACTTGTTCTGCTAATTGGGCGATCGGCAATTCGTTGATACTCCAAGCAGTGCTCTGAGCCCAGCTAGAACCGTTGTCAATGCGAGCAGTAAAGCTGAAATCCGCCTCTGTAGACTGATTGCAGGCGCGGAGTCCGGTTGACGAGGCGATCG
Organism: Microcoleus sp. F8-C3; assembly: GCA_036704825.1. GTDB lineage: Bacteria > Cyanobacteriota > Cyanobacteriia > Cyanobacteriales > Microcoleaceae > Microcoleus. The sequence continues at coordinate 167,578 of JAUBSN010000004.1, read as the reverse complement.
CGTACAGCCACGCATCAGCGCTCAAAGTGCCCGAACCGTGAGCCCCCCCCTGGGAAGCAATGGCGCAAGCTTGCTGCACCATTTGGGCCCGCGCTAGAGGCGATACAGTTGCCGTTGCTGGGTCGAAGGCGGGCGATCGCAAATCGTAGGTTTGAGGCGGCAGCAGCGGCATCCATTCGGGGTCTGCCGGCGCAATTCTGGCCAATTCTTCCGATCGCTTGACTGCAGAGGCGATCGCATCTTCATCAAATTCTGTAACAGCAGCAGAGGCGCTTTTGTTGCCAAAATAGCTAGTAATGCTCAGGTTAAATACAGTTTTGCTGATATTTTGGCTGATTTGATTTTCCGAGAATCTCGAAAGAGATTCCTCGCCAGTAGAGAGACTGACAAATACTTCCTCTGCTTTGGATAGTTTGACTGCTTTTTCTACTACAGATAAGGCTTGGTCTTCACTTAAAGTTGCGGGCGATGTTGTTACGAGCATAAGCTAAAGTCGCGAAAGATTTGTTGTATTTGAAAATTGGTTTAGCCGCAATACTACGGTTAACTCGCCTGTACTAAAGAGCGTACTGCTAACACTTCATCTGCTCGCAGAGGTTCTACATCTGAAGGAGAAACAGCCACAACTAAAATCGATTCTCCTAAAGCATTAAATATTTCTAGAACGCAGCCATCATCTTCGCCTTCCCTTGGATAAGGTACGCGATCGACTAGCATGGCTACATCACCTTTTTTTAGGTGATATAGCGGCATATCCCGACACAATGCTACACGCTGGTAAAGTTCAAGTTTCACGTCGAGACTCCTTTTTGGGTTTGAGAGTAATAAAATGAAAACTTCCGTCAATTCGCCACTGCAACCAAATTGTAACAACTGCTAAATTACGTCCATTAGCCCCTGGCAACTCACCTTCAGCGCGAAAGAACTTTCCGAATTCATTAGCACCATCTTCTACTGCCTCAGCCGACGCAATCAAAAACTGGATGGCTGCTAACAAAGCTTCTGGCTTATCTTGACTAAAACCCCCTAGACCGAGAAATTTTGACTTGTCATCTTGTGCTTTGGGAACAAGTAAATAGCGCGTCAACTTGGCTTCGGGTATGATAGCATCCGCTGGAATTTTCACATTGAAAGCCTACAATCTAATTAAGAATTTCCCCCAATTTGAATATCCCTCACTCGCACCGGCACACAAGCGTGAGTCATCTGAGCAATCTGCATCGGCTCGCCCTTTCCGCATATATGAGTACCGCACTGAACCAGCTCCGAAGCCGGCCCGATCGCATCTATTTGATTCCAGAAATCAGTAGTCATCGCCTGATAAGTTACATCCTTCAACATACCGACAACTTTACCTTTTTCCACCTTCCAAAAAGCATCGCCGCCGAATTGAAAATTGCGCCGCTGCTGGTCGATCGAATAACTACCCATACCGTCGATTAAAATCCCGTCTTCCGTATCCGCAATCATCTGGGCCAAAGTAGCAGTATGGCTGCCGCCCTCCGGGCCAGGTTCCAATCCCAAATTGGGAATTCTCACCATCGGTACGCTCGACCAACTGTCAGCGCAAGCAGAACCGTTGCTGCTACCGCGTCCGAGGCGATAAGCCGTCTCTCTGTCAGTGAGATAATCAACTAAAATCCCATCCTTGACAACGTACCACTCTTGTGATTTTACGCCCTCATCATCGTAACCCATTGTACCGCGACCGCCCGGTTGAGTGCGATCGCACTTAAAATTCACCCAAGGTGCAGCGTATTGCAGTTTATTTAAATTATCAGTAGTAGCAAAGCTCGTGCCTGCAAAATTAGATTCGTAGCCGTAAACCCGGTCTAATTCAGTTGGATGCCCGACCGATTCGTGGATTGTCAAAAACAAATTTGTCGGCTTAAGAATCAGGGATTTGCAAATACCAGCCGGGAGTTTGGGAGCGCGGACTTTCTCAATAGCTTCGGCAGCAACTCTTTCAACTTGACTCAACAAATCATCGGGATTAATATGTTCGTAACCGATATTCAGCGGCGGCCGTTCGTAACTGCGACTTTGGGCATCGCCGCCCGCAATTGCCGTACAGTCAAAACCAGCATAGCTGCGGTAGATTGTTTGTTCGATTAGCGAGCCTTCTGTAGAAGCAAAAACCTTGTCTTCGCGGCTTGACTGCAAAAAAGAATCAGCTTTTTTGATGCCTTGTGCGCCGTGTGCTAGTAGCTTCTCGTTGATAGTTAGCAGCAGTTCCGCTTTATCAGCAACGGGTACAGAAAAAGGGTCAATGGCAATGGGAGTAATGTAGGTATCGACATATTTTTCCACAGGGACTAACCGCACCGGTTCCTTCTGAGTTAAGCGGCTGCCTTTAGCGATTTCTACAGCCAAAGCGACTATTCTTGCAACCTCTGCCGGTGTTTTGCTGTGACTGGCGGCAAACCCCCAAGCGCCGTCTAGAAGCACTCGCACGCCAAAACCGGAACTTACATTATCTGACAGTTGACTTAAAGAGCGATCGCGCGCGTAAAGATTCTGCTTTCGGTAAGTGCAAAAACGCACATCACCGTACTCGCAACCTGTTTGCCGGATCAAATCTACAGCCAAATTTGCCAACTCGTTAGCAGAGATTTTTGCAGTTAACAGTACCATAGTTATTAGTCATTCGTCGTTAGTTGTTAATTATTATAGCGCTTTTAAATTATTTGAACGAACTGCGAGGACGCAAAGAGCGCGTTCGGCGAAGCCGTTCCCGAAGGGTAGGAAGGAAAGAGAGAGGTATTTTTCATATCGTTGACGGTTGTTTCGGAATGATTAAACCGCAGAGACCGCAGAGACCGCAGAGGAAGAAAAGAGAGAGATAAATAATTCCGATACCAACGAACTTGATGTCATTTCTAAGTAGAGTTTTTACCGGAAAACATCTTCTTATTTCTCTTCCTTCGCGCCTTCGCGGTTCATTAAATCCTACTCCATCTCCTGCAAAACCCCTGTCAAAATTTCCACAATGCGATCGATATGTTCTTTCTCAATTATCAGCGGCGGCGACAAAGCAATAATATCACCCGTCGTGCGAATTAGCAAGCCTTTTTCATAGCACTGCAAGAAACAATCAAAAGCCCGTTTCCCCGGCTTCCCAGCAATAGATTCCAACTCAATACCCGCCACCAGTCCCAAATTGCGAACATCAATTACGTGCCGCACCCCCTTCAAAGAATGCACCGCATCTTCCCAGTAACCAGCCATCTTATCTGCCCGTTCAAACAGCCTTTCTTCCTCATAAATATCCAGCGTCGCCAAAGCAGCCGCACAAGCCAGAGGATGACCAGAATAAGTATAACCGTGAAAAAGCTCGATCGCATTTTCAGGAGCATTCATAAAAGCATCGTAAATGCCTTCTTTCACAAACACCGCCCCCATCGGCACCGTACCGTTAGTTATCCCTTTCGCCGCCGTCACAATATCGGGAACTACCCCAAAATATTCCGTAGCAAAACTCGATCCTAGCCGTCCGAATCCAGTAATTACCTCATCAAAAATCAGCAGAATTCCGTACTTGTCGCAAATCGCCCGCAGCCTCTCCAGATAACCTTTCGGAGGAATCAAAACACCTGTAGAACCAGCCACCGGTTCGACAATTACCGCTGCAATATTAGACGCATCGTGCAAAGCGACAATCCGCTCCAATTCATCCGCCAAATGCGCTCCCCATTCCGGTTGTTTGCGGCTGAAAGCATTGTGTTCGAGATTGTGAGTGTGAGGCAAATGATCGACTCCCGTGAGCAAACTGCCAAAAAACTTGCGGTTTGTACCGATACCCCCGACAGAAATTCCCCCAAAACCAACACCGTGATAGCCGCGTTCCCTGCCGATCAATCTTTGGCGAGTTCCTTCACCTTTCACCCGGTGATAAGCAATGGCAATTTTTAACGCTGTTTCAACAGATTCCGAACCCGAATTAGTAAAGAAAACGCGATCGAAATTGCCCGGAATCATCTTTACCAAACGTTCCGCCAATTCAAAAGCGCCCGGATGTCCCATCTGAAAAGCCGGGGAGTAATCCAAACGCAAAACCTGCTGTTTAACTGCTTCGGCAATTGTCTCGCGGGCGTGTCCTGCATTCACGCACCACAGGCCCGCAGTACCATCTAAAATTGAGCGGTTATCATCGCTTGTAAAGTGCATATCTTTTGCCGAAACCAATATTCGCGGATTCGCTTTAAACTGTCGGTTGGCAGTGAAGGGCATCCAGTAAGCGTCCATATTTGTCATCGTTTTTTTATCTTTTTATATTGATGATTCTGCCTTCAAACTATAACTTGCTACGGATTGCCGATCGCCAGACGCTTATTATAATTTTACAAAAATCTCTTGGCTCTTTTAATTAAAGCTTAGTTTATGATAGAATTAGGTATTAGACGGAGACTCGATCATGTCACTAACTGTCAAAGACTTAGAAAAAGTACAAGCCGAACATCCTGAATGGCGACTAGAGTTAATACAGGGGAATATCATTGCAATGGGCCCATGCGATTACACCTCAGATGAAATTGGTTCTCGGCTAATTATTCTTTTGGGAATCTGGGTACTGCCACGCAAGCTGGGTCGATTAACGGGTTCCAGCGCTGGCTTTATTTTACCAAATAGTGACTTGCGCGCACCAGATGTATCTTTTGTCAAAGCAGAAAAGCTGAAGCGGAGTCGGCGGGATTTTGTAGAATTGGTTCCTGACTTGATGGTGGAAATTAAATCTAAAACCGATCGCATCAAACCTATCAAAGAAAAAATACAATCCTTTTTGAGTCTAGGAACGGAAGTGGGAATATTGATTGACCCGGACAGATTAACTCTCATAGTATATCGTACAACAGGAGCCGAGCCGGAAGTTCTCAGAGATGGAGACATATTGACAATTCCAGAGTTTTTCCCTGGCTGGGAATTGCCAATTTCTGATTTGTGGCCACCCGTTTTTGATTGAAAAATTAGTCGGTTCATAGTAAGGAATGTAAGTCCTCTCTATGAATAAGGACTTGCATTCCTCACTACGAACCATTCAGAGAAGCTTAGATAGCTAATTCACGATCGCCCCCACAGACTCATGCTGCAACAAACCGGTCAGCATTTTCACAGGCCGCCCGTCGTAGGGCCACGCGAAAGCATGGCGGAAAGCGGCTTCTTGACACGCTTGCAACTGCCGAAAATCAATGATATCCAAAGTTAACAAATTCTCGTACTCGAAAGGCAGCCGCACGTTGTGCAATCCCGCGTTGTCAGTACAAATGGCAATATCGACACCAGCTTCAAAACATCGCTCGAACACAACCTTTAATTCGCGCATATCCTCCAATGTCCCCGTTTTGAGGTAGGTAGTCGGGCAAACTTCCAAGCATTGACCCCTGCGCGCGACTTCTGGCAGCAGTTCGGGATATTTTAAGGGAATTTGAATCCCGTGGCCGATCCGCATCAGATAGGGCAAAAGTTCGGGATAACAGCCAGAGGTAGTTTCGTAGAGGTGGCCGGTAGTTTTGATGCCGATCGACCTCGCGTACTGGTACAATCCGACAAACTCATGCAAACGATCGCCAATACAATCATCGCCGCCAGCTATATCGATCGCGCAAACATATTCTCCCATCCCGGCCGCCAAATCTACGATCGCCCGATTCACTTCATAAGGCAAACGCGAGTGCATGCACAAAATTTGGCTGGTAACAATCGGACAATCGCTAATTTGACTTGCCTTGCCCACAACTTGTACAATTTCTGCCATCAAATCAATGCGTTCTGACTGTTCCAAATGTTCGGGAGTCCGCAAATAAGGCGTATAGCGCAACTCTAAATAAGCCAGATTTTCAAACACGTAAGCGCCCCGCATCAACCGATAGATGAAATAAGGCAACGTCTCAACAGTTTGAACGCTTTCTACCAGCGTGTGCAGTTCCAAATACTCATTGAGAGTATTGCGCGGACGAGTGTAAAACTCCTCAAACTCCGAGTATTCTTGAAATCGATCGACCATCTCAGCATTGTGGCGGTCGAAATACCGCCACAGCACCCTAGGAACAACAGAACCACCCAGATGGCGGTGCAACTCAGCGTGTAAAGTCATGGGATTTTAGATTTTAGATTTTAGATTTTAGATTGAAAGAATTGAAGAATAGAAGAATAGAAGGATTGAAGAATTGAAGGATTGAACAATTTGTAATTTAGTCCTGTACGCATCAGCGGCCAGAAACCGGGTTTTCCCAAATACTAGCCAACAACCTCCAGCAGGTAAACTCTTCCACATTTAAGCTGCACATGGGATTCCCCTAAAAACTCGTCAAATCCTCACCCATTCTTCCCCTCTCCTACTCTCTCTTCCCAAGTCCCCCGATAGGGCTGGAAGTTGGTTTTTGAGAGCAATACAGCCTCAAGTCTCTCAATTGTAACAAAAATTTATTTGACATCCGGGACGCGTTCGTACATAATCGGAGATTGTGTCAACCTGAACTGAACGCGAGAAACCCTTGGCTAACGTAGTTGTGATCGGCGCCCAGTGGGGCGATGAAGGAAAAGGCAAAATTACCGATTTGCTCAGCAAATCCGCAGATATCGTTGTCCGGTACCAAGGGGGCGTCAACGCCGGTCACACCGTGGTAGTAAACGGTCAGACTTTCAAACTGCACTTAATTCCGTCCGGGATTCTCTACCCTGATAAAGAGTGTATCATCGGCTGCGGTACGGTGATCGACCCTAAAGTTTTAATTGCAGAGTTAGATCAGCTAGAGGCACTGAATATTTCAACAACCTCGCTGATGATTTCGGAGACGGCTCACGTCACGATGCCCTATCATCGATTAATTGATGTAGCATCGGAAACGCAGCGGGGAAATTATAAAATCGGGACGACGGGACGCGGCATTGGCCCTACTTACGCCGACAAGTCGGAACGCACTGGCATTCGGATGCTCGATTTAATGGACTTGGACGGGTTGCAAGAACAACTGGAATGGACGATTAATTGTAAAAATGTCCTTCTCGAAAAACTCTACAATTTGCCGCCTTTAAATCCGCAAGACGTAATTGATGAATATCGAGTTTATGCCGAACGTTTGCGGCCTCACGTAGTAGATAGTTCCCTGAAGATTTATGAGGGAATTCACAAGCGGAAAAATATTCTGTTTGAAGGCGCGCAAGGCACTTTATTAGACTTAGACCACGGTACTTATCCTTACGTTACTTCGAGCAATCCCATCGCAGGCGGTGCTTGTGTGGGAACCGGAGTCGGCCCGACAGCGATCGATCGCGTAATTGGCGTAGCAAAAGCTTATACAACCCGCGTCGGGGAAGGCCCCTTCCCTACCGAAATGGTAGATGGAATTGGCGAAATTTTGGGCGATCGAGGTGCAGAATTCGGCACGACAACCGGCCGCAAACGCCGCTGCGGTTGGTTCGATGCGGTAATCGGCCGCTACGCAGTCCGCATCAACGGCCTTGACTGTCTGGCAATTACCAAACTAGATGTTTTGGATGAATTAGAAGAAATAAAAGTTTGCGTTGCTTACGAAATTGACGGCAAAAAATGTGTTGATTTCCCGAAAAGTTCCCGGATATTTGCTCGGTGCCAACCTGTTTACGAAACCCTTCCCGGTTGGAAACAGTCTACGGAAGAGTGCCGGAATTTGGAAGATTTGCCCCCACAAGCTTTGAATTATCTGAAGTTTTTGGCAGATTTAATGGAAGTGCCGATCGCGATCGTTTCTCTCGGTGCCAGCCGCGACCAAACTATTATTGTAGAAGACCCGATTCACGGCCCGAAGCGCGCTTTGCTCTCTGCTGACGGTAGGCCTGTAGCAGCACCAGCTTAACGTTGGAGGTAAAATATAATGTTGGGTCTCGATCCATAATACTCGAAGCTGTTGCCAGCCTCGCCGCGACCGACCTAGTTCAAGGTTCCAGGAGATTAGTGCACTCGATCCGCGGCGAGGTCAAGTGCATCCTTATTTACAAGGAGTTACGTAAATGACTGACGAGGATGAACTGATAGCACGGCTAGAAGTTCACAGAGACATGATTGGGTGGGTTATAATAGAGCTAGGAAAAGAAGGAATACAAGCCAAGAGAACAACCGGAAACAATCCCAAAGGTGATATTTTGATAGTCAACGATTGGGATGTTCCCCGATTTAAACAGCTACTCCGCAATTGGCAGAGCGAATTTAATCGTTAATTTATCAAAAAATATAAACAATAATGAATGAACCGCATATTGAAATCAAAGCCTGGAAAACCAAGAAAATAGATTCCACAAAAGCTAAGGAAATATGTCAAAAAGGAACTGTGATTGAAGTTATTACCACAGGAAAAATTACTCAGCCGGCTAAGGCTGTATTCGACAAAGCAGATGTAGGTTGGGTAGAAAATTTTCCAGAAAGTGAGTTGTTGAATCGGGAAGGTCAAGAGGAAAGCTAATGTTAGATATTATTTTTTATGCCTTCAAAACTGCTCGACCACCGCACTATGTCGAAATTTCTGAAGACGTTTACGAGTGGTTGGCCAAATCAGAATTTTCCAAAATCGGCAAATCTGTCCCCAGAAATATTTTGATAGATGAAGAAGAGGAGAAGCTACCTGTAGTTGAGTTAGATCGAGATATTCGCCAGAAGCTCAAAAAATTTTTCCGCGATGCAATTATCTGCGAAAGCGATACCGTCCTCACCAAACTGGGAGATTCCCCTCTCAAAGAAGAGTATCAAACAGCAACCTACCGTTTGAGGAAATTGCTGGACTTGCTAAAATGTGTTGAAAACAAAGATTATCAGTATCTTCAGCGGCTCGTTTAATTAGGCGCGATCGCAATATCACAATTCTGATAAAATGTGAAAACAATCAACAGAAAGTCATAAAATGGAACTCGCAGTAGAATGTCAAAAGCGGGCAGAAGGCAGCAAACCTAACGCCCTCCGCCGCTCTGGATTGATTCCCGCCGTCCTCTACGGCCACAAAGGCTCTGAATCCATTTCCCTTACCATCAAAGCCAAAACAGTTGAACACCTGCTCAAAAAGCACGCAGTCAACAATACCCTAATTGACCTCAGCATTCCCGACCTCTCTTGGAGCGGAAAAACCTTGCTCCGGGAAGTTCAAGTTCATCCTTGGAAGGGCTATCCTTACCACCTGAGCTTTTTCTCCGTGGCAGCTCAAGACACCCTAGAAGTTGAAGTGTCGCTGAATTTTGTCGGCGAAGCTGTCGGCGTCAAGTTAGAAAGCGGCACCTTGGATACCGTGTTGACGCAACTAGCAGTAAAGTGCAAACCTGACAGCATTCCTGAAGCAATTGAAGTAGATATTTCTAATTTAAAGGTAGGGGATGCGGTGCAGATTCACGAATTAGTTTTGCCTCCGGGAGTGGTAGCTTTGGGCGAACCCGATCGGGTGGTTGTTACCGTGCTGGGAATTCAAGCAGATACTGAAGCCGAAGAGACAGAAACAGAGGCAGAGGCAGAAGCTTGATTAGTAATTGCTAATTGTGGTTAACTAATTGTTAGAAAAAAGGGCGATCGCTTTCTCCCAAAATGGCGATCGTTTTTTGCTAAAAAGGTTATTTTCGTTTGGGTTCGATCGCACTTACTCTACTCAACCTTGAATCTGCTGTCGCACCCATTGACTAAAATCAATCTGTGCGGCAATTTCATCGATGAAAGCCGCTTCTAGAAATCGGTATAAATCAGTTTTTTCAATAATGGGAAAAGTCGGAGATCGATCGCGCTCGACATAAGCCCCATCGACTAATTGCAGAATCCGCCATACCCGCCCGTTAAACCGCCAAAATTCCGGCACGCCCATACTGGCATAAAGTGTATTTTTATTAAGGTCCGTATGGGTAATATCCACTTCCACGACTAAATCCGGGGCTGGATCGACATTCAAATTAACCAGGCGATCGGCAACTAAGGTATAGTTCTGAATGTAATATCCATTGTCTGGCTCGGCGCTCTTGAGTAGGTCTTCTCGATCGATCCTAGTCGATCCCATCGTCTTCATTCTCATCCCCATCTCAACGATCAGGATTAAGATGAATCGTTCAATCAAGCGAGCAGAGCGTTCGTGTTCTTCGAGGGGCATGGTGATTTCTAACACTCCGTTATCGTAAGTAAAGCGGGCGCGAGTGCGCTCCATCAGCAAACTTTGAATTTGCTTGAAGGCTTGCCAATCGAGGTCGCGAAAGGTGAGGCGCTTTTCTCCGACAAGTTGAGGTGGTGGCTCTAACAACATCAAAATTACCGCAATTTAAGCGAAAGTTGACAGAACATTTACTGTTAATTATTTTAATATATTTCTTCAATAAGTCTTGTGGTGCAGGCCGGATACCTGCGATCGATTTTGGTGCGTGAGGAACTATTGTCGCTGGAACGTCGTCTGCGACACTATCGCCTTTCTCAAGTTTCTAAAAGTACAAACCAAACCTCGAAAATCCTGACATCCGCCGAATCAGGAATCCCTCATGGGGCGTGAAAACCTCTATCTCCGGTGCAAGCAGTAGAATGCCGGGAAAAAACCGAGGCGGAGGTGGTCGATCGCTTTTTTGCCGGAGTTGCCCGATCGCGATCGTATTCTGCTATTGTTGAACCTTTGCATCACATTCTCGACAGCTTGGGTAACACGGCAATTGTTGGCGTCAAACCGCTGTATAATTGTGAAACATTTTGAATCCTATAATTTACTTGCTACTTGTGGAGCCGCCGCCCCTATGCCATCAACAGTCAGTACAGAATCAACAGCGGTTCAATTTAACCAACAGGGAGAAACATACTTATCCCAAGGAAAATTAGAAGAAGCGATCGCCTCCTGCGAGCAAGCTTTGAAGATTCACCCCAATTTTGCACCGGCTTACAAGACTTTGGGCAACGCGCTGCAAGCTCAAGGCAGGATGGAAGAGGCGCGCCACTGGTACGCAAAAGCGATTGAAATAGAACCGAATTTTGCGGAAGTATACGCGAATTTGGGCAGCCTGGGCGCCGGGCAGCAAAAATGGCAGGAGGCGATCGGATTTTATCAAAAGGCGATCGCGATTAAGCCGAATTTTGCGGGAGTGTACCGGAATTTAGCAAAAGTATTCGGACAAATTAACAAACCGGAAGAAGCGCAGCAGTGCTGGTATCAAGCATTTAGTTTGGAACCGGAAAAAGTACCGCCTGGGGAACACTTGAATATGGGCGACGCTTTTTTTCGGCAGGAAAAATTCGCCGAAGCGATCGCTTGTTACGATCGCGCCATAAAATTAAATCCTAATGTGGCAACTGCTTACCAAAATTTGGGCGAAGCGCTCAAAAAACAAGGCAAATTAGAGGAAGCGACAGCATATTATCGCAAAGCTATTGAACTGAACGCAGCTAATGCCAGAAACGGCAGCGAGGGACAGCAAACTTTGGCGGGTGCAACTGCGACAAACGGTGCAGTTAAGCAGCAGCCCGCAGCCACCCCAGTGCAGCCACCAGTGCAGCAGGCAGTTAAGCCGCCAGTGCAGCAGGCAGTTAATTCTCCAATTAATATAGAAGATCCAGAAGCATACAAAATACTGGCGGAAGGCTATTTTGCTCAGGGCAAATTGGAACAGGCAATTTCGGCTTGCAAGAAGGCACTGCAAATTAAGCCGGAAGCGCCGCTTTACAAAATGCTGGGCAACGCCCTGCAAGCGGGCGGCAAAATAGACGAAGCTAAAAGTTGCTATGTCAAAGCAATAGAAATTAACCCAAACTTTGCCGAAGCTTACGCTAATTACGGCAGCATTTGCGCGCAGCAAGAACAGTGGCAGCAAGCGGTTTCTGCTTACGAAAAGGCGATCGCCCTGAAGCCTGATTTTGCAGGTGCTTTTCGCAATTTTGCAAAACTTTTGACGCAGTTAGGCAAGTCGGAGGAGGCGGCTGAGGCTTGGTATCGAGCATTTGCGATCGACCCCAAATCCGGCACCGCTGAGGAACACGAGAATTTAGCCAAAACTTTGATCGAGCAAGGTAAGGTAGATAAGGGAATTGAGTGTTACCGGCGCGCGGTTGAGTTGAACCCAAATGCTGGCGCAGCTTATCACGAATTGGGCGAAATTCTTAAGGGTCAAGAACAGTGGGAAGCGGCGGTAGAAGCTTACACTAATGCTATTAGAAACAATCCCGATCTTTCTTGGTCGCACAACAATTTAGCTGAGTCGCTGGTTAAGTTGGAACGGTGGGAAGAATCTGTAAATGCTTACCGCAAGGCCATCGAATTAAATCCAGATTTTAGCTGGTCTCACAACAATTTAGCAGATGTGTTGCTGAAGTTGGAACGGTGGGAGGAGGCGGTAAATGCTTATAGGAAAGCAACAGAATTAAATCCAGATTTCAGTTGGTCGCACAACTATTTAGCAGACGCGCTAATTAAACTAGGAAGGTGGGATGAGGCAATTTCGGCTTACGAAAGGTCGATCGAACTCAATCCCGACCATTTTTGGGCGCACAACAATTTAGCAGAAGCGCTGGTGAATCTGGAACGTTGGGATGAGGCGGTTGTTGCCTACCGGCGTGCTAACGAAATCAATCCGAATTTCTTCTGGTCGCAGAGCAAATTGGGCGACGCGCTGCTAGAACTGGAAAGGTGGGAGGAAGCGATCGATGTTTACCGGCGCGCGGCCGAGTTGAATCCTGATTTTCCGTGGACTTATTACAACCTGGGAACGGCTTTTGAGCAACTGGAACGGTGGGATGAGTCGATCGCCGCTTACCGCCGCGCTGCGGAAATTCAGGCGGATTTGCCGTGGCTTTCGCAAAAGTTGGCTGATGCTGTGAGGATGCGATCGCAGTGGGATTTGAAGGAGGCAATGCGTTTGTACCGGCGGGCGATTCAGGAGAATCCTGATGACGTGCAGTTGTATCACAAGGCGCTGGAGATTGCGCCGAATGATGCTGACCTTTATGTTGAGTTGGCTGATGCTTTGGTGCGGAAGAATTGGCCGGATGGGGCGATCGTCTTTTATCAGATGGCGTTGCAGATTCGGCCTGATGACAAGGCTATTTCTGATCGGTTAGAAGAGGTGTTAAAAAAAAAGGGTGTAAGTAGGGTGGCGGCGGGCGATCGCGCTGTTGACGGACATTCTGGAAGTGCGATCGAACACAGCCCTGGGATAGCTGCGGAGTACCACGAATTAGGGGCGTCTCTCGGACAAGAAGGTAAATTTAATGAGGCCGTAGCCGCCTACCGTAAAGCAATTGCAATTAATCCCAATTACTTTGGAACTCACCACAATTTAGGGGATATCCTGAGATCGATGGGTAAAGTGGATGAGGCTATTAAAAGCTATGAGAAAGCGGCAGAACTGAATCCAAGTTTTGTTTGGTCGCATCACAATTTAGCGGATCTATTTCAACAAGAAGGTCGGCTTGATGAAGCTGTTGGCGCTTATCTGAAAGCGATCGAGGTGGCTCCTGACTTTGGCTGGTCGTACTACAATTTAGCAAAAACTTTAGCTAAACAAGACAAGCTTTCGGAAGCTCTGGAAGCTTATCAGACGGCGAGCAAACTAGATCCGAAACTTTTTGGTTTGGATTATCAAAACTTACGAGATTCGCTATTCCTCGGTCAAGACCCAGCTTACACGAAGTGGCGCGCTAAGAACAGCCCCAGAGAAGCTGACTTGCGGAAGATGGCGGAAACATTAGAAATCTTTAACTACAAGCCGCTGATTAGCATTGTCATGCCGGCTTACAATACGCCAGAAAATTATTTAAAGGAGGCAATAGAATCAGTTCTCAATCAGATATATCCTTATTGGGAATTGTGCATTGCGGATGACGCATCAACCGCGCCTCATGTCAAGCAAGTTTTGCAAGAATATGCAGCTAAAGATAGCCGGATAAAAGTAGCTTATAGAACAAAAAACGGTCACATTTCTCACTGTTCTAATTCTGCTTTGGAGTTGGCGACGGGTGAATTTGTATCTTTATTAGACCACGACGATACACTGACACCAGAGGCGTTGTATGAAGTGGTGCTGTTGCTGAATCGGCATCCGGAAGCGGACATGATTTATTCAGATGAAGATAAGATTTATCAGGATCAAGAACTGATAAATCCTTTCTTCAAGCCAGAATGGAGTCCGGATTCATTTTTATCTCGGATGTACACTTGCCATTTGGGAACTTACAGGCGATCGCTAATTAACGAAATCGGCGGTTTTAGACCGGGTTTTGAAGGAGCTCAGGATTACGATTTGGTTTTGAGATTTACGGAAAAAACAGACAAAATTTTTCATATTCCCAAAATTCTATATCACTGGAGAATGCACGCGGGATCGGCTGCTGGCGGTGTAGAGGCTAAACCCTATGCCTATGATGCAGGGCAAAAAGCTTTGCAAGAGGCGATCGAACGCCGGGGCGAACCGGGGAAAATTGAAGGCGTTCCCTACTTTTTGGGACACTTTATTGCACGCTACAAAATTTCGGATTACAAGCGGGTCAGCATCATTATTCCGACGCGGGATTTGGGAGATGTTTTGGACAATTGCTTGAAGTCTATCTTTACTAAGAGCATCTACCCCAACTACGAAGTTATTGTCATCGACAACGGCAGTCAAGAGCAACACACGGCGGAAATTCTGGCTAAATGGAGGGCTAAGGAATCAGCGAGGTTTAAAAGTTACCGACTCGACATTCCCTTCAATTTCTCTAAGATTAACAACTACGCTGCTAGCAAAGCGGAGGGAGATTACTTGCTGTTCTTGAATAACGATACAGAGGTAATTACTCCCGACTGGATTGACGGGATGGTTGAACAAGCTCAGAGAAGCTCGATCGGGGCTGTGGGCAATTTGTTGATATACTCAGATAACAAAATCCAGCACGCGGGAGTGGTGATGGGACTCGGCGGCGGAGTTGCCGGTCACAGTTTCTATCATATGCCGCGATCGATACCAGGGTATTTCGGGAATGTGGTAGGCATGAACAATGTTTCAGCGGTAACTGCTGCCTGTTTAATGTGTCGCCGGGAAGTATTTGAAAGTGTTGGGGGATTTGACGAAGAACTAACAGTGGCTTACAATGATGTGGATTTGTGTTTGAAAATGCTAGAGAAAGGGTACCGCAATATTTACCTGCCTCATGTAGTTCTCTACCACCACGAATCTAAAAGCCGGGGTTACGAGGACTCGCCTGAAAAGAAAGAGCGGCTGAGGAAGGAATCGAAGCTGATGGAAAGCAGGTGGCAAAAATATATTGAGAATGACCCTTACTACAGCCCCCATTTAACCAGAGCTTGTCAAGACAGCGGTATCAGATTGGAGGACGAGAATTGGCGGCCGACGAATTAAGAACATCTCCATGAGTTTAGGGTGTGAACTTAAGTCTAAAGCCTTCTGTATTTCTGGTTTGTACCCAAGTCTCGCTCCCCCTAAATCCCCCTTAAGAAGGGGGAATTTGAACAATATTCGCCCTTTTGTAGGGGCGGTACCAAGAGTGCCCAGCCTGGGTGGTGTGGCCTGTGGGGGCGGGTTCACCCATAACTTTAAATGGTGCAGACAGGTTAAATAAACCCACACTCACCCCGTGCGAGATCCCATATCTTACACCAGTCAAAAACCTGTAGGGGCGGGTTCACCAATAACTTAAAATGGTGCAGACAAGTCAAATAAACCCGCCCCCACCGCACGAAATAGCTCAACCAAGCTAAAAAAAGGAAATATACGGTACAAAACTATGAATAACTCATTACAAGTTCACGAAGAAACTGCTTCTAGTTACTTCAACCGGGGCAATCTATTTAAACAGTCGGGTAAATTAGAGGAAGCTGCGGCTGCCTACCAGCGCTGCACTGAACTCAACCCGGATTTTTCCTGGTATCACCACAATTTGGGTGAAGTTTTGGGGAAGTTGGGGCAGCGGGATGGGGCGGAGAAAAGTTACCGCAGGGCCTGCGAACTTAACCCGAATTCGGCTTGGTCTTGGCATAATTTAGGGGAGGTTTTGGAACAGCAGGGCAATCTTGATGAAGCGGTGGCTGCGTACCGCAAAGCTGTGGACATATATCCGGATTTCTACGAGTTTCACAATAGTTTAGGGAAGGCTTTGTGCTTGCAAGGTCAACTGGATGAATCTATAAGTTGTTTGCGAAGAGCGATCGAGCTTGACTCGGAATCGGCTTTGCCTTACCAAAATTTGTGGGAGGCTTTGGCAAGACAGGGACGGGTTGATGAAGGGATTGAGTGCTTGCGTCATGCGATCGATCTAAATCCGGGTGATGGGGAATTGTACCTGAAGTTGGCCGAGGCTTTGCAAGGTAAGAATGAATTAGCAGAAGCGGTGGGTTATTACCGAAAGGCGATTCAGTTAAAACCAGATTTTCATTGGATTTACTATAAATTGGGAACGGCTTTATCGGCACAGGGTCAATGGGAGGAGGCGATCGCGGCTTACTCGAAAGCTGCTGAGTTGGAACCGGGTTCGGCGATCGTTCACCACTATTTGGGGCATACTTTGTCGATCGTGCAGCGCTGGGATGAGGCGATCGTATCTTATCGGAAAGCGCTTGATATCGTACCGAATGCGGCAGTGATTTACCAGCATTTGGGCGATGCTTTGGCGAAACTGCAAAAGTGGGATCAAGCTGTGGGGGCTTACCGCAAGTCGGTTGAGTTCGATCCAAATTCGCTGGAGGCTCAAGACCATTTGGGGTTTGCTCTCTATCAGTTGGGGCGGTACGATGAGGCGATTTCTGCCTATCGCAGAGCGCTGGAAATTGCTCCTGATTCGGATGTAGTTAATAGCCATTTAGGAGAGGCTTTGCAAAAGCGAGCTGCCATCCAACCGCTTCAGAAAGATGTTGAGCTGGATTTAGATGAGGCGGTAAAGTGTTATCGCAGGGCAAGCGAATTGAATCCAAGCAATTTGGAGGCGGCTCAAAAGGCTGTGGAGATTAAGTCTGACGACTCGGATCTTTATTTGCGGCTAGGTAAGGCTTTGGCAGAAAAAGGGCAGTTTGATGGGGCGATCGCTCAGTACCGCCGCGTTCTCGATCGCAATTCAGACTCTTGGGAGGCGGAGCATTATTTAGGGGAAGCTTTGGCAAAACTTGGGCGGTGGGATGAGGCGATCCAGGCTTACGATCGATGTGTGAAGCTTCACCCTGATGATTTTATGTCTTACGCTGGTTTGGGTGATGTTTGGCTGGGTAAGGGAATGGCAGAGAGGGCGATCGAGTTTTATCAAAAGGCGATCGATCTTAATCCTAATTTAGCTGAGGTTTATGATAAGTTGGGTGATACCTTGGCTAAGGTGGGGCGACAAAAGGAGGCTAGTGTTTGTTATCGTCGGGGGCTGGAATTAAAGGCGAAGTAATAGACTTGAGCTTTTTTCCGAAACCCGGTTTTTGCCAAAAACCGGGTTTTTTGGTCTAGGATTTACCTAAAGGGAAAGCTGATCGCTCTAATTGTGACTGGGCTTGTTTCAGTTTTGAGCGCGATCGCTCCAATTCTATCTGCATTTCTTCTGCCGTTTGTTTCCAACTCTTCAACTGAGATTTTACCCATTCCTTTTCCGATTGAGTTACAAAAATGGATGAAAATATTTTCGGAAGAACAGATTTTGATTTTAAAAAGCGAAGATTTATTTGCATATCCCCAAAAGAACTTAAATACTTTATTTAAGTTCTTAGACACACACGAACATAATATAAATAATTTTTATATTTATGAAAATAAAGGGAATTGTCCGACTATCAATGATAACCTTCGTAGGAGGCTATGTGAGTTTTTTCTACCTCATAACCAGCTTTTAGAAGAGTATCTAGGCAGAAAACTTTACTGGGACTAACAAACACTAAGTTATAAAGTTACATCAACTCAAAAAGTATATTATAACGATGATTGGTTGTAATTTTACTTTATTCTATCGGATTTGAACTTAGCGTGTTCCAGGTCTTTCTGAAGTTGTTGTGCTGTTTGTATCCAAGCTTGCAGTTGAAGTGAAGAGTCACTATCTACTTTTTCAATTTTATGTGTAGAGGAGCGTGGTAAACTCATCCTACTTTGCATGATAAATTCAAGTCTATTTTTAATCTTATTGCCAATAGCTTGCGGACTCAATAAAGACTTAACTTCATAAGCAGCTCTGGCTCCTACTTGCAAAGCTTGCTCATGATTTTCAAAAACATAGCGCATTAATTGTGCAGCATGGTCTAAATCTGGATCTGCCCATATATTACCTTTTTTGTAAGGACCAAAATCTTCTGTTAGTGTTATGAGATTGTATTTCACAAGAAAGCTATTACCTACATTCATAAATTCTAGGTTGGAGGAGTAGCCTGTTGCGATAACAGGTTTGCCATAAAACATTGCTTCTGCCATTGTTAGACCAAAGCCTTCTGATCGATGTAACGATACATAGCAATCACAACTGTAAATTAATCCGTAGAGGGCATCTTTTGTTAAAAAACTATCAATAACTTTAATGGATGATTCACTGCCTATTGCCGATAAAAGTTTATCTCGTTGAGTGGGGAAATGATCAGCATTTTTAAACTTAATAATGAGGAGAACATCTTCATTATTATTGGAGTTAAATGCTTTTTTAAAGGCTTCAATCGTGGCAAGAGGATTTTTGCGTTCAAAGATGCTCGTAAAGTCAAAAATGAATAGAAAGATAAATTTATCTTTGGGTATTTCCAGTTCTTCCCTGCTGGTAGAAGGTCGTGGAAGGGACAGGCTAGGATTTATCTTAATTACTGGAATAGGAGATAGTGCTGAGATAGCTTCAGCACCATAACTACTGCCCACCCAGATTTCATCAAATACGTCAAAAGCTGATAGCCACTCCTTGGGAAAAGTCAACATTTCCCAGTACCAAAATCCAATATTGTATCGATTTTGAAAATACTTAGAACCAGCGTAATTTACAAAACTCTCTACTTGATCGGCATTCAATTGGATGAGATTGATGGGATAGGGATTCTCTTCCGAAAAAAAATCTACGTGAGTATAGTCTGGATACTCCTCGCCAGGGATATCTAAATTGTTAATAACAAAGGGAATGTCGGCACTCTGACAAGCTTTAATATTAGCTCTCACAGCCTCTCCTATGCCCAAGCCCCCACTCACATGACCTGCTACATTAATTCCCCAAGAAAATTGACCCTTATTGACTGCTTCTAACTGCTGGGATGCCTGAGCTGCCTCTTCATTTGCAACCATCCCTGATAAGCTATCTGGGGCAAATATACCCGGATATTCTTCAGCTTGTTTTGATAACTCAGCAGTAGTGTAATAAGCGCAATACCAATTCTTGACTGTACTGTAACCATTTGCATATAAGCAATTTCGGTAATTGTCAAACAGAGGCTTTAGGTGTGGAAGGTATTGAAAAGAAAAACGATTTTGGTAACGAGAAATCAATTCAGGATGTTCCGGAGAATAACCGCTAAAGTGGAAAAACTTTAACGGTACTCCGTTGACACAATATCCATTAGAACTACTTTCTATGTGGCGATTAGATAAATCCCAATAAGCGGCATTAAGACCAGGATCGCGACTAATATAAACGCTTTCAAAGCGACTAGGCACAAAGTCTATCCAATTTTGATCTACGTGCATCCCTTCTTCTGGTTTCATGTAGCAATACTTCACTAATCTGCTGTGCCACCATTGAAGCAGTTTTTCTAATTCGGGATGTCGAGATAGACCAATGAATCCTAGGTTGTAAATACCAGCTAAAATAATATTTACTTCTGTTGGATAAAAGTCGTCATCTATAGGTTCTAGAAGGTGGGGCGTTAAAATAATACCATAATCATTTAGGAGTTCCCAGATTTCATCTACGGGCTGGTAAAAGTAGATATCAGGATCAAAGTAGCAAATTTTGTTGTAATCATAGTTTTTGAATAAATATTCAAGAAAAAATGGTTTAACAGCCGTACATAGTTCAAGAACTTTATATCGA
This sequence comes from Microcoleus sp. F8-C3, assembly GCA_036704825.1. GTDB lineage: Bacteria > Cyanobacteriota > Cyanobacteriia > Cyanobacteriales > Microcoleaceae > Microcoleus. The sequence continues at coordinate 147,660 of JAUBSN010000004.1, read as the reverse complement.
GAGAGCATAGATTCAAATTCAGGAATACCAAGTTCCTCAACTAGAACTGTGGTAAATTTTTCCTGCGCGGTTTCAAAGCGACCATCAATTTTATCCACCAGTAATACAAAAGCTCGTCCTTGAGGATGATGCTCTAGGAAAGAATCAACTAAGCATCGAGCTTGAGCTAAATAGTTTTTAGTAACAATCGTACAGATGGTTGGCGTATTTGCATCTGAATCTGGTTCATTGATAAATTTATCCAATTTGTTGGAACACTTATCTTGATTCACCACAACTTCTTGGCTTGTTGAATTTAATGCCTTCCTCGTAGCCTCCAGAAATTGATGACCATATTTTTGATCTGGTTCCAGGTGGCAGCCTTCTCCCCATTCATTCCAAGCATTGATGAAAACTAATTTTTCATCTCCCTGGTGGTTTTGTTCAGTTAATTGAATTGCTTGCGTCAGCCAAAATTCGTAGTTTTCTGGACTTGAATTAACGAACAAATGGCTGTTGTCTTGCCTTCTCGCGGTATTATCCCACGAAGGCATCACTCCTTTAAAAAGTTTGTAGTCCGTTGTAGGCTTTTCAATAAAATTTTGGCTAGTTTGCTTATAGTCAAAAATACTACCCTGAAATTGGGGGTTTGTGATCTGCACTGGATTAGTAGCTTCAACTGCAATTCCACCATGTGGGGGGAACTCAAGAACAGCATCGAACCCATAGGGGCGGGGATCGCGAATGTCAAAGCTCTGTACAGCACATAAGTAAATGTCTCCTATCCCTGATTTTATACACTCTTCCCGCCACACTTCTGCTGTTTGGGCTGGATTTGGCAGAAGGCTAACTCTGTAAACTAACAAAAGTGGCTTGCCGTTAACTCGAATGTATCTGGAATCGCGAAAAGCAGGTATTAAACTGTGAATGAAATTTTTATCGTCTTCTAAAGAATGATTTTGGGCTATCAAAATCTCATTATCTAAGCCGTCCCATCTCCTCGTCCAGTTTTCATTTGCCCAACAGATGCAAAATGGAAAGTCTGGTTGCTGGCTGGCCAGCATATCTTCAAGAGGTCGATTCAATAACTTCTTACCACCAAACCAATAGTAATAGTAGCAAAATCCTCCTATTCCGTATTGATTAGCAAGCTTTGCCTGTTCTATTCTTGTTTCTGGAAGTCTTAAGTCATAAAAACCTAAGTCTGCCGGCAGATGGGGTTGGTAGTGACCTTCAAAATTGGGTCGGGCTTTTAGCACGTTTGTCCACTCGGTAAAACCTTTGCCCCACCACTCGTCGTTTTCGGGAATTGGATGGTATTGTGGGAGATAAAAAGCTATTAATCTGACACCTATCTCATCACCCTTATCTTCTATTTGCTGAGTTTCTTCGCTGTGAAGTTTTATAATTTCGGACTGTGAGCGTTCAAGATCCGCCTTATGTGATTCAAGTTTGGATTGTAAGCGCTCAAGCTCTACCTGATGTTCTATTTCGTCGGAAAAATTTATCATGTTTTTAAGCTTCCTTTCTTTGTCGATCATTAAGAATTAATACTTTGATTTAGTATAGAATTCTAGGGGTGTGGAAACAATTCTTGCTGAACTTGCTCTAACCACATTCGAGAGCGTTCCAAATCTGCTTGAATTTTATCGAGTTCTAAAGCCTCAGTCAAAATTGTGACTTCTGTATCTGTTGCATTCATCTGGTTAGATAATTTATGCTTGGATATTGTACTTGTTAAGTTAAAACTTGATTTTAATTGAAACTCTGAGTGTCCAGAGTGACGCTCTACCTGTTCCGTATTCAAAGGCTGTTCAAAGAAATGTTTACCACGACACAAATATAAATTAGAAATATCAAAGTCTTCTGGGTTGAGAATTGCACATCCTCTTTTTACAAAAACCATGTTAGCTTCGATAACAATCTCCGACACTATATCAGACCGCGATACGCTTAGCATCATTAGTTCTATAACTAAGTTAGTAAGAGCTGGTTGATCGCGCCAAACACCACCTCCCTCTTGCCATATTTCAGAAGGATAATGAGCCCATCCCCAATCTTCTATTATGTAGATTCCTTCAGTACGTAAGTAAGGAAATATAAGATTAAATGAAGCCTTCGTTTCCATGAGGAAATGCGACCCGTCATCAATAACCAAATCAATATCTTTTTTCGGAAACTCCCTTTCTAGAATTTCTAACATTTTTTGAGGATCAGATTGATCTACACCATAATATGGCTTTACTTTATCGCTAATATTGGATTCTTCAATATACTTATCAAGAGCTGCTACTGGATTTTGATTGTAGTCAACTGCGACCAGCTTCTCAGGATTAAACGATTTATGAAAAAAAACGCAACTTCCACCTTTAAAGATTCCTATCTCAAATATTTTTTTAGGATTTTCAGCTTTTAAACTTAAATATTTGGATATCATTGTTTGTGCTTTGACAAGCACAAACAAACTTCCTTTGGAGTTGTTTTCCAACATTTCCTGTGTATCAGATGTTACCAGAAAACGAACTTCATCGATCTCTAAAGTTTTATTATCAAGCCATTTTATCATATTTTTTTGAGTTTGCTCAACAAGTAAGGAATGTGAAATCTCTAACTCTGGATCAATTTCTGAGAGGTCGGATAGTGGTTTTTGCATCACAATAATTGCTTGCCCAAGAATAGATCTATCATCTACGAAATCCCGAAAACTGAAAAAACGTGTCCATTCTCGCTCTACATATCCCGGAGGAATCAAGGTTTCTCCATAAAATGATGAACTTTGTGCAGAACCACCACCAGTCGGATGGTGTAAAAATTCTCCCCTATCATAAGCTTGGTAAACTGCCTCGCTATCTACAAAGGCGGTAGCTAATGCTTGATGCCAAGGGCTTTCAAGATTGGGGTGTTCACGGCAGTAACGGCAATCATCTATGAATGAACGACCTTGAGTTGTAACAAAAAGCAATCCACCTGGCTTCAAAATGCGATAAAATTCTTCTACCCATTGAAAGGATGCCTGTTCGTTTAGGTGTGAAAAGACTGAATAGGCATAGATAACATCGAAACTTTCGCACGGTAACTCTGATGGGGGTAAGGGGTGCACTAGGTTGTAATTTCCATAGCGGACAGTTTCCTGACACAAGCTAATCATTTCAGGATCGATATCCAGGCCATAGAGATTCTCGCCTCGGACATCCTTTATAAAAAAACGAATAATTCTGCCCCAGCCACAACCAAAGTCCAGAATCTGGCTATCAGGCATTAAAATTCGATCAAAATCAGATAAATATTTTTTGAGTATACCATAAAAATTGAAAGCTTCTTGAAGAGTGCTTTCACCTGATTTACCAACAAACTGACGTTGAATGTCATCCGAAGGGAATCTGGGCAGTTCAATACCATCGATAAAGGGTTCATTAATACTCTTAATTAAGAGATTTAACCAGTCTAAATCACTCAAACGAGAAGCATAAATATGAAGATAATCTTGAGGTGGCTTTATCAAAGATAAAGAATCTTCAGAAGACGGATTAATAAATCCCATAGAAATTTTTCCTGAAATTGGAAATTCAATGATTTTTTTAAACATTCAGATTACCCCAACATCTTTTTTATAGCATTTTTTTGTTTGCTGAGGTACAATAGCATGATCCTCCCAACCTCCTTAAAAAAAGCGAATTTTCCCGCCCCTCTTTTTTAGGGATTTATGGGATCGTTTTCTTTCTTCATATAATTGAGAAACGCGATGTTTTTGTTAAGGGCAACTTCCATGTTCAGTAGTTTTCCGCTCGTAACAGAGCTTAACGCCATGCGTGAAAGACCATCCTAGTGCTGACAGAAGATCCACACAAAAATGATGATGAAGTAGAAACCACTTCAACCTTCTGAAATCCTACAGTTTCAAGCATGCCCTTGACCATAGGAGGATTAGGTCCACACCAACTTGTCGGATCTTCACCAAGTTCAGTGCCAGGATAAAATGCCATTGCAGGTTTTTCGCAATCTAGCATATCCACATGTGTTTCTAGGATTAATTGCTTTTTGCAAACGCTGGCAACTCGTTCCAAAGCCAATAGAGGATGACGCATATGGTATAGAACTCCCAAAAATAAAACCAAATCAAAAACACCAATCTTATCGGGTGAATGTTCAAGCACGTCTATTTGTTTATCTTCTACTCGAGAATCAAGAACTTGTCGCGCCAAGTTAAAGCCTTTTTTGTGGCCTGCTTTCCAAGCAAAATCATCAGTTGCAAGAACACGACTAGCTCCTCGACGCTCTGCCGCGAATGAGTAAAAACCATCAAAAGCACCTATATCTAATACAGTTAACCCTTCTAAGTTTTCAGGAAGACCAATAAATTGTTCATTTGCGGGAGAAGATGTTTTAGACCAACCAGGAGTAATTATTCCATTCCCCAAGTTAATGCAATGAAACCAGAAAGGTATTTCTGCTACTTTTGCTTTCAGCTCATCTTCAGTCATTGTTTCAATCAGTTCCGTTTTAGTCTGTGTTTAAATGTTACGGCTTGGCTCATTAATTGTTTCCAATCGTTTGAGTTTGTCAGGAAATCAGTATTTAGAACTTCACCCTGTTCTCCTGAAAGCCTTGCGAGTTGCTCTAACCAGTTTACTACAGTTTCTGTTCGAGAGAGATGTGTATACTTCAAAGACTGCTGTAGAAAATCTCGCATTTTGCTTAAATCACCTTTTTTATAAGCATACCAGGCATCCCAGACTAAAAGTGTGTACTGTGTATGATTGTGACTATCTGTAGGACTAGCTACAATTTGCTCCAAGCTCAACTTTACCACACTCCTATGAGCCTGGTCGAGTTGGGATTGGTACCGTTCCTTCTCAGCTTGAGCTTGGTGGAGTTGGGATTGGTACCGTTCCTTCTCAGCTTGAGCTTGGTGGAGTTGGGATTGGTACTGTTCCCTCTCCGCCTGAGCCTGGTGGAGTTGGGATTGGTACTGTTCCCTCTCCGCCTGAGCCTGGTGGAGTTGGGATTGGTACTGTTCCTTCTCCGCTTGAACTTGGTGAAGTTGGGACTGGGACTGTTGCAAGACTGTCTCGGTCTGATGCAGTTGGGACTGGAACTGTTGCAAGACTGTCTCGGTCTGATGCAGTTGGGACTGGGACTGTTGCAAGACTGTCTCGGTCTGATGCAGTTGGGACTGGTACTGTTGTAATTCTCCTTGAACTTGGTATATCTGAAATTGTGAGTGCTTTAATTCCCCCTGAATTTGGTGTCTTTGGGAATGCAACTTTTGCAAGACTATATCCTTCTGCTGGAGTTGAGTATGGGACTCTTCTAATTCCTTCTGAACTTGGTGTAGTTGAGAGTGTGATCGCTTCAATTCTCGCTGAGCACGAGATAGTTCGACCTGCAATTGACCCAATAGTGCTTCTGTATCATGCCATCGAGCCTGAGACTGCTGTAATTCCCGTTGAGTTTGATGGTATTGAGCCTGAGACTGCTGTAATTCCTGTTGAGTTTGATGGTATTGAGCCTGAGACTGCTGTAATTCCCGTTGAGTTTGATGGTATTGAGCCTGAGACTGCTGTAATTCCCGTTGAGTTTGATGGTATTGAGCCTGAGACTGCTGTAATTCCCGTTGAGTTTGATGGTATTGAGATTGTGATTGTTGCCACAAGGTTTCGAGCTGATGAAGCTGAGACTGGTATTCTTCTAACATCGCTGTGGCTTGATGCAGATGAGAACAGTATTGATCTAGGCTCGCTGCGGTCTGATGAAATTGTGATTGGGATTGCTCCAACTCGGTCTGAGTTTGGTGAAGTTGCGATTGCGACTCTTCTAACTCTTCCTGAATTTGGTGAAGTTGCGATTGAGCTTGCTCGTATTCAGATCGGATAATCATAGGAAATTTATTAGTTCTAGAAGGAAACAACAGTTGATCTATTAGGTTGTCGCACTTTGATTCACACTTGAGAAACCAAGAACTTTCGTGATATTCTTGCCATACGTTAATTCTATCTTTTTTGGCTGCTAAAATCTCACTTTTCCAGTTGGGTTCAAAACCTTTGACCTGGGACGATATACGGCTTACGATGCCCACCGGATCTTCAACTAACTCTTCATAATCGAGTATTACATCGGCAAAATAATCCGACCACAGGTTACTCAGTTTATTTAAAAAGTAAATCTTTTCATAGGTATTCATTTGCTGAACGCATATCTGAGGAATTGAGAGTCTACCTAAGATACTTATGTAGTCGTCTAAATAAAACAAACTTCCTATTTCTTGTTCATTATTTTCACTCGTATTTCTAGCATTTACAGTTCTATAAGAAGCATAAATATCTCTAGGGTTACGCCTTAAATTTACAATTAAGGCATTGGGAAAATTCTTTTTAAACCACCCCAATCGAAAATCAACCCGATTAAATTGAAGGACTTTTAGCGGGATATCCGGCAAACTTTTTGTTAAAAAAGATACATAATTTTTCAAGTCATAATAAGAATCTACGGTTGACATAATCAACTTTCGGGAGCTAAATTCTATTTTGTGAAGAGGAAATAAAATCTGCCTGTTTAAAACTTTATACTCTTCAAAGTAGTTTCCCTTAAATGTATGACTATTTAATGCTTTTAGCTGTTCACTAATATTTTCATCTTTATCTAAAAATTCTAGTAAATTTGGGTGTAAAGGTTCGTAGAAAACAGCCGTATTCTCTAAAGAAGAAAACAGTGAATACAAGAAAGTTGTACCCGTTCTATAACGACCTGTTATAAATATACAATCTTTTTCTGTTTCCTCCCTGTTCAGATTTTTTGCTTCTTCTTGAAGATAGACTTGCAAGCTTTCAAAAGGCTGATTGTTGAAATAATTATAAAATTCAATTTCATTGATGATATCAACTGATTGTTGACTCAAAACAGAAGCAAATGATTCCCTCAACTCTTTCGGAAGGTCAGGATTTGGGTTGAAAGCGGATAGTCTCTCGCTCAGAGACTCCTGCTGTTGACTCAAACGTGATACTGCCTCTTTCAATTCTAAGAATTTTTTGCTAATGCTGACCATCTTTCTTTATTGAGTGCTTTACTTAATTGGTGATGATAATCTTCTTTATAAGTCGCAAATTGTTTCAAACGTCGCAAATGTGATCGCTATCAAGCGTTTCAAACTCCTAAAATGGCTTTTCAGAAGCATAGCACAAATGAGGGTAATTTGTGCCCGATCGCCCCCAATGAACTCCCAATGAACTCAAGCCGTTGCTTTCCCAAGGATATCAGACTTCAGCCCTCTGAGGATGTTCCCGCACGCACCAGGTATTATAGACAGGCGATCGCCCCCAAGCCCTAAGTCATCAAGCTTACAATAAATATTTTCCCAAAAATAAACAGACGAAGACGGTCGCACTCAGGCGATCGACCAACACGCGCGATCGGGTAGACTAGAAAGGTCGATCGCGAGCTACCCGCGTGCCATTGACTCAAAGCCCAACTTCTGCATCAGAGTGAAGCACTGGACTCGCCACATACAAAATTAACTTAAACTCGATCGAGGCAGTTCACTGCGATCGCCACTTAAAAATAATTATCTCCTCAGCTTGCTTAAATTCTATATCAAACAAATCAAACACCACCTCTCGGCCCAAAAGTATTTCCTGGCAAAAATCTGTTTGTGCCCAAGCGACAGGCGCACTAAAAATATGACCATCCAACTGCATTTCTATCTGTCGTAATAGATATTCAATACTGCCACCAACTCCTTCCGCTTGATTGTTAATCTCTTCAGACCCTTTAGTATAACCCAAGTCTTCACCAATTTTTTTCGTAATCAAACTAAGTTCTGCACCTGAATCAACCAAAATTTTCACTGTTACGGTATGCTGAAATTTCAATAACAACTGGTATTTAGGTTGCTAATCGTGAGATTTTAATGTTCTCATTCTGACTGGATAAAATCTGACTGGTTCGACAAACTCGCTTTCAAATATCCGTTCAATTACATAATCTAAACCCGATAAACTCGGATCGAGCGCATCCTTCATCTTTCGATAATCGCGATCGTGACTAATCACCCCTTTGTTAGTATAAGCTATCCACTCACCCCGATATTTTTTTAACTCCCGTCGATGAGCTTTATACCAATCATTGGCTGTAGGATACTCTGGTTCCATAATTAAATCACTTTCTTGTATTTTAGAAAATCATCTATCGTTGGGTTAATGATATCTGTCGCTACAAAATTTTCTCAAACATAATTTACTTTGGTCGCGATCGGGCTTTTGTATCCCATTCTACTACATAGAGTAAGTTTTGCCCGATCGCCCCCAATGAACTCCCAATGCACTCAAGCCGTTGCTTTCCCAAGGATAAGCTGTGTTGCATCTAGATTGCCTATGGTATTAGAGAGGGAGAGGGGGAGTAGGTCCGATGGGGAGAGGATTTGACGATTGTTCGATCCCAAAAAGAAATATACAATTTAAATGCACAACAGCTTATCAGACTTCAGCCCTCTGAGGATGTTCCCGCACGCACCAGGTATTATAGATGGGCGATCGCCCCCTTGCCCGCTTGCCATCGAGCTTAACAATAGATATTACCCCAAAAATCAACACGCGAAGACGATCGCACTCAATTGAGCGACCAACACGCGCGATCGGGTAAACTAGAAAGGTCGATCGCCCTCTACGCCCGTACTGAGGAATCACATCCCAACTCGCAAGACAAAACAATAAATTATGGATCTGTACGCAAAAAGAAGAGAAATAGCTTCTCAATACTTAAAAGGTGAGGGAATTGAGGTAGGCCCGCTGAACGCTCCTCTCGAAGTTCCACCGGGCGTTAAAGTTCATTATATAGATCGGATGTCGGTAGAAGAATTAAGGAAACACTACCCAGAACTAGCTGAGGTCAATCTAGCAGAGGTGGATATCATAGATGACGGTGAAACTCTGTCATCTATAAAAGATAACTCCTGGGATTTTGTCATTGCCAATCACATGATAGAACACTGTCAAAATCCGATCGGCGCTTTGGTAAACTTTTTGAGAGTTGTCAAACCCGAAGGAATTGTGTACATGGGTGTGCCGGACAAACGCCATACATTCGATCGTGATCGGCCCCTGACTTCCCTCGACCACCTAATTCGGGACTACAAAGAAGGGCCGGAATGGTCTAGGCTAGTTCATTACGAGGAATACGTAAGGCTAGTTGACAAATTTCCTGAACCACGTGTGGGTGAACGGGTGCAGCATCTACTTGACATAGATTACAGCATTCACTTTCACGTCTGGACAGCGGAAACTTTCCCGGAATTTCTCGAATACTGTCAAAAAAATCTAGTTTTGGGTTTTGAAGTTAAACTTTTCCAAGAAAATTTTGGAGAACTAATTTGTATTCTTAGAAAAACAACAAAGGAGTAGCTTGTGGAATATCTTAAACTGGATATAGGCTGTGGTGGCAACAAAAAACCAGGAACTCTTGGATTGGATTATGTTCAACAACCGGGTGTTGACTATGTAATAGATTTGCAGACAGAAAAGCTACCCTTTGCAAACCAAAGCGTTGAATATATTCACTCTTCTCATTTCTTAGAACATCTGAATTCAAATACAGTGATACCGCTATTCTGCGAAATTAGTCGTGTTTGTATTGATAAAGCACAGCTAGAATTTTGGACACCCTATCTTTGGACAAACTCAGCTTTTGTTTTTGGACATACGAGTTACTGGAATGAAGATCACTATATGCACCTTTGTGTATGGTTTGGAGACTTCTGGGGACAAGCTCTCGGTGCCAGATGGGTGCTTAAGGAATTTGTGTATGTTGTAGATCCGAAGACTTTAATAGAACTCTACAGAAACAAAATTCAGATTGACTTTGCTCTCAAGCATTATCAAGGTATTGTGAGTGAATTTGCAGTTATAATCGAAGTCCGCCATAACTATCAAGAACCAACTGTATACCCTAAGCGTACCTTTACTACGAATCGTCTTGCTCAGCGATACCAGCTACCAGCTTATTCAGAAGTGACCGATGAAAATGAGTTAGTCCAGGCAATCAATTGGTTTTCATCTCCTTCTTAAAAAAAAGCGGATGTGATTTATATTGATTAGAAAGTTTTCTCTATCTCTCTCGTAGTTAGAGAATCCACAAGAAAGCAACAAATTATTTTTCGCATAAACAACCCCATCGTCATAAAAGTATGGAAATCCCAGATTATTATGTTAAGTCCGCCCCTAGTGTACAGAATACGCTCGATATTTTTCAAGGTGAATGGGCATCTAAGTTGCCAGGGGATTTGTCATTACTAAGTGCAGGACAAAGCGAACTGTTTGAAGATGCTCGCATCACTTGGGCTATTGAGCAATTAGGGGGAGTTACAGGTCAAACAATCCTCGAACTCGGGCCGCTGGAAGCGGGGCATACCTATATGCTGGAGAAACTGGGAGCAGCATCGATTACGGCAGTTGAGGCCAGCACTCGCGCTTATCTAAAATGCCTAATTGTTAAAGAAGCTGTAGGACTTCGCAATGCTCGCTTTCTGTGCGGTGATTGTGTAGAATATCTGCGGTTAAATCCGGGCAAGTTTGATACTTGCTTCGCCAGCGGAATACTCTACCACATGACAAACCCTGCTGAGCTGATCGGCTTGATTGCCAAAGTTTCAGACCGAGTTTTTATATGGACTCACTACTATGACGAGAATATAGTCCGCAGCACTCCTTCCCTTTCCGCAAGGTTTGCCGAGAAGACTGCTGCTGAGTATCAAGGCTTTAAACATATGCTTTACCGTCAGGAATATGGGGAATACAAAGGTGAAGTAAAAGCTGCTGGTTTCTGCGGGGGCAGCAGTCGATTTAGTAACTGGATGAGCCGTGAAGATATCATGTCATGTTTGACCTATTTTGGGTTAACCGACATCCGCATCAACTTCGATCAGCCTCACACTCCTCACGGGCCGTGCTTTGCTTTAGTAGCGATGAGGCGGTGAGTTCTAGATTGGTGCAGGAAGTTCGATCGCTTTTTGATAATAAGCGATCGCTTCATCTTACTCCGCAACAACAGACATAACTTCACTTAACTTGTCATGAGCCTCAGACAAATTTGGGTTTAAATAAACAGCCCTGCGGTAACATACGATCGCCCGCTCGTGCTTACCTTGCTGTAATAGAGTATTGCCAAGGTTAAAGTATTCCTCCGCCGTTGTTTGAGGTTCCAAAATCACGGCTGCATAAGAAGACTCGACAGCTTCATCTAGCTTGCCAATTTGCGAAAATACCCTAGACAAGTTCCGGTAAACGCCAGCAAAATTCGGTTGAATCGCGATCGCTTTTTGGTAACAGGCTATCGCCTCTTGCCAATTGTGATGCTGTGCGTGAATAGTCCCCAGGTTTGCTAAAGCGGGAGCAAAATCAGACTGAATTTCCAGAGCGCGAAGGTAGCAATTCTTGGCCTCCTCTAGTTTACCCTGAGCTTGGAAAGCATTCCCCAAAGTCTTGTACGCCGGAGCGAATTTGGGTTGAATCTTTAATACTTGCTCGCAAACTGCGATCGCATCTTCTAACTTTCCTTGAGTCAAATACAATTCGGCCAGTTGAGTTAACGGAACCACTGCGCTCTCAATCTCTTGCATTTTAGTCTGAACTTTTATTAGCTGAGACTTGGTTTGCGCGAGTTCTTCCTGAGTTTTGTGGTATTGAACCTGCCTGATTTCAAGTTCTTCTTTAATTGGTTGCAGATCATCTTTAACTTGTTGCTGTTGAGTTGTAAATTGCTCAAATCTCCCGGGAGTTTGGTGCAATTTTTTCTGAGATTCCTCTAATTCCATTTGCATCTGGTACAGCTTTGATTGCAAGCGCCACTCTTCAGTTAAAATCTGCGCTACTCGAGATTGAGATATAATTGAATCAACAGCTTGCCTCAACTTAGGAACAAAACGTTGAATCGTTAAATCTTCAACCTCATTGCGATCTCTAGCTTCTAGAACAGACAAAGCTTTTTGCCAAGGGAAAAAAGCATCCCCGCGCATAACTTTTTCTTTCATTTCCTGTTTCGACCTAGTATAGTAATGATTTATCCGCAGCTTTTGCACTGAAAGTTTTTCAGATATAGAACCTCTTAAGGGTTCTTTATTTTCTGTAACAGAAAAAGCTTCATTATTGGTAATGAAAAAGTGCGGACAGTTTGGGCGAAGTATTTGTTCGGGACGAACAATACTTTTTACATACCTATTGACTTCAAAATTGTCTGTGGAGCGTGTAGTGAAATTTTCAATTTGTAAGCCTGCCGGTCTAGCTTCATGACCTGAAGAGCCAAAAGTTAACGTATTGACTCCCACGGCTGGTACGGAATCAAACTCTTCTAATACTTCTGTTAACTTTTCCTTTTCTGTGGGGAACAAAAACTCATCTAAATCTAGAAAAGCTATCCACTCAGATTCTTGTTTGTATTCTTCCAGACAATGTTCATAGGCCGAAGCTTGTTGTTTAGGGCTAAATGGCCAGTCGTGCAAAACAACTTCACCGACTTGAATGTAGGGCTGAACAATATCTAGAGTATTATCACTACTGTTATTGTTGTATAAGTAAAACCTTTCAACACCAACTATTTTATGAAACTCCAACCACTCTATAAGGTATGGAGCCTCATCTTTCATAATTGCACACACGCTCAGTTTGCACTTTTCTCTGAGGCTGTCTTTGGGAGCCGAATAGATAATTTCTTGCAGCCGAACTAATCCAATATTGACACGAGTATCATCTGCTAATACAGCTTGGATAAATATTTCGCATTCAGCCAGCGTTCCTGTTACTTCCCATTCGGTCGCATAACCGCTATTTTCTGCTAACGGTACTCCCGTAAAAACTGCGGCTACATCTGGGCGGCGCTGATTTACAGTAATTTCGCGAATAACTTCACCGTCGCGAGTTAACTCAACTTTAACAGCCGGAGACTTTTTACCTATCACCCAACCCCCAATCAAAATATTACTAGGATTTACCGTGGTTCCAATCGTCGGAGCCTCTATATTAAATCCCCACAGCAAATCGGGATCTTCAGGAGAGATTAATGACACCTCTTGAATATTCAAAATTTTTATTGGTTTTTGAGATCCTGTTGCTGGCACATCATTAGGATTGTCCCGTAACAAGGGTTCGCTGTTCCAGGGATCGTAGGGAATTAGTTTTTGTTTTTGCAAGTGGGGACGGAAGAAAAATTTGCACCGTTCATTCAGCATCGATGCGGCAAATGAAAATGTGCTATTGGAAATAGCCAAGACATCACATTGGCTCAAAATGTAAAAATCAGGATAGAAAGGTGCTTCTGGCATTTCTACACCCAAATCTTTGACTGTTATCGGGTTGTAATCCGCAAAATCCCCGACAACCGTTTCGATTTCATCGCTAGCTATAAACAAGACGGGTTCATCTAGAGTTTCCCACAGGCCGTCCAGCCATTCCTTGTACCATCCACTGGGAGCAACGGTCAGATACGGCACAACAGTATGAATGCTTCTGTAATCACCGCGCCGCAAATGCAATCCAACAACTGTTTTACCTTTGGAACGCAAAATATCTAGAGCTTCTATCACCTTCGCTGCGACTTCTGGTACAGGTTTGAATAAAGATTGGAAATATTCTTTATGTTGGGCGTGATATTGAGTGTGAAACTGAAAATAGCCGTGGAAGTCTACATTTTTAAAAGGTTCCGGTACATTGAGAATTGCCGACTCGGAAAGTTTGTAAGGCTGCGCTTGTTCTCCAACTAGATGTAAAGGCTGAGAAATAGGCGCATCATTGTGACCGAATAGATACTGACCGATCCAAGCGGGTGTTTCTACCCTGAGATTGTGTTCCCTTGCGTAAGTTCTCAAAAACGCATACAGAAATATTTGATTTCCCAACCGGCCCATATTCTCCATGCCGAGTACGGATGAGGTAATCGCTGGTTTTTTCACATAGATTGCATCTCCCCAAGATGGGTGAATTGGGGTTGTGGTTGCTACCCGCTGAAAACCGTGTCCTTCGAGAAATTCGTCTAACTGGTCAATTAACGCGCAGCCTTCATACAGTTCTTCGTAATTAACTTCTGTGTTGATTAACTCAACAGATTTTAACCAATTGGTTGCTCCTTGCAAAGCCAAGAGTTCTGCACCTTGGATATCTATATTTAAGATATTAAAGTCTGAAGGATTGAGTTCCTGTTCTTGCAGTAGAGTATCGAGTGTTTTCGACTGTACAGTTATTTGATGAGTTTCCGTGATGTGGGGATAAATCTCTTGATGGCGCTTCAATTGCAGAATTGAACTGCTTTGATCGAAGGAAGTAACGTGCAAATCCACACTACCATTGCGATCGCCGATCGCACAGTTGACAGATCGGACATCGGGCATCCCGGTTAGATTGGCTTGCAAGCGTTCAAATACCGCTGGGTTGGCTTCTACGAACAGCACTTTTTGCGCGCCCATTTGTTGATATGCGGTGATTTCTGTGCCTTCATGAGCCCCAACATGAATCACGCCACGCGGCGCGATGGCATACTGCCGACAAAGTTCCTGTATGTTAAGCTTTCCGTCGGTTACTTCACCCAAAACATTGGAGCGGAATCGCTCATTGACAGCCAAGAAATTGCTGAACTCAAAGTTTTCATCCTCTGGCAAAAAGGTGGGTTTGTATTCTAACCTATCCGGCAAAATCTTAAAAATTGAATACCGGAATTTTTGCAAATACTCAAATGCTTCTTTTAACGTTGTTTTTGAATCCAGATAAGTTCCACCATATTCAAATTGCAGATAATCTACTCTGCCTGTTTCTAGAAAATATTTAGCTCCATATAGAACGTCTAATTCGCCGCCCTCAACATCTATTTTGATAAAATTAATTCTTTTAATGCCGTGGCGCTGACAGTAATTGTCGATAGTTGTCGTCAAAACTGGTATTTCTTTAGGCGGATTCAGCCACCCTTCTTTTTCAACATCGAATCGGCGGTAAAATGTACTCAATAGTGGATTGGCTTCGTAATAATAAAATGTCTTAACTTCTTCCTTCTGCCCTACAGCTAGATTGTTTGAAATTATTTTTTTATCTAGGTTCTGAATCAGCTTTTTGTAGACATGAGGAATTGGTTCAAACAGGTGAATTTCTACATCATTTCCTTGGCTCACCACTTCCGCTGTCCAATCCCCAGCATTAGCACCTACATCAAAAACTACATTGTTTCCCTTAATAAATCTCGCGATAACTTGGCTTTCACCACTACTTTGAAAGGTGGTATTTATTATTTTTTCGGTTTCTTTCTTTTCTTCTGGGTGCTTGGGCAAAGCAGTAGCTACCCGCAGTTCACCTGTTCGCGAAAACTCTTCCCATGCCTTAGTATTAGCATCTTGACAAAACTGAGCTAAAACTGATTTCGCTCCTTCAGGCACAGAAACTATGGCATCTTCAAAAATAACGGTATATCTGCTTGTTTTCGCCGATAGTGTAGCAATTATTTCATTAAGGCTCGGCCACTGTTCTATACGGTGAGGAGTTGGTGGGGGAGACAAAAACAATCGAGCATCGTCAATCAGGATAAAATGTTCGCATTCTGAATTATTGATTATTTCCAATTCTTCAAGCAGCGGACACTCATCATCTTCTCCTGCTGTACCGCCACCCATCCAATGAGCATCTAACCAAAACAGAGCAGGCTCATTAAGTTGAGGAACAACGAATTTAAGTTGTTCTTTTGTATGACCCCACAAAAATTCTATATTTTTTATATGGCTATACGTACTAGATGTTGATTCATATATATGCTTGGCAAATTCTATTGTAAAGACCTGTTGGAAATGCTGTGCCGCCCACACCGAGGTGCCACCTTTCCAAGTCCCCGTCTCTACAAATGTTGGCAAATTATATTCATTTTTCAGCACCAACATTAGCTGTTTGCAATCTCCCAAACCCATCTCAATTACTCCTATACATTTTTTTACACAAAACTACAGTCTTTCTGAACTAGCTTTTTTTTGCAGTGTTTAGAGATTAACATATCTTGGCTGCCAATCGCGAGATTTCAAAGACCTCATCCTGACAGGATAAAACCTAACTGATTCCACAAATTCACTTTCAAATATACGATCGAGTAAATAACCCACTTTAGGTATATCAGCCCGAATCCCGTCCTTCATCTTTCGATAATGGCGATCGCAACTAATCATCCCTTTGTTACTATAAGCTATCCCCTCGCCTCGATATTTTTTTTAATCACGGTGATTAGCCTTATACCACTCATTAGCCGTTGGATATTCTGCCTCCCTATTTTCACCTGATAATTTCCCCTCCAATCTGCCTTGCCTCCACCATCATCCTCACCACATCCTGCATCTTATACTTCGCCTCCCATCCCAATTTTTCTTTTGCCTTACCCGGATTTCCCCTCCCTACAGCAATCTCCGTCGGTCTGTAAAGACTCGCATCCGTTACTAAATGTTCCTGCCAATCCAAACCCGCAGCAACAAAGGCTGTCTGCACAAACTCTTCCAAAGGATAACTTACACCCGTAGCAATTACATAATCGTCCGGTTCATCCTGCTGCAACATCAAATACATCGCCTCCACATATTCCGGCGCCCAACCCCAGTCCCGCTGCACTGAAATATTTCCCAAATGCAATTTTTCGGAACTACCTGCAGCAATTCGGCAGACAACAGATACAATTTTTTGGGTGACGAACCTCTCCGGCCGCAGCGGCGACTCGTGATTGAACAGAATACCAGAACACGCAAACAAATTGTAGGCTTCCCGATAATTTGCTACTTCCCAAAAAGCTGTTGCTTTTGCCACGGCGTAGGGGCTTCTGGGGCGAAAAGGCGTATATTCATCCGCTGCACTGCCTCCGGTGTCTCCAAAACATTCGCTGGAACTGGCATTGTAAAGTTTAATTTTTCCGCCTGTAAACCGAATTGCTTCTAACAGATTCAATGTTCCTGTGGCAATACTTTCGAGAGTTTCTACGGGCTGTTCAAAAGACAGACCGACGGAACTTTGACCTGCTAGATTGTACACCTCATCTGGCTCTATTTTGGCAAGCACTTGCAAGACGCTGCGAAAATCGTTGAGAGACATGGATTCTAGTTTTACTCTGTCTCGGATGCCCAAACGGGCCAGGTTTCCGAAACTAGAAATTTGGGCGTCCCTGGATGTGCCGCAAACTTCATAACCTCGATCGAGCAACAGTTTAGCTAAATAAGCTCCGTCCTGACCTGATATACCGCTAATTAACGCTTTTTTCATATCAGATTTTGCTTTCAAAACTCTACCGTAGCTGTTGCTATTTTTCCAGTTGTTTAACTTTTATAGTCGTAATTTTTATTATTTTTAATATTTTGGATTTTCCGAGGAATGACCAGAGCAAGTTTAAGCGCTTACTCCAAACAAACAACAAATTTATCATCAAGCAGACCCGAAAGCCCGATCGAAGTATTGTTGCAAAAAATTCGATCGATAGCTGGGAGCAGCAGCACAAGCACGTAGTAGGGACACGGCACTGCCGTGTCCCTACTGTACTTCATTTTGTACTCGCCAACGATCGACTGCCAAAAGTCTCTACCGCTCGAAAACAGAAATAACCAGTTAGCTAGAAATCGACTCAAAAGTACAAAATATCAAAATTTTTTACCTTCTGCCGAATGACTGAGACCTTCTGCCTTCGGGTACTAGGCTTCCCACTTTTGGGCGACTAATTCAGCCAAGTCAACCACCCGCTGACTGTAGCCCCACTCATTGTCGTACCAAGCCAACAGCTTCACCATGTCGCCATCCATCACCAGCGTCAAGCTGGAATCCAGAATCGAAGAAGCATCGCTTCCGCGATAGTCGCAGGAAACTAAAGGCAAATCGTTGTACTCCAAAATCCCTTTCATGGAACCAGAGGCAGCTTCTTTGAACACTTGATTTACTTGCTCGGTAAAAGTCTTTTTCTCTACCTGAGCCACAAAATCGACTACGGACACATTGGGAGTCGGCACGCGCATGGCAATACCGTTTAACTTGCCCTTCAATTCTGGAATCACCAAAGCCACAGCTTGGGCCGCTCCGGTAGAAGTCGGCACAATATTCATTGCTGCCGCCCGGGCCCGCCGCAAGTCGCGGTGGCTGGCATCCAGCAAGCGCTGGTCGCCAGTATAGCTGTGGGTAGTGGTCATCATGCCTTTGACGATGCCAAAATTTTCGTGCAGCACTTTCAGTACAGGAGCCAGACAGTTGGTAGTACAGCTAGCATTGCTGATGACCGTGTAGTCACTGTGCTTGTAGGTGTTGTCGTTGACTCCGATCACGTAAGTGCCAACTTCAGAACCCTTGCCGGGAGCGGTAATTAGCACTTTTTTAGCGCCGGCAGTGATATGCTTCGATGCACCAGCTTGGTCAACGAAGACACCGGTCGATTCAATAATCAGATCAATACCCCAATCTTTCCAAGGCAAGTTTAGCGGGTTGCGATCGCTCACGCATTTAACTGTCTTCCCATTTAGGGTAATGGAATTTTCATCCGCACTGATGTCCACATTCTTCAACGTTCCCATCATGGAATCGTATCTGAGCAAGTGAGCATTACTTCTGGGATCGGAAGTGTCATTAATAGCTACCAACTCTAGCTGGCTGTTTTCTCTGCCCAGCCAGCAGCGCGCAAAACTGCGCCCAATACGTCCAAAACCATTGATCGCGACTCGAATCACTTTAGTACCTCCTAACGATGGCAGCCTCTAGCTCAGGCTTAAATTTTGGAAAAATTTAAGAATTGACTTATGAGACAAGATCATATCGCAAAGGTCGATCCTTTCTAACTTTTTGTGTTTATCAAAAAAGCTGGAACTTTTCTAGAAGGCAGAATTTGCAAGGCAGAAGGCATTCGGCTTTCTGCCGCTGGTTACTGGTAAAGCTGATGGGCCGCAATATAAGTTCGTACAACTTCCGGGACTAAGTAGCGCAGGTTGCGACTTTCGGCGCAGCAGCGGCGGATGTGGCTCGACGAAATCTCGATCGCCGCCATCGAAAGCACCTCCCAGCGAATTTCCACGTCCAAAAGAGCCATTTGTTCGGCAACTCGCCGGCCCACAGCATTTGCCTGAACCTGCATCTTGTCCCCCCCGGAATCGAGGGGTTTTCCACCCGGACAATCTCCCCACTCCGACACTCCGTCAATCTCCCCGCTTTCTGCTGTCTCTGGATCTCCGCGAGTCGGACGCGGGGCCACCAACCAGTCGCACAACCCGGCAATTTCGGCGCACCGGTGCCATTTGGGGAGAGTAAGGAGTGCGTCGCTACCAATAATCCAGTACCAGCGACGATCGCCGGGATACAATTTTTGCAAATACAGCAGGGTGTCGATCGCAAAAGAACTGTCGGAGGGATTTGTCGAGGGCGGCGCAATTACGAAGTCTGGGCGATGGGCGATCGCCAAAGCAAGCATTTCCCGCCGCCGCTCAAAACTTGCCAAATCCGGGCGCCACTTGTGAGGAGGAGAGCGATCGGGTACCCAAATGACTCGATCTAGAGCAAATTGACTCGCAGCCGTCTCGGCTACCAACACGTGACCCCAGTGAACCGGGTCAAAAGTCCCCCCCAAAATCGCTATTTTTCCCATATTTCCCCAAAATCAGGATTAATACAGACATCGCGCCAATTTTATGTTTATACACTTTTAACCGTAAGCTCGTCGATCGGAAAACTCTCGCTTTACATCGGCGATCGACCCCCAGACGACCCTAGTTTCGACGACAGTCCTGGACGCTGAGACCGGTTTTTTCAACCCCCTTAATTCGTTCAAACCTTCAATAAGACTTAAAAAACCCCGTTCTGATCGTTGGAGTGGGTTCGGGACTGGATGATTAACCTTGCCAATATTAATCCCAACTTGTTTTGAATGCGCGATCGACCGCCCGAGCATTTCTTTGTGGGCGACCGAAAAAGTTTTGAGGGTAGATATACTTAGCGCAGTGGTAAAAATTTTAAGGACTGCCCAGAACGTCGATCGGTTTCTAGATCAAAACCAATGATTTTGTTCGATCTGGGGCTTTGCGACTATTTCGACTGACTGCATACCTTGTATATATACAATAAAGTCAGAATATAGCATTTCTCAGTAACATCAGGTGCTCGTAGGGCATGGGGCATCGGGCATGGAGCATCGGGCATCGGGCATCGGGCATCGGGCTCGCCCCCATACCTCACAACGGTCTATTTTTTTTATATATACTATAACTGAATCGTGTCAATCTCTAACTTTCAAAAAAAATGACCGTAGGAGTAGATAAATGACTACAAAACGAGCGAAATTTTGTTGTTCGTGGTAGTGTTTGTAAATCCTTATGGGTTTTACCCTCAATCTTGGTAGAAAGGTTGTGGGGCTTTTGCTGCCGTATCCCAGCACAGCGGGCGGATCGAAATAGAAAGAATGCAGGAGTATGCAACCACCCAAAATTAATCTATTGGTCCCGACCCCAGACCCCGTTTTCTGTTACCTGCAATTTTCGAGCTGTGACTGTTCCGGAAAACTACTCGGTACTAAGTCATATAGGATACAAGACAAACATCTCTACAAGTCCCTCAAATCTAGGGACGCGCAGAGAATTTTGTACAAAATCTCTAGCGAACTGTATCCTGAAAAAACAATTCTTGATATGATATCGCGTGTTATTGGCGTGGTGTGGTGTGTGAGGAGCAAAGATGCCGAGTTCTGTTGATTTTAGCGGTAGACCATTTCATTTCATCGGCATTGGTGGGATTGGGATGTCAGCCCTTGCCTACATTCTAGCTAAACGCAAGTTGCCTGTGTACGGCTCCGACATTAAATCGAGTCACATAACCGAGCGCTTGCAAGAAATGGGAGCTCATATTTTTTGGAGTCAAGACGCCAGCAATTTTGAATTATTTCAAACGGCCCTTAACGGTAGCAGTCCCGACTGCAGGCAACAGGAAAGAGCAGTATCCTCTATAGTCGCGGGTACGGTAGGGACTTCTGTCGCGACAGCCAAAGCTGTCCAATTGAACGGCAACGGTTCAAGCGCTCAAGCAATTCTGGGATTGCCTCAAGTAGTATGTTCGACGGCTATTCACCCAGCCAATGCCGAATATCGAGCTGCTTTAGATTTGGGCTGTCCGATTTTTCATCGATCGGATGTGTTGGCAGCGTTAATTCAAGATTACCAAAGCATAGCCGTAGCGGGGACTCACGGCAAAACTACTACTAGCAGCTTAATCGGCTTCATGCTGATGGCAGCAGGTCTAGACCCGACGATCGTGGTAGGAGGCGAGGTAAATGCTTGGGAAGGCAATGCCCGTTTGGGGGAAGGCCCCTACTTAGTTGCCGAGGCTGATGAATCCGACGGTTCTCTCGTCAAGCTGGTAGCCAAAATTGGCATAGTGACGAATGTGGAACTGGATCACCCAGACCATTACGATACCCTCGACCAGGTAATAGACACATTTAAGGTGTTTGCCCAAAACTGTCAAACCTTGGTGGGCTGCATAGACGACCAAATCGTCAAAGACTGCCTCGAGCCTAATGTCAGTTACAGCTTGCAGCCGAACAGCGGTGCTGACTACACGGCTTCGGACGTGGAGTACGGGGCAGAAAGTACCAAAGCCCGGATTTGGGAGCGAGGAGCTTTCCTGGGGGAAATGGAGTTGAAGTTGCTAAGCACGCACAATCTCAGCAATGCACTAGCTGCGGTAGCAGTGGGCAGATTGTTGGGGTTAGAGTTTTCGGCGATTGCCAAAGCGATTGCTGGCTTTGAAGGAGCTCGCCGCCGTTTTGAAGTGCGGGGTTTTCACAATGACATCCTGTTTGTGGACGACTACGCCCACCATCCTAGCGAAATTCGCGTCACCTTGGCGGCGGCTCGCTTGCGTATCGAAGGTAGCGAAAAACATCCCAAATCCCGAAGAGTGGTTGCAATTTTTCAACCCCACCGTTACAGCCGGACTCTGACATTTTTGCCAGAATTTGCTCAATCTTTTGGGGATGCTGATTTGGTTGTGGCTTGCGATATTTATAGTGCTGGGGAACCGAATTTAGGAGAAATTAGCGGGCAGCAGGTTGCTGATTTGATTGCTAAAGAAGGCCGAGAAGTTGAGTTTGCGCCTTCCCTAGAGTCAGTCACTAAGTTTTTAACCAAAAATCTGCAACCGGGGGATTTGGCTCTGTTTTTGGGCGCTGGTAATCTGAATCAGATTATTCCAGAGGTTATGGCTTTTTATCAACAAGCCGATCGCCCCGATTAGCTCGCGAACTGAGTAGAGTCGATCGACATTATGGCATGGCACGTCGTGCCGAAACTTCCGTCGGACGGCTCGCTCAAAGGGGTGACATAAGTTAGCTAAATGGATTTTCAACCACGTCTTCGAGCGAAGGTATTTTTAAGGATTTTCAAGATGGTGACTATCTCGAATGACTCCTCTGTTAAGGACAATCGGCGAGTGTATTCTCCTATTTCTTTGCGGGGAACTGATTGCAAGATTAACTCCCAAGTTTCGCTGGCGGGCCTGACTTCCTTCCGAGTCGGCGGCCCGGCCGAGTGGTACGTTGCTCCCCGCAGTATGGAGGCTTTGCAAGCGAGTTTTGCCTGGGCACACGATGAAGGGATGCCGGTGACTCTGCTGGGTGCAGGTTCTAATCTGTTGGTGAGCGATCGGGGTTTGTCCGGTTTGGTCGTAGGCACTCGCTACCTGAAACAGGTGAATTTTAATGCAGAAACAGGTCAACTTACAGCCGGGGCGGGGGAGTCAATTCCCCGCCTCGCTTGGTTGGCGGCTAAACGGGGCTGGAAAGGCCTAGAATGGGCAGTCGGCATACCGGGTACCGTGGGAGGGGCTGTGGTGATGAATGCAGGCGCTCACAGGGGCTGTACTGCTGATATTCTAGTCAACGCTCGCGTCCTATCTCCTAGTGGCAAGGTGGAAATTCTGACTCCCCAAGAGTTGGAGTACCGCTACCGGACTTCGGTGCTGCAAGGGGGCGATCGGCTAGTAACAGAAGCGACTTTCCAGTTGCAGCCGGGATTCGACCGATCGCAAGTAATGGCAGAAACTAATGACCATTTCAGCCAGCGGCGGACAACTCAACCTTACCACTTACCGAGCTGCGGCTCAGTCTTCCGCAACCCCGGCCCCAAGACTGCAGGTTGGTTCATCGAACAAGCGGGACTCAAGGGATACCAGATCGGCGGCGCACAAGTAGCTCAGCGCCATGCTAATTTTATTCTTAACTGCGGGTCGGCAACGGCCAATGATATTTTTCAAGTGATCCGCCACGTTCAACAGCAAGTCGAGCAGCGGTGGTCGCTGTTGTTGGAGCCAGAAGTTAGAATACTGGGAGAGTTTCCCTTCTAAGGCATCATTGAAGTAATACGGAAACGGCAGACTGCCAGCCCACACACCATCACAAAGTAGTTATGACAAAATCAGGACAAGGATTTGGCTTCGGCCTGGGAAAAATGAAAGAACTGACTGAAGCTTTCAAAAAAGCTCAGCAGGTTCAAGAAGGAGCTAAAAAGCTCCAAGAAGAGTTGGATGTAATGGAAATTGAGGGAACTGCCGGCGGCGGCTTGGTCAAGGTTTTTCTCAGCGGCAACCAAGAACCCCGCCGCGTGGAAATCTCACCGGATGCCCTCGGTGAAGGTGCTGAGGTGGTTTCTGAACTCGTCACGGTAGCGATGCAGGATGCTTACGCTAAGTCTACGATGACGATGCGGGAGAAAATGGAAGAACTCACCGGCGGACTAAATCTCCCCGGTTTCGGTTAGTCATCAGTCATCAGTCAATTGTTGACTGTTGACTGTTGACTGTTGACTGATTAAACTTTCTGGAAAACCGCTATAGTCAGGTGCGTCGCTGCTCCACGAGAAATGGAACTTGCAGATAGACTCTGAAAGCGACGCACCATAAAAATTAGCACTGTTGACTGTTGACTGACTAATAACTAATAGTAAGGTGCGTCGCTGCTCCACGAGAAATGGAACTTGCAGATAGACTCTGAAAGCGACGCACCCGACCAATTAGCACTGACTAATAACTAATAACTACTAACTAATGACTAAATTATTGTTTGTCTGCCTCGGAAATATCTGCCGATCGCCCTCAGCGGAAAATATTATGAATCACTTAATTGAACAAGCTGGTTTGAGCGATCGCATCACCTGCGATTCGGCAGGAACTGCTAGCTATCACATTGGCAGCCCCCCTGACAGGCGGATGGCATTGGCGGCGAGGAAGCGAGATATTGAATTGCTAGGCAAAGCCCGCCAATTTACCAAGAAAGATTTTGAAAATTTTGATTTGATTCTGGCTATGGATCGGGAAAATTATCGCAATATTCTTGCCCTGGACCCCGCTGGAAAGTATAAAGATAAAGTGCGGCTGATGTGCGATTTTTGCCAGAAATACGACCTTAAAGAAGTGCCAGATCCTTACTACGGCGGCCCGGACGGATTCGATCGAGTAATTGATTTGCTGCACGATGCTTGCGAGGGTTTGTTGGAGTACGTTGTCAGTCAGGACAAATTAACAGTTGGCGGTCAGCAATCAATTTAAATTAAAACCGTGCCTGTTTCCGCCCGAATATTAGCAATGCTGTAGGGGGGACAACACTAACAAAACTCGTAACTAGGGATATCGCATTTGTTCCCGCTCCCCCTCCCAAAATGATACTGGGTGACAAAGAAAAAGTTAAACTTGTCAATACAAAATGGGGAGAATTGATACTCAAAGCAGCAATTGGCAGCAAAATAGATGGATACCAAGGCATTAGCCAAGATGTAGCAAACAAAAACAAAGTGAGAGTCGTCCATCCCATATCTGATACCAAATTAATTTCCCCATCATTTTTGCGGAAAAATGATTTAATTAACGTCCCTGCATAGTAAACAATCCAACTTAAATACGCAAAATATTTGAGGAATGATAGAATACTTTCCCTAGTTTCAACACTTACATTTGGCCAAAAATTCAGAAATAAATTGATTGCGTGGTGAAAAGAGCGAGCGGTCGTGTCGGCGGTTCCCGGATTTAAAAGACTTCTCCAAGCAGAAACTGTTGGCATAAATGTATAACTTACCGCGGCGATAATTAATAAAGACAGCAAGACTGATGCTGCTAAATCTCTCCACCGACGCTGCTTGCAGAGGAAAGCAAAAACTAAGGGTAGCCAAATTATAGGTAAGGTTTTTATAAAAAAACCTACCCAAATTGCCAAAATTGCCAAAACATAACGCTGGTAATAAATACATCCTATTAAAACGATCGATGTATTGGCAAGAAGAACGTCAAGGTGAGCATTAGCTATTTGCTCGTTCAAGAGCATGGGATTGACTAAATAGGCCAGTGTTATGAGGTTACGGTTTTCTGAATTTGTTAGCAACCGCCAAATTAAGTAGGCATTGAGCGTGTGTACCAACACGCAGATGATTTTAAAAATATAAACTGCTAGTAAAGGGCTAATTGGTACAGCAAGTGCTGATAGGGAAAAAAAGAATAAAGAAACTGGGCCGTAGGTAGAAGTTTGCAACCATTGGAAGAAGGGAGATACGTTAGAAATTAAGGTATCGGGATTATTCAAATAAGGATTAATGTTTTGTAAGCTCATCGCTCCGTAATGCAGGTACATATAAATGTCACTGCTTTGGGGATAAGCTATGAGGGCAAGTGCCAGAAAGGGGATTGCATACTTGCAAATGTCGAGAAAGCTGGAACTTGTCTGTTTTTTTTGAATTAACCAAATAATATATGTAACCGTTGCTATCAAGTAGGAACCGTTAATTAGAACTCGGATGAGGCTGAAACCGCTGGTAGGGAAATCGTTATAGTTGTCTCCACCCTGTAAAACGCTGTAATACTTGGTGATTCCCATTGATGTCATGGCAATACAGAAAATTATGGAAGCTGCTAATGCGGCAGCATATAGAATTTTCTGATTTTTTAAGTAATTGTTGACCATGATGTTATTTATGCAGCGTGGTAAGTGCAGGTAATTTTCTTCCCCAGAGCTTTGGCGGTTATCTGACTAAATGGTGTTCCATCGCAAAGCGAACGAGTTCTGCTCGATTGTTGCTGTCGGTTTTTCTGAACAAGCTGCTGACGTGCTTTTCGACAGTTCTAGGACTCAGGTGGAGCCGATCGCCTATTTGAATATTGGAAAGACCTTCTGTCAGCAAATCTAGCACTTCTTGCTCTCGCTGAGTCAAACTCGGAGAATTTTGGCTGGGAGAGGGGCGTGAAGCGGAGCTATCCCGTAGGGAATCGCCTGTTTTTGACTTTTGAGTTAAAAAATCTGCTTCTGGCTTGCCATTGGCTCTGCTGCGTGCCTCTGTTGGCGTCGGTTCGGGCTCCGGGGAACGAGAGGGTGCTTGAGCGATCAGAGCGTAGCGATCGAGCAAAGAGCGAATAACTGCCCCCAATTCCTGGAGTTCAAAAGGTTTAGCCAGATAATTGTCGCACCCCATCTGATAGCCGCGAATCCGTTCCTCTGTGCTCGTGCGTTCTGTCAAAAAAATCACCGGCAGCAAGCGGAAAGCGGGACGAGTCCGAACTCGCCGCACGAATTCGTAGCCATCCATCTCCGGCATTGTAATGTCGGTAACAATTAAGTGGGGCTGAAATTCATCTACCAAGCCTAAAGCTTCTTTGCCGTTCTCAGCAGCGATTACAGAGTATCCGGTAATTTCTAGATAATCGGTAATTGACAAGCGAGTCGCGAAATCGTCGTCAGCAACCAGAATCGTTAATGGCATGGGGGGGAATTAAAAATTAAACATTAAAAGTGACTAATTTCACTTTTAATGTTTAATTCTACTGTTTAATTCTGTTTATAACTGGCTGTTAAAGTAGCCGGTTGTGCTAATTTGCCCTCCAAAGCTACGCCGCGTCCGTTGGCTGCCAAATGTCGCAGAGTTTTGTAAATTGTCTCGATTTGCTCTGGTTTTCCTGCTTTTTTGGCTAGTTCTGCTACAGACAGAGGTGTTTGAGCATCTTTGAGCACTTGCAGTACCCGCTGCTGCAAGTCCAATACAGCAGCGGCCGCTTTTTTGCCAGCTTCGACGCCCGGTTGGTGATAGGCATTGACATTCACCAAGGAACCGTAAAAACCTACGGCCCTTTCGTAGAGGGCGATTAATGCTCCTACTGTCTTAGGGTTGACTTGGGGAATTGTAACTGTAATGGAATCTCGGTGATTTTCGTACAAAGCTTGTCGAGTTCCCTGCAACAAACCAGACAAATAATCTCCTGAAGTGACGCCTGTTTCTACTTCTGGGGAAATGCCTTGCCTGTCTTGCAAAACTTCGATAAATGTTAGGAAGAAATTCGCCACGCCGTCTCGCAGTTGCTGGACGTAGGCGTGTTGGTCGGTGGTGCCTTTGTTGCCGTAAACTGCGATTCCTTGATGAACTGTGTTGCCGTCTAAATCTTCCTGTTTGCCGATCGATTCCATGACTAATTGCTGCAAGTAGCGGCTGAACAATAGCAGTGAATCTTTATACGGCAAAACTACCATATCTTTTTCGCCGCGTCCGTTGCCAGCAAAATACCAGGACATTGCTAACAAAGCGGCGGGATTGTGTTTGATTTCGGTGGTTCTGGTCGCTTCGTCCATGACTTTAGCACCGTCGAGCATCGCCCGAATGTCGATGCCTTGCAAAGCTGCTGGCAAAAGCCCGACTGCTGACAATTCGGAAGTGCGTCCTCCCACCCAATCTGCCATTGGAAAAGTGGTAATCCAGCCTTCGGATTTGGCTAATTTGTCTAGTTGGCTGTCAACTCCGGTGATGGCAATTGCTTGTTTGGCAAAATCCAATTTTTCGGCGGCGAAGGCTTTTTGAACTTCGATCATCCCGTTGCGGGGTTCGGGGGTGCCGCCGGATTTGGAGATGGTAATTACTAGGGTGCTGGCGAGTTTGTCTTTGATTTTGTTAAGGATGCGATCGATCCCAGCCGGGTCAGTATTGTCGATAAAATGAATTGCTAGGGGCGGAATGTCTGGGGATAAAGCTTCGGAGACAAATTGGGGGCCGAGGGCGGAACCGCCGATGCCGATCGAAATTATGTCGGTAAATTGCGGAGCAAAGGGCGGTTTAATATCGCGGTTTTGAACTTTCTTGACAAATGCTTCGATTTGTGCTACGCCTTCGACTATTTCTTGTTTTAATTCTGGAGTGGGAGCTAAATCGGGGTTTCGCAGCCAGTAGTGGCCCACCATGCGGTGTTCGTCGGGATTGGCGATCGCACCTGCTTCCAAAGCTGCCATGTCTTTGAAAGCTTTGTCAAATTTGGGTTTCATTGTGGCGACGAAAGCGTCGTCGAATCCCATGCGGCTGATATCGAGGTAAAGTCCCAATCCCTCGTGATAGTAAAGCCAGTCTTGATAGCGTTGCCAGAGTGCTGCGGCGTCCATAGGAATTCTCTACAATTTTTTTAATGTTCGATCGGCGTCGTCAGGAATCCACCAATTGTAGTTTAAAACGATCTGATGTACGGCTTTTGCAGAATCCCAATAAATTTAAGCATCAATCGTCTCAAGGCAGCCGGAGCTGAATGCAGCCGGAGCTTTCGCTAGAATTAAACAAGAAAGATATGACTCGGGCAACACTCTTAGTAGGTAGATCCGCCATTAACGGCCACACCCCATAGATAGATCGAAGCGGCACAGAGATTTAAGTGCAGTCGGGGTTGGGCTTTGACCCCTCGTTTAACAATATTCAAATTCGGGCGATCGGGATGTGTAAAATAGGCATTGCGGTCAGGTTAAATATACTTTTAGGTGTCACTCAATCATCGGCTAAAAATACAATCAACAACTGTATACTATCTGAATTGTAGTATAATATACAGATATTACAATTAAAGTGCGATCCACTATGCTTGCTCTATCTCCCGAATTAAAAGAAAGATTAGCAACTCCGCTCAAAATCGGCGATTTTGAAGTTAAAAGTCGCGTCCTGCAATCACCCTTATCCGGCGTTACCGATTTGGTATTTCGCCGCCTGGTGCGCCGCTACGCGCCGGATTCGATGATGTATACGGAAATGGTGAACGCTACGGGTTTGCACTACGTGAAGCAACTGCCGAGAATTATGGAAGTTGACCCGAACGAGCGCCCGATTAGCATTCAATTGTTTGACTGCCGACCCGATTTCTTGGCAGAAGCGGCGCAGAAAGCAGTCGCAGAAGGAGCGGATACTGTTGATATTAATATGGGCTGTCCGGTTAACAAAATTACTAAAAACGGAGGCGGTTCTTCCCTGCTGCGGGACCCGGAAACGGCCGAGGCAATTGTGCGGGCTGTGGTGGAAGCGGTAGATGTTCCTGTCACTGTTAAAACTCGCATCGGTTGGACGGACAAAGAAATTAATATTTTGGAATTTGCGAAGCGGATGGAAGATGCGGGAGCAAAAATGATTACCGTACACGGCCGCACTCGATCGCAAGGTTACACCGGCCCGGCAAAATGGGAGTGGATTCGCCGAGTGAAAGAAGTTTTATCGATTCCAGTTATTGCTAACGGGGATATTTTTTCAGTGGAAGCAGCGATGCGATGTCTGGAAGAAACCGGCGCCGATGGAGTGATGTGTTCCCGGGGAACTTTGGGCTATCCTTTTTTGGTTGGAGAAGTGGATTATTTCTTGAAAACTGGTGTGGAAAAGATAGCTCCGACACCAATTGAACGGCTCGAATGTGCTAAGGAACATTTGCGGGCTTTGTGGGAATATAAAGGTGAAAGCGGTGTCTCCCAAGCGCGCAAGCACTTAACCTGGTATGCTAAGGGTTTCCCCGGCGCTGGGGAATTGCGGGGCGTGTTGGCTGTGGTAGAAACGGTTGAACAAGGTTGCGATTCGATCGATCGCGCGATCGAGCAATTGCCCGCAAGTTGAAATAAACTTAGATATTGCACCATTGTTAATAAGCCTTTCACTCGAAGGGCTATCTTGCCCAACCCCTACTCCCCACAATAAAATCTAATCTTCGCTTCTGTTGCCGGAAAGCCTGCGCGATCGAGAATCGTGCAAGCTAAAATAAACAAAATTCACCTCTCCGGGCTAAGATTTAAGACACAGTTAAAAATTTGTGTGTGGGGGAAAGCATGGATTCCTTAAAAGGGCGAGATTTATTAAGTCTGGCAGATTTAAGCATTGACGAATTAAATTATTTGCTGGATCTAGCAGCCAGTTTAAAATCGGGAATGGTCAAGCTGAAACGCAATAAAGTCCTCGGCTTGTTATTTTCCAAAGCTTCAACGCGAACGCGGGTAAGTTTTACAGTGGCAATGTATAAATTGGGAGGGCAAGTCATCGACCTCAATCCCAACGTTACACAAGTCAGCCGAGGCGAACCTTTGGTAGATACAGCCAGGGTTTTAGACAGGTACTTAGACATTTTGGCGATTCGGACTTTCGAGCAAAAAGATTTAGTTACTTTTGCAAACTATGCGAAAATTCCTGTGATTAATGCGCTGACAGATGACGAACATCCATGTCAAGTGCTGGCGGATTTAATGACAGTAAAAGAGTGTTTTGGCAAGCTAGAAGGGGTGACTTTGACTTATTTGGGCGATGGCAATAATATGGCTAATTCGCTGATGTTGGGCTGTGCAATGACGGGGATGAACGTAAGAATTGCTTGCCCTCAAGATTTTATGCCCAATCCTGAGATTGTGGAAAAAGCGAAGGCAATTGCTAACGGCAACACCGAAGTTACTGTGACTGCTGATGCGGCAGCCGCTGTGAAAAACGCTCAAGTGATTTATACCGATGTTTGGGCGAGTATGGGACAGGAAGAGGAAGCGAAAAGCAGGATTCCTTTGTTTGAGCCTTTTCAAGTCAACGAACAACTCGTAGAATTGGCAGATAAGAATGCAATTGTACTGCACTGTTTGCCGGCGCACCGCGATGAAGAGATTACGGATGCGGTAATTGAAGGAAGTCGATCGCGCGTTTGGGATCAGGCGGAAAATCGGATGCACGTTCAGCAAGCCTTGCTGGCCAGCATCCTGGAAAGCGATTAGGAATTAGCTAAAAATTAGTCTGTCGGGGGATCGAATCGACCTGCTCGCTACTTTTTGCAGACCGCTTCCGTTATCATTTCATTTGAACCAGGATTATTTGCAACCAGCCTGCAATTATCCGTTTCAACCGTGATTAATTGCAATCTCTTAAGTAAAAGAAATGAATCACATCACTGCGACAGACTTACTCGAAAATCTCAAATGGCGATATGCCACCAAACAGTTCGATCCAGCCAAAACAATTGCTCCAGAAATCTGGACAGCTTTAGAAGATGCGTTAGTGTTAACACCATCTTCTTATGGGCTTCAACCTTGGAAATTTCTGATTATCACGAGTTCGGAACTTAAAGAACAGCTCAAGCCTGTCTCCTGGAATCAGTCACAGGTTACTGATTGCTCTCATTTTGTCGTGTTCGCGATTAAAAAGAATCTCACTGCCGAGGATGTCGATCGCTTTATTGCCCGCACTGCCGAGGTGCGAGGCGGGACTGTAGAGGCAATGGCAGGATATCGGAATCTAATCGTCAGTGACTTGGTGGATGGTGCCCGCAGTTTTAATATCAATCAATGGTCAACGCACCAAACTTATATTGCACTGGGCAACTTTATGACCAGTGCTGCATTGCTTGGTGTTGACACCTGTCCAATGGAAGGAATTGAACCTGTCAATTACGATCGCCTGTTGGGTCTTTCTGCAAAAGGCTTTACTACCGTCGTAGCTTGTGCGGCTGGCTATCGCTCTGAAGCAGATAAGTATGCTTCACTCGCAAAAGTAAGATTCCCTAAGTCAGAAATCTTAGAAACTTTATAAGCTGTTGCGGCATTTAAATTGTATGTTAAAAAACAATCAAACTCTTCTGGGGAGTAGGGCCCTAGCGTCCCGCCCGCCCTGAATATACAATTTAAATGCGCGACAGCTTAGGATCGCAAATTAAATAATTTACACAAGGAAAGTGGGACCGGCGGGACGCCCATCCCACAAGAAATATCAAATTGTAAGTTATTTAATTCTCATTCCTTAGCAGAGGGGGACTGAAAAATAATAGAAAAGCCCTTCTCTCTATCTCTTCTCTTTCTCTGCGCTCTCTGCGCCCTCTGCGGTTAATAAAACAAACATAAGTAAGTCGGTGCGAAAAAAAACTATTACGTAATACCATTTTTCTAAAATCGTGCAACACTCTTCGACCCCCTCAGCCCTCCCGCTGCATAGCGGGGGGAACAAGAATACTGTTGCATTCTTTTTTTAAATTGGTATAAATACAAAAAATATATCTACTAAGATAAATCAATATACAGGCGATCGATCGAGGTTCATACATCTTGTTCTTGCCCGCATATTGTTTGCCAATAAACCTAATTTAATAGGAATGCAACACATTAAAAAAGATGAAGAAGTAGCAAAAATGTTTGGTGGCGAGCTAGAATACTTGCCAGGGCAGTTATTCAGGGAGTGGAAACTAAACTACAGCACAAAACGGATAAAATTTAACTCCAATCACGCCTCTGAATATTCAGTTACATACTTATAAACTTTCCCGCTTACTGACTTAACACCAGTTCGTGGAAAGGACGAATACGATGATGCCTAAACCCACGGAAAATGACCAGATGTACACAGACGTGCAGAGATTTAGCGGTACAGATTCTAACCCGATAAACCCATGTTCATTCGTACTACGGCTCTCACTCCAGTAGAACTCAGGGCTGCGATCGTCCGGGAACCCTTGATGGTTTCACCGGATACAACAGTGATGGATGCGATCGCCCAAATGAGTGGCGTGCGAGCTATCTGTGATGCCGCCAAAACTGTGGATGGACAACGGGATCAACTCCATCTAGAGGTACGATCGAGCTGCGTATTGGTAATGGAAGACAGGCAGTTGCTCGGTATTTTGACAGAGCGAGACGTAGTGCGCCTGAGTGCCCAGCAGCGTTCCTTAGAGAATTTGGCGATTCGGGAGGTGATGCTCCATCCAGTCGTCACCCTGCACGAGTCTGCCTTTACCGATTTATTTTTTGCTATTAGTTTGCTCCAGCAGTATCAAATTCGCCATTTGCCCATCCTAGATGAGCACGATCGCCTCGTGGGACTCGTGACTCATGAAAGTCTGCGGCAAACCTCCCGACCAATTGACCTGTTGCGGTTGCGGCTGGTATCTGAAGTGATGACCCGCGAGGTCATTTGTGTTGCACCAGATACTTCCATGCTCGCGATCGCCCAAAGGATGTCCGAGCACCGCGTTAGTTCCGTGATGATTGTGGAACCGGGCGATCGACCAGAACCGCTACAAATTCCCGTCGGGATTGTTACCGAGCGGGATCTGGTACAATTTCAGGCCTTGGGCTTGAACCTGGAAACCTGTACGGCACAGGGGGTAATGAGTACGCCGATTTTTGCTGTTAGACCAGACGATTCGCTCTGGACTGTGCAGCAGATGATGGAGCAGCGATCGATCCGGCGGTTGGCGGTGACGGGGGAACAAGGGGAATTATTGGGCATCGTCACCCAGACCAGTTTGCTGCAAGCTCTCAACCCGCTGGAACTCTACAACCTGGCCCAGAAGTTGGAAGAGAAGGTGGTGCGCCTAGAGGCGGAGAAGATTCAACTGCTGGAAAATATCATAGAGGAGCAAGTTGAAGCCCGGATGATCGCCCTCAAAGCTCAGGCGCAACGAGAGAAATTAATCGCAGACCTGGCCACGCAAATTAGATCGTCCCTGAGCCTGCAAACGATTTTGGAAACAACTGTAGAACAGGTAAGGCAATTTCTGGGCTGTGATCGCGTCAATATTTGGCAGTTTGAAGCAGATTGGCAAACGATTGCCGTAGCAGAATCCACCAACTCGCCCCTGTCTCTAATAGGCGAACGGATTAACGACACCTGCTTTAAGCAAGATCGGGCTGAGATTTATCGCCAGGGGCGGATTCACGTCGTACCGGATATCTACACGACCAAAATGTCAGACTGCCATCGGGATCTGCTGATCCGCCTCCAGACACGAGCCAAAATTGTGGTACCGCTCCTGTGTGGCGATCGGTTGTGGGGCTTGCTCAATGCCAGCGAAAGCCAGCACCCCCGCGAGTGGCTACCAGAAGAAGTAGAACTGCTGCAAGCCTTATCAGTGCATCTAGCGATCGCCCTTCAACAAGCCACCACCCACCAAAAATTGCAGGAGGAACTGGTAAAGCGACAGCGGATCGAAGCCACACTGCTTGAGAGCGAACAACGCTATGCTAGCCTTGCCGCTGCGGCTCCAGTGGGGATTTTTCGCACCGACGCTGCGGGGCTATGCACGTATATCAACGATCGCGGCTGCGAGATCGCCGGAAGCACACCAGAAGCCATGATTGGAAAGGGATGGCAACAAGCGCTACACCCTGACGATCGCGATAGGGTCACGGCCGAACGGCAGCAATTTATCCAATACCAACAGCCTTATCAGCTCAAATTTCGCTTTCTACGTCCCGACGGTGGGGTGAGGTGGGTCTATGTGGAGTCCGTCGCCGAACGGGATGCAGAGGGGCAAGTAGTCAGGTATTTGGGCACAATTACAGATATTACCGATCGCCAACAAGCTGAAGCCCGCCTGCTTGAGAGCGAAGAACGCTACGCTACCCTGGTGGAAGCCGCTCCCGTGGGGATTTTTCGCACCGATGCTGCGGGCAACTGCATTTATGTTAACGATCGCTGGTGTCAAATTAGCGGACTCGCCCCAACAACCGCCTTCGGAGACGGATGGCGAGAAGCGCTACACCCCGACGATCGCGTCGGGATTGCCACCGAATGGAAGCAATCTATCGAAGAAAATCGTCCGTTCCAGCTCGAATATCGCTTTCAACGTCCCGACGGTAAGGTGACGTGGGTATATGGGCAGTCCGTCGCTCAACTGGATACAGAGGGGCAAGCAGTCGGCTATGTAGGTACTGTTACAGATATTACCGATCGCAAGCAAGCTGAAGTCGCTCTGTCTCAACTGGCAGCTATTGTCCAGTCGTCTGCGGATGCCATCATCAGTAAGACTTTAGATGGCAAGATCGTTAGCTGGAACGCAGGGGCAGAAAAACTATTTGGTTATCAGGCTCGGGAAGTCATCGGTCAATCGATACTCCTACTGATTCCCACTGAATTAAAGAATGAGGAATCATTTATTCTGGAAAAAATTCAGAAAGGAGAAGTTGTCAATCATTATGAAACTGTCCGACAAAAGAAAGATGGAAAGTTAATTGATATTTCGTTAACAGTTTCTCCTCTTAAAGATGCGACTGGAAAGATCGTTGGCGCATCAAAAATTGCTAGGGATATTAGCGATCGCAAACTTGCCGAAGCCGCCCTGATCCAGAGCGAAGCCAAAAGCCGAGCTATATTAGCAGCAATTCCAGACTTCATGTTTCGCATCGGTGCCGATGGTCTTTATCGGGGGAACGTGACAGCCAATCGCGAGAGCGACGTTCTCGGCATAGATGTCAATACCCTTGGTGTAGCGATGGTGGATGTTAGATCGGGAGAAATTGCGACCCGACATCTACATTACCTAGAGCAAGCCTTACGCACAGGAGAACTGCAAGTTTACGAACAACAGGTTCAGATTGGCGATCGCATCCAATATAAAGAAATCCGCATCATCAAGAGCGGCGAAGATGAAGCCCTGTTTATGATTCGAGACATTAGCGCTCGCAAGCAGGCCCAAGAAGCCCTAATCGATTCTCAGGAACAATTAAGCTTAGTTTTAAAAGGCTCCAATGACGGTTGGTGGGATTGGAATCTAAGTGAAAACAATATATACTACTCTCCCCGTTGGTGGGGGATTTTAGGGTATGAGCCTGGAGAACTTGAGGGTGCGCCCGATCTATGGCAGCAACGGATGCACCCTGATGATTTAGATCGGGTCAATCAGTTTCTGCAACAACAAATAACAAATGGTATTGAGTCTTACGAGGTCGAGTTTCGTTTGCTGCACAAACAAGAACATTATGTTCCAGTCATTTCGCGCGGTTTTATTTTGCGGAACGATCGCGGCACTCCCGTGAGGATTTCTGGTACTAATACGGATTTGACAGAACTTAAAAAGGCTGAAGAACAACTTCGCCAACTCAATCAACAGCTAGAAGCCAAAGTCGCAGAACGTACCCAAGAGCTTTGGCAAGTCAACAGCCTGCAACGCGCTATCCTCGATGGGGCTGATTATTCCATCATTTCTACTGATTTAACTGGCATCATCCAGACCTTTAATACCGCAGCCGAAAGAATGCTAGGTTACAGTGCCGCAGAAATGGTGGGCAAAGTCACACCCGCAATCATCCACGATGTAAGCGAGGTAATCGATCGGGCCGCATCCCTCTCTGTCGAACTGGGGCAAGATGTGCCTCCGGGCTTTGAGGTTTTTGTTGCCAAAGCTCGCCAAGGCATTATCAGCGAAGAAGAGTGGAGCTATATCCGCAAAGATGGCTCTCGGTTTCCTGTGTCGCTATCCATCACCGCCCTCAAGGATGCCAATCACCAAATTATCGGCTTTTTAGGCATCGCGAAAGATATTAGCGCTCGCAAACGAGCCGAAGCAGAACTCCAAAAACTATCAGATCGCCTTGCCTTCTCGCTCAAAGCTGGGGCGATCGGTTGCTGGGAATGGGACATTACAGAGAACATCCTATTTGGGGATGAGCGGATGTACCAACTATTTGATGTGACAAAACCATCTGATTCCTATGTAGGCTACGACATTTGGACAAACACGCTACATCCCGACGATCGCACCGCCACCGAAACATTAATCCACCAAGCCGTCTTAGGACAGGCAGAATACGATACCGAGTATCGGGTAGTGCATCGCGATGGCAGCATCCACTTTCTTAAAGCCTGTGGGGTAGTGGTGCGAGATGCCCAGGGCAATCCCCAGAGTATGTTTGGGGTCAACTTTGATATTACCGAACGCAAACAAGCTGAACTCGAACGGCAGAAACTATCGGATCGCCTCGCCTTGTCTCTCAAATCTGGAGCGATCGGCTGTTGGGAATGGGATCTTGTACATAACAGCATCCTCTGGGATGAGCGGATGTACGAACTTTATGGTGTCACAAAACAATCTGATTCCCGTGTGGTCTACGACATTTGGGCAAGCGGGCTACATCCCGATGACCGCACCTCTACCGAAACATTACTCCAGCAAGCCATCTTAGGACAGGCAGAATACGATACCGAGTTTCGGGTGCTGCATCCCGATGGCAGCATCCGCTTTATTAAAGCCTCTGGAGTGGTGGTGCCAGATGCCCAAGGCAATCCCCAGAGCATGATCGGGATCAACTTTGATATCAGCGATCGCAAACAAGCTGAACTCGAACGCCAGCAGTTAATTCAAGAACTCTCCGCTTTCAAACTCGCCCTCGATCAGTCTGCCATTGTCGCCATCACTGATGCTCGAGGAGTAATAACCTACGCTAACGATCGCTTTTGCGACATATCTGGTTACTCCCGCGATGAAATCCTCGGTCACACCCATAGCCTGGTCAACTCTGGCTACCATTCCCTGGCTTTTTTCAAAGACCTATGGGGTATTATTTCTAGCGGTCAGATTTGGCGCGGTGAAGTTTGCAATCGCACCAAAAACGGTAGCTTGTACTGGGTTGCCAGTACCATTGTCCCCTTTTTGGACGAAGGCGGGCAACCTTTTCAGTATCTAGCTATTCGCTTTGACATTACCGCCCGCAAATTAGCCGAAGCAACGCTCCTGCAGGAAAATACTTTCCGTCAACAAATTGTAGAAAACATGGCAGAAGGGCTGTGCGTTTTCCATGAAGTTGAGGAGTTTCCCTTTCTCCGCTTCACAGTCTGGAATCAGCAAATGCAAGCGATTACGGGCTACAGCTTAGAAGAAATCAACCACTTGGGTTGGTATCAAAGTGTTTACCCGGATTCAGAGGCTCAAGAACAGGTGATCGCCAACCTCAGACAGATGCGACTAGGTAAACCCCCGAGCGCGCAAGAAAGGGAAATCCAGCGTAAAGATGGGCAGAAACGCACTATAGCCTTTGCTTCCTCAATCCTATCGAGCAACGACGGACTGATTTATATACTGGCATTGATTCAAGACATTACCGCTCGCAAACAGATTGAGGCTCAATTAGCAGAGAGTGAAGGTAAATTCCGGCGGCTAGTAGAAGGAGGTAAAGATGTGATTTGGTCATCAGATCGAGATGGCATTATCACTTATCTCTCACCGCAATTCAAGAACGTTTTTGGCTGGGAAGAGAGTGAATGGATTGGTAAGCCGTTTATAGATCTGGTGCATCCAGACGATCTCCTATTCGTGCATAGTGATTACGAGCAGAATGTCAATTTTACTAAAAACTCAAGTCATTCTGAGTTCCGACATCACCACAACAATGGTAATTATGTTTGGGTGAGAACCAGCATCGCAGCTATTAAAAATGCTGAAGGAGTAGTGATTAATATCCAGGGAGTTTTATCGGATATCACCGATCGCAAACAAGCCGAACTGAGATTGGAACAACAGGCAAAACAGGAACGCTTGCTGGGATCGATTACTCAAAGGATGCGGTCATCTCTGAACCTGAACGAGATTCTCAATGTCACTGTTGAGGAAATCCATCAGGTTTTGCAATCAGATCGAGTGCTAGTCTATCGCGTGTTTCCGGGAGGGACGGGGGCTGCCATTGCGGAATCTGTTTTGCCACAATGGCCGCATATTCTGGATATCGTCTTTCCTGAAGAAGTTTTCCCACAAGAGAACTACGATCGCTATATCCAAGGAAGAGTTTATGCCCTCAGCGATCGCGAAGATGAAAACCAGTCAGTCTTACCCTGCTTGATTGAATTCCTCGCATCCATCCATGTCAGAGCTAAACTTGTAGTTCCAATTATTTTGAATCAAACTCTGTGGGGATTACTGATCGCCCATCACTGCGATCGTCCGCGCCAGTGGGAAGATTGGGAAATTAATTTATTTAAAAAAACGGCTAATCAATTAGCGATCGCCATTCAGCAGTCGAATCTTTTTGAGCAATTACAGACACAATTAGCTGAACGTCAACGGGCAGAAGCCCAACTGACGGAAACGAATGCCCAACTAGGCATTTCCAACGAAGAATTAATCCGCGCTACAAGGCTCAAAGACGAATTCCTCGCTAATATGAGCCACGAACTCCGCACTCCCCTCAATGCCATTCTGGGCATGAGCGAGGGGCTACAAGAGCAAGTCTTTGGCATCGTCAACGAACAACAAATCAAAGCTTTACAAACCATCGAGCGCAGTGGCTCTCATTTGCTAGAATTAATCAACGACATTTTGGATGTCGCCAAAATTGAATCGGGTCAAATGGAGCTGGATTGCACCCCTGTTTCGGTCAATCATCTCTGTCAATCCAGTCTGGCATTTATCAAACAACAAGCCCTGCAAAAACGCATCCAGCTAGAGACTAAACTGCTACTCAATCTGCCCGACTTATTGATAGATGAACGGCGCATCCGCCAAGTATTAATTAACCTGCTCAACAACGCCGTCAAATTCACCCCAGAAGGAGGACGCATTACCCTAGAAGTCAGCCGTCAACAGCGCTCGGCAGACCCTGATTCTGCCGATTCCCCACCTGATTTTTTGGTCAAAGAAACCATGCGAATTGCCGTCATAGATACAGGTATTGGTATTGCGCCAGAACATATCAACAAACTGTTTCAGCCCTTTATCCAGATCGATAGCGCCCTGAACCGTCAATATACAGGCACTGGCTTGGGGCTTGCCTTGGTGAAACGCATTGTCGAACTCCACGGCGGGCAGGTGTTGCTAACTAGCGAGGTGGGTGTAGGAAGTTGCTTCGCGATCGACCTTCCCTGCACTGCTGGTGCGCCCTCCTCTGGAGACCTAGAATCCCAGACCGATCCCCGACTCGAACGCAGCGGGCCCGAACAGGAAGGTTCTCCCTTAATCTTGCTGGCCGAAGACAACGAAGCCAATATCAGTACGGTTTCGAGCTACCTGAGAGCTAAAGGCTATCGCATTCTTTTGGCCAAGAATGGAGAGGAGGCGATCGCCCGGGCCAAGTCGGAAAACCCCAATCTAATTCTGATGGACATTCAAATGCCGGGTATGGACGGTCTAGAAGCTATGCAGCAGATTCGCCTCGATCCTAACTTAGTCGATGTGCCGATCGTTGCCCTAACTGCCTTAGCCATGACAGGCGATCGCGATCGTTGCCTTGCCGCCGGAGCTAATGATTATCTTAGTAAACCCGTTAAGCTGAAGCACTTAGCAGCCACCATTCAACACCTTTTAAATTCCTAGATAAGATAATTTATGAATGTACCATCTGTTTTGGTCATTGACGACGAACCTGATAATTTTGATGTGATTGAAACTCTTTTGAACGATCGAAACTATCAATTGCATTACGCTGCCAGCGGGCAAGAAGCGATCGATTCCTTAAACCTCTTTGAGCCCGATGTGATTTTGCTGGATGTGATGATGCCAGGGATGGATGGCATTGAAGTTTGTCAACGCATTAAAGCTATGCCCAAATGGGAAGCTGTGCCGATCGTTATGGTGACTGCCCTGACAACCAAAACGGAGCTCGCAAGATGTTTGACGGCTGGGGCGGATGACTTTATCAGCAAGCCCGTGAATTGCTTGGAATTAACAGCAAGGGTGCGATCGATGTTACGCATTCACCGACAATATCAGAAATTAGTAACCTTCAATGCCCGATTAGAAGCAACGGTGCAACAGCGAACCGCCCAGTTGCAAACCATGATTTTTCAGGATGCGCTCACAACGCTACCCAGTCGGACTTTCTTGCTTCAGAAGTTGGCTGAGGTTTTACAAGCTGGGGAATCCTCCTTTGCCGTGGTTTATCTAGACTGCGATCGGTTTAAACTGGTGAATGGTTCCTTTGGCTACGCTATTGGCAATCAATTGCTGATCGCCATCGCAGAACGGTTGCAGCATCATCTGCGCCCCGGCGACGTGTTAGCGCGTATGGGTGAGGATGAGTTTTGCTTTTTGCTGCACCAAATTGATGGTGCGATCGCCCTTGAACCATTTATCCAAGCTATTCTACGGGGCTTTGACACATCGTTTGTGGTTGCCGGTTGCGAACTCTTTATGACTGCTTGTATCGGCATTGCTCTAGGCAGTAATGTTTATCAACAACCGGAAGAACCCTTGCAAGATGCTGATACGGCAATGTACAAAGCTAAACTTCGAGGTAAAGGCTGCTATCAAATCTTCGATCGCCAGATGTCTTTGGCAATGCTGAACCGCCTGACGCTGGAAAATGATTTGCAGCGAGCGCTGGAACATCAAGAGTTTGTCACCTACTACCAGCCGATTGTGCATCTTCAAACCCAAAAGGTCGTTGGATTTGAAGCACTGGTACGCTGGCAACATC
Source organism: Microcoleus sp. F8-C3 (assembly GCA_036704825.1). GTDB lineage: Bacteria > Cyanobacteriota > Cyanobacteriia > Cyanobacteriales > Microcoleaceae > Microcoleus. The sequence continues at coordinate 106,284 of JAUBSN010000004.1, read as the reverse complement.
CCGATCGAGACATGGTTTCACCGGGAGAATTTATCCCCTGCATGGAGGAAACAGGGCTGATTGTGCCAGTCGGGATGCTGGTGTTGAAGCAGGCGTGTCAGCAACTGCGTGCATGGCAGCAACGGGGCTGGACGCAGTTAAGCATGAGCGTGAACCTTTCTGTGCGGCAATTTACTTGCCCGACCCTGTTGGCGGATATCGATCGGGTTTTGGCAGAAACCGCTGTCAATCCCGCTCTCCTGAAACTGGAAATTACCGAAAGCGCGATCGTGGACAACGCTCAGAAGGCGATCGCGCTGACTGAACAATTGCGATCGCGACAAATTCAGATCAGCATTGATGACTTTGGCACGGGGTATTCTTCCCTGGGTTATTTGCACTGTTTTCCAGTAGATAACCTCAAAATTGATCGCTCTTTTGTCAATCAGATCCAAGCAGGAAATCGCAACTATCAAGTCGTTAACACCATTATTACTCTGAGTAATCAACTCGAACTTGCCGTTATTGCCGAAGGAATTGAAACGACTCAGCAACTTCAGTGCCTCCAACAACTGGGCTGTGAATTTGGACAGGGTTATTTATTTTCTAAACCCCTCCCGGGGGCTGAAATTGAAAGGATTTATCTCAAATAGGTTGGGTTTAGCCTTTTGCAAAATGCTCGTTGAGGCACATAGGTGCGAAATTTCTGTCAGAGGCAACCAACCGCAAGGAAGCATTTTTGAAATCACTTTGGCAGCACAGCTAAAAACTCTCACCTAAACCCATAAAACTTTCTACATTATTACACGGGTTACAACCATGTCTCAATTCTCTATCTTGATTGTTGATGATGAGCCTGATAACTTTGATGTACTTGAAACGTTGTTATCAGAGCAGGAGTATGAATTGTATTACGCTGCTAATGGTCGAGAGGCGATCGCAGCTCTAGATTTATTTAAGCCCGATATAATTTTACTCGATGTGATGATGCCAGGAATAGACGGGCTTGAAGTTTGTCGGCAAATCAAAGCGATGTCAAAATGGAAAGCTGTTCCAATCATTATGGTAACGGCATTAAGCTCAAAATCCGATCTTGCCCAGTGTCTAACCGCTGGCGCCGACGACTTTATTAGTAAACCTTTGAATGGAATTGAACTGCGTGCCCGCGTACATTCAATGCTCAGAATCAAGCAACAGTACGATAATATCCAGAACTTATACCACATCCAAGAAAATACCGTCAATGTCTTGGAAAGCACCCTCAATGAACTGCGCGGCAACTTAGCTTCTAGTCTGTCCCACGAACTGAATACGCCCCTCAATGGCATCTTAGGCACGATCGGGTTGCTCAAGGACGATCTCGAAGACATGGATATCGCCGAAATCCGTGAGATGTTAGGCTGGGCCGATTCATCGGCCCGTCGCCTAGAAAAATTAACGAAAAAATTCCTGATTTATTTAGAATTAGAACTATCCGCAAGTCGCCAGCACAAGATCGAATCTGCCCGGACTCAATTTTCAGCTTCCGCCATTGAAGCCGCGTTGAAATCCCAGGCTCAGAGCGTCAACCGTAACAACGATCTCGTGTTGGCACTTGAGGAAGCGGAGATCGCTCTATCAGAGCGATATCTATCAACGATTGTCCATCAATTAGTTGATAATGCGCTGAAATTCTCCTCACCAGGGACAACCATTAAAGTTAGTAGTAAAGTTGTAGGAAAGATGCTGAATTTATCTGTACATGACTCAGGGCGGGGCATGACAGAAGAGCAAATTGCTAAAATCGGTGCTTTCATGCAGTTTGAGCGCAAGACTTATGAGCAACAGGGCATCGGTATAGGCTTAAAAATTGTCAATAAAATTGTCGAACTGGCAGGAGGAGGGTTCTCAATTACCAGTATCTATCAAAAGGAAACAACGGTACATATCACTCTGCCGATTGTCGGCAATTAGCATGAGTTTTGATATCAAGCTCGGTGGCATCGTTATCGTACAGTGAATGGTGTCGGTTGAAGGATGGCGATTAAACAGCTACTATGCCAAGGGCTTCCACATTATTTGGACTGAGTCAACCTCAAATTAAGAAATGCTCTTAATTCGCTTGTTTAAAGCTAACAGGCATTATCATTTAATAATCTCAGTTGAATTAAGGACTTGTATCTACCACCGTAAAAAAATATGTAGGTTTAATCATGACTCTAACTATCAGGCAGTTACTAGCTGCTTAAAACACCATTAATGCGCTAATTAATCAGTTTTAAACCCAAAACTTTCTAAAAAATTATTTAATTACTTATTTGCGAAGACTCTCCTAGCCAATGAATAGAATTGATACACCCGTTTTCAATTTGATACCAGAGGGGGCAACATTGCCTGAATTTCGATATTGAAAGCGGGAAATTGCAGCGGTGAAATGCTCGCAGTTTCCCCAAGAATTACTTCGCTTTGATAGCCATTTTCAGTAGGTTCTCGAAAAACGTGCAGTTGTCGATCGCCCACATTTAACACCCAATAATCGGCAATTCCCGATCGCCCGTAAGCTTTGGCTTTAATTTCGCGATCGAAAGTTAAGCTGCTGTCGGCCACTTCGATAATGAGATATACTTCTGAGGGAGTGGGATGGTGAGTCGCATAGTCAAACGGATCGATTCTGACTACGGCGATATCTGGTTCGGGTTCGGAATTGTCATCAAGGGCGATCGGATCTTGCATTCGTACCCACGCCAGATTTGCAAAAAGGCTTTGCAGCAATCTATCTGTACGGCCTAAAGCGGAGGTGTGAGCTGTTCCTTTTGCACTCATTTTGATGATATTTCCTGAAAGTAATTCGACTCGTTCCTCTGGGTGAAAAAATCCCATTTCTCCTAGTTTGTGATACTCTTTAACTGTCCATTTACGGAGCGTGAAAGGGGCTTCTGTTGTTAGCATATCTCTATTGATAAATTTATAATTTGATGTGGGATGATTTTATTTTAGCTTAATTGGTTCCCAGGCAGAAACCATTACTGACAACTTAACGTAAAACCGATAGTCCGGCAGGGGTTGAAACCCCTGCCTCAAAGCTAAAGTCCTCTCAAGAGGACTGCACAATTCATCAGTCCTCTTGAGAGGACTTTAGCTATTAGCCAGGGAATTAATTCCCTGGCGGTCTTTCGGGCTAAGCAGGGGTTTAAACTCATCCCGGTCTTTCGGGCTAAGTTGAAACCCTACAAACTGGCGAAATTCACTTTTGTTACTTCACCGGCGGCAACATTAACTGTTTGTTGAATTTGACTTCCGTCAACTTTCAACTGATAAGTTCCCGGAGAAAGCTCGATCGCCCCAAACCATCCTTTACCATCCGCGCGCAGTTGGCGAACCTGGCCAGCAGCATCGATCGACTGCAATGTCAAGCTGGCACCGTCGCAAGTTCGATTGCACTGCTGCAAGTTTCCGGCGATCGCACCTGCAGTCGGCCGCGACTTCCAAGGCATATCGGGAACGGCTGCTGCTGTCGTCCACACAGGCTGAGTTTGATAGGTTTTGCCCGTCGCAGCATCAACGTATTGACTCGGCTGCGAAAGCGCGGTGTAAAACAAATCGTTGCTTTGGGGAACGTATTTCCAAGGCTGGCGGGGCAAATCACCGCTGCCGCCCGATCGCAGTTCCACATTCGTGTACACGTTGCTGCTAGCGTAGGAATAGAGCACCGTACCTGCGACGTGATTTCCTTTCGCAGACGGCCCTTCGGCGCGACGAATCTGGCCTAGGGTGTCTTCGATGTAGTTGAGGTAATTGCCGGGGCCGATCGCAATTTGGCGGTTGTACTGGTGGTCTTTGGCGTACTCGATCCAGTGGTCGTAAGCGAGTTTCTGCGATCGTTTGTACTCGCGCTGGTAAGTCATCGGCATCGCCATGTCTACGATCCCTTCTTCCAGCCAAGCGCGCCAATCTTGCAATACTTCTTTGTAAGGCTGCGTTTGATACCACCCTGCATCGTTTGTCGGGCCGTCTCCCCAGGCGATCGTGGCGGCGGTAATTTTAACGCGCGGTTTAATCGCAAGGCTTTCTACATAAAGCTTCCGCACTAAATTTGTCACCTGATCGCGCCGCCACTGCATCCAGGCGGGATCTGTGGGTGCGGGTTTGCCCGATCGACCTGTTTGCTGATTGAAACGGGCGATCGCAGTCGGATTGTAGCCCCAAGTCGGCGCGCCGTAGCGCACGTAATCCAACTGTACGCCGTCCACGTCGTAGCGCTTCAGCAAGTCCAAATAGACGGAAACAGTATAATCTACGGCGTCTGGATGGCCGGGATCGAGATAGCCTTGGGCTTGCCCACCGTAAGTCAGCATTGCCCAATTGTCGCGGCCGGGGGCGGAAGGCCCGTGTTGTTGCCAAACGTGACCGGCGGGAAGTTTGCTACCCGAAACCACCGGCAGCGTCACCATCCAAGCGTGTACTTCAATGCCCGCAGCGTGGGCTTTGTCAATCAAATCTTGCAGTGGATCGAAACCCGCAGGAACGTTGGGATCGAGAGTGCGGGGTTCGATCGCGCTGGTGTAAAAAGCATCGCCGCGGCGGCGGACTTGGGCGACGATGGCGTTGGCATTTGCCCGCTGCGCGTCTGCGATCAATTTTGTGACTTCTTGAGGAGTTTTGAAGCCGGGGTTGAAGGCGTCCACCCAGAATGCCCGAAATTCGGGGCTTTGAGTTTGCGGGGGCATAGTTGCGTTAGCGCGGTTTGGGAAGTTGGAGAACCAACCAGGAGTCAGCAGAAAACTAATTGTTAAGCCGATCAGGAACAAGCTTGACAAAAAGAATGTTTTGGTCTTTCGCATGAGAAGTGTGTGAGAGAGCGTTTAACAGTCCTTTACGGACTTTTGGTTTGAGAGTCCGCTTGACATTTTCGCACAATGGTACATTAAGTGGGTCGATCGGTAAATAGTTGAGTAATACCGCTGGGAGAGTCGAGAATGAGATTAAAATTCACCTGGGCAAAATGGGCGATATTTTCCGATCTTTCAATATAGCGGTTGAGCCAGTAAATTGAATCCGCTACACCACTTAACATAGTTTTACAGGCTAAATAGGGTTTTAATGATTTTCATTTTGGCTGTATCAATGCCGCATTCAAGTTTGGAAATTGGACTGAGGGTTTTCCACTTGCCTTTATTCGCGCTGAAGATAGCATCGGCTGTTTTTTCGGCATCTATATTTTCAAAGCCGCCTATTTTATTAGTTGATAAGTAATTGAGGCGATCGAAAATCTCATCTCTAGATGCACGTTTCACGCTGACTGCTTCAGGCGGTGGCGGCGGTGGCGGTGGCGGTGATATAGAAAATACTTTAGCAATAAAATCTAATCTGGCCTTAGTCAAACCACATTGTAACTTAGTCAGAGGGGTGAAATCTGACCATTGCTCGCGGTTAGAATCTACAATTTTATTGGCCGTTTCAACTGGTTTTACATTCTTCCAATTATGCTGTTTAACTAAGTATTTAAGTACAGCTATAATAGTATCTTTTGATGCTGTACTCAGATTGACTGTGGGATTTGCTTCTCGCGCTAGAATCTTCGCTTGTTCAATATTTGATGGTTTTGGGTCAATGACAATACACCATACTAAATCTAATTTGGCTTGTTGAGCTACGGCATAGACAAAGTGATTGCTCACAACTTGATACTGATAGTCGCCTGTTTCTTTAACGATAATCGGAATCCAATTGCGATTACCTGCTTGCAATACGGCTTCGGCGGCTCCGGCAATGATAAACTCTGATTCAGAGCATGGTTCTGCTGACTCAATTTTAGATAAATTCAAGTGCATTAACTTACCGATGTTCTCAGAATTACTCATACAAAAAATACTCCTTCGCTAACTTTAAGTAATATTCAGCGGCTTTTTTGTGTTGAAAAACCGCTGGTTTTCGAGAAAAAGCTGCACTTGAAACAACTTCATATTCTGGAACATTGAATATACTTGTGTCAATCACCGTTTTTGTAGATTTAGGCCAATAATAGGGTAACAAATTAGAATCGAGAATATAACTCTCTCCTTTCTTAAGTGTAAGAATTGCTTTAATTTCTGCATTGGCTCTTTTGATTGAGGCCTCTGTTTCTTTATGTTTATTGAAAAATATCGGCAAGGCAATAGGGCCACCGTCCTGCCTAAGCTTCTTAACTTCAGGTAAGAATACTTTAATCACTTTAGCAGCATTTTTTAAAGATGAAAAGTTATTGTGTTCTGTTGGCATGAGGATTACATCAGAAGCTATCACACAGCTTTTACTAAAAAAAGTCCAGTTCGTAGGTGCATCAATTAAGATATAATCATAATTATGAACAAAAATCTCAAGCAAATCTCGCAGCCTTGCTGAACCTTTCTCAATTTTTGCTTCATGCTCATAACTCATGAACTTCGATAATCCTGAATCAGATGGGATGACATCAAACACCTTAACTAATTGACCTGCTTTATTCTTCAGATTAAATGCTTGAATAGTTTCTTTAACATTAACTGCTGTCTTAACTAGGCAATCAGATAGTTTGACTTTTCCCTCATGTAAGCCTAATGAATCTGTTAAATCTCCTTGTTGGGGATCGAAGTCAACAACAAGCACTTTTTTATGATGTTGTCGAAGAATCGCAGCCAAGTTGATTGTCGTTGTAGTTTTCCCCACACCTCCCTTATCATTATAGATGCAAATTGTTAAAGCTTTGGATGGGTTTTCCAGCAAATTCTTAATTTTAGTAATAATTTTAATAATATTATCTTTGGTTATCCTCATGCAGTCAGTAGCAGGCAATACGATTTTACCATGTTTGCGGAATAGCTGGATATCTGTTGAGTTAGTAATTATACCCCATTGAGATGTTTTGCACTTAGCATCAAGAAGATAACGTGTTATCTGTTCTTTAGTTTTTTTGTACGTAGGAGTACCTTCTGCTAAGTTATTGATTACCTTTCCTGATACTCTCCCTTTAACTTCAATGATTAAGTATGGGTCAATCTTAGAAACTGAAAATTTATCCTCATCCTGATTCTTCCGAGCAGCAAAATCAGCAGCGCCCTTCCCTGTTTTAAACTCTTGTACCCACTCATCAGATGTGAATCCAAGTGCATTTAGAAGGCGTTTGACAAATCGATCTTCGACTTCTGACTCTTCTGCATTCTCTGAAATACTATCTAAAACTTCATTCCAGTTGATAGTTGTCATAACTTAGACCTAGATACTTAAGTAAAATCATAACGCTTGGTTTCAGTTTGTGTCATCGTTAGCTACCTCCCGATCTAGCTATATGAACAGTCAAGATAATTTTGGAAAAGTTATATATTTTCGAGTGCGCTTGACATTTTTGCACCTCGGTGCAATTTTAGGCGAAAATACACTGAACTGGCGATCGGCAGTATCACCTAATTTTCTGGATACTTTCTTGAACTGTGAAGGATACGGAGAATTTCTACGCTTTCTTCTTTTACTCGATAGATGATGAGATAAGAGGTATTGGAAATGACAAGTTCTCTAGTAGCTTCTACGCGACCAACTCTACCCATAAAAGGAAATTCGGCGAGTTGACCTACAGCACTCTGAATCCTTAAAATTAATTGCCTTGCTGCCTCTGGATCGTCTTTGACAATATATGCGTGAGCCTGTTCTAGATTTCGCAAAGCTTGTCGCAGCCACTTAATTTTCATTAGTCAACTTGGCAAAAACTGCTTGGACTTCATCATCGCTGGCAAAGTCTCCAGCTTCGGCCTCGGCAACGCCTTTATTAATCTCATCTAGCTGCCATTGATAGATGTCCAGGTAAGAAGCGATCGCTTCGTTCAAAACATAAGTTAAATCGCGATCGGTGACATTAGCGATCGCCTTCAGCGCCTCTTTTTTTTCGCTATCAAGGAGAAATGTAAAACTTTCTTGACTCATGGCTGCCCTTTGCTGTTATGGGAAGAGAGTAAACTGGTACTATGATAGCGTATAGATTCCTATTTTGGCGAAAATAAACTGAACTGGCGATCCTCTTCGAGGGCTTCGCTAACGCACTTTTTGAACAAATGATACTACCGCAATTTCAAACCCTAGCCCTTCCGGCTGCAAGCAATCTACTCGATCGAGTAGATTGCTGGCGGCAAGAAGCAACCCGAAAGTTGCAGCAAAGCCAGAGAGGAGAAAAGGGACAATTTTTAACACCTTCCTCAGTCGCAAGTTTGATGGCGGGAATGTTTGAATTTAACTGTCCCGATATATCGCTTTTAGATGCCGGTGCAGGAATTGGTTCCCTGTTAGCAGCCGTTGTTTGCGAACTTTGCCAGCGCCCAAACAAACCGCGCAGCTTGCACGTTACAGCTTATGAAATTGACCTTATTTTGATTGAATACCTCAAGCAAACTTTAGAATTGTGCAGTATAGAATGTCAGCGTTTTGGGATATCTTTTACCTGTGAGGTTCGCGAAATAGATTTTATTCAAGACAGTGCCAATATATTGCAGCCCAATCTATTTACACAACCAGTAAAACGGGAATTTACCCATGCAATTATCAATCCTCCCTATGCCAAGATAGACGCTAAATCCCAAGCCCGAACCTTGCTGCGTTCTATAGGACTAGAAACCAGCAATCTCTACGCTGGCTTCACTGTGGCTGCTGCTCACCTGCTCAAACCAAACGGTGAATTAGTGTCGATTACTCCCCGCAGCTTTTGCAACGGTTTATACTTTCGAGATTTCCGCAAAGTATTCCTTCAAATGATGGCTTTACGCCAAGTACACATCTTTGAATCCCGACAGTTGCCATTTCGCGATGATGCGGTGCTGCAAGAAACTATTATTGTGCGCGCCACCAAACAAATAGAACAGCCAGATACTGTACTAATTACCTCAAGCGGCAGCGCGGGCGACGACCTGGTTTTGTCTCACCAACTGCCCTATACCGCCCTAATTAATCCCAATGATTCCGAGCAATTTATTCGGATTTTACCGGATTCTGTCAGCCAGAAAGTAGTCGAGCAAATGGCTCAATTTACTTGCACGCTAGAGGAATTAGGCTTAACAGTTTCCACCGGAAAAGTTGTAGATTTTCGCGTTCGCCCTGACTTGCGGCTAAAACCGGAAAACGGTACAGTTCCGCTGATTTATCCCGCACACTTCTCGGCGGGCGGTGTTGAATATCCCACAGCAACGAGAAAGCATCAAGCTTTAGCTGTCACGGAAAACACTGCTGCACTCCTCGTACCTAACGAACATTATGTTTTGAGCAAGCGCTTCTCGTCAAAGGAAGAGAAAAAGCGAATTGTTGCAGTTGTTTGGGATGCCAATAAAATTAATAGTTCTTGCGTTGGTTTTGAGAACCATTTGAATTACTTTCACCAAGAGGGACGCGGATTAGACCTCACTCTGGCGCGGGGATTGGCCGTTTATTTAAATTCGAGCTTGGTAGATGCGTTTTTCCGACTGTTCAACGGACACACTCAAGTTAATGCTACGGATTTACGCAATTTGAAGTATCCTACTGTAGAGCAATTACTTTTACTTGGCGCTCAAATAGGAGAAATATTTCCTACACAGCGGGAGATTGATGAACTTGTCGAGAGACTACTGCTTAACGCGACAAATCCGTTAGAAAATAGCCCAATGACAATCAAGAACCGTATTGATGAATCTCTAGAAATACTTGCAGCGCTGGGTTTTCCCAAAGGTCAGCTTAACGAACGTTCAGCCTTAACCCTTCTGGCTTTGCTTGACCTCAAGCCAAAGGATGCTTGGGAATCGGCGATATCTCCACTTCGGGGAATCACACCAATTATGGAATTTATGGAGCAGCAATACGGTAAAAAATATGCGCCAAATACGCGGGAAACTGTGCGCCGCCAGACGCTACATCAGTTTCTAGATGAAGGTTTAATTGTTGTTAATCCTGACAGTCCAGAACGTCCGGTGAATAGTCCAAAAACTGCATATCAGATAGAAGAAAGTGCTTTAGAACTGCTGCGAACTTATGACACTTCTGAGTGGGACAAGAATTTTCGCGCTTACCGCGTTCATTTTAAGGGAGAAAAATTATTGCAGGCTTCTTCCAAAAATCAAAATATTGGTGAGTCCGAAGGATGCTAAAATACACCATTTATATGGCTGCCGCTGGCATCGGAATGGCATATACTGTGATGCCAGGGGTTGAATTGACCGGAATTGTCGATCGCACTCAGTAAATCAAATAAGTAACTAGGTAAAATATCTCTGCAATGGAAAAAAAGCATAACGCTGGATTGTGGGTATCAGTATTATACTTCGCTCAAGGTCTCCCTTACACCGTCGTTAATTTAATGTCGGTGATTTTTTTGAAAGGTATGGGAACCAGCAACGAGATCATCGGATTGACAAGTCTGTTGTCTTTCCCTTGGGTTTTAAAAGGTTTGTGGGGCCCAGTGGTTGATTTGTATTCCACCAAACGCAAATGGATTTTAACAACCGAAATCATTTGTGCATTTCTGTTTGCTTTCCTGGCTTTTGGTGTATTGACGCCGGCACCGATTATTATATCGCTTGTCGTCTTTACGGCGATCGCCTTTGTGTCAGCTACTCACGACATCGCCATTGACGGATTTTATTTAAACACTCTCAATAAAGACCAGCAAGCCTTGTTTGTCGGGGTTCGCAACACGGCTTATAGAGGTGCTGTCATTGCCGGTAGCGGTGTATTGGTTTTCTTAGCCGGTAAACTGGCCGAACAGCATTTAGTCACCGGAAATACAGGCGACACCAAAATATATCAAAACATTCCGCTGTCACTTTTCGGTTCGGATTTTAGCGTGTCTGCGCTTAGCTACGGATGGGCGACAGCCTTTGGCATTTGTGCGATTATGTTTGTGCTGATTTATCTGTTTCAGCGGTGGTATCTTCCCTATCCTCGCAATTACGATTTGGAATCCGACACCCCCCAACAAACAACAAGCTTTATCGAAGCATTTAAAACATATTTTCAGCAAGATAAAATAGGTTGGATTGTGGCTTACGTCTTGATTTTTCGCTTGGGCGATGCCTTGACGTTTAAAATGGCTCCTCCCTTTTTGATGGATAAAGTTGAGAAAGGAGGATTAGCAGTTTCTACGTCGGATATGGGCTTATTATCCGGTACTTTAGGGGTAATGTTTCTGTTAATTGGAGGGTTGCTGGGCGGCTATTTGATTGCCAAACAAGGATTGAAAAAGTGGATGTGGCCGACGGCAATTCTGCAAAATTCGACTAACGTGCTGTATTGGCTGTTGGCAATCAATCAACCGGGGATTGAATGGGCTTATGCTGTAAACTCGATCGAGCAATTTACTTACGGACTTGGCGTAGCTGCCTATACAGTGTTCTTGATGCGGACTGTCCGCCCTGAATACGAAGCATCTCACTACGCCATTACAACGGCTTTCATGGCCGCAGGAGTGCTGATTCCTGGCGTTTTTAGCGGCTACTTGCAGGCGAATCTCGGCTATCAAAATTATTTCTTGATGAGCGCGCTGGCTGTGATTCCCGGTATGCTGACCATTTTCTTTCTACCCCTAGAAGATGAGAAAAAATTAGCATCCATGCCCAGGCCTGGACTCGACGATTTCGATTAACAGCAAGTGCGATCGCTATAACTATAAGATTCGGACGGGTCGGGTTTACCAATGTCTGCACTACTTTTTCGAGATTTCGGTCAACCCGCCCCTGCAAGAATATGGATTTTTTTAATCGCTAACTGGTATAAACTGTGCGTGCTTTCATAAAATAAAATAAGGACACAACATTGTTGTGTCCCTACACAATACCTGTATTGCGACCCGCCAACTAAATTGCAATAAAGTCGCTAGCTGTTAGCGGACTACTTGAAATGCCAGGAATACTGGCAAGAACTTCGCCGTTACTGGCAATTTCGATTGTTGTTATAAAATCGCCTGCAGTAACTCTGACTTGGTTGAAGGTCAAACCTCCGCTCAAACCGATTAAATCTTGACCATTTTGAAAATCTACAAGTGTATCTGTACCAGCACCTAATCCTAACACGAATACGTCGCGTCCAGCGCCACCAATTAAGAGATCCGCACCCATTGCGCCAATGAGTGTATCGTCTCCTTCTCCACCGCTCAAATTGTCATCCCCTTTGCCGCCTAATAGCAGGTCGTTGCCGCTGCCACCGCTGATAATATCGTTGCCTTTGTTGCCGCTGAGAGTGTCGTTTCCCCCATTGCCAGTGATAATATCGTCTCCTGCAAAACCTGAAGCTATATTGTTGGCATCGTCGCCTACTAAATTATTAATTTGGGAGACATCGAGAGCAGTTTGCATTGCCACAATGTTTGCTAAAAAGGAGTTTCCCGGAGCGGTTCTTAATTGTTCTAAACTGCTGCGCGATTCCAACGATGTTGCTAAAGTTGGCAGTGCAAAGTCTAAGCCAGCTAACAGTTCTAAATAATCGGAATCTGTGAAAGTGAAATCAGGGCGGTTCAACTGGTCTACAGAGATTTCTGTCTGAGTCAAGCCGGGAGGAGGAGAAGTTAACAAACCGCTTTGGGTGTGCTTTTCCAAAACAAGTAGCGGGTTGATAATCGGGTTAGTAAATGTTTGAAGAACTACTTTTCCCGGTAGAAAAGCTTCACCTCCCAAACTCACAAAATCGCCGCTAACTATATAGTGAGTTATATTTTTTCCGGCGCCGACTTTCTGCTTGAATGTATTGACTGTACTCTGAGCAACTCCGGGAGAATTGAAGGTGACAATATCTCCGATCGCAGATGTAAATTCGGTGGCGGCTAGTTGCGTTAGGGCGCCGCCTAAGCTGTGTCCGAGAAGGTCTGGTGGCAAGCGGCTGGGGTTTTTGGCTGTATCTTGACTGATTTGGGTCAACCAATTTCCTAATACTTGTTTGTTGGCTTCAAATTGGTTGAAACCGGTGCCGCGCGGGTCTGCGTTGGCAATATCGTCTATGAGCGAGTCGGTGCCGCGAAATACTAAAACGGGCGGTTTGTCTGGGGTGGTGGAAATTAAGCCGATCGCGTGAAATCCAGTTCCGGGATCGTCAAAGGTGCGATCTATTTGGTATCCAGCAGCACTCAAGCCTGTTTGAACTAAAGTTTGAAACTGGGGCTGGTCATCTATGTAAGCAAGTTGCTTGGCTATAGTTTCGTAAGCGGCGGGGGAGGAGGGCATATTTTTTTATTTCCTGTCGTTTGATGGGGAATTAGTTTTTAAGCTACTTAATTAATTTTACTGTAAACTTCGTTTATTGACCAGCTTAATTGGTCATTTTTATTGGCTTTTTAGGGGCAATTTTAGCGACATTTTTTAATACAAAAAAATACTCTAGCTACAAAACCTATGCGGGTTTCGCGCCACCAAAAATACAAATTTTGCTTGCCCTAAAGCTATACAAAATCTACCCGAGTAATATCGCTGGCAACTACGCCTCTGAGAGTAGCAAGAATTTCCCCAGTAATCGGGATAGTAATTAAAGCTCCGTCACCACCTTGGGTTACTGTAACTTGAGGAAAAGTTAGACCCCGCGACAGTACAATTAAATCTTCACTATCTTGAAAATCTAAAATCACATCTGCTCCGCCACCGGGTTCCAATACAAAGCGATCGCGCCCCGCACCGCCAATTAAAAAATCGCTGCCAAACTCGCCGGAAACCAAATCATTTCCGTCGCCACCCTCCAAATAATCGTTATCTCTGCCGCCGTACAAGAAATCGTCGCCAGCACCACCGGTGATGCTGTCATTACCTCGATTGCCTCTGAGAGTATCGTTACCGCGATTGCCGATAACTGTATCCTCTCCAGGGCCGCCGGTAGCAGTATTGTCGCGATCGTCCCCTGATAAATAATTCGGCTGTAATGGAGCTAAGCCGTATTGCATTTGTCTGATTAACTGTACGAAAGAAAATTCGGGTGCTGTTCTCAAACTCTCTGCACCGCCTCTGGTTCTGATGGCTACTGACACATTGGGCAGTGCCAAATTCATCGCACCGATAAACTCGTTAAAATCTGAGTCGTTGTTATAAGCAAATTCGGGACTGTTTAATTGTTCTACAGAAATTTGCCTCTGCAAAAAACCGACGGGCGGAATAGTTAACAAATTTTCAGTTCGATGTTTTGCCAAAACAGTTAAGGGATTAATACTCGGATCTGTAAAACTTTGGATAAATACTTTCCCCGGGATAAATGCTTCGCCAAACAAGGTGACGAAATCTCCGCTGACAATGTAGTGATTGACATTTTTGTTGCCTGCCCTGCTGAGATTTCTCCGAAAAGTGTTGAATGTACTCGCTGACACTCCTGGAGAGTTGAAAGTAAAGATATCGCCGGTCAGAGGTGTGTATTCGGTTGCTACAATTTGAGCGACTGCTCCGCCCCAACTGTGCCCGATGACATCGGGCAATAATTTGTTGGGGTTTTTACCAGTATTTTGACCGATTTCTGCGAGCCAATTTTTGATATTATCTTTGTTCTTTTCAAATTCAGGTAAACCAATGTCTCGCGAGTCGGAAAAGATAGCGTCGCCGTCGATGAAGTCTGTACCTTTAAATACCAGGGCGGGCGGGTTTTCGGGATCGGATGAACCGAAGCCGATCGCATAAAAGTTTGTTTCTGGGTCGTCGAATATGCGATCGATATAGTAGCCGTTAGTATCGAGGAAACGCGAAACTTCATTTTGCGCGCTCGGCTTTTGATTCAAAAAAACAATTGATTTAGCCAGAGCTTCATAAACAGCAGGCGAGGCAGCCATAATATTGTATTTTCTGTTAGTTGGTATTTGCGATCGCTCTCTTGTCGAGCTAATTATCCAATGGCAGCCATTATAGCTGACCAGATTTGTATGGTACACTTGATAAGATAAACTCAAGAATTAAGTTGTTGCGGTTATGAGTATCATTCGTCAATACATTGCTCCATTTATAGCGGTATTAGTATTTTTCGCGGCTCTGGTAGCAGTCAGTGCTCGCATCTTTTTGCCTGGTGACATGGCTGCCCCGGCACCGATTGAGGAAGCGATCCCCCAAAAGCAAGCAGCAGCAGTCAATCCAATTTTCTTGGGGCTAAATTATGCCGCTCTCCGTGTCCGCTGAGCAGATGTATGCTCAACTAATACCGGGCTACGGGCTGAGATCGGGATCGGGACTCGATTCGCGGGCAAAACTGGTAAAGTTTATGCACCGGACATATCGAGAGCTTTACCCCGATGGGGATTTGGGACATTTGGCTCAAACTGTCGAGCAGTATTTTTCTAACCAGACGCCGGTTTGGTGGGTAGAGTGCCAGAAAAACAGCCAGGAAGAGGCAGAAATTTTGCCGGCGCTTCCCTCGCAGTATCTCAATCCCCAATCTCAAGTCCAAAATCTCCAATCTGTGGTGGGATGTTTGTGGTTGGGAAATGCGATCGACCAAACCACTGGAGAACGCTACGCTCACATTTTTTTGCTGTACGTAGCACCGGAACATCGCCGTCGAGGAGTCGGTGCAGCTTTAGTTATTCATGCTGAAAATTGGGCGCGGGAAAGAGGCGATCGGCAAATTGGTTTGCAAGTCTTTCTGAGCAATCAGCCTGCTCTGAATCTCTATCAAAAATTAGGCTATCAAAGTCATTCCATCTCGATGCTCAAGTCTCTTTGAAATATAAATTCAACTGGTTTGGAATCAGGGCTAAAGTCCTGCTTCATCCAAATTATGAGGACTTCAGTCCTCACTACCAACTTAAGTAACAGCAGAGATATTCGTTTGCAGTAAGGATTTTAGTCCTGATTCATCCCAATTATGAGGACTTGAGCCCTCACTACAAACTTAGGTGACAGCAATTATGAGGACTGAAGTCCTCGCTACCAATTTAGATTACAGCAGAGGTATTTGTTTGTAGTAAGGTACGGCGCGCGCACCCTACAATTATTGACTGCTGACTGAGTTGCTTAGGAGCATCCTCTGTGCGGTAAAGTTTTTTTATGAACAATAACGACTACTCCAACGCCCTTGATACTGACACGGAACTGGAAAGCCCTTTGGATCAAATTTATGAATCCGAACCCCCGCTGCCAGATCCCGAGGAAATGCTGCCTTTGCTGGAATCCCCGGAACCTCAGCACCGGATGATTGCGGCGCGGGCTTTTTGCGAACTGCAGGACGATCGAGCAATTTCGCATTTAATTAATTTATTGAGAGACGGTTGCCCCTTGGTGCGAGTGAGCGCGGCCTATGCTTTGGGGCGAAATCCGAGTCCCGATGCTGTGGAACCGCTGATTCTTCAGCTTAACCGCGACTGGAATGGTTACGTTCGCAAAGGGGTAGTTTGGGCCTTGGGAAATTGCAGGGACCACCGCGCTTTGCCATCTTTAATTGATGCTCTGAAAACTGATATTTCGGCGGTGCGTTTGTGGGCGGCGAGTTCTCTGGGTCAGATGGCAAAAGTTGGTTACTCTGTGGTGATTGCGGCGATTCCGCCGTTGATTCAAGCGCTGCGGGGAGATGCTGTGTCTGCTGTGCGAAGTAATTCCGCTTGGGCGATCGGGCAACTGGCACGGGAATTGCCGAATAATGTAGTGTACGCTGGGGCGATCGACGGTTTGATTGAAGCTTTAGAAGAAGATGAAGATATGGGCGTGAGGGAAGATGCTAAATCTTCACTTTTGCGAGTCGGCGACCCGCGCGGATTGCAGATAATTGAAGATTTAGAAATGGAAGGACTTTTGTGATTTAAACGCCCCCATTACTAATTACCCATTACTAATTATGCCTTTCATCAGTGCTAAAACAGATTTTGGTTTCAAAAAAATATTTGGTTCCCCCCAGAGCAAAGACATTTTGATTAGCTTCCTCAATGCTATGCTCTATGACGCACAGCCAACCATTGAAGACTTAGAAATTATTGACCCTTACGCCGCGCCGAGCGTTACTGGATTAAAAGACACTTACCTGGATGTTAAAGCCAAAATTACAGGCAACAAAACTGTGATTATCGAAATGCAGGTAATAAATGTAGAAGCTTTTACTAAACGGGTAGTGTACAATGCCGCCAAAACCTACGCAACTCAACTCAAACCCCGGGAAGGATACTCTAAATTAAATCCTCTGGTTGCTTTAACAATTACAGATTTTACTCTGTTTGAAAATACCGAAAAGTTTCTCACCCATTTTGTATTTAAAGAACTCGAAGAAAACTTCGAGTATTATAACAGATAAATCGAATTAGTGTTTGTCGAACTGCCCAAGTTTAACAAAGAACTAGAAGAAATCGAAAACCTAATTCAAAGCTGGATTTATTTTATCAAAAATGCTCCCCTATTCGATGAAATTCCGGAAAAATTTGCATCAATTCCCGAAATTCAAACAGCTTTTTCGCTCGCCAGCAGAACTAATTTAACCGTTAAGGAATTAGAGGAATTGGAAAAGCGGGAAATGTTTGTTGAAGACCAGCGCGGTGCTATTATTAAGGGGATGAAAGAAGGTCGTAAAGAAGGCATAATTGAGGGACAAACAGCATTAATCCTGCGTCAAGTCGCGCGGCGCACTGGCGAAATCCCACCAGAAATTAAAACTCGCATCCAGCAGTTATCTCTCCAACAATTACAGGACTTAGGTGAAATCTTGTTAGATTTTACAAGTCAAGAAGATTTGATAGCTTGGTTGGAATCGGCTTCAGCATGAATTTATAACTTTTGCACTCCTGATACTAAATCCGGCTTTAATACCTCTTCATTTTTTATTCGTCGCAGGCGGGCTGTGTTTGTATAGTAGCGGTTTCAACCGCCGAGTTTTAACAGCCAAATTTCTAATCTAATAGGTCTGGTTCCCGCCGCACTATCATGTCATAAAGCGGTTGAAAGCTAAACCATCCCATGCGGTGAGACCCTACTTGCTGCTGTGTTAAACGCGCACATTCTGGCTTGATGAGAATGGGTTTTCCCGCAGCTTCGGCCATTAACTGCGCTTGACAAGAACGTTCCATTGCAATAAACCACCAAGCTGCTTCATCTACTGTTTGACCTACTGTTAACAGTCCGTGATTTTGTAAAATAATAGCTTTTTTGTCACCTAAAGTTTTGGCGATGCGTTTAGCTTCTTCGATTTCCAAAACAACTCCGGTGTAATCGTCAAATAAAGCTTGGTCTTCATAAAAAGAACAAGCATCTTGGGTCAGCGGGTCAAGCAGGCGGCCCAAACTCGACCAACTTTTGCCGTAGGGAGAATGAGCGTGGGCTGCTGCGATTACGTCGGGGCGGGCGCTGTGGACTTGGGAATGAATGGCAAATGCTGCTTCGTTTACGGGTTTATTTCCTTCAACAACTTCGCCTTTGTGGTTGACTAAAATTAGGTCGCTGACTCGAATTAAACTAAAGTGCATTCCAAAAGAATTG
The DNA here is from genome assembly GCA_036704825.1 of Microcoleus sp. F8-C3. Taxonomy (GTDB): domain Bacteria; phylum Cyanobacteriota; class Cyanobacteriia; order Cyanobacteriales; family Microcoleaceae; genus Microcoleus. The sequence continues at coordinate 87,955 of JAUBSN010000004.1, read as the reverse complement.
ACCCAGAAATGGTCGAGGTGTTCGGGGTCGCGGACGGTGATATGTCCGGCAATTCCTTCGCTGAATCCGAAGCGGGCAAATAATCGGAATGCGGCGGCTAAACGTTGTTTGCGGTGGCGGCGTTCTTCTTCAAGTGAGTTGAATGTCGGGGGTTGAAAAGTGACTTTTGGGATTTTTAATGCGACCATATATTTTATTTTGTAATGGAATGGGTAATTGCTAATTGTGGGGCAGGCATCTTGCCTGCCCTAATGACTGGCGACTTCACTGAGGCGCAAACCTGATATATTTTGGCAGTCGAAAGTGGCGTTGTTTCCGGGGTGGCGCTCGATTAATTCGATAATTTGTCCGGCGGGGTTTTGCAGAAACCACTGGGTTAATGAGCCGTAATCTAAGGGTCGATCGGACAGGGGTTTGAAGTTTTTATTTTGCCATATTATAGCAGCATTCTGCACGTTTTCGACTCGAATTGCGACGTGGTGAACTGCTGCTAATCCTCTTTCTTGCTGAAAGCGGTTTTTTTGGTCGCCGTCCGCGTGGGGCGCATCTAATACTACTAAGCCGCCGGCTGGCATTAATAAGGTCATTAAATGCAGCCACAAGTCGGAGGGAACATTAATGTTTTCCGCACAAAAGTTGAGCGGGAATAAGTCCGGGCCTTCGACTGTTTTGGCACCGAAGGGGTAAAAAGATTCGGCGTAGTTTTCGAGTTCGGTGCGGCTGGGAAATGTGATGACAAAGTGGTCGATCGCAACTTGTTCGCCGTACAGGTGTGTTTCAAACGTCCAGGCTGTTAAAAATTCGGGAGTGATAAATTTGGGGTTGAGTTCCAGCAAGCCATTTTTTTCGATGAAAGGTGAGTCAAAATGGCTGTCAGTGTGGTTCGGGAATTTTAAGGTTTTCAGCTTCAAGTTTTTCATGTGTTTGACCCCGATATTGAAGGTGGCAAAACTGCAAATTTCTTCTACAGGCTCAACAGCACTCACATTTTGTGCCTCTTAATTCAAAAATAACACAAAATTTAATACTGGCAAGCAGAAGGCGCGATCGCAAGTCCCAAACCTTTACACAGCAAATATTCCCCAATCTAAAATCTAAAATCTAAAATCTAAAATCGGATGGTTTGCCGATCGCGATCCCGGCCAACCACGCCGTAGTCCAAGCACTTTGAAAGTTGAAACCGCCCGTCACGCCGTCGATATCCAAGATTTCGCCCGCAAAGAAAAGTCCGGGACAGCGGCGGCTTTCCATTGTCTTAAAATCGACTTCTTTGAGGTTGACACCGCCGCAGGTGACGAATTCTTCTTTAAATGCGCCTTTTCCGGCAATCTGATATTCGCCTTGAACGAGTTCTTGCAGGAGGCGATCGAGGATTTTGTTAGATAAGTCGGCCCAGCGTTTTTGGTCGTCAATGCCGATCGAACTTGTCAAGCGTTCCCAGAGGCGGCGCGGCACCGGAAACGGACAGCTAGAAACTATCAATCGGTGCGACAACTGCGACTTAACTGCTAGCAGTTGCTGCCGCAAAACTTCCGCATTGTACTGGGGAAGCCAATTAATCAGCACGGATGTTTTATAATGGCGATCGTGCAAAAATCTCGCACCCCAAGCCGAAAGTTTGAGTACAGCAGGCCCGCTTAACCCCCAGTGAGTAATTAGCAAAGGCCCGCTTTGTTCTAATTTAGCTCCCGGCAATTTCACCTTAGCATTAGGAACAGAAATTCCGGCTAAATCTTTGATTCGGCTGTCGGAAATATTAAAAGTAAATAGAGAAGGAACGGGCTGTTCTACAGTATTACCTAACTCTTTTGCCCACTTATAACCCGCAGGATTGCTGCCTGTAGCGAGAAGAATGCGATCGCACTTCAATTTCTCCCCGGATTTCAACTCAATTTCAAACCTAGGCGCGGTTTCCCCCTGTTCGCCCTCTGCGGTATTCCCAGTTAATTTCTTTACAGAAACTACTGCATCGCCGGTGCGAATTTTCACGCCTGCATCCTCAGCAGCCCGGATCAAACAGTTAACAATTGTCCCCGAATCGTCGGTAGTCGGAAACATTCGCCCGTCTTCTTCTGTTTTCAACTTCACACCGTGACTGGCAAACCATTCTACAGTATCGCGCGGTTGAAATCGAGTAAAAGCACCGCGCAGAGCTTTCCCGCCTCTGGGGTAATTCTGCACTAAAATACCGGGGTCAAAACAAGCGTGAGTCACATTGCAGCGCCCGCCGCCCGAGATGCGAACTTTTGCCAGCAGTTGCCGGCCAGCTTCTAGTAAAGTGACGCGGGCCTGCGGGTAGGTTTTGGCACAGGTAATTGCACTAAAAAAACCCGCAGCACCGCCGCCAATGACTGTAATTTTGAGGATGCGATCGGACAAATTTTTTCTCGCTTATTCTGGTTCAAAATCGGATTTTGCCGCCCCGCAAGTGGGACAAACCCAATCGTCGGGGATATCTTCAAAGGCAGTACCGGGTTCTATGCCTCCGTCGGGGTCGCCTTCTGCTGGATCGTAGACGTAATTGCAAACTGTACAAACGTATTTTTGCATTTGCTTAACTCAATTTTATATTGCAAGCCTATAGATTGTACTTGACAACGCAACTTAGTGCAATACCACTTTCAAAAACTTACTTATGAGACTTTCAGCCATTCCCAAATGATTAAAAATTAAGTTGTTCACAATTATCAAATCGAAAATCGAAAATCGAAAATCGAAAATTGTCAAAGCCTCTAGAACCAAAGTTCTAGAGGCTGCATTCTATCTTTTATTAGTTAACCGCGATCGGGGAACTAGACTTTTGCTAAAGGCTTAGTCCAAACACCGTTTTCATCTTCTTCGTACTGCTGGTGAATGGTGTTCCAAGCTGCGTGTTCGGCTTGGATCGAGTCGTTGCTTTCGTCAAATGCGGCGTTGTAGGATTCGATAAAGGTTTTTTGTGCTGCTTCCGACAGGTGCGATCGCACTTCTGGAGATAAGTCTGCCGGACTGTTGCAGCGACCTTTGACGGCGCGCGGCAGCGTCATTTCGCTAACTGAAACTTCTTCGCCACCTGCACTTTCTAGCAAGAGTTGAAATTCGCCCGATTTATCTGCGGGAACTTCTGCCATCACCAGAAATTCGCCTGCTTCAACGCGGGTTTGATAGATAGTTGCTTTGTCTTCGGGCATTCCCAAAGTCACTAAAGCGGAAACTAGACCCGCACCGGCCGAACCTGCGATCGCGCCGCTAGCTGCACCCAACAGTACCGCACCCAGCGGGCCTGCCGATACTACTGCACCGACAAAGGGAATAAACAGCACGCCGACGCCTGTTAGCAAACCCAAAAAAGAACCGAATAAGGAACCAAAAATCGCCCCGCTGCGCAGACCGCCTAAAATCACATCTTTTTTAGTAAGAAAGCCGGCAATTCTAGTTTTAGACTGAAAGTTTTTTCCCATGACTGAGATGTGGTCGCGGGAAACTCCGCGATCCAGCAACCGCCGAATTACGCCGTCTAATTGTTCTTCTTCCTTAAATACGGCTGAAACTGTGCGTTCGGCTAAATATTCCTCTGTCATTGTTCCTCCTTGATGGTTTTTCGATTAGTAGTGCTAGTTTTTAGTATAGGAGGAGGCTGTAGGGCGATCGCATCGACCGCGAGATAGAGGTCGATCGACTGTGGCTAGATTGAGTCTATATCAAAGGAGTTAAAGAGGCTGGTAGTTTCCGGTGCGATCGGTTATTTCAAGCTTTTATTCATCTCTAATGTACTCAGCTAAAAATACCAATTGATTTATCATTTCTTCGGCTGACTTAGCAGCAATCAAGTTGAAAAACCCCCGCAACTGATCGCCAATCGAGTACCGCTGTTGCACTCCCATAATAATTCCAGCATGACCGATATCTTGGGCAATAAAAATACTTGCAAACGACAAAAATCTTTAGTGTTGAAACTGTATATGGCACGCCCTTGCTCCGCTGCCCAGATCAGTTGTTTCTCATCTGAAAAGCTAAGCTTGTTAGCGTCCGAGGTAGTTATCACGTCTACACCAGAAGTTCGCAGAGCGAGTATCAGCGAGCGTTGGAGAATATCCTCATCCATGTATAAACAAATTCGGCTCACGATAGCTTACCTGCCATATATTCTGCTTCCAAACGGTCATACTCTTCGTAGTAAGCTGCTATTTCGGCGTCCGTTGCTTCCTTGTTCGCGTAATAGTAAGTGAGTGCTGCATAAATTTGTGCTAAAGTCAAATGCGGTATTTCATCAATGATTTGCTGTGGAGTCATCCCGGCATTAAAATCAATAGCAATATTCTGTACCGTAATTCTAGTTCCTGCAATTCGCGGGCGACCACCGCAAGTTCCCGGCGTGCGGACAATTAGCGTTCCAATATCAACGGCAGTTGTCATATTTACCTCGATTGAGTTAACTTTATCCTATTGTAACGCAGCTTCATTTCTACCCGATCGCATTTAACAAGGTTAATCCATGCCACTAGCACCCCTGTTTCCTGTCGTTCATCCCATTCTCAAATCTGCTTTTCCCAGATGTCTGTGGACGGGAGATATCAACAGCCGAGAAATTGCCCTCACATTTGACGACGGGCCGCACCGCCAGCACACACCTCAACTGTTAAAAATTTTAGATAAATACGACATCAAAGCTAGTTTTTTCTGGCTGGGATTTTGCGTAGACAGGCATCCTGAAACGGCTAAAGAAGTTTGCGATCGCGGACACTGGATCGGTCTCCACGGCTACCAGCATATATCGTTTCCCAAACTCAAAACCCACGAACTCAAACAAAGTTTAGAAGACACGCAAAAAGCAATTGCCAAAGCTTGCGATTTAGATTCAAAATTAATCCTGGACGTGCGCCCGCCCAACGGCATTTTTACACCGCGAACATTAGAGTTATTGCAACAGTGGAAATATCGCCCTGTCATGTGGAGTGTCGTCCCGGAAGATTGGGTGCGACCGGGAGTTAAGAAAGTTATGAGTCGCGTCGTCCAGCAAACTGAAAACGGATCGATTATTGTACTGCACGACGGCTTTTGCGGCGGCGAAGATGTTGCAGCTTCGGCTGATAAAATAATTCCATTGCTTTTGTATAAAGGTTACAAATTTGTGACTGTCGAGCGACTGTGGGAACAGGCTAACATTAAAATAACCGGAAATTAAGTAAATGAAAAAAACACTGTTTATTGCATCCCTTTGTTTGGCCAGTGCCGGATGGGCGATTCCCTACGGGATAGCTTCGCCGCGCGTGCTTTCTCCAGCTTCCCTCAGTGCTAAAACTCCACTTGTAGTTCAGCAGCCAGCCCGTGGCGTATCCGCGCCTGCCCCCAACTCGAAAACCCCGCAAATTGAATTGCTAAATCCGGGAGTGGAACCCCGACAGGAACTGCGTTTGAAACCAGCTATCGATGTCAAAGAAACAACTGTGATGACCGTAAAAATGGATATGGAAATATCCGCATCCGGTCGGTCTTCGCCTGGGGCTAAAATTCCAGTATCGGTGATGACTTTCGAGACAAAAGTCACTAAAATCGATCCTAACGGCGATATTCACTACGAGTTTGCTTATACTAATGCAGATATCGCTGGCGATACTGGAAATATGCCGCCAGCCGTCCTAGATGCCATGCGTTCCGCACTCAAAAACATCGTGGGAGTAAAAGGCTCTTTCATCATGGACAATCGAGGTTTTCATAAAGGAGGTGACATTATTTTGCCCGAAGGAGCTGACAACAACGTCAAACAAATGGTTGGACAAATGTCTAAATCTCTAGAACAACTAGCCTCGCCACTGCCTGCCGAAGCAGTCGGAAAAGGAGCCAAATGGCGCGTTTCTTCTACCTCTGATTTCAGTGGCATGAATGTGAATGACATTGCTACCTATGAATTGGATAGCTGGCAAGATGGAGTTGTCTCTATGAATGTAAGTATAGAGCAGCGAGCAAACCCCCAAAATATTACCTCTCCCCAACTGCCTGCTGGAACTACATTAACCCTAAAATCTTTTAGTTCTCAGGGTCGGGGAAAAGTTACAGGGCGCTTGGATAGATTAATGCCTTTTCGCTCTACTGTCTCTATTAGTTCAAATAGCGAAATGAGTGCTAAAACTGCTGGCAGTTCTCAAGAATCAACAATCAAAACAAAAATGGCGATGGAGATGACTTTAGAGTCGAAGTAAGCTTTCTTATACGAAGTCTCAAAAGTAGGGACACGGCAGTGCCGTGTCCTTGGTCGCAGGTAAATTTTTAATAACAGGTAAATTTTTAATAAATGGTATTAAATCGGGTTAATATACCTGATATAGCAATCATTGCAGGAGTCCTAATTTTTTTACCCCACCCCAACCATCCCCTTAGTAAGGGGAGGGAGTAAGAAATTCACAAATAATGCAAGGATTGCTATATATAAAGTATAAAGTTTCCGAAAGTTTCGATCGCCAATTTGTAAGTAGAGGAGTCTGTTCAATGATTCGATCGCACAGATGGCAAGCTATCATCGGTTTAGTGGTAGCCCTGGGGATAATCATCGGGAATTTAATGTTTCCGGGCCTGAATGTAGCGCCGGCATTTGCTCAAGCCAAATTTACGGATGTTAACAACCATTGGGCGCAAGCTTGCATTGAGGAGTTAGCAGAGAAAAAAATCATCAGCGGCTACTACGAAGACGGCACTTTTCGCCCGAATCGCCCAGTCAGCCGCGCTGAGTTTGCGGCGATGGTTCGCATGGCTTTTCCCGATGCCAAAACCGTCCGCAATCCGATCGACTTTGTAGATATTCCCACGAATTACTGGGGTTTTAAAGCAATTCGAGAAGCTTATCAAACGGGTTTTATGTCTGGATACAGTGGCAGTATTTTTAACCCGACTTTGAATGTTACCCGCTGGCAGGTTTTGGTAGCTTTAACCAGCGGCTTGCAATATACACCTGCAGGGCCGGCGGCTGAGATTTTGGATGCGACTTTTGAAGATGCGCGGGATATTCCCGAACTGGCCAGAAGTGCGATCGCCGCCGCGACAGAAAAACAACTTGTGGTGAATTATCCGGCTGTTAAACAGCTAGAACCTACTCGGAATGCTACTCGCGCCGAAGTCGCAACTTTTTTCTGTCAGGCGATCGCCAAACCCGGCCAAACTGCCTTAGTTCCTGCCCAATATATCGCCCGAGTTCCGCCGAATATCGGCCCGCCGAGAACAACAGAAATCTCGGAAGCGGGCAAAGTTCGGGCGGAAGTTTCTTTCGTAAAAGAAGCAGAAAATGCTAAAAATCTCCGCATCAGAATTATCCGCGACGGTAAAACTTTATTAGAAGAACCAGTGCTGATTCCGACTCGTTCTCTAGTAGATAATCCAGACAAAAAAGCCAGCGAAGAAATATCTGAAGGACGTTTTTTATCGCTGCGAATCCGCGATTTGGACGGCGACAAGGAACCGGAAGTGCTGGCAGATTTAGTGTCAATCAAAAGCGGCGTCCGCTGCTGCAATTATTCGTTTATTTACCGCTACGATTCTGGAGCTAACAAATACACTCATATCAAGCATTTCTGGGGCAATGTGAGTTACGAAATACTCGATTTTGGCAAAAATGATATCCCAGAGTTCAAGAGTCAGGACGGGCGATTTGCCGAGGCTTTTACAAATTATGCTGATTCTCGCTTTCCGCTGAAAATTTGGCAGTACCGCCAAGGTAAAATGCAAGATGTTAGCAAACAGTATCCGGTGGAAGTATACACGAATTCTGCTGAACTTTGGCTGGAATCTAACAAGCGTCTGAGTGAAAATGGGGAGGTGAAAGGGGTTTTGGCGGCTTTCATGGCTAGCAAGTATGTCATGGGCCAGGAGGCGGAAGGTTGGCAGTTGTTGGAGAGAGTTTATCAAGGGCGCGATCGCACTCAATTCTTTGGGAAGTTGCGCGAGTTTTTGGTAAGTACGGGTTATGCTAGTAAGTAGATTTGCAGGTCTTTAACCGCAGATGAACGCGGATAAACGCTGATAATATCTGTAGGGGCGGGTTTTACGAATCATATCTAATTCCTACTAACAATATTACTAAACCCGCCCCATCCAACAGATAACCCACGTCAATTATTCATCAAATTTATCCTCGCATATTTTTTTATAAAATAAATTACTAATAACTTGTGAAGTAATACCAAAAATTGTTGCTTTTTGAAGCGCCAAGCTAAAATAAAGATAAAATCTCAGATATTTAATTACTGAAAATGGTATACCCACCTGCACCTTGGAATCTGCAAGGTTATGCTGTTCAGACTTTACAATTGGTAGATGTGGCACGAGTGCGCCCTTTGGTTCCCTCTGAGTTAGAAATTGTCTCTTTATTGCCGGGGAAAACGCTAGGTGGCATTTATATATCCTCCTACGGGTTGGGTTCGGTGATGGAGTACAATGAGTTAATTGTAGTTAGCGCGATCGCCAATTATGCCGGAAAATGGGGCGCTTGGATTTCCCACATCTACGTAGACAATCCTAACTCGGTAGCAGGCGGGCGCGAAATTTGGGGACTTCCTAAAGAATTAGCTACATTTAGTTGGGAAGGCAGCGATTCGGTAAAGGCAGCACCCCTAGGCTACCGCGTCACAGTTCGCCAAGAAAACCGTCAACTGTGCAGTCTCAATTACAGCAAGCAAACTTTAGCTTTACCGCTGCCTTTGAGCGGAAATGTTTTCAGCGCTGACCGCAGGAATTTGCTGTTGTTTAAAGGAGAAGTTAAATCTCGAATCGGTTTGATTAAAGGCGAATTAGAAATACCTGAAGAAAGTCCTTTTGCAAATTTAAACTTAGGTCAGCCCTTGCTAACAGTTGCCTGCGAAGATCTGCGTTTAATTGCAGGTGCGCCGCAAATAGTGGGGAACATAGCTGCTGAATTCAGTTATTAACCCAAAAATTTACGTACATTATAGGAGGAAAATTCAAATGAGCGATCTTGGTTTTACCCACATTGCACTTTCTGTTAGCGATGTAGACAAAAGCATCTCGTTTTACGCGAAGTACGCTGACCTAAAAGTGGTTCACCGCCGTGTAGATCCAATTAAATCATTAGATGTTGCTTGGATTTGTGATTTGATTCGACCGTTCGTCATTGTGCTAATTAAATCACCGTTAGTGGATGGCAAACTTTTACCAGATTCCCATCTCGGTGTCGCCTGCGAAAGTCGTGAAAAAGTCGATCGCCTTTGCAGTGAAGCTGAGTCAGAAGGGCTTTTATTGAACGGCCCTAATGACTCGGAACCTCCTGTCGGTTACTGGGCTTATCTCCGAGACCCGGACGGTCATACGCTGGAAATTTCCTACGGTCAGGAAGTTACCTCGCTGTTAGAAAACTTATTAGCGCAAGCAAATTTATGAGGTCAGCAATTAAGTTTTTTAGACACGATTTACGACGCAAAGCCAAGGTGTCATGCTGAGTGAAACGCACTACAACAAAGCCTCTGCAATATTATTCACAACACTTGTGAATCACAGCATTACTTTGAAGTGCGTCCACGGCTGCTAGATTGAGCAACCCCAGCTAATTTAATCACAAATTAACCGGGGCTGCGGGCAATTAATTCGCTGAGTAATTACTAATCTTTTTAAATGCCCGCCCCCGGAGCGGCTTCAGCACCCATTTCTAAAATTGTGCCGCGAAGGAAATCAATTTGCTGCTGGAAGTCCATGCCCTCAATCTTTCCTAGTAAAGCTTGTCCAGCTTCGGGAAGTTGATAGTTTCCAGGCACAGGAATAATAGTTCCTTCGTCCATTCCTACTGCTAGAAAATACCAAAAAGCCAGCTTGGTTTCAGGACTCATTGAGCCGTACATCCGGCTGAGTTCAGTATTGGCTTTTGAGGCAATGTCGCGCATTACTTGTAGTTGTTCTTCGTGTGCCAGCGCTTTGACTTGCTCGAACAAACCCTGAGCGATGTCGGAACCGGAAGCACCGGGAGCCGCTGGCGTTATTGACTTGCCCATTTTGGTGTAAACAAACCACAGCAAACCTAACTGGTCGTCTACACTCAAATTCTTAATATCTGCTTTTCCTTGGTCGTAAGCACTGGTAGTAAAGGTCATTCAAGCCTCCAAAATAATATGTATTGCTCAGTTTTCTTATTTGTGAGAAAACTTTTGTTTGCTACTTCAGTTAAAGTACCTAATAAATAGTGATGCTAGAATCTTGCTTAAGACAGAGATAATCCCGGACATAATTTCGGGGAGTAAATTCACCAAAATCGGGAACATTTGCAACCAAAGGATGAGGGAAATTTGACAAGATTGTTGTTAGCGGATCTCGTGATTAGCATTGTTTAGCCGATCGACGATCGCCTATAATCGCAACAGACCTGTATTGAGGTGGCTGTTATGTCGATCGCAACTGCAAAACGCTTCACCATAGCGGAATATCACCGCCTGACAGAACTGGGGTTCTTTGGTGAGGACGATCGAGTTGAGTTGATCGAGGGAGAACTTGTCAACATCGCTGCTAAAAGTACCCCTCACTCTGTTTGCGAGACACGCTTGGAACGCGAGTTATTTAAGCTGCTGGGAGAAAGGGCGACACTGCGGGGGCAACAACCGATTATTCTGCCGGATGACAGCGAACCAGAACCCGATCGCGCGATCGTGCAAAATCGCCCTGATGACTATCTATCCTCTCACCCCACAACAGCGGATATATTGTTACTGATTGAGATTGCGGATTCTTCTTTGAGTTACGACAAACAGGTCAAATTGCCCCTTTATGCTGAAGCGGGTATCTCTGACTATTGGATATTTAACTTATTAGAAACTTGTTTGGAATGTTACAGCGAACTTTATCAGAATTCGCAAGGCAAATTTGGTTATCGCGTCAAGATAATTTTTCTGTCTAACGAGACAGTTGCCATCCCTAATTTTGGGGATTTGTCCCTAGATTTATCTAAAGTATTTCCTCCTAGTTTTCTCGGCGAATAGAATTCGCTACACCAACAAAATCCGCCGCAGTTTACGTGGGACGAGGTAGGGTGGGGCGAACTAAAAAAATGGCGTTGCACAATTGGAGGATGATTTTTGTGGGGTGTCCCGCCTGCTTTGACAATACACGCCTTCGGGCGGGACGCCCATCCCACAAAACAATTAAAATTATTCTGCAATAATGCCACACCAAACAAATGAAGTGCTAGTCAAAGAAAATAGGCTGGCGAAGAGCCAGCCTAGAATCAGGAGAAGTTTAGTTGAAACTCATTGAAACTCTAGCTAAACAAACCCGAAATACCGCCGACTGCTATTGCTCCAGCCAAAGCCGAAGCAACCACAGAAGTCAAAGCCGTACCGAACAGCCACCAAGCTGCGGCTGCTGCCGCTTCGCGCGCATCTTCTGCTTGCTGCTTGGCCTTGTTTTTGAGCTCTTTGATGCGTTTTTTGGCTTCAGTTTGCAGGCGTTCCGAACGCAATAATACGCTGTCCCGGGCTCCTTCCATTTGGTCAACAATTCGGTGAGCGTCAGTCTCGGATATATCGGAACGAGAACTCAGCAGGGCAACTAAAGTACCGCGATCGAACTCACCTAAACGCTCTTTAATCGCGTCAAATCCTGCCTGCGGGTCGTCAAACACTTTGCGTAAGTCCCGCTTGATGCCTTCGTAGTTGAGCTCCGGTCGATCGAGCGAATTGAGGTAATCCCGGATTTTCGCGAAAATACCGTCAATTGTGGACTGGAACTTGTCCTGAACCATTTGAACTTGTTCGACAATTTGGTTGCGGACAGATTCAATTTGGTCGGCAATTCTGTTAGCTTCCTCGGACGAGATATCTTCCCGCTGCGACAGCAATGCTACCAGAGTCGATCGGTCGAAATGCTTCAGGCGATCGCCCAAACTTTGCATCCCCGCTCCCGGTTCGTTAAACAGCAACTGCAAATCGCGTTTGATCCCTTCAGGATTCAGCTCTTCCTTGTTGGTATTCCGCAAGTAATATTCCAAATTTCCTTGGAAATCTCGGACTGTTTTTTGAGCGCGAGATGCCAAGCGGCGGGGCGATTTCACGATGCTGCGAATCGAGTCTTGCACGCGGTCGATCGTCCGATTTATCTGTTCTTCGCTCAAATCTTCCCGCTGCGACAGCAGCTTGACTAAAGTTTCGCGATCGACCTGAGAAAGTCTTTCCCGAAGTGCCAAAGTACCCTCTTTCGGATTTTCAAACAATTTGGTCAAATCTCGATTGATGCCTTCTGGATCGAGTTCTTCCAGATTTGTATTCCGCAGGTACTCGCCAATTTTTGCAGTAACTTCCTCGTACTGCTTCTTAGCTTGATCCGCCACTATTTGCGGCGCGTGGATAATGTTGTCGCGCACAGATTCAATCCGGTCGATCGCCCGATCGATCTGTTCTTCGCTGAGGTCTTGGCGCTGTGACAGCAACTGCACCAGCGTATCGCGGTCGAATTGAGACAAGCGTTCTCTCAGCGCTTTAAATCCGGCTTCCGGGTCGCTTAAGAGCGTTTGGAACTCGCGCTCGATCGCTTCGGGATTGAGTTCTTCCTTATTAGTATTGCGGAGATAATCTTCTACCTTTTGCCGCACTTCTTGCGCTTTCGATTTCGCTTGCTCTTGCAATTCTCGAGCTCTTGAAATCACGCGATCGCGCGAACTTTCGAGCTGCCCGATTAACCGATCGGCTTCCTCTGGACTGAAATCTTCCCGCTGACCGAGCAACTGCACCAAAGTATCGCGGTTAAACTGCGACAGGCGATCGCGCAAAGCCTCAAAACCAGCATCCCGGTCTTCCAAAAGCGCTTGGAAATCCCGCTCGATACCTTCAGGATTCAATTCCTCCTTGCCGGTCGATCGCAAATAATTCTCAATCCTGCTCCGCAAATCTTGAGACTTTTCCTCACCAGCAGCAGCTTGCACAATTTCCAAAACTTCTTGGCGGACTTCTTCAAGCTGTTGAGCAATTTCCTGTGCTTGTTCTGGAGCCAAGCCCTCGCGGCGGTCCAGAATCCCTACAAAATAATCGGGATTCAACATTTCTAACTGGCGCAAAACCGCCCCTGGAGAAGCTTCCGGGTCGTAAATAACATCCCTAAATTCCTGCTTGATTGTCTCCCGGTTGAGATGCCAAGGTTGGACATTCATCAAGTAATTTTCCACATCAGCCTTAGCTGTATTGAAAGGCAGCGCAGGCACTTTGTCGCCCACCTTAGAAGCCAAAGATTTAGCTTTTTGACTCCCTTGTGCTGTCAGTTGCTGCAACTGACCGGAGATTTTTTCAACATCCAAATCAGACAAATCCGTCCGCGCCAAAACAGTACCCACAAGAGCTTCCACACCCAACTGCATCGCTCGCTTCATGCTGCTGCTGGATTCCGATTTGTTTTCCCGATTTTCCAGAATTTGAGACAGCTTGGCGTTGAGTTCGTCAGACTTCAGCAAATCCGGAGCCGCAAACTTGAGAAAATCAACCAACTCTAAATTCGGGTCTTTCTGCTCTTGCTGCTTGCCGAATGTTTGGTTCCAAACGCCTTCGAGTTGGTCGGAAATTTGATTTATTTCTTCCTTAGAAAAGTCAGTGCGGCTGCTAATTAAATCCACAAAAGTCTGGCGGTTAACATTCTTGAGAACGTCACTTCCGGCAAGAGATTTGATATCTGCATCGCCCAGCAACTTTTCAAATTGACCGCGAATTTCCTTAACATCTAGTTTCGGTAACTGCAAAGAACCCACATAATCTTGCAGTGTTTCGCGAATGCTATCCGGGTCTACCGCCGAACTCAATTCGCGGCGGACAGCGGCAACAGATGCCTCTACAGTATTGACCATCTGGTCGCCGGCCATCTTGCCGCCGATCGCAGCACCCGCAGTACCCATGACGCCTTGAACGCCTGAAAAAGCAGTTTTTATCAAGGAACCGATCGCCGAACCGACGGCGCTAGAACCGAGCCACACCAGCGTTAAAAAGTATGCCGACCAAATAACTACACCAATAATTGCCGCTCCGTCTACCGAGGCAATAGAAGTTAGTTTAACTGCCAGAAAACAAGCCAAAAATAAAGCCAGATTAACTGTGACTAAAATCCAACCCCCGACTAGACCTTCAGTCTTGCGAACTTTAGTCCCCAAACTTTCATATTCATCATCGTCATCGTCGGGTAAAGCCTCGTCCCAATTTGAGATTTTGGCGGCGATCGAGAAATTTGTTAACAGGAATTGGAAGCCGAAAGCCATAATGACTCCGGCGATTAATGCCACGAAAAACTGCGGGCTTAAAAACATCAACCCTCCGAGATCGGGGTGGTCAAATGTCGCATCTATTTCTACAGGCATTTGGGCAATATTGAAATTGGGACTGTACAGCGACCTTAATAACTCACTTTCAAACATAAATTACCTCCTACAGCTTGTTTTATGCATAACTCGGCACAGCGAAAATACCCCAATTTTTTATAGGGATTTTGTAATCTTTAGATGGTGGTTTGTTTCGGTCAGGCTTAATCTTACGGAAGCCCTTATTAGTGAAATTGGGATGAGTAGTAAATCAGTTTTCTAGTGTTCTCATCCTTAATACTTATTATGCCTGTGGAAGCTAAAAAATAAATCCGTCTAAAGTCAGAAATTAGTTTTTATGCGACTGGTAGCAGCAGAGTTAGCATAAAAGCGGCAAGTTTGAGGCGGGGGGCGATCGCCACCAATTATCTATAGTAGTAAAGTGCGAGGCACTTCACTTTATATTGTAGAGTGCGCTAATAGCTGAGGATTCTGTTTGATTTTTAGGATCAAAACGAGCTAGTAATTGCGATCGATCGAGCTGCATACTCAGTCGCGCGATTTCGATGGGTTCTAGTTGAATCAGAGGCTCAATTATTTGGGCTAATTTTTCATCAATTTCGCCAAATCTTACTTGTAATATACACTCAACATTCTGGCGTTTACCTTGCTGAATACCTTCCTCGATTCCTTGCTCGATACCTTGCTGAATACCTTGCTCGATACTTTGCTCGATACTTTGCTGAATACCTTGCTCGATACCTCGCTGAGTTGCTTCTTCAAGCCGTTGTAAATAGAGGGGTGATAGTTCCATAATTAACTCCAGATTTTCTCGATAATAAATAGTAAAGTAATATTTAGCGCACCCTACAATCGGTATGGTGCGCTGCTGAGTTAGGATTCCGGTTGGTTTTTCGACGCATCGAAACGAGCTAGCAATTCAGAGCGATCGAGCTGCATAATCAGTCGCGTGATTTCAAGAGGTTCTAGTTGAATCAAAGGCTCGATTATTTGGGCTAATTCTTCATCAATCTCACTAAATTTTACTTGTAGCAGATTCTCAACCATCAGGCGTTGAGCGCGCTGAATACCTTCCTGGATACCTTGCTGAATACCTTGCTGCATACCTTGCTGCATACCTTGCTGAATACCTTGCTGCATACCTTGCTGAATACCTTGCTGCATACCTTGCTGAATACCTTGCTGAATACCTTGCTGGATACCGCGCTGAGTTGCATCTTCCAACCGTTGCAAGTAGAGGGGTGACAGTTCCATAATTAACTCCCGATCTTCTCGATCTATGTCTTGGCGGACTTCTAAAATAGTTCGCAAGTTGTACAACAATTCTAACGCACTCACCCGAAACACATTATCTGAGGGTAATTCTCTCAATTCGGCAATAGCTTGCTTCTGCACGTTTCCCTTCCCTAAAACTCTCAGCCACAGGGTTTCTGGATTCCGGGGGAGTTGGTGAATGGCAATAATCGCTGCTTTCAGAGATGCGCCCATAAAATAAACTCCACTTCCCCAAATTTCCGGTTCGGGAATCGCTCGAAATCCAGCTAGCAAAGGATCGGAAACTGTCGGCGACAGTATCCAGAGTTGGGGCAAGTCTGCCTCTGGAATCCGGGTATTTTCTCTGGCGGCGACTCGTTCATATTCGGCGTGGATATCGAATAGTTTTCCCAGACAACTGCGAATTTCTCCGATTTGCACTGGACTGCGGAATGGTTCCAATACAGCGGGTTTTGCTGCGATTTGACCTAGAAGACCGAGGACTGTTGGTTCGACATCAGGTTCCGCTTTTGGGGCAAAGAAAACGTCAATCTGCCTCACTTCTCCAGCAATGTCGCGGCTGGTTTCTACATTGCCGAGAGGGGTTAATAGTTCTTTCAAATACTGTTTAGCAAATTGGTCGTGAATAAATCTGGTCATGATATTTTTTAGCTATCAACTGTTTAAAAACCTCGCCATCAACTGTCAACAATCAACCCAAGGACTGCGCTCTTCGGGCAAGCTGTCAACTGTCAACTGTCAACTGTCAACTGTTTGCAGCATTTACCCTCACAGTTACGCAGGCTGCGAATGCAGCCGTACTCCTCGAAACGTTGACTGTGTTTGCGAACAGTAGGATAGGCGAGTAAATATAAGGGAATTCCGATTAGTTTGTAAAGCAATCGACCAGCAGCATGAAGAATATCCCAAATTTCGCTTGAATTAGGTTTTTCAACAAATTCTCCTATTTCATCTTTTAATGCAAGCCACTGAGATTGCAGAGTAGGAGAGTGACAATTATCAAATGCTGTCATACCTTTTTGATAATTTTCCCAAAGTTTATTCATATATTTAATCAAATCAGGCTCACGTCTGATAATATCAGAAGTTAATCTGAGATTACAATCATCCGGTATTTTAAGGAAATCAGCTATGCGACTCTCTCAAATGCTTTTTGTCACCCTGCGCGAAGACCCGGCAGAAGCAGAAATTCCCAGCCACAAACTATTACTCCGTGCCGGATACATCCGGCGCATCGGTAGCGGCCTTTACGCTTATCTCCCTTTGATGTGGCGAGTTCTCAAAAAAGTATCTCAAATTGTGCGCGAAGAAATGGACGCTACCGGCGCTCAAGAATGTCTCCTCCCGCAATTGCAACCGGCAGATTTGTGGCGGGAATCCGGCCGCTGGGACACCTACACTCAAGCGGAAGGTATTATGTTTTCCATGACAGACAGGCAGCAGCGAGAATTGGGACTCGGCCCAACTCACGAAGAAGTAATTACTACAATTGCTAAAGATATGATTCGTTCTTATCGGCAATTGCCTGTACATCTATATCAAATCCAAACTAAGTTTCGGGATGAAATTCGCCCGCGTTTCGGGTTGATGCGCGGTCGCGAATTCATTATGAAAGATGGCTATTCTTTCCACACTAATGAAGAAAGTCTGAAAAAAACTTATCAGGATATGGCTCAAGCTTACAGCAATATGCTGCGCCGATCGGGCTTGCAATTCCGAGCAGTAGATGCTGATTCGGGAGCAATTGGCGGCTCTGGTTCTCAAGAGTTTATGGTGTTGGCTGAAGCGGGAGAAGATGAAGTTCTTTATACTGAAGACGGTCAGTATGCAGCTAATGTGGAAAAGGCTGTCTCTATGCCTGCTGATGCGGAACCGTCGCCCTTTGCAACTTTTGAAAAGCGGGAAACGCCGGGAACTGAAACAATTGATAAACTTTGCAAATTTTTGAAATGTTCTCCGACGCAAGTTGTCAAAAATGTGCTTTACCAAGCTGTTTACGACAATGGCATGACTGTTTTGGTATTGGTAAGCATTCGAGGCGACCAAGATGTGAATCAGGTAAAGTTGCTCAATGAGTTGACGAAATTAGCGGGCAATTATCAAGCTAAAACTGTTTTATTTTTGACTGTTCCCGATGCGGAAGCTCAGCGGAAATGGGCTGCTAAATCTTTACCTCTAGGTTATATGGCTCCCGATGTTGCTGATGATTATATCGCTGGGAGCAAGGAGGTAAACTCTAAGTTTTTGCGTTTAGTCGATCGCACTGCTGTTGACCTGACAAACTTTGTCACCGGTTCAAACGAATCAGGATACCACGTTGTCGGGGCCAATTGGAACAAAGAATTTCCCCTGCCAGCAACGGTTGTGGGTGTCAGAAGCGCCAAAAAGGGCGATCGGGCCGTGCACAACCCCGAACAAACCTTGCAAAGCGCCAGAGGCATCGAAGTCGGTCACATCTTCCAATTAGGAACCAAATACTCCCAAGCAATGGGCGCCAGCTACACCAGCGAACAAGGCGAAGAAATGCCCTTTGTGATGGGCTGCTACGGCGTCGGCGTATCGCGGCTAGCTCAATCGGCCGTAGAACAATCCTACGACAAAGACGGGATAATTTGGCCGGTGGCGATCGCCCCGTATCACGCCATCATTAGCATCCCCAATATTTCCGACGCCCAACAAGTAGAAGTCGCCGAAAAACTCTATGCAGAACTCAACCAATCTGGCATTGAAACCCTACTTGATGACCGCGACGAACGAGCCGGAGTTAAATTCAAGGATGCCGATTTAATCGGCATTCCCTATCGGATTGTTCCGGGCCGTTCGCTGAAAGTCGGTAAAGTTGAAGTTGTGGAAAGAGCAACTCACAAATCCCAGGAAATTCTCATTGATGAAGTAAATTCTACTTTAAAACAGTGGATTGAAGCCGCCATCAACTAAGCCTTTTTAACCAGTAAGGTGTGCACTAGGCGCACCTACATTTAGGCTCGCAATGTGCGCGGTGGACGCCCTAAATTAGCTCCCCTCTTGGGAGCATCTCAATGAAAGCATTCCAGCTAGAAATTGGAGTTTGGAGGCAAGAGACAGGAGGCAGGAGGCAGAATGCAGGAGGAAAGAGCAAGAAAGAAGAAGCAAGAAGAAGTGTTTTTACAAATATGAGATGCTCCCCCTCTTCCCTCTTCCTTCTTCCTTCTTCCCTCTTCCTTCTTCCCTCTTCCCTCTTCCTTCTTCCTTGAAATGTGAAATTATCTAAAACTTAAAACTCGGTATGAATCTGAACCTAAATCAGTTTCTGCGATTTCCTCAATCCCCAATTGGGCGGTACTTAGCCCAAGTAACTGTCGTTGCTGTCGTTTACGCCGTGGGGGCGAGGCTAGCAATTTCTATTCAAGGTGTCAATCCCTTTGCTGCCTCGGTGTGGCCGCCTGCTGGAATTGCCCAAGCCGGACTTTTATTGTTTGGAAGCAAAGTCTGGCCTGCCATAGTTTTGGGTACATTTTTGCTGAATTTGGTTAACCCAACTGAACAGATATTTGCACTTTGGCTGGGAGGAAACGCCGGTGCAATTCTGCAAGCGGTTTTTGCAGTAACTGTCCTGGGCTGGTTGCGGTTTCGTCCCTCTATCGAGCGCTTGAAAGATGTAATTAATTTAATCTTGTTTGGCGGTCTAATAGCTACTCAAATTAGTTGCACTATTGGCGCATTTTCTCTTCTTTTAGCAGGCAAAATAGAATGGAGCGAATATTGGTCTGCTCGATGGAATTGGTGGTTGGGAGACACAATGGGAGTTTTAACTATAACTCCATTAATTTTAATATTAAATCGTCCTAAAGTAACGGCAAATCGTTTAAAAAGTTCCACACAAACCCATAAAAACTATTTAATTGAGCGGGCAGTATGGTTAATATTATTAATAGGGGTGAGCTGGCTGGTTTTTGATTCGAAATATCAACCTGCGCTTTCTCGTTATCCCCTGGAATATTTGCCGTTTCCTTTGATCGTGTGGGCTGCGCTCCAATTCGGTCAGCGAGCCGCTGTTTTAGCATCCTTTATTGTCTCAATTATCGCAATTTTGGGCAGTTCTCATGGAGGGGGGCCATTCACAGTCAAAGCCGACAATATTAATCAGGCTATCTTATTTTTGCAAGCTTTTATGGGTGTAATTACGATTACCTCGCTGTTATTGGCGGCGACAGTAGCTGAACGCACATCCGCAGAGTATTCTCTGCGGGAGAGCGAAATTAAATATCGAGAATTGGTGGAAAATGCTAACAGCATTATTCTGAAAATGGACGCTGAAGGCAATATTACTTTTTTTAACGAATTTGCAGAAAAATTCTTTGGTTACAAAGAAGAAGAAATTTTGGGAAAAAATGCCTTGGGAACCATTATTCCACCGACGGACTGTGAAGGCAATAACTTAGAGTTGGTTTACAGTCAAATTTTACAAAAGCCCGATCGCTTTATCAGCTATGAAAATGAAAATATGCGGCGCAGTGGCGATCGCGTTTGGGTATCTTGGGCAAATAAACCGCTGGTTGATTCAGCGGGAGAACTCCTGGGAATCCTCTGCATCGGGACAGATATCACCGATCGCCGAAAAGCTGAAATAGCGTTGCAAAAGCTCAATGAAAAGCTGGAAATCCGAGTTGAAGAACGGACAAATGCCCTGAAACAAAGCGAACTTCAGCTACAGAAACAGAAATCGGCATTAATTGATTTAGCCAAAAATAAAGCGCTGAATCAAGGCGACTTAACAAAGGCGCTTCAAGAAATAACTGAAACTGCTAGCCGTACTCTGGAAGTTGCCCGATCTAGCGTGTGGCTGTACGATCGCGCTAAATCCAAGATCGAGTGTCTGGATTTGTTCGATCGCACTCTCAACCAGCACTCACACGGTTTGGAATTAGCAGCAGCAGACTATCCTGTCTATTTTCAAGCACTGCGAGAAGAACGCGCAATTGCTGCCTTTGACGCGCAAAAAGATTTTAGAACTAGAGAATTTGCGGAATCTTACCTCATTCCCTTCGGCATCACTTCTATGCTAGATACGCCAATTCAAATAGGCGGTGAAACCGCAGGAGTTATTTGTTTGGAACAGGTAGGAACTCCCCGTCATTGGACTATTGAAGAACAAAGTTTCGCTGTTTCTCTAGCAGACTCTGTAACTTTCGCCGTGGAAGCGCGGCAACGCCAGCGGGCTGAAGAAGCCCTGCGGCAAGCTGAAGAAAAATACCGCAGCATCTTTGAAAATGCGATAGTCGGCATTTTTCAAACTACCCCAGATGGGGAATATCTCAGCGCCAATCCTGCATTGCTTCGCATTTACGGTTACAGTTCTAGCGAGGAAGTGGTCGGCACATTAACTGATATTAGCCAACAACTTTATGTTGACCCCGATCGCCGCGCCGAAGTTGTCCGCTTAATAGAAGAACAAGGCAAAGTATCGGATTTTGAATCTCAAATTTACCGCCGAGATGGCAGCATAATTTGGATTTCCGAAAATACTTATACCGTGCGCGATTCTTACGGAAATTTGCTTTATTACGAAGGTACTGTTCAAGACATCACAACTCGCAAACAAGCTGAGGCAGCTTTGCGCTTAGAACAAGAAAAATCCGACCGTCTCCTACTCAACGTTTTACCGCAACCGATCGCCGATAGATTAAAACAAGACCAAAGCATCATCGCCGATACTTTTTCCGAAGTAACAGTATTGTTTGCAGATATAGTGGGTTTTACGCAAATTAGTTCCAAAATTTCTCCGCCGGAATTAGTTTCCTTGCTTAACGATATTTTTTCCACATTCGATCGCCTAGCAGAAAAGCACGGATTGGAAAAAATTAAGACGATTGGCGACGCCTACATGGTAGTAGGAGGGCTGCCGATGCCCCGCAGCGATCATGCAGAGGCGATCGCCCAAATGGCGATCGATATGCAGCAGGCAATTATTGACTTCAGCCATACCCACAATCAAGATTTTAGCATCAGAATCGGCATCAACAGCGGCCCAGTTGTCGCCGGAGTCATCGGGATTAAAAAATTTATTTACGATTTGTGGGGAGACACCGTTAACACCGCTTCCCGCATGGAATCCCACGGCTTGCCGGGGTGCATTCAAGTCACGTCTGCAATTTATGATATATTGCAGGACAAGTATGTATTTGAAAGTCGCGGCGCGATCGAAGTTAAAGGCAAAGGCGAGATGAACACTTATTTTCTTACAGGCATCAAGTGATAGCAGTAAGAAAAAATGTTCTTCGGCTTCAGTCAGGAGCAAAAAAGGAAGAAGCAATATAATAACTCATATTTCAGTAATTAATTTTTTTTTATTGTCGGGCGCGGTTGCTATAGTTAGTTAAAAATATAAAACTCCGTATGAACCCCCAAAAAATTCAGTTTCTGCCATTTCCTCAATCTAGAAATTGGCAATACTTAGCAAAAGTAGCTGCCATTGCTTTTGCTTACGCTTTGGGAGCAAAAATAGCAGTTTCAATCCCCGGCGTAAATAAATTAGCTACCTGCGTCTGGCCGCCCGCAGGAATTGCACAAGCTGCAATGTTATTATTTGGTCGGCGCGTTTGGCCGGGAATAGCTTTAGGCGTAGTTCTTTACGAGACTATTAATCTCAATATCTCCATAATAAGTGCAACAATTAGTGCTTTGTGTGGTTGTCTGCAAGCTTTGTGTGCCTTTAGTTTGCTGCAAAAACTCAAGTTTCGCCCATCACTCGCTCGCCTCATAGATGTAGTCAATTTAGTCTTTTGCGGCGCTGTAGTTGCCACTCAAATCAACTGCACTCTCGGCACGCTGCGCCTGTGTGTAACTGGTTTAGTTGACTGGAGCGAATATTGGCAAATTCGCTGGAATTGGTATCTAGGAGATACATTAGGAGTTTTAATTTTTACTCCCCTGCTGTTGATTCTATACAACCAAAAACAAGCGCCAAGCACTTCACAAATTTCAGGTTATAAAACTATTGTAAATCGCATCAGTTCCGGAATATGCCTGCTGTTATTAGTAACAGTGAGTTGGCTAGTCTACAACTCAAAAACTGAAAGTAATCTCTCCGGTTATCCCCTCGAATACTTGCCATTTCCCTTAGTAATTTGGGCAACCATTCAATTCGGTCAGTGCGGGGCTGTTTTAGCATCTTTCATTGTATCCAGTATCGCCATTTGGGGCGGGTCTCAGGGAGGTGGCCCCTTTATTGCCAAAGCGGAAAATATCAATCAGGCTATCTTATTTTTGCAGGCTTTTATGAGCGTAATTGTAGTTACTTCGCTGCTGTTGGCTGCGACAGTAGCCGAACGCGCCTCAGCAGAGGATTCGCTGCGACAAAGCGAAATTAAGTATCGGGAATTAGTCGAAAATGCTAACAGCATTATTTTAAAAATAGATACGGAAGGAAATATTACTTTTTTTAACGAATTTGCACAGAAATTTTTCGGTTACGACGAAAAAGAGATAATTGGCAAACACGCAGTGGGAACAATTATTCCCGAGATAGATACAAAAGGAAATGACTTAGGAGCAAAATTGAGAGATATTTTGCAAAACCCAGAACAATACACGCGAAATGAAAATGAAAGTATCCGGCGCAGCGGCGAGCTGGTTTGGGTATCCTGGGCAAATAAACCGCTGTTTGACGCGGCAGGAAAGTTCGCAGGAATGCTGGGAATCGGTACGGATATCACAGAGCGCAGGCGAGCTGAAATGGCGCTTTACAAACTCAATGAAGAGTTAGAATTTAGAGTGAAAGAACGAACTAACGCTCTCAATGATACTTTAAATGCACTGCGAGTTCAACAGGAACAATCAGAACGCTTGCTGTTGAATATTTTGCCTGAAGAAATAGCAAATCGGTTGAAGCGGGGAGACAGTACGATCGCAGACACTTTTGCTGAAGTTACTGTCTTATTTGCGGACATAGTAGGCTTTACTCAACTCAGTTCGCTAGTTTCTCCAACGCAATTAGTTTCCTTGCTGAATGACATCTTTTCGACATTTGACAACCTAGCAGAAAGGCACGGTTTGGAAAAAATTAAGACGATTGGCGACGCTTACATGGTAGTTGGAGGGCTGCCAATTCCTCGCCAGGATCACGCAGAAGCTATTGCAGAAATGGCCCTCGATATGCAGGAGGCCATTACTGACTTCAGCAAGATCCACAATCAAGATTTTAGCATCAGAATCGGCATCAACAGCGGCCCGGTTGTCGCCGGAGTTATTGGAATTAAAAAATTTATTTACGATTTGTGGGGAGACACCGTTAACACCGCTTCCCGCATGGAATCTCACGGGTTGCCGGGGAGTATTCAGGTAACAGAGACAACTTATCAACAGTTGCAAGAAAAGTATTTCTTTGAAAACCGCGGTTCGATCGAAGTTAAAGGCAAAGGCATGATGACTACTTATTTACTGAAATCCAGAAAGTGGCTTTAGTAAAGGTTTTTCTGTAAAATAAGGGCGATCGCACTGTCAAGTGTGCGATCGCCCTCATTTTAATTTAGCCAAGTTTTTTTAAAGCTTGTACAGGTTAATTCCAGCTTCCTTCGCCATAATTTCCAAACCCTTGTTTTGCAAGGTTTTAATCGCCTTTGTAGAAAGGTGCAATCTTACCCAGCGCTTCTCCTGGGGCCACCAAACCCGCTTCCACTGTAAATTTGCGTCTTGCAATTTGTGAGTGCGGTGGTGCGAGTGAGAAACTGCAAAACCGTTATTAGCCTTCTTCCCCGTTAGCTGACATTTCCGTGACATACTTCCCTCCAGATTACCGTTTTTTTCGTGCAGCCTTTTATTATATAGCAACAGCGCAGAACCCCCCTAGCCCCCCTTGTTAAGGGGGGGACAAGAAAACCCCCGATCGCCCGCTCAGCAAGGGAAATAAACTCTTGCTCCCCCTTTACCAACAGAAATAAACTGATTAGGTAAAGCTCCTGCTCCTACTAACAAAAATAAACTCTTGCTCCCCCCCTTAGCAAGGGGGGGTTGGGGGGGGTAATTACATTGCACGTTGAGTCAATTTTGTCAACACTTGATTCGATCGCTCGACAAAATCCTTCATCCCTTCAGCATCGAAACCCTTCTGGGCCATCAAAGCCAAGTCGTAAACGTGGTGACAAATCATACTCGCCAACTCAGCCGACGGAGACTCGCCGCCGCCTTGAATAATCGCACCCTGACTCAAACTAGCCAGATTTTGAATCAGCGGGTGAGAGGTATTCACCAGCAAAACGTGTTCTTCGGGGAATTCGGCCGCTTGCTGCTGCAAAAGCGCCGTCATGTCGCGCATCCGGCGCAAAGCTTCCGGCAAAAGTACGATCGCAGGTGGCGTCGCCTCCGCAGAGTCAGACTTCAAAGCTTCTGTGCGAATGTTCACTTTCGGCTTGTTGAGAGCTTTTTGGAACATTTCTTTAACTTGTTCGCTGCGAGTCTTATTCGTCGCCGGATCGACAATTTCCGCTTCTTTCTCTTTGTCAATTAGCGTTTCGTCGATGTCGGAATCAACCCGCGAGAATTTGACATCTGAGTATTCTCTTTCCAAGAAGCTGATAAAGTGCGTGTCGATGAAAGAATCCATAAACAGCACTTCTAAACCTTGGCTTTTGTGCATAGCCACGTAAGTTGCTTGAGACGCCGGATCGGTACAGTAAAACACGCGATTTTCGTGGCGTTTTTGATTGCGTTCCAAATACTCTTTCAGCGTCGTGTAAGGCTGCGTGGAAGTAGAATTTTCCGACTTTGGAGTGACATCTTGCCACAAATCTCCTTCCTCCGCTTGCACCTGAACTTCTGGCGTTGCAGTTTCTGGCTTGTCGGCTTTTGGTTCGTAGGTGCTGCGGTAGATTAAGATATCTTCGACTTGCTTTTTGAACTTGTCATCGTTGAGAGTTCCGAACTTGACAAAAGTGCCGATATCTTGCCAGCAGCGGATGTATTCGTCACGGTCGTCGCGGTAGAGTTCTTTCAGGCGATCGCCCACTTTTTTCGCAATATAATCAGCGATTCTCCGTACAGTGCGATTGCTTTGCAAAGAACTGCGAGAAACGTTCAGCGGAATGTCGGTACTGTCAATAACTCCCCGCAGCGGCATCAAGAATTTCGGGATAATTTCTTCGCAGTGGTCGCTGACAAAAACCTGGTTGCAGAATAGCTTAATATTGCCTTGGGTAACATCGACATCCGGCCGCAGTTTTGGAAAGTAAAGAATGCCGTTGACAATAAAAGGATAATCTGTATTCAGGTGTACCCACAGCAGCGGCTCGT
Source organism: Microcoleus sp. F8-C3 (assembly GCA_036704825.1). Taxonomy (GTDB): domain Bacteria; phylum Cyanobacteriota; class Cyanobacteriia; order Cyanobacteriales; family Microcoleaceae; genus Microcoleus. Next base: position 62,157 of record JAUBSN010000004.1, on the reverse strand, counting down.
CTTGGAACGGGTAAAGGTAGCGGTACAGTTCCAAGTAATCTTCTTTTTGCAAATTGCTGGCTGATTCGCGCCAAATTGCTTTGTGCTTGTTGAGTTCCTCTCCCTCAAATTTGATGGGAACTGGCATGAAATCGCAGTAAGTTTTGATTAACTGCTTAATGCGAGTGGGTTCTAAATATTCTTGTTCTTCGTCTTGGAGGGTAAGAGTAATAGTAGTGCCGCGTTCCGTGCGGGAAGATTCTGATAGTTCAAAAGCTGGAGAACCGTCGCAAGACCAGTGTACTGCTTGGGAGCCTTCTTGGTAAGAAAGAGTATCAATGTCTACTTTCTTCGCCACCATGAAAGAAGAGTAGAAACCTAGGCCGAAGTGACCAATGATTGCGTCGTCGCCGCTGCCTTGGTATTTTTGAATAAATTCTTCTGCGCTGGAGAAAGCGACTTGGTTGATGTATTTTTTTACCTCATCGGCGGTCATGCCGATGCCGTTATCGGAAATTGAGAGGGTTTTGTTTTCTTTGTCGATCGCTATGTTGATTTGCGGTTCGCCCATGTCGCCGCCGTATTCGCCGGAACGGGAAACCATTTTGAGTTTGGCAATAGCATCGACTCCGTTAGAAATTAATTCCCGCAAGAAGACTTCGTGGTCAGTATATAGCGACTTCTTGATAATCGGGAAAATATTTTCGGTATGGATTGAGATTGTTCCCTGTTCTAAAACTGTCATAATTTTTCGCTAGGTATTTATCGGTAATGAACCGTGATTAGTCATTGGTCATTGGTCATTGGTCATTAGCTATTAATTGTTAGCCGAGCTTAATTTTCCGGTTATACGTTGTTAGCTGCTAACTACTGACTACTGACTGCTAACTGCTGACTGCTGACTGCTGACTACTGACTGAGCACTATTTAATGATTTTCGACGATCGTGCTCTCTTGTGCAAAAGGGATTACCACAAAAAGATGATTCGGTTTTCCCCACATCTTGCACAATTCTCAATCACCCTTTCACTCGAAGGGTTCTCCTGTCCAACCCCTACTCCCCACAAGATAATTAACTTTTTGTGGAACAGGCTAGGGAAGCCTGTTCAGCGAACATGGTGCAAGATGTCAGTTGCCCTCAAATAGTAGCTCACAAAGGCAACTGCAGGAGAAAGGTGCTGCCGGAACCCAATTCGCTGCGGGCGCTGATGCTGCCGCCGTGTGCCCGGGCAATGGTTTGGGCGATCGCCAATCCCAGTCCCGAACCGCCAGTATGGCGCGATCGATCGCTGTTGACTCGGTAAAATCGATCGAATATTCGCTCTAAATCTGCCACCGCAATCCCAATACCGGTATCTTGAACCTGAACGATCGCCTCGATGTGATTGCAATCTAAAATAACTGTTACTTTCCCGCCCGCCGGAGTGTATTGAATGGCATTAACAATTAAATTAGCAACTAAGCGATAAAGTTGGTCGGAATTGCCGACAACATTTAATTGCTGCTGCACCCGCACGGACGAGGTTAGGGCTACCTTAGATGCGATCGCCAAAGCTGCCAATTCCTCTACTAAATCGCTAACAAGGTCATTCAAACAACACAATTGAGGGCGATCGCGTATCACTTGATTATCCATGCGAGCCAGTAGCAGCAAATCAGCCACTAACTGAGTCAGTCGTCGGTTTTGGCGCTCTACCGTCCGCAAAATTTCCCGCGCCTCTTTTTCATCTAATTGAGGCGTCAACAGCGCCGATTCTACAGTCGCCTGCGAAGCCGCTAAAGGCGTCCGCAATTCGTGGGCTGCATCCGCTGTAAACTGTTGGATTTGTCGGTAGGAAGAGTAAATCGGTTTCATGGCCAATCCTGCCAACAACCAACTAGCAAAGCCTATCAAAATCAATGCTGTAGGCAATCCTAATTTCAAAACCCATTTCACTGTACTGAGATAGTCATTGAAGTCTTGCAGGCTCCGCCCAACTTGAAAATATCCCCAATCTTGCTGTGTTTGGGTGTGTAGCGCTACAGAAATTTGGTGGTAAACATTGGCTTTGCTGTCAGTTATTGTTTGCCAGTATTGGGAGTTGAATTCGGCTGGTAGTTCTTCGGGATAAGCGCCAGCGGTAGCAATTAATTGCCCGGAATAATCAAACAAACGAATATAGTAATAGCCTTGGTTTATAGCGCTTAAAATATGGCGGCTTGGCAACTGTTCTTTAATGCCTTGAACTCCAATGAGGCGGAGGTTGGGCAAAAGTTCGTTTACTATTGGCTCCAAGCGTCCAGGCTGCTGCAATTTGAGTTCTAGGCTGTCGTGTAGCGTCCCCGCTACCGATTCTAATTCGCGGTCTATGGCTACCCAGTGAGCGTGGGCGATCGCCTTGTATACGCCAAATCCCAGCAAGCTTAAAATCAAACCCATTACTGCTGCATAGGAAATGGCTAATTGCCAGCGAGTTCGGTTAAAGAGTTTATTTTGATTCACATTGAGTCTAGCGCTCTTTTTTAAGGTAAATATCCCAAGGTAAATAATACATTATTTTCTAATTTTACCAAGATATCTGAATTAACTTCACCAATTTTATTTCGCAAGCGTGTTTTATCCAAAACTCGCATTTGATGGCACAATGCAACGGAATCTTGAGTCAATCCTCCCTCACCGCTGGGAATGAAAACACATGAAGGGAGAGAAGCACGGCGCAGATTAGTTGTTAGAGGAATACTGATAACAGTAGTCGTGTATCTCGCAATAGTATCGTTCTGGAAAATAATTATGGGACGTACACCTGCCTGTTCGGAACCTTGTGTAGGATCTAGGGCTGCAATCCAGATTTCACCTCGTCTGACTGTCATGCCAAATCCTCATGTTTTAGGAGTTCTGCATATTCGCTTATTCCGAGTTCCGCAAGTTGTCGGTCTTCTTCGGCAAATTCGCCGTAGAGTGCAGCTAAGTTAGTTTCATCGATTGCTGGAATAGTAGCTAATCGGGCACGGAATTTTAGGAAGGCAATAAATTCAAATACTTGTTTGAGTTGTTCTAGATCGAGCTTTTCTAACTCTTGTTGGATTAAATCTTTCATAGCAGTCATTTTGACGATCGAGTTTTCTATATTATAGCCAGATACTGGAAACGAGATATAATCCGCCCGCTGTTGCCCCTACCGCTTTAATTTCTCATGCGGTATCCGACGCCGTGAACGGTTTCAATTAAATTCGTGCCGCCAACCGACTCGAGTTTGCGCCGCAGCAAGCGCACTTGAGCTGCTACCACATTGCTAAAGGTATCTGCACTCGCCTCCCATAGCTGATTCCGAATTTGGTCAGTGGTGATAATTTGGTTCGGATGTTTCATAAAATATTCTAACAGTTGAAATTCTTTTTTTGTTAGAGCAATTATCTGGCTGTTGCCACTTCGATCGAGATGGCACACAGTTCGAGTTCCGCAGTCGAGAACGAGATTCCCTACTTGTAGCTGTTGTGGCATAATTTGGGGCGATCGCCTTTGCAAAGCCCGCAATCTTGCTAACAGTTCCGCCATCCCAAACGGTTTAACTAAATAATCGTCAGCCCCGGCATCTAGTCCCGCAACTTTATCTTCCATGCGGTCTTTTGCTGTCAGCATCAAGACGGGCAGGGCGCTATTTTTAGCACGCAATCTCCGCAGCAGTTCCAATCCTGACAATCCTGGTAGCAACCAGTCAAAAATAGCCAGGTTATATTGCGTCCACTGACTGTCTAAATATTCCCAAGCTTCACTGCCATCTATGGCCCAGTCAACTATATATTTTTCCTGCTTTAAAGTGCGATCGATCGCTTTCCCTAAATCTGGCTCATCTTCAACTAGCAAAACTCTCATAACTCTAATTTATAGCGGTAAAACTTTATACATTGTTAGCATTCGGCAGCATCTACCCCAATATCTAACCTCACATACTGAGATGAAATCAGCATGAAATTTTATGACCGAAACTCATTGGATCGCAAGCCCCCGGATTTATTCCAACGGGCAGGCTGACTGACGGAAATAAATCTCAAATCTCAAATCTCAAATCTAAAATCGATTGACTTGCCAGAAAAAGATGACTGTTGACAATGATTGACAATAAGCTAGTAATGTCTTATAATCAGCCACGAGTAAATTTTTGATAAAAATTTTTAATAAGCATGACAGATTTATCCGATCGCCCCCCCATGAAAAAGCCGGGGCGCTGGAGTCGCCGCCAACTGCTACAGCTAGGAATAGCTGGGGCTGGGGTAGCGGGGGGCGCGATCGCACTTCAACGCTTGACTCGCAAACCGACATCAGTCGCGAGAATACCGCCCATGCCCGCAGATGCACTCACCGTCAGCAATATCAACCCGATGCAAATTGCGCGGGATTTTGATTACGGCACAGTGACGCGCGAAAACGGGCGCACGGTTCGGGAATTTCGCCTGGAAGCTAATACTTCGATCGTCAAACTTAACAGCGCCGTCAATTTCAACACTTGGAACGTGAACAACCGCGTGCCGGGGCCGACATTGAGGGCAACAGAGGGCGATCGCATCCGCGTAATTTTTTATAACAAAGCCGGACATTCTCATTCGCTGCACTTTCACGGCGTTCATACCAGCGAAATGGATGGCGTTAAACCAGTGAAACACGGTTCGGTATTTATTTATGAATTCGATGCCAATCCCTACGGAGTGCATCTATATCACTGCCATATTGCTCCCGTAACTCGCCATATAGGTAAAGGGCTCTATGGAATGTTCATCGTCGATCCGCCAAAACCCCGTCCGCCCGCCGATGAAATCATGTTGGTCATGGGTGGATACGACGTAAACGACGATGAAAAAAACGAACTTTACGCTTTTAACGGGTTGCCAAATTATTATATGAACAACCCGATCTCTATTTACCGAAATCAGCTAATCAGGCTGTACGTACTCAACCTGATTGAGTACGAAGCAGCAGTAACATTCCACTTGCACGCCAACTTTTTTGACGTATATCGCACGGGAATGACTTTAACTCCCAGTGAAAGAACTGATGTCATCACAATGGGAGTAGCTGAAAGACATATCTTAGAGTTTACCTACGGCTACGCTGGAAAATTTATGTTTCATCCCCATCAAGATGCGATCGCCGAAGCTGGCTGCATGGGTGTATTTGAAGTCATCACTTAAACCAAATCCTGCTACCAGGGTGCGCCGATTCAAATAAAGTATGAAATTATTTGACAAGCTCGATCGCAAATAGGTAGAATGAATAGCTCGCCGACAATTGAGAATTTTTCTTAATAAGTTGTGAGTCCAAATGCACATAACGTAAAAATTAGCAACTGCCATGTTATCAACATTTCGTTTATTACCTACAGCAACCGCTACAGCCATCCTCGTTGCTCTGACCGGTTGCGTTTCCCCCACAGCTAGCAACACCGACAGCACCGCTTCACCCGCTGCCACAGCCAGTCCTGCAGCCACAAGCGGTCACAGCGGGAGTCACGGAGGAAAGCCCGGCATTAACATCAATACTGCCATTCTTTCGGAGTTAGATAAACTCGAAGCCAAGTTAGGAATACCGGCACTTTCTAACAAAATTCAAGCCAGCCGCCCTTACGGAAAAGTCGAAGAATTGGTTTCAAAAAATGTCATTACTCAAGCCCAATTCGACCAAATCAAAGACTTGGTAACTATTGAGGATATCGTACTCACAGGCGAAGCCAAAGATGTAGACTACATGACTAAACTCGGCTTGATGAAAGGGCATCTTTTCGTAGCCCAAGAACTCTTGGATCAAGGCAAACCAGACCAAGCAGAACCTCACATCGGGCATCCAATCGAAGAAATTTATGCCGATGTGGAAGATCAGCTAAACGAGCGTAAAATTCCTGAATTTAAGGCTACTTTAATAAAATTGCAGGATTTAGTTAAAGCAGGTGCAAAAGATCCGGCTCAAGTGAAGGCGGAATTTGACACATCAATGCAAGCAGTTGACGGAGCAATTGCCGCTCTTCCAGAAACGCAGCGAAAAGATCCGAAATTCGTCCTGCAAGTGATTAACGGCTTGCTGGATACAGCTAATTCCGAATACGGAGCCGCAGTTGCTAACGGCAAAATTTCCGCAATTATTGAATATCAAGATTCGCGGGGTTTTGTCATGTACGCGGAAATGCTGTACAAAGATATCGCCGAACAAGTGGCTAAAGCCAGCCCTGAAATTGACAAAGCAATTGTTGCAAACATGACGGAACTGAAGACAACTTGGCCAACGGCGATCGCGCCCCCCGCCCCCGTAAAAACCACCGAACAAGTCAACCAGCTAGTTAAAACGATCGAAAGCGACAGCCAAAAAGTTCTCAAACCAGCATCCTAAAAACATCACTCTTATCAAGAGCGGTAATTGGTAAATAATCTGCCAATTACCTAGCTCGTTAACCACTCTCATTCCCACCATAAAAAAATGAATTTTGGCGAAGCATTGCCCACATTTGTAATTACCCTCCGCGAAGGAGTCGAAGCCGCCTTAGTTGTCGGAATTGTTCTAGCTTGCCTCAAAAAATCAGGACAAAGTTATTTAAGTCCTTGGGTTTTCGGCGGTGTTGCGGTTGGACTTATTGCCAGCGCTTTGATAGGTGTACTGTTCGGCTGGACTATTCAAATTTTATCCGCATCGAATCAGCCTTTTGCACCGATTATGGAGTCGCTGCTAGAGGCAACCTTTGGGATTATAGCGATCGCAATGCTGAGCTGGATGCTGATTTGGATGACCAAGCAAGCGCGATTTATGAAAGCCGAAGTCGAAGGCGCTGTGAGTGCCGCCTTAACGCAAAATTCTCATGCCGGCTGGGGCGTATTTAGTTTAGTTTTGATTGCCGTTTTACGCGAAGGATTTGAAACCGTTTTGTTTGTGGTTGCCAAGTTTCAACAAGGCATTATTCCAGCCCTCGGCGCTTTGGCGGGCATTCTCTCAGCCACCGGAATTGGTGTCCTGCTGTTTAAATGGGGAGTCAAAATTAATATCCGCCTGTTTTTCAAATATATGGGCATTTTATTGCTCTTCATTGTAGCGGGTTTAGTGGTATCTACTTTGGGATTATTTGACAGCGCGGTGAATATTTTATCGCAAACAAATCGCGAATCAGCAGCACTGTGTTTCTATTACGAAAGATTTACTAAAATCCACTCTTGCATTCTCGGGCCGATGGTCTGGAATAGCTCGCAACTGCTTCCCGAAGACAAGTTTCCCGGTTTGCTGTTGAGTGCGATGTTTGGATACACGGACAAGCTGTATGTCGTGCAGGCGATCGCCTATTTGATGTTTTTAGGTACTGTCGGTGGCATCTACTTCCAAAGTTTGGCAGGTCGAGTTTTCTTCCCCTTCAAAAAAAGGCAGGCAACGAAATAGTAAATAAAGTGCGATCGAAACGCGATCGGCTTTTTAGTGGAAATGCAGGAGGCAGTTGTTTGTTGCTAATAACTAATGCGCCCATAAGTTAGAGCGCATTAATCAATCAGCTATCTATTGATTGAAGGTAAAACGACCGTCAACTTTTTCTCCGTTAATATCCGCAGTCACTTTCACGGGATAACTTCCTGCATCTTTGCCGGGAAACACCACAGCGTAATGTTTGTTCTCAGCATCGTATTTGAGAGCTAGGGTTTGCTGCTTTCCATTCGCCAACTGCACTTGAGCCGTCACTTTGGCGTTAGGAACTGGTTCCTTGTTCTCCCCTTTTTGCAAAAAAACATCTAAATGAGTTCCGGTAGCTTCTTTTTCAGGTACAAACTCTAAATAGTAAGCTCCAGACTTTACAACTTGCCCCCCTTGAGTTGCTGTTGCAGGAGAAGTGGCGGGAGTAGGAGACGCAGGTTGAGAGGCGACAGGAGGGGATGCTGGAGTGCTATTTGGATCGCTTGCTTGGTCGCCTTGACTGCAAGCTCCCAAAAACAGCAATCCGACACTACCTAGAACAATTAAGCTAGACTTGAGCGATTTCATTGGTTTGACTCCTTGCTGACGGACAATAATTAGAAAATATCACACATTAAGTACCTGACCATCTTCAATAACTGGCTGAGGTTTTTGAGGTCGTAAGAAATGCCCGAATTGAGCATACAAAGCTGGCAAAACCAACAGAGTTAGTGCTGTAGAAGTAAATAACCCTCCTAAAACTACTACTGACAGCGGTTGGAGGATTTCCTTGCCCGCCCCGCCTTCAAATACTAAAGGTGCTAAACCCAAAGCTGAAGTTAAAGCGGTCATCAGGATGGCGTTGAGCCGTTCCATCGAGCCTTTAATAATGGCTTCCTTAAAAGGCATTCCCTCGGCAAATTTAGTGTTGTAGTTGTCTACTAATAACAAGCCGTTGCGGGTAGCAACGCCGAATAATGTGACAAAGCCAACCAGGGAAGCTACGGAAATTATACCGCCAGTCAAAGCTACCGCAATTACTCCTCCCACTAATCCGATCGGCAAATTAATCACGATCGTAGCAGTTGAAGGAATTGACTTGACTGACAAGTACATCAATACGGTAATTACCAAAAAGGCGATCGCACTAAATATCATAATATTTTGCGAAGCTCTTTGCTCAGCTTCAAATTGACCGCCGTACTGGATAAAATAGCCAAAAGGCAACTCTACCTCTCCTTTGACTTTAGCTTGAATTTCATTCACAACCGATCGCAAGTCCCTACCTTTAGCATTAGCCGCCGCGACAATCAAGCGGGAAACATTCTCGCGGTTAATCGTATTTGGCCCCGTACCGTATTTAACAGTCGCTACTTGGGCCAGGGGAATCTTGTTGCCGCTTGGAGTATCAACCAACAAGTTCTGAATAGTTTCTAGGTTGTTTCTGGCTTCCGGCTGCAACCAAACAACTAAGTCAAAAGTTTGCTGCACCTCCAAAACTTGAGAAACAACTTTGCCGTTTAAAGCTATCTCAATTATTTCAGAAAGCTCTCCGATTTTCAAACCGTATCTACCCGCAGCTTGACGGTTAAACTTAATTTGAATTTGTTGCACTGGCACCTGCGGTTCGAGTTGCAAATCCACAATTCCCTCAATTGTTTTCATTTGCTCTTCAACTTTGGCACCGATGCTGCGAAGCTGATCCAAATCCGGGCCAAAGATTTTGACAGCAATCTGGCTTCTGACACCAGATAAAACCTCATCCATCCGGTGAGAAATAAAACCGCCGATATTTGGTGCAACTCCCGGCAATTTAGCAAACTCCTGCCGCAGCGCTTCCAAAGTTTTCGGCCTGTTTTTCATGCCCTCCTCGCTTAAACCAATATCAATGTGAGCCAAATTAACTCCCGCAGCATCAGCATCACCCGGAGCTCTGCCCGATCGCACTTGCACGTATTCAAACCTGGTATCATCCTTAAGTGCATCTTCAATAGCAAAAGCCGCACTATCTGTTGTCTCCAAAGACACCCCCGGATAAAGCAAAATAGTATTCACCAAAGTTTGCTCCTGAAACTCCGGCAAAAACACCCGTCCAAAGGATGGCAAAATAATTAATGCAGCCACCATACTAGCAGCAGCAAAAGCTAAAAGAATTCCCGAATAGCGCATTGACAAATTTATCAAAAAATGATATATTTTTTTGCAAAATCTCGGCAGCGAAGGTTCCGCAGCAGTCATGCGTTTGTTAGGCAACAAAATAGCGCAAAGAGCCGGAGATATTAACAGCGATTCCAGACTAGAAATTACAACAACTACCAAATAAGTAATCCCCATAGGCGTAAAAATTCGACCTTCTACACCGGGCAAAGTAAAAATTGGCGAAAACACCACAATCCCAATTACAGTCGCTCCAATTAACGAATCGCGCACCTCCTGACTGCCATCAAAAATCACATCCATCACCGGGCGAGGATGAAGCGAAGACCTATTTTCTCTCAAGTTGCGGTAGGTATTTTCGGCATAAACGATCGCATCGTCGATCGCAGTGCCGATCGCCACCGACAAACCCCCCAAAGTCATCGTATTCAGCCCCAGCCCCAGCCAATACATCGCCAGCAGCGCGAACAGCCAAGTTAGGAAAAAATCCAGCAAAACAACCGCCAGAGTGCGCCAATTCATCAAAAACGGGATGAGAATCAGGGTGACGATAATACTGCCTTCAACTAAAGCCGATCGCACATTCTCCACCGAGGAATTAATATATTCTTCCTGTCGAAAAGTCACAGTAACTTTAATATCTTTTGGCAGAGCTTGCTGCACCTGGGCCATTGCTGCCTCAACCGCTTTAGTTACCGTCGGAGTATCAGCAACTGGCTGTCTGTTTACCATCACAATCACAGCTTTTTTGCCGTTAAAACTGCCATCGCCCCGCTTGATTGCAGCACCAATCTTGACATCAGCCACATCAGCAATTCTGACGGGCGTTCCGTGGCGAGAGGCGATCGCCGATTGCTGCAAATCTTCCAGAGACTCAATCCGCCCCACCCCCCGAATTAAAGTTTCTCGATCCGGCGTAATTAAATACCCCCCCGGCGCGTTAACATTCGCAGCCGCCGCCGCTTCAGCTACTTGCTGCAAAGACACATTAAAAGCTTTCAACTTGGCAGGTTCTACTAATACTTGATACTGCCTTTCTTCGCCGCCGTAAGCCACCACTTGAGCAACGCCAGTCACGGCTAGAAGGCGATTAGTGACTTGCCAATCAACCAGACGCCGCACTTCCATCAAAGGAGTAGTTTCTGATGTAAAAGCATAGGTGATAACAGTACCGACAGGAGAAGTTGTCGGAGAAATTTGCGGTGTTTCTACCCCAGCCGGGAGTTTGCTTTGCGCTTGCTGCAACCGTTCTGTTATCAACTGCCGCGCTTGATAAATTTCAGTTCCCCAATCGAAGATAACTTTAACAGCAGAAAGACCCACAGCCGAAGACGATCGCACTGCTGTCACCCCAGGAGTTCCGTTAATTGCACTTTCGATCGGCAGTGTTACTAAAGACTCGATTTCTTCCGGCGCGAGCCCCGGTGCTTCCGTCTGAATTTCGACTTGCGGGGGTGCAAAAGAAGGGAAGACATCAAGGGACATTTGGGGGATGATATACAATGTCCAAAGACTAACAATAATGGTCGCGACAACGACTAGCCAGCGGCGGTTAATTACCCATCTAAGAATAGTGCTGAACATTTTATGATTTTATAGAGGTGATGACTACCAGCCACCCTTGGGCGATCGACCATTTAACAATAAAATTTAGCCGATATCAAAGGCTGCGGCTGCCGTAGCTTTTCCCGCGATCCCTTGGCTGAACAGTGTTAAATAGTCATGCTATTTAGCTTGACACCCAAAAATGAAATTAGGATGAAATCTTTTAAAATTTAACCCGGATTCATAAATCATCTCAAATCTCAAATCATATAATATGCACTCTTTTGACTTACTTCAAAAAGATGAACTTGCCATTATTTCCATCTACATCCATCTTGATTTGAGCAATATAAAACTGGCTCTGTACAACTTCACCTTCAGGGGTAAAGGCAATTTCACCGAGAGGGGTATTGTACTTTCCAGCTAGGATTTGCTGATTCAGCTTTGTGCGTAACTGGGCCAATGACAACGCGCTGAGTTTGGTTTTACTATCCAAAGCTTTCAAGGCTTCCACGAATACTTGTACGGCAGTGAAGGCTTGAGCAGTAAACTGCGGTGGTTCCTTCTTTTTTTGCTTTACATAAGCATCGCGGAAGGCAGCATTGATTTCGCCGGGGGCTTCGGGACTATAGGCTTGAGCAATGATAATACCATCGCAGAGTGCTTGACACACCGAGAAGATATTAGACGTGTTCAAACCATTGCCGCCAACGATCGTACCTTGATAACCCAGTTCCCGCAGTTGCCGGATAGAGTTACCTCCATCGGCTGCCAATCCTGAAATAACAACTAAGTCGGGTTGGAGAGCGAGTGCATTACCAATTTGAGCTTGGAAGTCCGTGTCAGTAGTTTGGAACTTTTGGACGGTGACGATATCCAGCCCTTGGTTTTTAATCGCTTGCTGGAAAATTCCTGTCTCCGATGTCGTGAAAGCATCATTTTGAGCATAAAAAACAGCGACTTTTTTAATCTTAGGATTAAGCTTAAGCGCTGCCTTTACTGCATTGGGAGCTACAAGCGAAATAGGTGCAGAGACACGCGCAATATACTCACCAATCTCAGGAATCCCTTTGGCAGTATTCGATGCGCCAATGACTGGCACTTTTGCTCGTTCTGCGATTGGATTGGCACTAAATGCCTGCTGAGAAGATGATGGCCCAACAATGCCAACCACTCGATCTTGATTAATTAAAGTTTGGAAGGCGTTGATGGCTCCTGCTTCATCTCCTCCAGTGTCTTGAAACACCATTTTAATAGGAGTACCATTAACACCTCCCCTGTCGTTGAAATATTTCTCAGCAATTTTGGCACCAGCCACTGATTCCTGAGCTAAAAGAGCATAGTTGCTGGTTTGCGAGAATGCTGCTCCAATTGGAAGGGCAGTGGCCCCATTGGGTGTAGCTGCTGCTGGTGTATTGCTCGGATTATTAGTCGTGGTGGTGGTAAGTTGATTGGTTTGACTGCAAGCAACAACCAGTACAAAAGTGATGAACGAGGTGAGAATGTGAGTAAAGATACTTTTCTTAAACATCTTAGGACTTCCGCAGTGAGTATGTGCAACTACAATAGTCCTGAACATTTAGTTAGGTAATTGGTAATTGGGTAATTCTATCTTACTGCGAACTTTCGCCAACTGGGATAAGGCGAAACTAGCCAGCGGCGGTTAATTACCCATCTAAGAATAGTGCTGAACATTTTATGATTTTATAGAGGTGATGACTACCAGCCACCGTTGGGCGAGCGACGTTAAATAGCCATTCAATTTACGTTGGCACCGAAAAATGAAATTAGGATGAAATCTTTTAACTTCCAACCTTGATTAATAAGTCATCTAAAATTGATTAATAAGTCATCTAAAATTTAAACTCTCAAATGATATAACCTGTCTTGCTATTTTTGACAATGCAGCTTACAATAGTTATTATGCAAGCACCAAAACACTACTCACACGCCCCAATCACCGAAGCCTTTATTGATATACAAGTTAAACTTCCACCAGAAGTTAAACTTGACAATTTGGCGCAGGTGTACTCCAGCATTCAGGCTGAGTATCCTCAGCGTGAAGAGGTGTTACTTTTTCAGGGACAAATGATGGCAGGTGCTAGTGTTGGGGCAACAGCCAGCCAATCTCCAATTGGCTATATAGCCTCCCGCGGCGACCAAAAACAAATTCTTCAACTGCGTTTAAATGCTTTCGCATTCAGTCGGCTTGCCCCTTACGACTGTTGGGAAAATTTTCGGGATGAAGCAAAGCGACTGTGGAATATCTATCAGTCGGTGACACATCCAGAAGCAATTGTTCGTTTAGCACTCAGGTATATTAACAGGCTAGATATTCCTTTACCGATTGGCGATCTCAAAGAGTATTTGAGGACATTTCCGGAAGTTTCCCCTGACTTGCCACAAGGATTAAGTGGCTACTTTATGCAGCTACAAATTCCGCAAGAAAACTTGGGAACAATGCTGGTTCTCAATCAAGCAATAGTTCCACCTCCCACACCTGATTTTGTTTCTATAATATTGGATTTAGATCTATTTATGGAAGGAGATATTCCTTCTAATGAAATAGATGTTTGGCACATTTTAGAACAAATGCACGAACAAAAAAATATAGCTTTTGAAGCTTGTATTACAGAGCGCACAAGGGAGTTGATTAACTGATGGCTACAATTACCCCCCTACGTCATAAGGGCGTTTCACAATCACCAAAATTGCTGGTGTTAGATCCAAAACCCACAGCTCAATTACAAAGTCCTGAAGGCCAAAAACTTGCAGCACTAGCTGATGAAGTGTTGCGGAATTTAACAGTTGTCAAACAATACTTACAAATTCTAGAAAGCATTGGCGAAATAGACTGGAAGCCAGTACCGCCAAAGCGATCGGAACAAGTAATGATGCCTGCTCAGTTCAAAGGGCGTAAAAAACCTCTGCCGTATATTTTCGATGAAGAATGAGCGTAGAGCCTTTCTGGGTGCAGGTCAATGAATCCACTCTCAGGCAAGGTGATTACCTGCCTGGGTGTCTCGTACCAATACCAGTATTTGACCCAACAAATTTTGGCAAAAATAGTGAAATTCAAGACGTACAAATAGAAATTAATGAAGTAGATTTAATTATTCTCACCCAAAGCTGCGATCTGGATAATAAAAAAGTAGCTCAGGTAGTCCTGTGTGCAATTTACCCAATTTCAGAATTTGAGGAAAATAACGAAGCATTTAAGAAAAAAGGAAAATGGAATGAAGTTTTAAGAGGGAGAATAGAAGGTTTGTATCTGCTGGCATCACCAACGAACCCAGATAATAACAAAGAAGCACTGGTTGTAAATTTTAGAGAACTCCAAACCTTGCCTTACGAATATGTGTTGAAACACGCTAGTAATTTAAACGCTCGCTGGCGGTTAAAATCTCCTTACCTAGAACACTATTCTCAGGCATTTGCACGTTTATTTATGCGAGTTGGTTTACCATCTGTTATGCCACCTTTTTAAGTCATTTTAGGTAGGTTATAATTGCTAGATTAAACAAAATTTTTAGTTCAAGCTCTTGGCTTCTGTCTCCTGACTTTTAACGCGATGGTTGTCATCCCGCAGTGACAATTCATCTACTGTACTCGCGTTTAATGTCGGTGCAGAGACAGAAAAATTATTGTTTCCAGAATCCGCTGCTAATGCTGGCAACTTGCGCCGATTTCCCCACAACACGCCGGCTGCAAAAGTCAGGGATGCGATCGCAACTCCTCCCCCTATTCCCGCCCACCATAAAGACACGGGTAAATTATTAAAATTAACCTCTGTTGCCTTTGGAGTTGCCTTTTTCTTTTCCTCGTCTTTTGAGGGCTTGCTGCCGCCCCGCAAAGATTGTGCGTAAAGTTGAGGTGCTCGCTGCGTTACTATCAAATCTCCCTCGAATAAACCCCTCTTCACTTCAACTAAATCTCCGGCAGTTTGACCGAGTTCAATTTCAACAGCTTGATAAGCATTGCCATTTTGGACGTAAACGGTTTTTTTACCGCTAACATCCACTACCGCCGCACTCGGAATTGCTAAAATGTTTGTGGCAGTTTTGTCGGTTAAAATCTCCAACTCAGCAAACAGTCCTGGCTTTAATTCGCCGTTAATATTATCTAGTTCGGCTTTCACCGGCACCGCCCGCGTTTCTCCTGACACAGATGACCCAATTAAGGCGATTTTTCCATTGAAAGTGCGATCGGGTAAATTAGCGACTTTTACCCTGACTTCCTGACCCTGTTTTACTTGATTCAGGTCTTTTTCGTAAATATTGGCTGTGGCAAAAACGCGGCTGTCATTTAACAGACTCATCAACGGTTTTTCAGCGTTTACTGACTCTCCTGGGGTGATGAAGCGATCGGCTACCGTCCCCGAAATCGGAGCAACTACGGTAACGAGTCCTCGATCGTTGGCAACAGTTCCTAATTGTTGCAGTCGCGCTTGATAGGCTGAGTCAGCCAAGCGAATGCGCGATTGAGCGACTTCGACGGCAGTTTTGCCGCGTTTGAGTTGGTTCTCGGCTTCTAGGACTTCCCGGCGGCTCTGAGCTCTGGTAAGTTGAGCTTTTGCTTCTGCTACTCTGCCTTGAGATTCCCGCAATTCCCGCATTGGGAGGTCTACTTCGGCTTGTTTAATTTCGGTTTGGGCTTTGATAACTTCAGGACGGCTTTTTGCTTTAGCAACAGCGGCTTTTGCTTCTGCGAAGTGGGCTTGCGATTCCAGCATTGTGCGTCGCGCGATCGCCCCTGATGCCGCTAATTCTTTGTCGCGATCGAACTGTTCTTTAGCCACAGTCAGTTCAGTTTCTGCCCGCGCTATTTCGGCTTGCGCTATTTCAACTTGACGCTGATAGTTTTCTTGAGCGGCTTGCACCACGGAACGCTTGTTTACTAATTCTTGTTCTAGCTGGTACTGCTTAGTTACCGCTGCCAACTGGGTTTGGGCTTGGGCGATTTCTGCTGCGGATATTTGAAGTTGGCGATCGTAATTTTCTCGTGCTAGTTTGAGATCGCCTTCCGCTTGCTGCAAATCTGCCTCAGCTTCAGCCTGTTTCGAGAGAGATTCAACCCGCAATTGTCCTAATTCTGAACTGGATAAAACCGCAAGCGGTTGACCTTTTGATACTTTGTCCCCAGGCTTAACCAGCAACTCTACTACTTTCCCAGCAACAGGAGCCGTAACTTCTACTTTTTGGTTGGGCAAAGTTTCAATTTGTCCTGTGGTTTTGATGCCAATATCTAGTCGCTGGCGGGCGGCAGGGGAGATTTTAATTCCTAACCGTTTTGCTGTTTCGGCATCCACGGAAATAGCAGCAGGAGTTTGAGGTGTTTCGCTACTTTGGTGAAATTCATTTCCGTGGCCAGCGTGGGCAAAAACTGCGGCGGGAGAAGTTAGCAAAATTAGGCTGAACAAAGTTCCAGAAAAGCTGCTAGTAATTGCCGGAGACTGAGCATATTTGTGAAATATCATCGTTGGCATTGTCCTTGAAATCAGGTTGAGTGCCACAGGTTTAGCGGTTGGTATTTTGCCAAGGTAAGTAAGTGATACCCCTTAAGTAAATTTACTTATTAGAATTTTCCAAGAAGCGACCGCTAAGCAATGACCGAGAGCTAGAAAAGCTCTACTCAACCTAGTATTTCACCGTCCAATGAAATTAGGATGAAATTTCCCATCAGCAGCCCAGATGCCCACCGGCTGCTAAAATAGCCATATAAGTTGCGCCTAATCCCAAGCGATTTTGCTGTAGATTTTTTTCCGTTTGTTTTATCTCTGCTGGCGCTGCAATTTCGTTTGTCAATGCGATCGCTAGCTCTTCTACGGCTGCATTTGATTTATAAGTTGTGTTTAATTGCAAGCTGTTCAAGATCATACCCTACCCCTTCTATCTATCTATATAGCTTTTGGCTGAATTGCCTACTACTTTAGAGGTAGAGCTGAGAACTTGTCTACAGTATTTTTACGCAATTTTATACTACTTTAGAGGTAGAGCAGCTCAATTTTCGGCAGTATTTTTACGTAATCTCAGGAAACTGAGGTGGAGTCAGACAAATGCTGACAGCCAAAGTCGAGCTGCATTACTTTGTATAACGATTACTTTGTATACAAAGGTTGTCGCCACTTTTTCATTTGCTCAATTTCTTGCTTTTGTGAACCAAGTATTTTCTTAACTATTGAGCTACTGTGATTAATCTCACTCATTTTCGGGATTTGTGTCATGTTTTGTTTAGGGTAGCTAAATTACTGTTTGTACCAAGCTTGCCGCCACTGTTTCATTTGCTCAATTTCTTGCTTTTGCGAAGTCAGAATTTCTTGAGACAATTTCTTCATTTCCGGGCGTTTTGACTTCTTCAAAGCATCTTGGGCCATCACTAAAGCTCCCTCGTGGTGAGGAATCATCGCATTGATAAACCGCAAGTCAAACTGGTCGTCAGCAGCCCCTAAATCCATACTCATCATCATGCTTTGTATTTGTTCGGGAGTCATTGCCATCATGTGACCCATTTGAGCGTGATAAGCCATCGGCGTAATGCTGGCTTTGGGATACCATGTTTTTCGCCACTCTTTCATTCGATCGATTTCGCGGTTTTGAGCGGCAATAATGTTATTTGCTAGTTTTTTCATTTCGGGGCGTTTGGATTGTTTCAGCACATCTTGAGCCATGTTTACAGCACCTTGATGGTGTACTGTCATGCCATCAATAAATCGCAAATCGTAGTCGGCATCAGCCGGGCCTAAATCCATTGACATATTGTGATTCATGCCACCCATGTTGTGCTTTTGTGTCAGATATTGTTTGCTGCTGGCTGGGGTTGCTGGGGTAATATTGGGGGATTGAGTTTGACTTGCAGGGGCTTTTGAACAAGCTGCTAGCAGTCCGCTGCTGAGGGCGGCTGTGCAGGTTAATGTCAGCGCTGCAAAGCGTGTTTTTAATGAAACTGGTTTCATAGATTTTAGATCCTTAAAATTGCCATTTATATTCAGCTTTTCACGTAGAGATGAAATTAGGATGAAAAAATTTATTTTATTTGTAAAAGATTATTGCTTTGCCATTATTTAAACACCTAATGCGTGCAATGCACACCTTAGAAGTAAAGTCTGTGCGTAAGTCCTGGCAGTAAAATTTAAGATTAATTTACATTTATTTACGAATTTTCCTTGACTCTCCTGTTCACTGGAGACTTTACAATGGAGTTAATTCATTTATTGAGCAGTTTCTGCTGAGGTTCCAACTATGACTTTACAGCTAAAAGTTCCTAAAATGGCTTGTTCTGCTTGTGCGACTACGATCGCAAAAGCAGTCCAAGCCATTGACTCAGCCTCAACGGTTGAGGCGGATCTCAAGACAAAATTGGTCACGATTCAAACCGCCAAGTCGGAAAGTGAAGTTAGGAAAGCGATCGCATCTGCGGGCTATCCAACTATTTAAAGACAGAAGGTAATTGTCTAATTTAGGAGGGCATCTATGGACAATCTCACACTTAAATTGCGGGGCATGAGTTGTGCTTCTTGTGCTGCCTCTGTCGAACAAGCAATTCAATCTGTTCCCGGCGTAATTGAGTGTCATGTAAATTTTGGGATGGAACAAGCAACCATCCAATACGACTCCAAGCAAACCGACTTAGAAACAATTCAATCGGCCGTTGATGATGCGGGATACCAAGCTTTGCCGCTTCCAGAAATGGCGGCGACAGAGGATGATTCCGAACAAGCCGATCGCAAATTTGAATCTCAAACCTTGCAGCGGAAACTCTGGACAGCAGGTATCATCAGCATCCTGCTGGTTGTGGGCGCTATTCCGGCGATGACGGGCTTGCACCTGCCATTTATTCCAGCGTGGCTGCACAATTATTGGCTGCAATTAGTCCTGACATCCCCCGTACAATTATGGTGCGGAAGATCGTTTTATGTGGGAGCTTGGAAATCCTTAAAACGGCGGGTGGCGACAATGGATACCCTGATTGCTTTGGGTACGAGTGCTGCTTACTTTTATTCTGTATTTGTGACATTTTTTCCAGGTTTATTCACTGTCAAAGGTTTAAATTCTGGCGTTTACTACGAAGTTGCCGCTAGCGTTATCGCCTTAATTCTGTTGGGAAAAACCCTAGAAAATCGGGCGAAGGGAGAGACTTCCGAAGCCATTCGCAAACTCATGGGTTTGCAAGCGAAAACTGCTCGGATAGTTCGCAACGGGGAAGAGTTGGAAGTGCCGATCGCCAAAGTGGAAATTGGCGACATCGTGCAGGTGCGGCCGGGAGAGCAAATCCCGGTAGATGGAGAGGTAATTGAGGGTGCTTCGACGGTAGACGAAGCAATGGTTACGGGAGAAAGTTTGCCTGTCAAAAAGCAGCGTGGCGACGAAGTTATCGGAGCCACAATCAACAAAACTGGCAGTTTCAAGTTTCGGGCGACAAGAGTTGGCCAAGATACATTTTTAGCTCAAATTGTCAAGATGGTGCAGGACGCACAGGGTTCAAAAGCACCGATTCAAAAGTTAGCAGACCAAGTGACTGGTTGGTTTGTTCCCGCAGTAATTGCCGTCGCTTTAGCTACTTTCATTATCTGGTTTAACGCGACGGGAAACTTCACTCTAGCCACAGTGACAATGGTGGAAGTGCTGATTATTGCCTGTCCCTGCGCTTTGGGTTTAGCTACTCCGACTGCTGTCATGGTTGGCACGGGTAAAGGTGCAGAAAATGGAATTTTAATTAAAGGAGCCGAGAGTTTAGAATTGGCTTACAAAATCCAAATAATCGTGTTAGATAAAACTGGAACTCTCACAGAAGGCAAGCCAACTGTCACTGATTTTGTGACAATAAAAGGAACGGCGAACAGCAATGAGTTAAAGTTGCTGCAATTGGCGGCGTCTGTAGAGCGAAATTCGGAGCATCCTTTGGGGGAAGCTGTTGTGAGGTACGCTCGATCTCAAGAGGTTAATTTGACGGATGTTAAGGATTTTGAGGCGATCGCGGGAAGCGGCGTGCGCGGGGTTGTAGAGGGAAAGTCGATCGCCCTGGGAACGCTGAGGTGGATGCAGGAACTAGGCTGCGATACTGAATATCTGGAACTGCGCGCCAGAGCTTTTGAAGCTGCGAGCAAAACGGTTGTTTGGATGGCTGTAGAAGGCAAAATAGAGGCAATTCTGGGCATTGCTGATGCTCTCAAACCGTCGTCCGCGCAGGCGGTGAAAGCACTTCAAAAACTCGGTTTGGAGGTGGCGGTGCTGACGGGGGACAACCGCGCGACTGCGGAGTCGATCGCCCGATCCGTCGGCATTACTCGCATTTTTGCCGAAGTTAGACCCGACCAAAAAGCAGCTCAAATCCAAGCCCTGCAACGGGGAGGAAAAATTGTCGCGATGGTGGGAGACGGGATTAACGATGCACCGGCTTTGGCCGCTTCAGACGTGGGAATTGCGATCGGCACCGGCACAGATGTGGCGATCGCAGCCAGCGACATTACCTTAATTTCAGGAGATTTGCAAGGCATAGTTACAGCAATTAAACTTTCCCGCGCCACCATGCGGAACATCCGCGAGAATCTGTTTTTTGCCTTTATTTACAACATCGCTGGAATACCGATCGCGGCTGGTATTTTGTACCCCATTTTCGGCTGGCTGCTCAATCCAATTATCGCCGGTGCAGCAATGGCTTTCAGTTCAGTTTCTGTAGTTAGTAATGCTTTGCGATTGCGGAATTTTAAACCCAAATCTATTGCATAAATTTAGTCATCAGTCATCAGTCATCAGTCATCAGTCATCAGTCAACAGTCATCAGTCAACAGTCAACAGTCAACAGTCAACAGTCAACAGTCATAGGATAAATTTAAAAAATGTTGAACCAACGTCAAATCTTAGGAAGCCTCGGAAGTTTAGGAATTATGCTCGGAATTGCATCGGGAGTTCGAGCAAATCAAATATCAATCCCTCCTGCCAATTCAACCGCTCAATTTCTGCATATCGAACAGCCGTTAAGTTTAAAAATTGGCGTAACAGCAGGCGGATTGACATTAATTGGTTTAGAATTATGGTGGTTTTTGTTCAGTAAAAAGCAAGCTAAAACCCGGTAAACTTGGCCGTCGCGGTTTTTCCAGCAAGAAATGGCTAAAATAGATGAAAGCTTAAAAAATTTGGAGTGAGCTAAATGCAACTACTACACACGATGCTCCGAGTCGGCAACCTGGAAGAATCCCTCAAATTTTACACCGAGGTTCTGGGCATGAAATTGCTGCGGCAAAAGGACTATCCAGACGGTAAATTTACTCTGGCTTTTGTCGGTTACGGCGACGAATCAGACACTACAGTTTTGGAATTAACATACAACTGGGGCGTCGAAGAGTACAATTTAGGAGATGCTTACGGTCATATTGCGATCGGCGTTGACGACATTTACGGTACTTGCGAAGAAATTAAAGCTCGCGGCGGTAAAGTTATTCGCGAACCCGGCCCGATGAAGCACGGTTCCACTGTCATCGCTTTTGTGCAAGACCCAGATGGATATAAAGTTGAATTAATTCAACTGAAAAATCAAGGTAGCAACACCCAGAAAGTAACAGCAACAACCGCATCTTAGAGTTCGTCCTCTAGTCCTGGTAGGGTGCGTCAGAAACAATTTTTTTTGATTTAAGTTGAAACTCTTTCTCTGACGCACCGTACTGGGGGGATTTAGGGGGTTTTTAACACTTTTAATGCGATCGCACCGACGGTACAAACTGCTGCAAGTAACTCCTTTGCCACAATATAGAAAAACTGCTGCCTATTTGGCTTAAACTATCAAATTGAGGAATTAATTTAGATTCTCGGCGCTTGTCTAAAGCAGCGAGCACCGAAAAGAATACAGCTAATACTAACAAAAATACCACCATCACACTAAATAAAATAGTCCAATAAACTAGAAACTCGCTTGTGTAGCTGACCCCGAATATCCAGTTAATCACTAAATTCGATACATAAAAAAACAGCCCTACTGAAAACCCCACCGCGAACAAGAGCCACGTCCACTTAAACATATCTGTTGCCGTCTTCCTATTTTTGGATGCAGAAAGTTCTAACTCTCTAATTTGGCTGTTAATATTTGATGTCACTTCATACAACGTGTACTGCAAAGAATCTCTAATAGAATTGAGCTCGTTGTCAAGGTTTATGCACTGCTTGGAGGTACTTTTATCCAAGCTCAGATTTTGGATTTTTTTGCGGTGTACCGCCAGTTTATTGTCTAGAGTGTAATCCCATTTTTCCAGCCGATCTACAGTCAAACACAAAAGTTCCCTATTAGCATCTAACAAGCTCTGGCAATTTATGATGGACTTAACTAACTTGCTGAGATTGTTGATATACTCCTCTAGAGTATGTTGGTATTCTCTTTGTTTAGCTGACAGCAAACTTGCGAGTTCGACATCCCGATCGCCGCACAGCGCCAAAGCCTCACAATACAAGTCGTCAATTTCCATTTTACCGAAATACAGTGACGCTTTGTACTCTTCGATTTCGGGAAGAGTCAGGGATTCTAAAGGCTGATATTTTACATTAAATTTATATACGAGCGCTGTCATAATCTGCGCCGATTTTCGGTCAAGCTTGTCTTTGTAGGGTGCTAAAATAAGGACAGCTAAATTTTTGACTTTCGCTTCGGGGTGATGCAGGAAATCAAAAATTTTGGCAAGTATTTTGGAGAAGTCCGAGTCATTAAAATTATTTTCCGCAACTTCCAAAAAGTTTGTTACCGCTGCATCGTTTTCGCCATGCAATTTGTAGGGGCCAGCAAGTGCGATCGCAGCAAATACTCGATCGAGCCAAAACAGATATTCGCCGCAATCCATTGGCAGGCTCGGCAGCAGCCAGCTAGGGCCGTACACCCAAAAATCGAGACAATTCTCATATTCCTTGTGGCTGTCATTTCTGCTGCTGTCGCCCAAAGCAAATTGGTTGCTTGCTAATAGTTGAATTTGCTCTTCTACAACCCGTCGCTCAATTTCTTCTGCATTGATTGTGACATTGACAGTACCTTCCTTGCCTTGCCCTTGCCCTGCTTCATCCAACCACATTGACTTAATACTAACAGCCGCAGACCACCGAATTAAAGGAGTTGCTCCCCCTCGCGCTTCCACTTCTAACGCCGCCAGCAGATTTTTGCTAAAATCCCTTGCTTTAGCCGTTGTCTCGCTTGATATCAGCCCCTCTGGCACCTTCCCCAACGCCTGAATTGCCAAAGCGCGAAACAGCAAATTCGGATGCGGTTTTCTGACGGATTCCGGTATATTTTCTCTGAATATTCCGCTTTTCGGTACGCCCAAAACTTCAGCAAAAGGCTCGATACCGCACTGTTGCAGGATTTTTTCAACTAAATTTATTCTTTGCCAAGGTTGAGTATATTTAGTGAGAGTGAAGATTAGCGCTGTGCCGCTGCACCCCATTGACTCAGGAATGTTAGTGCGATCGAGTTTCCACAGATTGCTCGTCATAATTTGTCGCGATGACAATTGTTAGATATAGAGGCTGTTGTTGGATGCTGAATTCAGCATTACATTTACTGTGGCTTTTTGTCAATATTAGTCCTGGACGTATAGGGAGTTATAAACCCGGTTTCACGAGTAAATTTCTTCTAACTAAAGCCCAGATTTTTCTGATCGACCGGGTTTAGCAAGGCAAAGGCGCGCCCCGAACTAAATATATAGTTTTGCAATAATTGGTCAAATGTCCAAATTTTAGATTTGGTCGCGAAACCCAACCTACTAGAGTCATTTCTTTGTCGGAACTTTTAAGATTTGGTCGCTTACCATTTTGTCAACGATTAAGTCGCTGATAATTTGAGCTCCGTGGGAGGTAAAGTGCAACCCGTCATTATTTTTTACATAGCCTCGCTTACCCGATTTATTAGCAACTACTGGAACAAATTTTCCGGCTTGTGCAAAAGTGTCCCAAGTTGAAATAAATTCGATTTTGGATGAAGATTTGCTGGCAGTTTTATAAATATCGTTCATGACGGTAAAAGGTTTGAAATACGAAGATTTGTTAGGCATCGATTGACCGACCCAATACACTTTTCTCGCGGATGACGAATTAAGTAAATTGGCATATCTTTCAACTCTTTCTTGATAAGCTTTTTGCCATTCTTGGGTCATAACCGCCCGGCCTTTTCCTTGAGAATCAATGATATTTTGACGGTCATTGGTTCCGAACAAAACTATCACTACATCCGGCTGGTAATCATTAATAATTTTGCGAGTTCTGGCATACCAGTCATAATAATCTATCCGATTTAATCCGGTCGAAACCTTGTAGTCAATTTTCGTATCGGCGATATTGTATTTTTTCTTAAGAGCGTACTGGAGTTGAATTCCTAAGTCGAACATTACGGAATCTCCAATAAATAAAAATCTGCGATAAGGTCTGGTCAGTTTAGGTTTAGCTGGGGTTGGTTTTTTAGCTGGGGTTGGTTTTTTAGCATTAGCAGGCTTTGGGGGTTCAACGGCCGCTTTTGTTTCGGTTTTGACAGGAGGAATTTCTGGTTCTTTGGGGAGGCTATCGAAGTTAATATCTTTAATTTTGCTCCAAAAATCTTGTTCTGATTTTCGGAAACCGTTTATTTTAATCAGGCGCGCGGCTTGTTTAATTTCTGGGCTGGCGAAAGGAGTTGAAGCAAAGCTTTTCAGAAATAATGATAAGTTTGAAAATATTAAAGTGAGAATTACAGAAGTAACAATCAGCAAAATTTCCCGGTCTTTCATATTTCTGATAAATTACTTAGAAATTAAAGTAAATAAAAGGCGGAACGGTACTCGGCCCCAACATCAAGATAGTATACACGAGCAGCGAAACTAAGACAACCCGAAAGAAAATGTTTTTTAATGACAATACGGTTTGCAATAGTTGGGAGATGCGATCGCCCCAGAAGTTGATCGCGCCGATGACTGCAATTACTAAATACAATTGCCAAAAGTTAAATTGAAAAGTTGCGACGGCAGGATGGACAATTCCTTCAAAAAAACTCACCGCAGTTTCCCAGTTGGGAGTGCCGAAAAATACCCAGCTACAAGTAACAAAACTAAATGTTAGCAGCCAACTGCAAAATTTAGCAAATCTGGGAAAGGCATAGTCTAATTTAAAGTGAATAGCTTGGGGGATATCTTTACATAAATGGTTGACAATCAATCCTAAACCGTGAATTGCTCCCCAGAAAATAAAGTTTAAACCTGCGCCGTGCCAAAATCCGCCGATCGCCATTGTCATCAGTAAATTTACGTACTTCCTCAACTTGCCGTATTTGTTCCCGCCCAAGGGAAAGTAAAGGTAATCCCTCAGCCACTCGGAAAGACTGATGTGCCACCTTTTCCAAAATTCTTGCAAGCTGAGCGATCGGTATGGCATATTAAAGTTGGCAATGGGTTTAAAACCCAGCAAACAGGAGATGCCGTTGGCTAAATCCGAATAGCCGCTGAAATCTACGTAAATTAAACAGGAATAGGAAATTGCCGCGAGGATTAAATCGATGCTGCTGTACTGCTGGGGGACTTTGAAGGGCAAGTCAGTGAAGTTAAACAAAAAGCTGGCTAAAGTGTATTTTTTGAAGAGTCCAGACAAAATCAAAACTATAACTTCTTCAATTTGATAGTCGTATTTTTTCGGTGAATTTAGCTGCAAGTAAAATTCGCGAGCTCGCGAGATTGGCCCGGAGGCAATTTGCGGAAAATAGGTAATGTAGGTGGCATAGTCTATGAATTTCGGACAAGGGATTTTTTGCTGGTAGCAGTCGATTAAATGAGAAATTATTCTAAAAGTGTAGAACGACACGCCGACGGGGGCGATTATTTGCACAACTTGAAAGTTGGCTGGAATTTGTAGCTGGTTCAGTACCTCAAATAAAGAAGTTACAAAAAAGTTGCAATATTTAAAGATGCCGAGATAGGCAATGTTGACAATTAGGCCGGAGATGAAAGCAATTTTTTTATATTTACCGTTGCAGAGAACCCGGAGAATGATATAATTGCAGACAGTACAGAAAACGAGGAGCAAGAGAAAGTCGAAACTCCAAAAAGAATAAAATAATAAACTGGAAACTAACAAGACAATTTTATACAACTCGACTTGGGGTTTGACAGAGACGATCGCGCTAAAAATAATTAGGAAAAATACGAGAAATTGGTAAGTCGGAAATAGCATATATCTCAGCAGCTAAAAATTCTTGTTTGTGGCAACATTTTTATAAGTACCGCCAGCCAACCTATCCCGAAGGGAATCGCCAGAGTCGGTCTAAACTCACCAAAACTCGGGGTGGATTGCGGAGTGTAAGCTTTTGTAAGAGGCCAATTAGGCCACAACTTCCGCCCTAGTTAACCGCCCTCATAAATTCACAATCCTGTTTAAAGATTATGATGGTTGTGAGACGATGTATTAACGGATAACAACAGGAATCCCCTTGATTGCGAGGAACCAACGTGCAGCCAACAGACCCTAGCAAATTTACAGATCAAGCCTGGGAAGCGATTGTCAAATCCCAGGATGTAGCCCGCCGCTTTGCCAATCAGCAGCTAGAGGTTGAACATTTAGCCATCGCCCTTCTCGAACAGCAAGGTCAGGCCAACAGCATTCTCAGCAAAGCTGGAGTCGATGCCGCCCGCTTTGCCCAGCAGTTAGATGGTTTTGCCAAACGACAGCCCAGAGTAGCCAACGCTGACCAACTATACCTCGGCCGCGGCTTAGAAGTGATGTTAGATGTTGCCGAGGCCACCAGGGCGACTTGGCAAGATAATTTTATCGCCGTTGAACATTTATTAATTGGCTTAGTAGAAGACGAACGAGTCGGCCGCAGGTTGCTGACAAAAGGCGACGGGCCGCCGGGCCGCCCCGGTTACGATCGCAAACCCCCAGCCGGTACGATCGATCGACCAAAACTCGAAGAAGCAATCAAATCTTTCCGCGCCGCGGCTAAAGCCCAAGAAAAAAATTCCGAAACGGCCAAAGGCAGCCGCAGCAACGGCAAAGCCCAAGATGGCGAAGTTAACTCCGACGCCCTCAGCAAGTACGGCCGCGATTTGACAGAAGCAGCCATTGCCGGCAAACTCGACCCAGTAATCGGCCGCGACGAGGAAATCCGCCGCGTGGTACAAGTTCTTTCCCGCCGCCAAAAAAACAATCCAGTGTTAATTGGCGATCCGGGAGTCGGAAAAACTGCGATCGCCGAAGGTTTAGCCCAGCGAATTGTCAACGGCGACGTACCCGAATCTTTGAAAAATCGCCAGCTATTCAGCCTCGACATGGGCAGTTTAATTGCTGGGGCAAAATTCCGGGGCGAATTTGAAGAACGGTTGCGGTCTGTTCTGCGGGAAGTTATCGATTCCGACGGGCAAATAGTCCTGTTTATTGACGAATTGCACACGGTTGTCGGGACTGGCGGCGGCGGCAGTTCCGGTTCGGGAATGGATGCGGGAAATTTGTTAAAACCGATGTTAGCCAGAGGCGAATTGCGCTGCATCGGCGCTACAACTCTCGACGAATTCCGCAAGAATATTGAAAAAGATCCTGCACTGGAACGCCGCTTTCAACAAGTATTTGTCGGCGAACCAAGCGTTGAAGATACTGTTTCGATTTTGCGCGGATTGAAAGACCGTTACGAACGCCACCACGGGGTAAAAATTACTGATTCGGCCCTGGTAGCTGCTGCAACTTTGTCTTTTCGCTATATTTCCGATCGCTTTTTGCCGGACAAGGCGATCGACCTGGTAGATGAAGCAGCCGCCCACTTGAAAATGGAGATTACTTCTAAACCTGTGGAATTGGAAGGAATCGACCGCCGGGTGATGCAGTTGGAAATGGAAAAATTGTCGATCGAAGGCGAAGGAAAAGGTGCTCTAGCCCCCGGGCTAGGCTTGCGCGTCGAACGCATCACATCTGAGATTGACATCTTAAAAGTCAAGCAGGAAAAATTGTCCTCTCAGTGGTTGGGCGAAAAGCAGTTGTTGGATGCAATCAATAAATTGAAAGCAGAAGAAGACCAATTGCGAGTCCAAATCGAACAAGCAGAAAGGGCTTACGATTTGAATAAAGCCGCACAGTTAAAGTACGGCAAGTTGGAAACTGCGGTGCGCGATCGCGAAGCCAAAGAAGCGGAACTTTTGAAACAGCAAGCTCAAGGTTCTTCCCTGCTGCGGGAAAAAGTTACGGAGGGCGACATTGCGGAAATTGTCGCTAAATGGACTGGCATTCCGGTTAACCGGTTGTTAGAATCAGAACGCCAAAAATTGCTGCAATTGGAAAAACACTTGCACCAAAAAGTTATCGGTCAAGAGGAAGCTGTAACAGCCGTGGCAGCGGCAATTCGGCGCGCTAGGGCGGGGATGAAAGACCCCGGAAGGCCGATCGGCTCTTTCTTGTTTATGGGCCCCACAGGCGTCGGAAAAACTGAATTAGCGCGGGCGTTGGCGGAGTTTTTGTTTGACAGCGATGATGCGATCGTCCGCATCGATATGTCGGAATACATGGAGAAGCACAGCGTTTCCCGGTTGGTAGGAGCTCCTCCCGGATATGTCGGTTACGATGAAGGGGGACAACTTTCCGAAGCAGTGCGGAGACATCCTTATTCGGTAGTGCTGTTTGACGAAGTGGAAAAAGCGCACGCCGACGTATTTAACATTTTGCTGCAAGTGTTGGATGACGGCAGAATTACCGATTCTCAAGGTCGAGTGGTTGACTTTAGAAATACCGTAATTGTGATGACTAGCAATATCGGCAGCGACCACATTTTAGACGTGTTTACTAAGAAGGAAAAAACCGTCAAGAAACCTGCAGCTCGGAAGCAGGAAATGAAAGATTTGTCAAGTCAAAAGACAGATTATAAAGTGGCTGCCGACGGTACTGTTGAGGTGTCGGCCGAGCGAGTTGATGTTGATACTGTAACCAAGAGTGAAAACAAGACTGAAAATAAGACTGAAAATGAAAATGTATTGGCTCAAGAACGGGAGACAGACCAAGAGTACGAACAGATGTTAAAACGGGTGATGGCAGCGCTGCGATCGCACTTCCGGCCGGAATTTCTCAATCGGGTTGACGAGACAATTTTGTTCCACACTTTGAGCAAGGTCGAACTGCGGCAAATAGTCAGCATTCAAGTGAAGCGGATCGAGCGTTTGTTGGCAGAGCAAAAAATCACTTTGGAACTGTCGGATGCGGCGAAAAACCATATCACAGATGTCGGTTACGACCCGGTTTACGGTGCTCGTCCCTTGAAACGCGCCATCCAGCGGGAGTTGGAAAACCCGCTGGCAAACAAAATTCTGGAAAATGCGTTTGTCGAAGGCGATACAATTGCGATCGACTGCGAAAATAACACTTTGCAATTTCGCAAAAAAGATTCTCGCCCAGCGCTGACAGGTAAAAGTTTGTAGTTGCCAAATAGGTAGGAACAGGCTTTCCGGCCTGTTCCACAAACCATCAATTTTCTTGTGGAACAGGCCGGAAAGCCTGTTATTGAAAATTAGCAACAGGCCGGAAAGCCTGTTATTGAAAATGGTGAAACCTGTTACTTGATATCAAGAATTCGAGATGGTGCGGCTGCGGTAAGCATCCAGGCTGTAGGCGGGAACGCGAACGCTGTAATCCATCTCTGTTGCTGTGATTGCTACAGCCAATTTTTCAAAAGATTCATCGTTCCAATTCCGCTCGTGGATGGGCTTTGACTGTTCCCCGAGGAAATATGCTTGAGTGCCAATTACTGAGGCTGCGACCCAACCGACGATTAAAAGAGCGATTACAATAGCCATTTTTGCTTTTTCCTTAACTTTTGTTGCTTTATGTAAATAAATGTAACGAAAGCTGGCAATAAACGTCAAGGTACTGTAATGTCGTGGCAACCGTCCTGCAGGTAGTAAATACCGCACCTAATCCTGAGTCTGTAGGGTGTGCTTAGTGTCAACAAGGGATCGATCCTCCCTAGCCCCCCTTAATCAGGGAGGGACAAGAGTGTTCTCAAAGTCAACCCCTACTCCCCTTATCGGGGATGCGAGGGATATCTAGACTGGGCTACCAGCGAGAGATACAGAGGGGTTTCAGGCTTAAGTTGACACGCCTTGGTAGGGTGTGCGCCGCGCACCAGTCTTTCGGCCCTGCACCGCGCATATGTACCCGGATTGTGAACTGTATCCGAAATAGCAAAACAGATTGTTGAGAGTTGAGAGTTAAGAAATTATAAGTTTTGCGTTAATAAATTACGATTAAAAGTCTGCCGCTGGCATGAGGAATTGCGGTCAAATTATGAGTTATGATTTATCGGTTTGGATGGGAACTAACAAATCCCAATTACCAAATTTTAAGTACAAATTACCAATGACCAATTATCGCTACAAATCATGCCCAACTCAATGTTAAATGACGATCCGTTGTGGTTCAAAGACGCGATTATTTACGAAGTACCAGTTCGCGCTTTTGCCGACAGCAATGCAGACGGGATCGGCGACTTTAGAGGACTGACAGAAAAACTGGATTACCTGCAAAACTTGGGAGTAACAGCAATTTGGGTACTGCCATTTTTTCCCTCGCCGCTCCGAGACGACGGCTACGATACATCTCACTATACTACGGTCAACCCGATTTACGGCACGTTAGAGGATTTTAAAGAGCTTTTAGAAGCAGCGCACCAGCGGGGAATTCGAGTCATTATTGAGTTGATTGTCAACCACACTTCCGACCAGCACGCTTGGTTTCAGCGAGCGCGCCGCGCCCCGAAAGGCAGTAACGAAAGAGATTTTTATGTGTGGAGCGACACCCCGGAAAAATATCAAGATGCTCGGATTATTTTCCAAGATTTTGAAACATCAAATTGGGCTTGGGATTCGGTAGCAAAAGCTTATTACTGGCACCGTTTTTATTCCCACCAACCCGATTTGAATTACGACAATCCGGCCGTCCGCCAAGCCATCTTAGATGTGGTAGATTTCTGGTTGGCACTGGGAGTAGACGGACTGCGGATGGATGCGGTGCCTTACCTGTACGAGCGCGAAGGTACTAACTGCGAAAACCTGCCAGAAACTCACCAATTCCTGAAGCAATTGCGGCAGCACGTAGATGAGAAATTTCCGAACCGGATGCTGCTGGCTGAGGCGAATCAATGGCCGGAGGATGCGGTTGAATATTACGCTGCTGGCGATGAATGTCACATGAACTTTCATTTTCCGCTGATGCCGCGTTTATTTATGGCTTTGCATATGGAAGATAGCTTCCCCATTAGCGACATTCTCCAGCAAACTCCGCATATTCCCAATAACTGTCAGTGGGCATTATTTTTGCGGAATCACGATGAATTGACGCTGGAAATGGTGAGTGATGAAGACCGAGATTATATGTATCGGGTTTACGCTCAAGACACTCAGGCGAGAATTAATTTGGGCATCCGCCGCCGCTTGGCTCCTTTGATGGGAAATAACCGCCGCCGCATCGAGTTGATGAATGCTTTGCTGCTGTCTCTTCCGGGTACGCCGGTGCTTTACTACGGCGATGAAATTGGTATGGGAGACAATATCTATTTGGGCGATCGCAACGGGGTGAGAACTCCGATGCAGTGGAGCGGCGATCGCAATGCCGGTTTCAGCCGCGCTAATCCGCAGCGGCTGTACGCGCCGCCAATTGTTGACCCTGAATATCACTACGAATCTATTAACGTGGACGCGCAGCGGGCGAATCCGAGTTCTCTTTGGTGGTGGATGAAACGCCTAATTGCAATTAGGCAGCGCTTCCAAGCATTCGGTCGCGGAACTTGCGAGTTTCTGTACCCGGAAAACCGCAAAGTTTTAGCTTTTGTTCGCACTTATCAAGACGAACACATCCTCGTAGTGGCTAATTTGTCGCGCTTCGTCCAGACGGCAGAATTAGACCTTGCGCCCTTTAAAGGTGCTGTTCCGGTGGAGATTTTCGGCCGCACGGAGTTTCCTGCCGTTGGCGAGTCGCCTTACTTTTTGTGCTTGAGCCCTCACACGTTTTACTGGTTTACTCTTACTGTTAAAAATGAAGATTTTTCGCTGCACGGTGTTCCGACAGACTTGCCTACTTTGGCGGTGATAGGCAACTGGAAAACTGCTTTTGCTACAAGTCAGTTAAGCGATATGCTGCTGAATATTTTGCCGGGATACCTGCAGCGGAATCGCTGGTTTAGCAGTACAGATCGGACAATTCAATCATTAGAAATAAGTGATGTTGTACCTGTTGAATGTAAAGATAGTGCGGGGGAGCAATCTCAAGTTTACATTCTGTTCTTGCTGTTAAATTATACTGAAGGTATGCCGGAAACTTACGTTTTACCTTTAGGTTGGGAAGAGATAAAAGGCGATGTGGACGAGCGAGCGATCGCGCGCCTGCACTTCCCAGAAACCAAAAAGGAAATCGGCCTGCTATTTGATGCTGCTGGGGAGAAAGGTTTTCTGAGCGCGCTGCTGGGGACGATCGCCAATTCTCGCAGTTACAGAGGTGTTGCAGGTCAACTGCTAGGAATTGCCGACAGTGAATTCAAATCAGAAGAAGAGTTAGCGCAGCTAGAACCTCACCTGTTCAAAAAAGAACAAAGCAATACATCAGCAGGTTACGGCGACCGCTTCGTCCTGAAAATATTGCGAAAAGTCGAGGAAGGAATTAACCCCGAATTAGAAATCGGACGCTTTTTAACAGAGCGCAACTCGATCCAACACTACGCTCCAATTACCGGAGCATTGGAATATCACACATCAGCAAAACAAGTCCTTACAGTCGGAATCCTACAAAAATTAATCCCCGACAGCGTAGATGCTTGGTCTTATACATTAGACACGCTGCGCGACTATTTCGAGCAAGTAATGACAGTAGAAGCAAAGCATTCCGGCGATAATTTATCTACTGCCCCCGAAAATTATTTGCCGAACGCTTTGACCGGACAAACCCAGCGGCAGCAAAACTCGCTAGTAGCCGATTTATCCCTAGAAATTCCGGCATTAGCTCGCGAACTCATCGGCTCTTACTTAGCATCAGCCGAACTTTTAGGTCAGCGGACAGCCGAACTTCACCTCGCTTTAGCTTCTGACAGAGAAAATCCTGCTTTTGCCCCAGAAAGCTTTACCTCATTTTACCAGCGTTCCATCTATCAATACATGAGAAATGTGGCAGGAAGAACTTTGCTGGAGCTGAAAAAACGGCTGTCCAAACTGCAGCCAGAAGTACAAAAATCGGCGCAAAAACTCCTCAACCGCGAAGACTTGCTCATGGAACGTTTCAAGTCTATTTTGAACTTGAGAATCACGGCCGATAGAATTCGCTGTCACGGAGACTTTCATTTTGGGCAAGTTCTTTATACAGGCAAAGACTTCGTAATTATTGATTTCGGAGGAGAACGGGATCGACCCTTAAGCGAGCGGCGGATGAAGAGGTCGCCCCTGCGAGATGTTGCGGGAATGCTGCAATCTTTAAGCTACGCTGTTACTTTGGCACTCCGCAATGAAGTAGAAAGTGGCATGATTCGCCCTGAAAATCTCCCCGAGATGGAGCAGTGGGCGAACGTTTGGCACCGCTGGGTCAGCCTCACTTTTCTTAACAGCTATTTGGTAACAGCAGCCGATGCAAGTTTCTTGCCCAAATCTATACCGGAACTACAAGTTTTGCTCGATGCTTACATTTTGGAAAAAGCGGTTGCCGAGCTAGCCTACGAACTCAATTACCGCTTAGATTGGGCGGAAATTCCACTGAAACGGATTCTACAATTGCTAAATTAATCAGGGAGGGTCGATCTATACTCGTTAGAGTGCGTGGCTTTTTAGTTCCTAAATTAACAGCGAGATGCTGGAAAGTCACGCACCTTACACCACACCCAATCTACTTTGATAAAAATTTAACTGGCGAATATAATTCGCTCTTCTACAAAGAAATTCCGCGCCAAGCGAGTCGAGAATAAAAGATGGTAAAAAACGGATTTCCTATTACTTAAAATAGAGAGCTGTTTTATATAAAACCTCTTCTTGATGCGTTAACAAAGTGCAGTCAGAAAGCGGGTAAGCCACACAAGTAACAGCGTAGCCAGCTTGCACTTCTGACGGCTTCAAAAACTTTTGTTCGCTTTGGTCGATTTCACCGCTCAGCAGTTTGACAACGCAAGCAGAACACTCTCCTTGCTTGCATCCATTTGGCAAGCGGATGCCGGCATCTTCTGCCATATCTAAGATATACTGGTCGTCTGGTACTGCGATCGTGCGATCGAGCGCGAGAGCCTCATTCACCAACCGAACTTGATAAACAGCCATTTTTTTCTTATTCCTCGCGAAAGGACGGGTTTACGATGCTGTTAGTCCTAGCAAATATTTCGGGTAAAACCCGCCCCTACAACTAGAAAGGGCGGATTTATATCGTGTATATCTAGACAAGTGCTTCTTGATACTCGAGATTTTCATCTAGATAAATAGCCCGAATATCCTCCGGCAAGTTTGATTCTAAACTTTGATATCCTTTTTGCAGCAAAGCCTTTACCTGAGCGGGCGAAATAGCTTCGCCTTCTGCTTGCAAATAAGCTGCAATTCGAGTTTCGCTCCAGCGGAAAGTCTGAGCCATCAACACCACTAAACGCGGCAGCGGCGCTAACAACTCCAAGGCTTGTTTGACGTAACACCACAGGGGAGGCGGAGCCGATTGCAAAGAATAGTGAATCGACTCAACAGGGGGCAATTGGGCTTGATTTATGCAGACGGCTGTCACATTAATCAGCCAGTTTTGGAGACTGAGATTTCCGCCATCAGACTCTTGGGTTTCGCGGCGCAAATCGAGGCCTCGGAGCTCGTGATAGATGTGCTGCCAAGTGTGGGCAAATAGGTAATCGCCTTGTACGGGCGATCGTACCGAATGGCGAATCAGGGAGTGTACAATTTGAGCGTAGCGGCAAAAAATCGCCGTGAAGAAGCGACCCTGATCGGGATGGTTTTGAAACAGAGTCAATAATTCCTGGTCGCTGTGATGGAACAGGGATTTGACCACAGGATGGTTGAGTTCGGAAAAATTAGGGGTTTGCACAATAGTTATGGAAAGGTTTGGAGAATAAATGCGGGTGCAGCCCGATTCTACACGATTTGTCGATCGACATTCCAGAGTTGAGGATCGTTTTCTAGCGGTGCGGTGCCCGCAGAGCGCTATTTCTCCCATTTTGTCCCTCTTTCAAGATAATATATACTTTTCACTTGTGCGATCGAGCTTTTCACACATCAGAAAAGTTACGAACAACTCTGGCTATATTACTCCCCATAAAAAAGAAGTTTCACCGGAAAAAGGCGTGTCGGTTCATAACGATAAATTAACAGCGATCGCCTACAGTAGGGATGCTCTGATTCCGGGTTTTTATGCTTGGTTTGGCCCGCTTAAAATCCGTATTGGTGGCAGTGAAGCGGAAGAAACATATCCGGGAACAATTCACAGTTTGGCTGGGACAGCGCTAGTATTGTCAGACTATCGAATCTATACCACTTATCAGGGGAGTTAGGACCCTTGACAAGCACACAATTCAAGGTGTTTCGCCAATTCTATCTAAAACTTTGCCTGTAGCTGACTTTGAACAACTGATGTTAAAAGCAGGTTACATTCGTATTGGCTCAGCACTACAAGCTACATTGATGCAACTGCTAAAAAATGTTGATATTTACGTCAAACTAATTATATAATAGAGTTGTGGGTATCCGCTCAATAAATCGGGGTACACTACCGTGCTGGGAACGATTTTGCGATGTTTGAGGCTCGTCAGTGAGCGATTTACCCCGATTTTCTGTCTAGCATTTGGGCAATTCGCTGGCAGGCTAATAACTGGAAAAATAGTCTCAAAAAACCTACTGCTAATGCAGATTTTAGGAATTTTGTCAAAAATATTGTGGGGGTGATCGAGCTTTTGACACAAAACTTTATTTTGCCGTCATAAAAGGCTCATTTGGGGTGGGTTAAGTAGCGATTGCTGCTGGAGGTGATTTAAGATATTCTTACTCGAAAAGATATTGGGGGATTGACCGAAAGCTGGGATCGCAAAGCATTATATCTGTACAACACTTTTTATAGTTACCAATTTCGGCAATTTTTATTTTTTAGTAAATTACTGTAATCAATTTAAAATAAGGAAAAATTTAGTATGCCCGTAGAAAAAACATCTTCATCTAGTGTTAGTCCAACTCGTGAAGCAGCCGTAGCAACTCTTTCTGAACTACGCAAAGCTTATGGAGATAAAGCTTCTCTTTTAACTGAGGCTAATGAGGCAACAATCCGCCTTTTAATTATAGATCGTATCCTTGAGTCTCTTGGTTGGAGTAAAGATGATTTTAATCCGGAACGCCCTATTAAACGCGTTGGTTTCACAGATTATTTAATTTCAGCCGATGATATACCACGATTTATTGTTGAAGCAAAACGTGTAGGCAAAACATTTTCACGTCCTCAATCTGGCTTAAAAAAGACAGATTATCAACTTAGTTATATTCGTTCGTCGTTTGGTCCTGCTGTTAGTGAAGTTATCAATCAAGCTGAAGCTTATGCTAAAGAGATTGGCGTCCCATATTGTGTAATTACGAATGGGGCTGAGTGGATGCTTATTCAATCCCTTCCCTTTCGGAATAGAAGTATTAATGATTTACAGTGTATTTACTTCGGCAATCTGTTATCCAACTCTTCACATTTTGAAGTTTTTTGGGATCTTCTTGCAAAGCCTTCTGTTCTTAACGGAGCAATTGAAGAACATTTTTCAGAATTGAATTCTTTACCTTCAGATTTTTGCGGGGTACCTAGTTCAAAGCTTCCCGGCATAAACTGGTCAAATTCCACTGAAAATGAAAAATATATACGGGAATTCTACGATTATTTTTTTGGTGAGATTGTCGATCCTGGTCGTCGCATGATGTTAAATCAATGCTTCGTTACTAATCCAAAACTCGATCAATATCAAGGAGAGCTAAAGCGTACACTCCAGGATGCGGCACCTATTTACATTCCAGAAGCTGCAGACATTTCAGCGAATTATGACACACCAGGTTTTCTATCTACTGAATCAGGAGATCGAAAAGGTCGTGTAGTTCTAATTACAGGCTCTGTGGGATGCGGTAAGTCAACATTAGTTAACAAAGTACTCGTTGAAACTCGGCAGAAAAGCATAGAGAAGTTTAACTGCTTAATTATTGATTTAATCAATGAATTTGACGAAACACCAGAAAGTATCAATAATTATTTATTACAGAAGATTACTGACGAATGGAAAAAGCTTCGTCCAGAAGCTTACGAACATGAAGCTCTCCGAAAAATATTTGGTCGAGAATTGCAAGAACTGCGAAAAGGTGCCTATGCAAAAGTTTTTGAGAGCGATCCAATATTACTAGCTCAAAAAGAAGCAGAAAAACTAGAGGAGCTTTCTAATTCACTGAATCATTTTATTGAAAAAAGTTGGAGATATTATGCAAATCAGAACAAAAAAAATGTAGTTGTCGTTCTTGACAATATTGATAGAACATCCGATCGATATCAAAGAGTAGTTTACACATTTGCTCACAAACTTGCTGGTCAAAGTGGAGCAACAGTTATTATAACTATGCGTGAAGGAACTTACTTCAGAGGTAGAGAGTTTGGATTTCTAGATGTGCGTTCAGATGACATCGTTTATCATCTTCAAACTCCTGATTTAGTACAAGTACTTTCTAAGCGCATTGAATATGTAGAAAACTTGACTCACCCAAAAAATCCAGATAAAAAAGATTATCGTTTAGCTAGTTGGCGAAATCAGCCTAATTGGGAAGATTTTTATCAGGCTGCCTTGAAATATACAAAAGTAATCAAGTCAACTTTTCTTACGGCTGATACAGCTAACCATGCTATCGGTTTACTTGCAGCAGTATCCTGGCATAATGTTCGCTATTTTCTTGATGTTTTACGGGAGCTTCATTTGATGTTGGGTAGCGAGCAAGAGATTTGGTCAGTATCCTATATAATAGTTTCCTTACTAATGCCCAATAGTTTAACTGGCAGTCGCTCTATCTTACCAATCTTATACTATCCAGTATATACAAGCTATCCATGTTATTTTCTAAAAATCAGGTTGCTTCTGAGATTACTTTATGGAAGACATAATTCAGAGTTACGGCGCGGAACAAGCTTAAAATCAATTTTAAGCTTCACTCGTATGTATGCTTACCATGAGAGATGGACACGTCTTGCAATTAGAGATATGGTACGCGAGCGTTTATTAGAGTGCATGGAAATACCGGTTGAAGCAGATTTTACAAAGAATTATGAACTAGATGAATCACATTCTTTTCGAGCTTCCCCGCTATCTGTTGTTATGATTAAATATGTCTACCATGACAGCATATATTTAACCATGATAGGTAGAGAACTTCCTTTTCATGGTAGTAATTCCTTTGAAAAATTTGTTAAGTCAGTTCAAGATGTTTTTGCTATTTTAGCCGAAGCATCGCTTAACAAAGATGGCGTTGACCTTCTACTAGAAACAAAATCGGACAGTATTGTAGCAAGATATTTGGTTGAAAGGTTTGAAGAAGAACAACCTATAGGTGACGTTGTAACTTATTTCCCTGAAGTATCTACAACTGAAGAAAAGCTTAAGCAAATGATATCTCAACTTCTCAAAATTGCAGGTGTATCAGTTCCCGAGCAGATACCTGAAAAAATCAATGAGATTCTTCCTATTAAAAGTAAAATTCAACAGAAAGACCAACAAGCAATTCAACTTTCTTTATTTGCAGAACCCCAAGCAATTCAGCTTTCTTTATTTGAGAGTTATCAAGAGGTAGAAACGTCACAGGATACAAGTAGTGTAATAGTCCCCAATGAGTTAACTAATACTCAGATAGATCTAAAAGGATTAGCTCCAAAAATATTTTGGTCACTTGTAGAGTTGAGAGCTAGAGGAAAAAAACAAGTCACTGGTTCAGAAATTGCTAAAATAATCAATCGCTATCTTGTTGATGATATTACTAAAGTAGAACCGACAAATGTTTCAAAAGCTTTGCGAGGCAAAGCTCTACAGTCACAATCTTGGTTGAAAACCGAGCCTATTACACTTCGCAAAAAGCTTTATGGACTTTATGATTGTTGGCCTACTTATTGGAGGGAATTTTTTAAGGAAGACCCACCTCATCTAGATTGACTGTGATAAACGATATGGTCTCACCAACCGGATTCTATCTTACTATTGCCCACACAATTAATACGGGTGTATCTACCTAATAAAGGTTATAGTACCATAACCGCCGCCACCCGGAGTCTCAATGAGGAACACATCCCCCGGCTGCATTTCCACAGTCGCCGTACTCCCGAAATCCTCAACTTTTCCATCAACTCTTTCAACATAATTCCGCCCAACTTTCCCGGCTTCTCCCCCATTCAAACCGCAAGGAGAAATCACCCGCCGCCCCGATAAAATTCCCGCCGTCATCGCCTCCCGAAACCGCACTCGCCGCACAACTCCATTCCCGCCGCGATGATATCCATTCCCGCCGCTATTAGCCCGAATTGCAAAACTTTCTAACAACACCGGAAACCGCCATTCTAATACTTCGGGATCGGTTAAACGCGAATTAGTCATGTGAGTTTGTACCGCATCAGTACCGTCAAAATCTGCACCAGCACCCGAACCGCCGCAAATAGTTTCATAATATTGATAGCGCTGATTTCCAAAGGTAAAATTATTCATAGTTCCCTGAGAAGCAGCCATCACTCCCAACGCACAATACAAAGCATCGGTAATATTCTGCGATGTTTCCACATTTCCGGCCACCACCGCCGCCGGATAGCGCGGATTCAGCATACAGCCTTCGGGATTGATGATTTCGAGAGGTTTCAAACAGCCCGCATTGAGAGGGATATCGTCATCTACCAACGTGCGGAAAACATACAAAACAGCAGCTTTGCACACGGCTGCGGGAGCATTAAAATTGTTGGTTTGTTGAGCAGAAGTGCCAGTAAAATCTATTTTTGCACTGCGCGCAGATTTGTCAATTGTAATCGCTACCTTAATTTCTCCGCCACTATCCATCGGATAAGTAAATTCGCCATCACTCAAAACATCAATTACCCTGCGTACCGACTCCTCAGCATTGTCTTGTACGAAACCCATATAAGCTTGCACCGTCTCTAATCCATAATGTTCTACCATCTTGAGAAGTTCTTCTGCGCCGCGCTTGTTAGCAGCAATTTGTGCTTGCAAATCGGCTATATTTTGAGCGGAATTGCGAACCGGAAAATTCCCAGATGTCAGAAGTTCTAGTAATTCTTTTTCTCTAAAACTGCCCTCGCTTACTAACAGGAAATTGTCAAGCAATACACCTTCTTCAGTTACTGTTGTACTGTTAGGAGGCATGGAACCGGGAGTAATGCCGCCGATGTCGGCGTGGTGTCCCCGCGAAGCAACATAAAACAAAGGAAGCGAGGAATCACCATCAAATACTGGAGTAATAACGGTGATATCTGGTAAATGCGTGCCGCCGTTGTAGGGATTGTTAGAAACATAAACATCGCCGGGTTGAATCGCCTTGCCTTGTGCTAAAATTAAAGCTTCAACGCTTTCGCTCATCGAGCCCAGATGTACGGGAATGTGGGGCGCGTTGGCAACTAATTGCCCGTTTTTGTCGAAAATTGCACAGGAAAAGTCGAGACGTTCCTTGATGTTGACTGAGGAACTTGTGTTTTGCAATGTGACGCCCATTTGTTCCGCGATCGCCCGAAACAAATTATTAAAAATTTCCAGCAAAACCGGATCTGATTTAGCCGCAGATAAACGCGAATGAACGCGGATATTATCTGCGTCCATCTGCGTGCATCTGCGGTTCAAAATTAGATCGTTTCTTTCTGTTAATACCGCTTCCCAGCC
Organism: Microcoleus sp. F8-C3; assembly: GCA_036704825.1. Classification (GTDB taxonomy): domain Bacteria; phylum Cyanobacteriota; class Cyanobacteriia; order Cyanobacteriales; family Microcoleaceae; genus Microcoleus. Next base: position 21,239 of record JAUBSN010000004.1, on the reverse strand, counting down.
CGGTTCTATGATATTAGTTCCCGTTGCTTCAACAATCATCGCAGGGCCGCTAATGCAGTCGTGCGATCGCAAATTCTCCCTCTTGTAAACAGGCGTTGCCCGCCACCCGCCAGCAACATAGGTTTGCACCGTTGAAATTGGTTGCACGGGCAAGATACCCGTGCCACAAAAGGGGGAAATTGTGGATGCTTCCGGCACATCCATTCTTTCTACAACTTCCACCGAAACAGCTTCCACAATCAGCGGTTTTTCTGGCATAATAAAACTGTAACGCTGTCGGTGTGCAGCTTCAAATTCAGCCTGCATCGCCTCAATATTGTCAGCAAAATTAACCGCCAAAACCGAGTCACTTCCCTGATATTTTAAGCGCAACTTCCTAACAACTAAAACCTCTGACTCATTCTCTGCGTTCTCTGCGCCTCTGCGGTTCAATTCCCTCTTCCCCTCAGCCTCCAATGCCGTTAAAATATAATGCAAATCAGCTAATAATTCTGCATTTAATTGTTGCTCGATCGCCCTTTCGCGAATAGCCCGCACATCAGCCAAACCCATACCGTAAGCCGACAACACGCCCGCATAAGGGTGAATAAACACCCGTTTCATCCCCAAAGCATCGGCGATCGCACAAGCGTGTTGGCCGCCCGCACCGCCGAAACAGCACAATGTATACTCCGAAACATCGTAACCGCGCTGAAGCGAGATTTTTTTGACAGCATTTGCCATCTTTTCCACGGCGATCGCCAAAAAACCCTCCGCCACCTCTTCGGCCGTCCTCTCGCCCCCAATTTCCCCCGCTAATTGCACAAATTTTTGGTTTACTACCTCACGGGCGATCGGCAAATCGCCATTCAATCCAAACACTTTCGGGAAAAAATCCGGTTGAATTTTCCCCAACATCACATTGCAATCAGTCACCGTCAAGGGGCCGCCTTTGCGATAGCAAGCGGGCCCGGGATTGGCCCCTGCAGACTCCGGCCCGACGCGGTAGCGAGATCCGTCAAAAAAGACAATTGAACCGCCGCCGGCTGCTACAGTGTGAATTGCCATCACGGGCGATCGCAATCTCACCCCAGCAATTTCTGTCTCAAATTCGCGTTCGTATTCGCCGTTAAAATGGGCAACATCTGTCGAAGTTCCGCCCATATCAAAGGTAATAATTTTATCAAAACCTGCCTTTTTGCTGGTTTGAACTGCACCGACAATTCCCCCAGCAGGCCCGGATAAAATACTGTTTTTTCCTTGGAATTGTGCCGCGTCCACTAAGCCGCCGTTGGACTGCATAAACATTAATTTAGGCAGTGGGTAAATTTCCTCGTTCCCAGGCTGTGCCTGGGAACCCATATCCAGAGGCTCTGCCTCTCTTAATTGACTGGTTACTTGTTCGACATAACGCCGTAAAATCGGAGATAAATAAGCATCGACAACCGCAGTATCTCCCCGCGAAACTAATTTCATCAGCGGGCTAACTTCGTGAGATACTGAAATTTGAGTAAAGCCAATTTCTCGGGCTATTTTAGCAACTTGTTGTTCGTGTTCCGAGTAGCGGTAGCCGTGCATGAATACGATCGCACAACTGCGAATTCCCTCATCGTATGCTTGCTGCAAAGACGGGATAAACTCGGGATTGACAGCAGTTAACTCCTCACCTTGAGCGCTGTAGCGTTCTGCAACTTCAATAACTCGATCGTACAGCATCTGGGGCAAGACAATGTGGCGGGCGAAAATATTGGGGCGGTTTTGATAGCCAATTCTCAGCGCATCGCCGAAACCTTTAGTAATTAACAGAATTGTGCGATCGCCCTTTCGTTCCAGCAAAGCATTTGTCGCCACCGTCGTCCCCATTTTAATCGCTTCAATTTGTGCAGCGGGTATCGCTGCGTCGGCGGGAATTCTCAAAATATCGCGCATTCCTTGAACTGCGGCGTCAGTGTAGTGTTCTGGGTTTTCCGACAGCAGCTTGTGAATGACTAATTTACCGTCGGGACTCTTGGCGACAATATCAGTAAAAGTGCCACCGCGATCGATCCAAAATTGCCAGCGAGTGCGATCGGGAAAATCAGCATTCATATATTTTTCCTAAATTTTGTTATGTGAATAATTGAAAATTATTTAACAAAACCATCTAAAAGTCAATTCATAAAAATCCTAACCTTATACTCATAAAAATCATATCACTTTCTCTTTTCTCTTCTTCTTTCTTCCTTCGCGCCCTTTGCGCCTTCGCGGTTCAATAAAATGGCTACATATACCGAATAGCCTCAACCAACCCCCGACAAACACCCGCCAAAAAATCCAAATCCAAAGTCTCAATCCGATCGCTCGCTTGATGATAATGCGGATTTCGCATATTAGCAGTATCAGTCACCATAATCGCCGGATAACCGTTATCCCAAAAAGGAGCATGATCGCTGCGACGAGTATCCGGCACAATTAAACCTCGATTCGGCACCGGTAGCCACTCGCAGGGCTGACCAGATTTGCGAATTTTGCCACTCAAATTCATCAAATCGGGAACCGTCTGCAAATTTCCAATTAAAGCAATAAAATTGCCGCTATTTGGATAAAAATATTTCAAGCCAGCGGGATAGCTTTGAGAATTAGGATTATGGTTGCAATAACCCAACATTTCCAAAGAAATCATTAACCGGATTGACTTTTGCTGTTGCTTGTATTTAGCTGCATGATGACTGCTTCCCAAATAACCGTATTCTTCCATATCGAAGGCGACTAATTGCACTGGATATTTGAGGGGCGCAGATGCGATATCCCTTGCGAGTTCCAGCAAAACAGCAACACCAGTAGCATTATCATCGGCCCCAGGCGTACCAGGTACAGTATCGTAATGAGCACCAATTACGATCGGCTTTTCTTGCTTCTTTTCTTGCTTCCCCCCCTTAGCAAGGGGGGGACTGAGGGGGGGTAAATCCAAAATCAAATTGTGATGAACTCGGCCGCGCACGAAAAAATCGTCAATTTCTACAGTTCCCCACTGTGCCAACTGTTCGCCGATGTATTGCTGAGCATAAAAATGCCCTTCGGATGCGAGGTATGGATTGCGATCGCGTACAATTTGAATCAGATGGCTGTGCAAGCGTTCTTTGAGATTCATGCGATCGGAGATACAATGAGTACACTAAGATTATATGGGATTGAATTATGATTGGAGAAGTCAGAATCGAAAATTATAAATCCATTCAAAAGCTGAAGCTAGAATTAGGACGAGTCACCGTATTGATTGGGGAAAATGGTTGCGGCAAGAGCAATATTTTGGAGGCGATCGCCCTGGCTTCTGCTGCTGCTAATGATAAACTTGATAATGAGTTCCTAGCTGCACGGGGGATTCGAGTGACTGAACCTCGATTTATGCGATCGGCTTTTGAAAAAGATAATCTTACTAAAGATATCAGTATAGAATTAAGACATAATGATAAAAAACAATTTAGTTGTATTTTACAAAATGATAATTCTCCCTATTCTCAGTGGATTAGTAAGAACTTTTTAGCCAATACTGAAACCTCTCTAAAGGATGCTGCTAATTTGCTTATTCAAAAATATGGGGGGAAAAACAAATTAAAATCTCTCTTGGAAGAAGAGAACGAGCTTTCCCAACAAGTATTCTCAAGCTTTCAAAAGGATGCCGAATCATTTATTCCCATACTTAAGTTAAATGAATTTATAATTTACTCTCCTGAAAACCCAGCGTTACGAACTTTTGAAAAAGAAGGGCAAATTCAACCGTTAGGCATTAATGGCGAAGGCTTATTTAAACTTATAAATGTCTTGAGTGCAGACCCCAACCCAGATAAACTCAATCAAATCAAAGAAAATCTGCAATTGATAGATTGGTTTAAAGATTTTAAAGTTCCTCAGAATTTAGCAGCAATGCAAACTTCTATTCAAATCACAGATAGGTACTTAGATGCAGATTTAAGTTATTTCGACCAAAGAAGTTCTAATGAAGGCTTTTTATTTTTACTTTTTTACTTTACCTTGTTCATCAGCGATCTCACACCTAAATTTTTTGCAATAGATAACATTGACGCTTCTCTCAACCCCAGATTATGCCGCCGATTAATCCAAGAATTAGTCGAACTAGCAAAAAAACACGACAAACAAGTTATATTCACAACCCACAACCCCGCAGTTTTGGATGGTTTAGATTTAGATGATGAGGAACAGCGGCTGTTTGTCATTTATCGAAACCAATTAGGACATACCAAAGCCCGACGCATTCTCAAACCTAAAACTATCGACGGACAGGAACCTGTTAAATTATCAGAGGCTTTTTTGAGGGGCTATATCGGAGGACTTCCTAAGAATTTTTAATATGACTAATTTTGGATTAATTACAGAGGGATTAACTGACCAGATTGTTATTGAAAGTATTTTAGCAGGGTATTTCAATAACCCGGATATAGATATTAGACCGCTTCAACCAGAAAGAGATAAAGATGATGAGAATAAATCTCATAACTATGGAGGTTGGAGTCAAGTTTTTGCTTACTGCGAGTCAAATAATTTTAAGGAAGCATTCCAATTTATCGATTATATTATTCTCCAAATAGATACTGATGTTTCAGAAGATTATAATATCGCCAAGCAAGATGAAAATGGTAAAATTGACCCTGGACAGTTGATTGAAAAAGTCATCAATAAGTTTAAAGGTTTGATAGGGGAAGATTTTTACACCAAATACGAAAAGCGGATCGTATTTGCCATATCAGTACATTCTATTGAGTGCTGGTTGCTGCCACTTTACTATACAGATAAGAAAAAAGCTAAGTTGATAAATTGTCTGGATACGTTAAACCAGCAACTTAGTAGAAAAGATGGTTTTACAATCGATCGCAATGCTAAAAATCCTGACTACTATCGACAAATAGCCCGCAAATATTGCAAGCAGAAGGTTTTAATAGCCAGTTACCCAGACAATCCTAGTTTCAAATTCTTTATAGAAGAAATTGAAAAAAGAAATATTGCTGGAGAACCCGAAGACGATTTTTAATGTAAATTAAGCTGTTTTTATGGATCGAGTTAATTGCGTCGGGAACCAAATCTAAATCTAAACTTCCGATTCCAATTCGCTAACCCGCAACTGCACGGGTAATTCTACAGAATTCAACTCAGACGACTCTAACAATCCTGTTGCTTCAACTTCTGCACTCGCTTGACAGTGCCGCACTTTTCCTAACTTTTCCGCCAAAGTATCCCGCTGATTGATCAAATAAATACTCACCAAAGTCAGCCCAACTCCCATCGATTGTACCGGACTGAGCACTTCGCCCAAAAACAAATTGCCGAACAGCAAAGCAAATACAGGCGTAAGAAAGGTAAGAGAACTCAAACTGGTTAGACTGCCGCTAGAAGCAAAATAAAAGAATAAACCGTAGGCGATCGCACTTCCGAACACTGTAGAATAACCTAACGCCATCCAGCCCGAAAAATCGATATTCACAAACTGGTCAGACTCAGTTGCAGCCGAAATTGCCAACAGCGGCAAACCGCCCAAAATCATGTGCCAACCAGTCGCCACTACCGGGTCAACATAACGGCAAACCCAGCGCACCAAAACCGTACCCACAGCCATCGACAAAGCAGCCAACAGCATCAACCATTCTCCACCCTGAAACAACTGTTCGATACCCGCAGAAACCTGCGCGTTTTCAGGATGAAAAAGCCCAAAAATCCAGCCATCGGGCAACCCAATTAAACTGATGCCGACAACGCCAAAAACTAATCCCAACCAGCCCCAAAAACCAATTTTTTCTTGAAACAGCCACAAACACAAAATCGCCACAGCTAGCGGCTGAGAATCAATCATTACCGAACCCAAGCCGGCACCGGTTCTCGCCAAACCTTCGGCTAAAAAGCCTTGAAACAAAGTAGCGTCAACCAAAGCAAACAGCGAAATCCACAGCCAAGCTTTCCAACCCTGCGGCTGCGGTTTTCCCATCAGTGCCGCCGCCAGCAGCACCAACACGCCCGCAGGTACTAAACGCACGAATGCCACAAACAGCGGCGTTGTGTGCGGCATCACCCCCTTCATCGCTACCATCGCGGTTCCCCACAGGAAAAACGGCGCAATCAGCAACAGCGGGGCAAAAGGCAGTTTTGAATCGGTAAGTTTTAGCTGCATGGCGGAGACTCCAAATAATTGATGAGAGTGGCTCTCAGGAGAATGATGTAGATTTGTTAAGCAATTTTTACAATTATATATTATTGATGTTGGGTTAAGTACGATCGCACAAATCTCTGCCATCAGGAACAGGCTTTCGGGCCCGTTCCACAAAATCAAGGTGGAACAGGCCCGAAAGCCTGTTGCGAACCTTGAGGAACGGGCCGGAAAGCCCGTTCCACAATCAAGCAATTTCTTGTGGAACAGGCTTTCGGGCCTGTTCCTACATGGCACAACATCTACCCCGATGAATAAGGCACACTATAAGAGTTAGCTAGAAAAATCCGTAACATTGCCTGTACACTGCCCATGATTTGGCCATTCAAGCCCCGCTACCGCAAACAAATCGCCCGTATCGAAATCACCGGAGCCATTGCCGGAGAAACCCGCAAACGAGTCCTAGAAGCTCTCAAAACCGTTGAAGAACGCAAATTTCCCGCCTTGCTGCTGCGGATAGACAGCCCCGGCGGCACTGTCGGCGATTCCCAGGAAATTTACAGCGCGCTGAAGCGTTTGCGCGAAAAAGTCAAAATTGTTGCCAGTTTCGGCAATATTTCAGCTTCTGGCGGAGTTTACATCGGTATGGGAGCCGAACAAATCGTTGCTAATCCCGGTACAATTACCGGCAGCATTGGCGTGATTATCCGAGGTAACAATCTAGAACGGCTGTTAGAAAAAGTAGGCGTTTCTTTTCAGGTGATTAAATCGGGGCCGTATAAAGATATCTTGGCATTCGATCGAGAATTGACCGATCCGGAACAGCAAATTCTGCAAGACTTGATCGACACCAGCTACCAGCAATTTGTGGAAACCGTTGCCGAAGCCCGTTCATTGGCTGTTGAGAAAGTGAAAAGTTTTGCCGACGGTCGGGTTTTTACCGGTCAGCAAGCCTTAGAATTGGGTTTGGTCGATCGACTGGGAACAGAAGAGGACGCCCGCCGCCTTGTCGCCGAACTCGCAGGCCTAGACCCGGAAAAAACCGAGTCTTGCACGCTAGAAAAACAAAAACCTTTCCTAAATCGCGTCTTGGGGAGTAGTCTGGATATATCCGGGCTTTCAGCTTACAATAATGTGCTGGAATTCGAGCTTTCTACTAGCGGTTTGCCGCTGTGGATGTATCGCCCGTGATTAAATAGTCAGTTGGCAGTTGGCAGTAGTCAGTTGGCAGTGGTAATTGGTAATTAGTAATAGGTAATTGCAACTATAGCAATCCTAAATGATTTGGGTAATTATTGTAGGGGCAATCCCCCCGTGGTTGCCCCAATAGATAGGGGGTAGGCACGGGGAGTAGGGGTAGCACTACCCCTACAAATTTATCTGAATGATTGAGGATTACTATAGCAACTGACAACTGACAACTAGCAACTAGCAACTGACAACTGACAACTAGCAACTAGCAACTGACAACTGACAACTAGCAACTAGCAACTGACAACTAGCAACTGACAACTGACAACTGACAACTAACTAAAATGGAGGAAATTTGCGTGGAGTGGCAAGTGCGGGGGATTCGTGGGGCAACTACTGCTAGCGAGAATTCGGTGGCAGCAATTCGAGAAGCGGTGAAAGAATTGTTAGATGAATTAGAAGCAAAAAATGATATAAATCCAGAATTAATTATTAGTGCTACGTTTTCTGCTACTCGTGATTTAGATGCTGTGTTTCCGGCTGCGATCGCCCGCGAACGTCCCCACTGGTGTAATGTTGCTTTGTTGGACGTACAGCAGATGCACGTTGAGGGTGCTTTGGAACGCTGCATCCGGTTTTTAATTCTGGTCAATTGGCCGGCACATACTGAAATTTATCATCCTTATTTGCGGGGAGCTCGAAATTTGCGCCCGGATTGGAATTTAGCGGTGGCGGTGGCTGGGGAAAAGTAGACTTGGCGATTTTGAAAGTCGCAGGCCCGACAACTGACAAAGTCAAACACTCCTAGACTCACGGGCCCCCAGAAGCCGGGTTTTTTCTAGAATACTTGGTTGCAGGCGACGAAAACCGCAAAAACCAGGTTTCTGGGATTTTGTCGCAGGCCCTGACAACTCAAAAAGGGATATCGTCCGATTTCACTCTCATTTTTGTTGACAAGTTGCAGGTTAAATGAGGATGTTTTATGAATAGAACAAACTTACTATCTAGAATCTGGATCGATCCCAATATCGGCTCTGGTAAACCCTGAATTCGGGGACATCAAATCTGGGTTTCTGTGATTCTAGATTGCCTAGCTAGTGGCTCGACTATTGAGGAAATAATTCAGCAGTATCCTAGTATAGGGCGAGAGGATATTCTTGCTTGTATTGCCTATGGTGCTGAAATAATTGAGCGAAATAGCGAACCTCACCAGTTAGTAAGTCTCCAGCCCGATCGAGTGATTTATGCCGACTTTTCAGAAATGGCAAACGATCCAGAATATCAAGCAGAAGCTTTGGCAATTTGTCAAGAATTTGAGACAGCAGACTGGGAAGCATTGCTAATAGGTGAGTCTGAATATGAGACGCGGTGAAGTTTATGATGCTGATTTTGAACCTGTTCAAGGTTCAGAGCAAGGAGGGACTCGCCCAGCGATTATTGTTAGCAACGATTCGATAAATGCGTCGAGTCAAGTTGTGCTTGTGGTTCCTTGTACCACTTATCGCCCACCACGCCGCATTTATCGGAGTCAGGTACTGATAATTGCTCCTGATGGAGGATTCGATCGAGACTCCATAGCACTTGGAGAGCAAGTTCGCGCTTTGGCGAAAATCCGCCTTTTACGTCAACGCGGGATACTTTCAGAGTCTGCTTTGGTGCAATGGGATAGGGCTTTGTCGATTGCCTTGGATTTACCTAATCAATAGACTTGGCGATTGTAAAAGTCGCAGGCCCCGACAACTGACAAAGTCAAACACTCCTAAACTCACAGGCCCCCAGAAACCGGGTTTTTTCTAGAATACTTGGTTGCAGGCGACGAAAACCGCAAAAACCCGGTTTCTTTGATTTTGTCGCAGGCCCCGACAACTCAAAAAGGGATCTCGACCGATTTGACTCTCATTCTTGTTGACAAGTTGCAGGTTAAGGTGTATGGTGTTGTTGCTAGTTGCAAAGCTCGATCGCTCCAGAACGTTGAAAATTGCATAGTTTTATTTTGGATCTGCGGCTAGTTTCAGTGTCGCAGAATGTCAATCGACACACCTCGGGCGATCGGCAAAACCCTGATTTTCTCGTTGAGGTGCGTCGATGACTCTGATAGCAAGGGTTACGGCTTGCAAGCAACACAGCTTATTGCAGGTTTTACGGTCTTATTGACAGGTAAAAAATGGTGCGTCGATTTGAGGCTTGAAACCCTTTATGGGTAAGGCTTCCTGGCCGAAGAGTCTCCTTTACCACTTCCCCGAGAGGGGATTGAAACTTTCTTGCTGCTAGTATATCTTCTCTATCACCTAGAAGATTGTCTCCTTTACCACTTCCCCGAGAGGGGATTGAAACCATATATCCGAGAACAGAAGAATCACAATCAATAGAAGAAAGGTCTCCTTTACCACTTCCCCGAGAGGGGATTGAAACTTTTTTAGATATAAACACCCATTTAATTCTTTACATCGTCTCCTTTACCACTTCCCCGAGAGGGGATTGAAACTCTACCACTGAACTACACTCCGAAATCTCACACTCTTTGTCTCCTTTACCACTTCCCCGAGAGGGGATTGAAACCTTTTACTACCATCATCGGTAGTGCCATCTGGAACTCCTGTCTCCTTTACCACTTCCCCGAGAGGGGATTGAAACAGTACGGGTGTAGTCCCATAAACCATGTGATTTTGTAGCGTCTCCTTTACCACTTCCCCGAGAGGGGATTGAAACAATTTTGAGTAGTCATAACGGTTTCACCTGTGAAAAAAATGTCTCCTTTACCACTTCCCCGAGAGGGGATTGAAACCTGAGGCAGATGAGAGGAAAGAAGAAGCCCTTCAAAGAATGTCTCCTTTACCACTTCCCCGAGAGGGGATTGAAACTTTTTTCCGTCCTCCACTACTTCAAATCGAGCTGTCGTCTCCTTTACCACTTCCCCGAGAGGGGATTGAAACTTTTTCCGGGCTCCGGAGTTGATGTAGGAAGCGGGGGCTTGGTCTCCTTTACCACTTCCCCGAGAGGGGATTGAAACGGAGACTAATTGGCTACTGGAATTTGATACTTGGGCCAAAGTCTCCTTTACCACTTCCCCGAGAGGGGATTGAAACCAGAGCTAGAGCTCTTGGGTTTGGAAGACTTGGAGGTCTCCTTTACCACTTCCCCGAGAGGGGATTGAAACATTAAAGCTCCGAGGGGAGCTAAAACTAAAAATAATGTCTCCTTTACCACTTCCCCGAGAGGGGATTGAAACCTTTTGTTAAACCGCCAATAGCGAGACCGCCCATTTTGGGTCTCCTTTACCACTTCCCCGAGAGGGGATTGAAACTTTGTATTTTTGGTTCTCCCGATTGCAAGCTATTTACAGTCTCCTTTACCACTTCCCCGAGAGGGGATTGAAACTTCTTGTTCGACTTTAGCGTTCAGGCGTGTGACGTTTCAGTCTCCTTTACCACTTCCCCGAGAGGGGATTGAAACTCTTTCACGCGTCGCGGTTGCGAAGACATACAATTTTGTAAGTCTCCTTTACCACTTCCCCGAGAGGGGATTGAAACGATCATCCGGACCACGGAAATAAGAATCTGTAAGGTCTCCTTTACCACTTCCCCGAGAGGGGATTGAAACCCGTTTCTGCAGTTTTGTTGATCGGATCTGTGGCAAAGGCGTCTCCTTTACCACTTCCCCGAGAGGGGATTGAAACACCTTGGGCAGCGAGCTCAGGGTTTGCATGGCCGAAATGTCTCCTTTACCACTTCCCCGAGAGGGGATTGAAACCTAATGCTCCAACTGAAAATGATAACAAGAGTATTTTCGTCTCCTTTACCACTTCCCCGAGAGGGGATTGAAACAGTAATCTAAACATACTACTGATTGAGGATAACAAGAACGTCTCCTTTACCACTTCCCCGAGAGGGGATTGAAACCAAAAGTCATAATTATGCAGATGCCAAAAGCTAGCGTCTCCTTTACCACTTCCCCGAGAGGGGATTGAAACATATCATTCTCACCGTCCTTCCAGTCCGGGGACCTTTGAGTCTCCTTTACCACTTCCCCGAGAGGGGATTGAAACGAGATGATTTTCTCCGCGGTGACCAAGGTGAAGACTTGTCTCCTTTACCACTTCCCCGAGAGGGGATTGAAACAAGCTGAGGTTTACGACTCCAGTAAAGTTACCAGCCGGTCTCCTTTACCACTTCCCCGAGAGGGGATTGAAACTTTTTGCAATTTTGCAGAAATTCGCAGATGCGAACTGCTTTAGGTCTCCTTTACCACTTCCCCGAGAGGGGATTGAAACGTAGGGACATACTCCAAGCATCGCAGTTAATGCTCGTCTCCTTTACCACTTCCCCGAGAGGGGATTGAAACTGATTTGTAGTCAACCTTCCAATGCCGAAACAGGTGAAAAAAGTCTCCTTTACCACTTCCCCGAGAGGGGATTGAAACTACATATAGTTGAGATTTTTTCAATTCTTTGCTTAGCAGAACTTATGCACTCCACCAAAGAAACCGGGTTTTTACCAAATCTGTGCACTCAAACGAAATATTGTCGTAAAAAACCCGGTTTCTGGGCCCTGGCTTAGTATCCTTTTGAGATTTTTTCAATTCTTTGCTTAGCAGAACTTATGCACTCCACCAAAGAAACCGGGTTTTTACCAAATCTGTGCATTCCAAATAAATATTGTCGTCAAAAACCCGGTTTCTGGGCCCTCAGACTTGCGGGTGTTCAGAAACCGGGTTTTTTGCGGTTTTTGTCGGCTGTAACGCGTCTTCTCTGGGATAAAACCCGGTTTCTTTGATTTTGATGCGTAAGTCCCAAAAATAATAGATTGCAAAAAAAAACCGGCTTCTCAAAGAAACCGGGTTTTTATCAATCAGATGCTTTCTTGTGATGCAACCTAATCCCTAAAAAGATGTCATATATAAAACTCCAAAAGTCCTTTTTCCCTTCCAATATTCCCAAACTTTGAGGAGAACCCTTCTCATCCAACAGTGGCTTCACAGCTTCGTAAGCTGGCTTGTAATTGTACCAAGGAATAGAAGGCCACAAATGATGGATCAGATGATAGTTCTGTCCCAAAATTAAGATATTTAGAATCGGACTAGCATACACTCTGGCATTTTTCCAGCGATCGCGCTCGTGAAACGGACGGTGCGGCAAATAATCAAAAAATAACCCCAACGCCAACCCCACCACCAAAGCAGGAGAAAACCAAAAATTCATCACGTAACCTAGTTTGTCGTATAGAATGGAAATATACACCACCGCTACGACAAACAAACGGCTGAAAAACCATTCCCAAAGTTCATTTTTTCGCCACAGTTTGCGCTTGAAAAAGAATATCTCGTGGTAAAAAAACCTCGCAGCAATCAACCACAAAGGCCCGCCGGTCGAAACATAATGGTCTGGATCGTTATCGGGATCGTTAACGTGGGCGTGATGCTGGATATGTACCCGCGTAAACACGGGAAATGCAAAACCCAACATCAGCGCGCTACCGTGTCCCAAAATAGCATTGATCGTGCGATCGCGATGGGCCGCATTGTGAGACGCATCGTGAATCACAGTTCCCGCCATGTGCAAAGCCAACACGTTCAATAAAAAACAGCACCATTGGGGCCATTCCCAATACCAGAAACCCAAGTAAGAAACCACGATAATCACCACTGCACTCAAAAACAGCAGTAGTGTCGGATTCAACTCACCGGGAGGACTCAGAAACTCTTTCGGCACTGTCAGCGGCCGTCCTGCCTCCGACATCTTTGTTAAGGCTCCTTAATATTTCACTCTTGCGTAGTATAAGATACAAGCCGGACAATAGTAAAGTTTTATGAAAGAACAAAGTCCGATCGCCAGAAACTAACCTCTGCACAAGCAGCAAAGCATTGCTGCTGTACAAGCATACCAGTGCTAGATTAGGCAAAAGAGCTCAGCAGACCAAATAAAATCTATGGGTATCTCTGTATTTATGTCAAGCCTGAGAGCGGAAAAATTTGCCAAAAAGAGCGCTGCCGAAGAAAAGATTACCGATCGGTAAAAAGTCAGATATTCTATATATTGTTCAATACCTGCTTTTTTGACGAGTATCAAAATTTTTAAGACTTGAGACTAGCGTCATTGCTTGTAGTGCAAAGATGAAACGTTAGCCGAAATTTAAACAAGAAATCCACCTGCCTCCCCAGAACACCGCTGATGCAATTGCCAAAAGCCCTACGCCGGACTAAAATCGTCGCCACCATTGGCCCAGCAACTACTGACCCACAAGTGCTGCGCCAGCTTATAGAAGCCGGTGCCACAACTTTGCGACTCAACTTTTCCCACGGAACAGAAGAAGACCACCAGCGCAGCATTCGCTTAATCCGGCAAACATCCTTTGAACTCAACCAGCCGGTAGCCATCCTCCAAGACCTCCAAGGCCCGAAAATCCGTTTAGGGCGCTTTGAGACAGGCTCTATAGTTGTCAAAAACGGCGACCCTTTCATTCTCACCAGCCGCCCGGTTCCCGGCACAGAACTCATTTCCTCCGTCACCTACGAACCCCTAGCAGACGAAGTTCCAGAGGGATCGATGATTCTGCTAGACGACGGGAAAGTGGAAATGCGCGTCGAAAAAGTAGACCGCACATCGCGGGAACTCTACTGCCGCGTCGTAGTCGGCGGGCCGCTTTCTAACAGCAAAGGCGTGAATTTTCCGGGAGTTTACCTGTCAATTAAAGCGCTGACAGATAAAGACCGCAAAGATTTAATGTTCGGCCTCGACCAAGGTGTCGATTGGGTGGCCCTGAGCTTTGTGCGGAATCCCCAAGATGTACTCGAAATTAAAGAGCTCATTGCCAGTGCGGGCAAGCAAGTACCGGTGATTGCCAAGATCGAAAAGCACGAGGCGATCGAACAAATGGAGGAAATTCTCACCCTTTGCAACGGCGTGATGGTCGCCCGCGGCGATTTGGGAGTGGAACTGCCCGCCGAAGACGTGCCGATTTTGCAAAAGCGCCTCATTGCTACTGCCAACCGCCTGGGCATTCCGGTAATTACCGCTACCCAGATGCTCGACAGCATGGTCAACAATCCCCGTCCCACCCGCGCCGAGATTTCCGACGTGGCCAACGCCATTCTGGACGGAACTGATGCGGTGATGCTGTCGAATGAAACTGCAGTCGGCAAGTTCCCAGTGGAAGCGGTGGCGACGATGGCGAGAATTGCGGTGCGGATGGAGAAGGAGGGAATTAAGCGGAATATTAGGAATGTAGAAGATATCGGTCGATCGATCCCCAACGGCATCAGCCAAGCAGTCAGCCAAATCTCCGAACAGTTGAACGCCGCTGCCATCATGACGCTGACCAAAACCGGCGCCACAGCCCGAAATGTCTCGAAGTTCCGACCCAAAACTCCGATTTTGGCAGTTACTCCTCACGTAGACGTAGCCCGACAACTGCAATTAGTATGGGGAGTAAAACCCTTGCTGGTGCTGGATTTGCCCTCCACCGGCCAGACATTTCACTCTGCCATGACAGTCGCCCAGGAAAAAGAGTTAGTCTGCGACGGAGATTTAGTGGTGATGACCGCCGGTACTCTGCAAGGGGTTGCCGGATCGACGGATTTGATCAAAGTTGAAGTAGTGACCGCAGTTTTAGGCAAAGGCACCGGTGTCGGTTTGGGATCGGTGAGCGGCCTGGCCAGGGTTGCTCGCACTGCTGCAGATGTAGGCAATTTCCACCCTGGAGAAATTTTGGTAGTGGAACACACAAGCGTCGCTTTTGTGGAGATGATTCGGAAAGCCGCAGGTGTGGTGACGGAGGAGGACAGTTTGACTTCTCACGCCGCGATTATCGGTTTGCGCTTGGGCGTGCCGGTGATGGTGGGCGTGCAGAATGCCACCCGGGTAATTCGGGACGGAACTATGCTGACGCTGGATATGCAGCGGGGTTTGGTTTATTCCGGGGCCAGAGGCGGCTCAACTGACACGGAAGTGACCGTTTAACTGTTGGTGAGCAAGGAGTTGTGGAATTTTCAATTAAATTCTACAACTCCTTGCTTTTTTCGCTATAGTTGTGCTATAATTCAAAATTGTCTGTGCCGATGTAGCTCAGGGGTAGAGTATTCGATTCGTAATCGAACGGCCGTGGGTTCAAATCCCACCATCGGCTTACAAAAAACCACATATTTTCAAGGGTTCTACGGCTAGTGAAAGCTGTAGAACCTTTATTTTGTCTATGACTTGTCTATGATTTGTCTATGACTTGTCTATGGTTGACTCAACTGCGACTTTACTCTCCTGGGCTCCCAAGTATTTCCAAAACCACCTCCACGTCTGCCAAATTTGCCCTGGACTTTTTAAGCCGCGCTTTCAACTGGTTGAGTAAGTCGGCTGGTTCTGGAAATTGTGCGACGGTCGGAGCGAAGTTTTTATTTGTTTGGCGATCGCGCCGTGCTTCCTTGAGTTCTTGCTCCAGCATCTGCACCTTCAGCCCTAAATCGCCGTTGCGCTCGTGCAACTGATTCAGTTCTGCGTCCCATTCTGCAAGTTGCTTGTTGGCCGCTTTCAATTCAAGCCTGAGCGATTCATCGCCCGCATCGCTCAGGCTCTCAATTTTCCCAAGCGTTCTTCAATCCCTGCTAATTTGACCGCTAGCAGTGTGTCTAGCTTATTGTCTAGCAAGCTGTCTAGCACTGGTTCAATGTCCGAAATTTCGGACACTTGTGTTTGAGGTTGGATTGTTGGCGCTGATATTGCCTGGTTGGCCGCTATTTCCAGAGTGCGGATTACCCAAGCGTTGACACTCAAACCCTCTGCTGCTGCGACATCTTTAATGGTTTCGAGTAAGTCACGGCGACCGTCTAATCTCAAGTTAAGCTGGCATCTGTCTGTCATGTCTAGTATCTGTCTAGCGATTGTCTAGCTATATGCTAGCGCCTTGTCTAGCAATTGTCTAGCAATCCTAGATAATTAGCGTCAGTCGTCTAGTACCTGTCTAGCAATCCTAGATAATTAGCGTCAGTCGTCTAGTACCTGTCTAGTATTTGTCTAGTATTCCTAGCACGTACCTAGACACAAAAATCCCCCGGTTAAGGGGGATGAGGTTAAGTCGTCAGTCGTCAGGCAGCGGCTAAATTTTCCGCAGGTTACAGAAGAGCATTGAGATTACCCGTCCGCCCTTCTTGCCTTCGCGCTCTTGCCAGTCCACTTTGCAACTGATACTGGTGGTAATCTTAACGATGCGACCGTGCCAGTTGTAGCTAGAGTCCTCTGGCTTGTTGCCAGCCACTTTGTCCCCGACTCTGAAAGCTTTGATAGGGTCAGAGCAAGGAATGCCAGTGAGTAAATCTGCTATTTTTTGCCTCTCATCAGCAGTGAGTTGAGAGAGTAAATTGCAAAGTTCCGCAAAAGGTGAGAAATCATTGGTTCCATCGGTTCCAACTCTGTGAATACCTTTGGGGGCAAGGGTTTCTGGGATATTAGAGTCGGTTCCAGCATCGGTTCCAGTATTTTTTGGAACCGACGCTGGAACCGACGTTGAAATCGCGGTATCCCTTACTGTGTCTACAGGAACCGATGTTGGAACCGATGGAACCAATGATTTCGCAGTCTTTACGGAACCTTGCACAAATCCAACTCCAAGCAAATATCTTTGTCCCCTTCGCTCCATATCGTCTCGCTCAAGGTATTTGCATACTTGCACTTTAGGGAAAATCTCACTCAACCTTGACGATAGTTGGTTGACAGCTTTCACGGGAGCGTCATATTTGTTAGAAAGTTCATTCCAAACCAGTTTGGGCTTTTTCTTCTCCCCACTGTCCTCAATCTCTAAAATCCCAGATTCCACATACCAGTCCTGCAATTGCTGCCACAAATCCGTAACCCAAACACGACCGCCAGACTGAACCTCCAAGCCAACCTCGCGCGCAAACTGCCAAAGGTGTCGGCTTTCTTCCTGAGCTTCCCGCATCGCCTCACGGGTTGCCTTGTAGTCGATACCCTCGGTCAGCAGTAGTGGCAACCGCTCCAGCATCTTGTTAAGCATCGCCGGCGCAATCCGCTCAAGGATAAACTTCTCGTCATCCTTAAAACGCGGGTCAGCCTCTAACTCACCCTGAGACGGGTCAGCGTTGCGCTTGTAAGTTTTTTTGAAGCTCAGGATGCCATAGCGGTCATCAATTGCAGCCGTCCCCCCGGTGATAGAGGGTAGTTTGTTGCAGTTGGCAAAAAAGGTAGCAACAGGCTTGTATTCGTAGCTGTCCTTACCTTTGGGTTCAATATCGATCGGGTCGCCAGTAATGAACTGTTTAAGGCTCTGGATGTTGTCTAGGTCTACTTTTGATGTGTTCTCAGAGGCCCAGTTACAGACACCCCCTAAAACACCCGACAGATTGAACTTGCGGCCATTATCGTAGGACTTGAAATCCGACAGCGACTTGTTAGTCATTCCCCGCCCGAATACAGCGGCCAACACAGCTCGCAGCGTATCCTTGCCGTTAGACCCCTCGCCGTAGCACAGCAAACCTTTGACGCCCCGCCCCGTCAACTTCGAGCGCACAAGCTTCAAGTTCAACCCAGCAGCAGCAGTTCTCAGGAATATCTCACGCTGTGAGGGTTCCAGACATTCCAACAGGCGATCGCAATCCGTCGCGTCAATGTCGGGGTCATACGTGCAGCCGACATAGGTATAGATATTTTTGGGGTCATGCGGCACAAGCGAGTGGGAGCCATCAGGATTGATTTTCAGCACCCCTTTAGTAGTGTTCAATCCATCAGGATTGATGCTATTGGGGTCTACTGCCACAGCCGAAAGGATGTAAGTGTAGACCTCTTTGAAACTGGCAGAGTTGGCACGGTTGCAGCGATATTTCCCCCCCACGAATTCAGAGTAGGTGCTCAACCATTCAAGAATGCGCCGTTTCTCGGTAGCTTCCGATCGTAACTCGTAATGAGTCCCGGTGAACTCAAAAAGCTGACCTGCTATTGAAGCCCAGGGCTTAGCAGAATACAGCGCATCAACAGCTTTCTGGATGTAGTTTCGCTCTGGAGTCGGTGCAGTGTCTGGGATGTAATCAGTTCCACTACTGTCATACTTCTGGCATACTACTTCTTCTCGCGTGCGCGGGTGAGGAGTTAGAGAATTTAGTATGTCTTGGGCTTTGAGTTTTTCGCTTTCAATCCAATCTTTGACATCCAATCCCTGACTCTTTTGTGGATTATTCCAAGCCCAAGACTCTGGGTAACAGTACAGCCACTGAGCCTCTGGGAATTGCTGGAAAATTTTTGCCGCATCCTCAATCCCTGGTATGTCACGGTCAGGGGAAATAACAACCTTCGCGCCCTGTAAATCGCTTGTGTCAGTGATTCGCCATTTGCCCATGCCACCGATGCTGGTAGTAGCGGCCAAACCTAAATCCCAAAGAGCATCGGCACACGACTCGCCGTCAACGATGAAAATGTAGTCGCCGTTTGCGATCGCCTTTTGGACATCGGCATAGCGGTAAATCGGGATGCTGGCACGTTGAACGTTACCGATTCCCATTACCCAGTCGTTCTTATCTTTGTCCCAATGTTCTTGCCAAATTTTCTTTTTACGACCGTCCCCGAAGTCTTTTCGGCCGACCCTGACAAGCGGGGAACCGTCGCGAGCAGGATAGTAGAAGTAGCGGGTATCTGCGGGACGGATGGCTTTTTTTTCTTGGATGGGAGCGTAGTAAAAATGGCCGTCCTGATCGGATTTCGCAGTCGCTTCCCAACCAGTAGCGGGCGGTTGGTCGCGGTTGCAGACCGAGAGGTCGCCGATCGAGTAGCACCAATCTGATTTACCACAGTGAGGACAGGGACTGTCTTTGGTTACATGAACAAGTTTGCGAGTACCTGATTTGTTCCCGTTCATTGAGTTATTATTCATATACGGATGAAAAATCCACCTCTTCTAGAGGCGACGAACCAAAGACCGCTGCAAGTAGGGCTTCAATCTATAGCAGTGGTCTTTTGGCGTTTACAGAGGTTGAAAGTCGAAAAAATAATGCAGAGTACGACTTAGTGCTTAAGTTTGTAGACAGGTGAAGCCGGCCCGCAAACTGAAACAGTAAGCGGACGCAGCTACGAAATCACAACGCTGTCTCTGTGGCGGCCAATGTCGGTCTAGGAGACTTTGCTTTATCTCTTCAAAGGTAAAATCTCGCCGCTCAGGCACTAGATTGCTGTCTAGCGTCGTTGCTAGACAAAGCAGCAGAAGGATAGCAGGACTGAAAGAAGCCAGCAGTAAGGCAAAAGTAAGGTCAATCCAGATGAGAGCAAATTGACCAATTATCGTTATGCGATCGACGATGCGTTCCTGCGACATCCCCCGCGCCCTCAAACCGTTGATAGTCTCTGCAATCAATCGTTCTACCCGCTGCTGGGCTTCCTGCTTGGTCTTTGCCCCCTTAGTCCGAGACTCAATCATGCGAACAAGTTTGGCTGCACTCTGTGGAGCCATGTTTCGGGTTGCTGGTTTTAGATTCCTAATCAGCCACTTGTTCATGGGATCTAATTTTACTGATTGAGGTACTCTTTCGGATTGGCCGCTTGGGGGAACCCTCCTCAGTAGTAAAGTTTTTTGTACAACCCTAGGGCTGTACAAAAAACTTTACCGATGAAAGCCTTACTACACTTGGCTTACAGCCTGGTACTTGTGTACACAACCACCAGCTATTTTCTGAGAATGTATGCCAGTGGTTAGAAGCCTTGCTGTGAGAAGGTTTCAGGAGGGAAGTATTGGGCGCAGCCCTAGGGTTGCGCCAAACCTTACACCGATGAATTTGTTCGGCCGCTACCGATCGCCCTGACCTCCCAAAACCGCATCCCAAGGTCGAGGTTGTGGCTCCCCTGGTGTTGGCGGCGGGACTGCTGCCGCCAGTTGAGGTACTTGCAAGTCGTTGAGGTAGTAAGCGTACTGATTCTCATCGCCCCGCTGCGGGTAGAACTTGCCGTTAGTTTTCCAGAAGAAATCTTTGCCCCGCAAAATTGCCAATACTAGCTCTATTTCTGACTTAGTACCAGTCAATCTCAAGGCTGCTGTAGTTGGAATGTTTGGCAGTCTAGTCATCATTTTCTCCCTTCACAAACGGCATCAAGAATTCATACTCAGCCTTAGCATCGCGGTACGCTTGACTGCTACCTGCTGAGACTCCCCAAACTTCTTTGAGGATTTTATTCTTGCCAGTGATACCCCTCGCATAACAACGCAGAATCAGTTCGATTTGTTCTTGCTGCTTAGGCGATAAATTCGTCACTGTCAATTCGCCAGAATCGCTAGAAGTTTTATTCAGCAACAATTCTAGCGATTCTCTTATTGCCTCTAGTTCTCCCTCCTGTTCTTGCTCAGTTCGCGAGTTCGCTGCCAGAAGTTCTTCAGCTTCTTTCTTGCGAACTTCCTCTGATACATATACTGATGTGCTGATTTCATGCACCACGTCGCTGTCAATGGCCGCTTGTTTCAGTGCCTCGAATTCTTCATCTTTTGCTAATTTCAAAGCACCTTTACGGGCTTCAAAGCAACAGGCAAAACTCGACACCAGGGCAACGCCTTGCATGAAACTATGCAGAGGAATTCGGCGGGAAAAAACAAACGGTGGCAGGAGCCAAAGAGTAAAGCCAGACAACGAAAGCACGGACACCTTTAAGAGCGACATAACATCACCCCCAAACCTATCAAAGCAGCCACAGAACTGGAGATGAGCCGGAAGCGAAACTGCATCAAATCAACTTTTAAGATGGCAATAATGGCATCGTCTAGGAGCCAAGCAGAAGCAGAAATAATAAGCTTCAATGCAAAGATAGCTTGCACAAATTGGAGCAAAGCGCTATCAAGCGATGCTGCCCAGCACAGGAGGCTGGAAGCAATCGCCGTAAGCAAAAATGGTAGAAGTTCACGGGGTTAGCGTGGCAGAAGAGAAGGAGGAATCTGACCAGAACGAGTACTCAAGACAGATTCAGTCA